>JAQVPJ010000002.1 GCA_028702135.1 Eubacteriales bacterium | reverse complement strand
GTTCCGCTATCCGCTATCCCTCAGTCTTTTCCCCGCTCTCGCTCTGACTTCAGCTCTGCCGTCCGCGGGGCAGCTTTATTAATATACCATACCATCTCACCTTTGTCAACACCTTTTTTTCAAATTCCATGAAAAAAATACATCCAAAAACTGTAAAGAAATATTATGTTAAAAAAGCAAAAACATCGCAGCAGGAATAACCTGCTGCGGATCAATTTTATAGAAAATCAATAAACTGTTTAATTGACTACTTTGTTCCCTTAAGCTGGTTCTCGTAGCTTTGAATCATTTTCTTAACCATCTGTCCGCCAATGGAGCCTGCCTGCCTAGCGGTCAAATCACCGTTATAACCCTGTTTAAGAGTAACGCCCACTTCGTTTGCGGTTTCCATTTTAAACTGGTCAAGAGCAGCTTTCGCTTCAGGAACTAAGCTTCTGTTGTTTCTGCTTGCCATTTCTATTCTCCTTTTTGATTTTCAATTAGTGAGGTTTCCCTCTACTGATATTGTTATCATTCAAAGAGAAAATATTAATAGAAAATTCTGCTATTAAACTATTATTTTTTATAAAGCAAAGCCGCACCAATAATGCCGGCGTTGTCGTTCAAAGAGCTTATCTCAATTCGCGTTGAGCACTCTCCGACCGCTTCTCGAAGGGGTAATAACAGAGTATCGCCCTCCTTTGATATGCCTCCTCCTATGACAATCATATCGGGTCTGAAAATATCGATAATATTTAAAACTCCGACCGAAAGCATCTCTAAGTAATCTTCGAAAATATCCCTTGCTACCTTACACCCGCGCTTGAGAGCTGTAAAAAGGGTTCTGCCATCGACATATCCATTGTTTTCGGCGACAACCTTACCTATTATGCTGTACGGAACCTGTTTGACCTCCGATCTTACCCGCTCTATTAGGGCTCTGGTTGATGCGACAGTCTCCCAGCAACCGATTCTGCCGCAAGCACAGCGTTTTCCGTTGATATCAACAACTATATGTCCTATTTCTCCGGCATGATTCTCCAATCCGTGAATTATTTTGTCATTAATTAGAATTCCGCCGCCTATTCCGGTTCCGAGCGTTATCATAATCATATTATGAACACTTTTTGCGATGCCTGAATTGAATTCTCCCCATGCGGCGCAATTTGCATCGTTATCGAGGTAGACCTTTTTTTTAAATTCTTCGGTAAGGATGCTCACAACCGGCGAATTGCTTAACGGCAGGTTTCCGGACCTCACTACCAAGCCACGCTCCAAATCGGTCGAACCGGGACAACCTATACCGATTGAATCTATTTTATCATTAGAAATATCGCTGATTTCAAAAAGTTCATAAACGCATTTGTTAATGATTTCGAAAAGCTCGCTATCCGTCTTGCAGCCCGCCGTTTTTGCACTTGTGCGGTATAGAACGTTGTATTCATCATCAACCAAACCCACAGCGACGCTTGTTCCCCCCAGGTCGATTCCTATTCTCATATCAGTACCTCGTTAACTGTATTTTTCCACAACTTTATTCATCAGGTTAATTTTAGACTCCATATCGGAAACGAGCTTTAGCTGAGTTCTTGCACGGTCAAGGTTCTGATTCTCATAGTGCAGTGCAAAATATTTGTCACCGTCTATATGGTCAGCAAGGAAACGCATGCCGCATTCGAGCGTCATCATTATCGCTCCTACCGGGAGCATTTTTATCTCTGTTTCGTTCATGGTGTCCTTTGCTTCCGACAGAAACCCTTTCGTATACTCCTCAAAAAGTGAAAGGTCCATATAAACTTTTGATAGGTCCTTTTCGTCCTCAGCAGCGCTGCTTGCGCCGAATCTGATGCTGTCACCAAAATCATACAACAAAGAACCGGGCATAACAGTATCCAGATCTATGACGCAAACTCCCTCGTCCGTATCGTTATCTATCATAATGTTGTTGAGCTTCGTGTCATTATGAGTTACTCGTAAGGGAATCTCCCCGCTTGCTATCTTATCGGTTATGATCGAGCAAAAATCTTTTCTTTCTTTAATGAAATCTATTTCGTTGCTTACCATATCGGCTCTTCCCGATGCGTTTCTTTCCACCGATTTGATAAAATCGCTATACCTGCTTGGAGTAACATGAAAATTTTTTATCGTCTCATGCAGCTTGTGAGCAGGAAAATCGCTTAACAGCTTTTGAAATCTGCCGAATGCTATAGCAGCATTATGAAAAAGGATCGGTTTTTTCGCCGTATTATAGCTTGTTGAATTTGTTATAAATATATACATGCGGTAAAATCCGGTATCATCGCGGTAAAAATACCGACCATCCTGAGTTTCGACGAGTTTCAGGGTTTCACGCTTTGGATTACCGCCGTTTTTTAGAATTTTTTTCCCTAAAAAGGAAGTCACAGACATAATGTTTTCCATCAGGCTATACGGGTCACAAAAGATATCGGTATTTATTTTTTGAAGTATATAATCATCCTCGCCGTCGGTAAAAATACGGTATGTAGTATTAATATGACCGATGGTGATTTTTTCCGCTTTTATAACACTGCCTTTAATTTTAAATGATTGCGCAACTGAAATGAACTCGTTTATCTCTTCCATAAGTAATTAGGATAAACCCCCTTGTCGACCTGCTTTTTTATAAACGACACAACAGCTTCTCTGTCTTCGCGGTAGGTGACACCGTACCACTGTGAATTTGTAACAAGAACCTTGACATCGCTCTTTCCGGATAACATCGTCTTTCTTACCGAAAAGGGCAGGTAGAATTCGCATTTTGAAAGGTCTTCTGTGTTTTCCTTAAGGAACTCAACAAACCCGATTTCAAGATAGTCGAAGAAAGATTTCTCAAATCCCCAGCAGTTCATTGAAACGGTAGAGTTTTCATCCACTGTCGTCCATCCCTCCGCCTCTAAGAAGAACTGAACCTCGCCGTTTCTACGCATGATTTTTGTACGCTCGGTAATATTGACAAGGTATCCGCTGTCGTCTATCTCACAGATTCCCCTCGCAACATGACCATTTTCGGTGAGGGTATTTTTTAAAATGAAGCCCGCCATACAGAAATGAGCTTTTTTTTCGTTCCGGGTATTTTTCAGATGCTCGGCGATAAGGCTGAAGCTCTCCCTGCCGTAAAAATCATCCGCGTTGATAACGGTAAATGAATCGTCGACATAATCTCTTGCGGACAGGACCGCGTGCCCGGTTCCCCAGGGTTTTGTTCTGTTTATGGGAACAGAAAAACCATCGGGAATGTCATCGAGCCTTTGGAATGCGTATTCAACATTGATATGGCCAGCGATACGGTTTCCTATCGTCTCTTTGAACAAAGATAGATTCTCTTCCTTAATTATAAAAACGACCTTATCAAAACCTGCTCTGATAGCGTCATATACCGAATAATCAACAATGAACTCACCATTCGGTCCGACAGGATCAAGTTGCTTTAATCCTCCGTATCTGCTACCCATTCCGGCAGCCATAACTACAAGCGTCATTATAACCTCCGCACCCATACCGGGCATTAAAATTTAAGAATTACAGTATTTATTCACTACCTTGACTGTGAAAGGTACTCCCTCGGTGTAAGACCGATCTCGCGCTTAAAAGCTGCGTAAAAGTAGTTTACGCTCGAAAAGCCGAGTCTGTCACTTATCTCCGGAGCACTGATACCCTCGCAGAGCATTGTAATCGCTTTTCTCATTTTTACATACATAAAGTATTTTCCCACACCTTTATCCGAATACATGGAAAACTTTTTTTTAAGACTGCTTACACTCATATTGCATAAAAACGCAATCTGTGAGACAGAAATATTCTTATCGGCGTTTTCATGCATGACACGGACTATTTTTTTATAATCCTCGCTGCCACTGCTCCCTGTCAGGATATGCTTTGTCTCCTCGGTGTTATACAGGCTTAACAAAAAGCTCTCTATGGCATTTGCGGCTCTCTGGCTTGCGAGTATATATTTTTCACTGCTGATACTCTCACGCTTCGACTCGTCAAGTGCGGCTCGAACCTTTGCGCTTATATCTATTACTTTCCGGATATCTTTTTCTTCGAGAGAGAAGAGTTTATTTTCAAAAAAACTCATACCCTCGCCTGCCGCATCGAAGGAGAAGATTAATATATGGGGCTCGGTATCGTTTGATGACCATATCCTATGAAATTCCAAAGGTTTATGGAACAACACCTGACCTGATGTTAATTTATAAACCCTCTCGTCAGCGGTCGCGGTAACACTCCCATCCAAAACAAAAACAACCTCCCAGAAATCATGTATCTCTCCTTTGAAATAAAAATTCTTTGGACGGATTACATCTAACGAGGATGCTATGGATTGAATTGTAAACAATTTCCGTATTTCTTTCATATCATAAAACACTACGGGAAACATTATTCGCAAACCTCTCATATCTGTTTTCGTAGTAAAAATAGCTATTTGCATATTTTAATTTGATATTAGTTCTGATATGGTTAGAGTATAACATATAAAAAATGAATTGTAAATAGTCCTGTGAAAACTTTTAGGAGCAAAATATTTTAATCAACGGGAAGGAAATAAAATGAATAAAAAAGTTAAGCTCGGTGTTATCGGATTAGGTTGCAGAGGTCACGGTATTTTGGATGGTACATTGCTAAAAATGGAAAACGTGGAAATAACAGGTGTTTGCGATTTGTATCAGGACAGAGCGGATGAGGGATTCAGGCTCGTGAAGCAAGCTACCGGAAAATCAGTTTTGTGCTCAACCGATTATAAGGATATTATCGCTTCAAATGATGTAGAAGCAGTCATCGTAATGACCGCATGGGAGTCGCACATAGAGATAGCGATAACAGCAATGAAAGCAGGAAAGCCGATCGGTATGGAGGTAGGTGGCGCATATTCGATCGAGGACTGTAATAACCTGATAAAAGCTTATGAGGAAACCGGTATTCATTGCATGATGCTTGAAAACTGTTGTTACGGACGCCGTGAACTTATGGTTCTGAACATGGCAAGGCTTGGTGTTTTCGGCGAGATTGTTCATTGCTCGGGCGGATATTTGCATGATTTGAGGGAGGAGATAGCCAACGGCGACATAAACCGCCACTACCGCCAGCGAAACTATCTTAACCGCAACTGCGAGAACTACCCGACTCACGAGCTCGGACCGATCGCTCAGGTGTTGAACATCAACCGCGGAAACAGAATGCTCTCCCTTACCTCTGTCGCCTCCTGCGCAAGGGGACTGCATGAATATATTGCAAATCACAGAGGAGCAGACAATCCGCTCGCCAAAGCGAATGTGGCGCAGGGTGATATTGTGACAACGATAATAAAATGTGCCGGCGGACAAACTATAGTGCTTACCTTAGACACCACTCTTCCGAGGATATATTCACGAGGCTTTACGGTGCGTGGCACAAAGGGTATGTACTGCGAGGACGGGCATTATGTTCATTTTGACGGCGAAAACGAATTTGACAGTCTGACCAACAAAATCAACAATGCCGAAAAGTGTTATGAAAAGTACGAACACCCATTATGGAGAGAATATAAAAAGAACCCGATAGGCGGGCACGACGGTATCGACTGGCTTGTTTATAATGCCTTTGTGGAAAGTGTTGAGAAGAAAACCGTTCCGCCTATTGATACCTATGACACAGCAACATGGATGTGTATTTCCTGCCTGAGTGAGGAGTCTATCGCCCGCGGAGGTGCACCGGTAAGCATTCCCGACTTTACAAACGGAAAATGGATACTCAGAACAGAACAGGAAGATAACTCCGAAAGCATTTACCGTCTTTCAAAATAGAATATGCTTTTTCAAAGAATCTCACCGCTTTTTTTCGGTGAGATTCCTTTTATACAGATTATCTTTTTCTTTTTTTAAGCTTTTGCTCCAGCTTTTTAGACAGCCGGCGTTTTTCCTTTTGCTTTTTATAAACACTCCTGGATGTTTTTTCGGAGGTAAAAACATAATACCCTTCAATACTGTCGACACGGATATTTCCGAAAATGGCTTTTAGTTTGTTTCTATACCACTCGCAACGTTTTGTTACCATTATCATTTTTCCGCCAGAGGCGAGCTTGGTAAACCCCTTTTCTATAAATCTTTTTGCCACCGAAAAATCCGCGTTGTAGGGAGGATTTGACAGAATCAGGGTGAAGTCATCCTCGGTTATCCCGTCAAGCCCGTCGCTTTTAAATATGTTCTCTCCCACCAGACCGTTTTGGACAGCGTTCCTTTTGGCAAGCTCCAAAGCATCCTCGGAGATATCGCACATAATAACTCTATGCTCTCCGATAAGCTTGCTTGCCAAAATACCCACAACACCGTAACCGCAGCCCAGATCAAGCACTTTATCTGTCGGAAGGAACTCTACCTTAGAGAGCATTGACAGTGTGCCTTTATCAACGCCGGAGGGCGAAAACACCCCGGAGTTCGTTATAAATTCAAGCGGAATTCCCTTTATTTCGGTTGTAATCAAAACTGTTACTTTTCCTTTCCCCGCCGTTATAAACCGGCGTTATTGACTTATATGGTCCCATAATGTATATTTATCATAAGAAAAGGGTGAAATCATATGAAAAACACTACACTCTGTTATATTGAGAAAGACGGGAAATACCTTATGCTCCACCGGACAAAAAAGTCTCTTGATGAGAACAGGGACAAATGGATAGGTATCGGTGGTAAGTTCGAGGATAAGGAATCCCCTGAGGACTGCGTTATGCGGGAGGTCAGGGAGGAAACAGGCCTTACGCTGACCGATTACTGCTATCGGGGTATCGTGACCTTTGTATCTGATGTCTGGCAGACAGAGTATATGCATCTGTTCACATCAGATAGTTTTACGGGCGAGATAACTGCCTGTGACGAGGGAGAGCTTTTATGGGTGAAAAAGGAAAATGTTTATGACCTTTGCCTATGGGAGGGCGACAAGCTGTTTTTAAAGCTCCTCCAACAGAAAATCCCGTTTTTTTCGCTCAAGCTTGAATACCAGCAGGATAAACTCATTTTGGCTGTTCTTAACGGAAGCAGGTTGATAATATAAGCAGTTTTTCCGCATAATATAATATGTTCGCCAACCACAAATACACATAAAGGGAATTCAAGGTTTAAGGATGAAAAAAGCGCAGAGGGCTATTCGCGATTTTGAGATATTGGCACATCAGCTAAAACAAATAGAAGCCATCGTTAAAAGCACTCGTGATTCAAATCTATGGAATCATGAGGCGAGCGTACGCAAAAAGTTAAAAGCTTTAAAGGAGCTTCAATACAAGGATGTAAGGGAATACAACACCGTTTACAACGGTTATCTTCTGCTGCTCGACGAAATATCACGCAGGTTACTGAACCATTATAATAAAAAGAACAAAACCGATTATAATTTTGATGAAATTGTTTCCGGAAACAAGGAAGCATACAGAAGCTCGGGATTATTATCCGTGCTTATGACCGTTCATATCCCCCATATGATTGCGGGAGAGTTTTCAAAATATTTTCCCGAAAATCCAAAGGACGAGTATTCAAAAGCAAGAGATTTACAGCGGAGCTTTATACTGCATTTGGGTGAAACAAATACCGGAAAGACCTACAACGCATTAGAGCGTCTAAAACAAGCGGAAAGTGGCGTATATCTCGCACCTCTGCGTATTCTCGCACTCGAGAATTATGAAAAGCTGAACAAGGAGGGTGTTCCCTGCAATCTTATTACCGGCGAAGAGGAAATTCGCGTTGATAACGCAAGACATGTCTGCTCTACCGTCGAAAAGCTCGATGCAAACGAAATCTATGATGTCGCTGTTATAGATGAGATTCAGATGATAGGAAACTCCCAGCGTGGAAAAGCGTGGACAAAAGCGGTTCTCGGTCTGCGTTGCGCGGAGATTCATGTATGCGGTGCAGCAAATGCGAAGGACTTGCTTTTGGAGATTATCAATGACTGCGGGGATTTTTACGATATTATCGAATACAGAAGACAGACACCGCTTGAGGTTTATGAAGCTCCGTTCTCGTTTGGAAAAATACAGAACGGCGATGCTCTTGTCGCTTTTTCAAAAAAACGTGTTTTAGAGCTTTCAAAATATTTCCTTGACAGAGGTGTAAGAAACAGCGTCATTTACGGAGACTTACCGCCCGAGGTAAGACGAATGCAGTACAAAACCTTTTTGGACGGGACGAGTAAGCTCCTTATCACTACCGACGCTATAGGGATGGGTGTCAACCTTCCGATAAGAAGAATCATATTCATGGATCTGCAGAAATTCGACGGAGATGATATCCGTTACCTGACCTCGCAGGAGGTAAAGCAGATTGGAGGAAGAGCGGGACGGAAGGGTATTTATGAGATCGGTTATGTGTGTTCCGCTGATGGCGATGTGAATTTTATAAGGGATAACCTTGAAACAGAGGACGAACCGATAACAAAAGCGGTTATCGGTCCGAGCGAATTGATCACGAATATTACCGGTCTTCCCCTTCGTGAGAAGCTCGCACTCTGGAGCACAAGAGAGGAAAAGCTTGATTACTACAGAAAAATGGATGTGCGTGATTTCCTGATTATTTTAGACAGCATCAAGCATTTTAAGCTGCCGGAGGCGGTAGAATACAAGCTTATGACCCTTCCATTTGATGTAAATGATGCCGAGGTGATGCAATGCTTTTTGAAATTTGTAGAAGAATACTTCCGCACCAACCGCGGACATATCACACCACCCGAGCTCGCAGGAGGTTCTCTTTCGGAAATGGAGAGGTATTACCAGAAAATAAATCTGTTTTACTCCTTTTCAAGGAACTTTAACATCGATTTCGAACCGGAATGGGTTTATTCCGAGAGAATGAGGGTTAGTAAAAGAATAAACGGTCTGCTTCTGCGGCTCTGATGTTATTCGTTAAGGGTTACAACGGGTATTTTTGACCAGTCATTGCGTCCTATAACTCCGCCGCCGTCACGCAGTATGAGATTTTTCCAAACGCTGTTTTCAAAATCCTCCTCGTTCGTTGAGTTTATCGAGAAAGTCAGCCCGAATTCCTTTATTGACGAGCTGTCAATACCGAACTCCTCCCATGTTATTGCAACCTCATAAGTAGTAGTCTGAGCGTTATCGTCACGGACAACCTTAGCTTTTCCGCCAAAAACGGTGTTTATGCCGCTCTCGTAAAAGCAGGTCTCACCTGCGTCGCTTACCGCGAAGCCGTAAGAGCGCACATGTCCCTCCTTTACTGCGGTGTTGTCAATGATATGGTCGTAATGCTCGAGCATGAAATCGGAAAGCGGGCTTTGATCGACTACCTTCACCTGAATGCACTCATACTTCCACATATCACCCGCAGTTCCGGGAGATATAGGGCAATAATGATACGGAGAATTAACTATTACAGCGAGATAGATATAATCATCATCGTATGAAGCAAAGTATTCCGCAGTGGCGTAATAATCCCCCTTATCAAACGAGGAATATTGCCATAGCTGATTGTTTTCATCTATGGTGTCGATTTTAAAATTCTCCCATTGCCTGTCGACGACCCCGTCGATTGTGATGGGGGTGTTTGTTTTATCTATCGAAAATCCGACATCGGCGAGCTGAATACCGCTTACGAACAAAGGTGTTTCCGAATCGAAGTCGTCAAACTTGCCGATCATCCTTGTTTGAGCGGAGTGAGCGACGATAACAAAACCTTCGGGTGGTATTTCGATTGTGGTTTTATCCACATCCGTTTCACCGACTTTGTAAATACTCTTTTTAACATATCCGAAGTAATTATGGTCGTATTCGCAAACCATAACGGCAAATTCAGAAAAATCATCGTTTTCCGCGGATATGCGGCTTCCGAAATCGCTTGTGAAAAGTACCACATCACCGTAGCTTGCCGTCTCGTTTATTTTTGTAAGCCGTATTGAGGTTGAGTCCGTGGCACGCAGCGATACGGCAAGAGGAGCAAAAGAAACAAAGTTTGGAATATAATCGGGCAGGCGCTCCTGCTCTGAGGTTTCCGAGGAAATGTCCTTCTCCGACTCGTTTTTGTCCTTATCGTAGCTGTCGGATTTATCATCGGATAATACGGACTTTTCTGTAGAACCGGAAAACATGCTTTCGTTTGTTTCATCACCGTTACAGGAAGTGAAGGATAAAACCAATATCCCCGCAAGAAGAACAATAAACACTTTTCTCATAATCAAAACCCTCTCTTTTTCTAATTACAGCCATTAACACATAACTAATAAACAAACATGCTCACATTGTTTAAATTTTTTTCTGAAATCTTTATTAAGTATGTAACATTGCTATCTATCAGCTCATCCTCGTCTTTTCCGTTATACAAATATACATCGCCGCCATTATCCTCCAAGTCGTGTGCTTTGAGATAAGTAATACATTCATCGCTTATGGCATAATAGTCGCAAACATCCTCAGATATAATCCTGCTTTCACCGTCGGAAAAAATTTTCAGCTCTACTTTTCTTTCGCCGGAAACATATTCCTTTAAGTATATGATACTCCCGGTTTCAGGAATAACTTTTACTGACCCGAACTTCACATCGGAATCAATGAATTCTTTATTCATATATAAATCGCCCGTATAATCCCAATCGAGTCCGGAACCATCAGTCATGTTACGTTCATATTTTATATTTTTATAATACAGCAGGCTGCCGTTCTCATTGATTGATTCAATACTTGATACGTTTTCGTCGTATAAGACCTTTTCTCCCGGTATATTATTATTTATTGTAGTCTCGTATAGGTTTCCACGGGGGATTACGCTTTTTTCATTATATTGGGTTTTTAAATTGTAAATTCTGCCGGCATTCTCGTTTATATATAAATCGCCTTTATAATAATAGGGGAAAATATCGGATTTTATCGCAATAAAAGTATCTATCATTTCTTCTCCGTCGTATAAAATATATATATCATTTATCGAACTAATCTCTGAAATCTTTATCTTTTTATCCTCGATGCTTTTTCTTTTCCTAAATACCATAACAGGTGAATTGAAAGCGTTTCGACTTTCATTTACAAAGTTATCGCAAACCAGAGATGAATGTTCGCCGTTATAATAGTAAAGTTGAGAATTATCGATTGTTAACGTATCTTGATTCAACTCTTCCCTTAATAAATCACGACGCTTTTTCTCTTGATATCTGACATTATCATTTTGATACGAATCATATGCTATCAAATATTTATCGTATTTTTCTTTATACTCACCGTATAATAAGTTATACTCCTCTACTGCCTCACTGTACTCCTTCCATGAATTGTAATTATCGTAATCCGGATAAACAGGCTCAACCGGCTTATTTGGAAAGGCAGGCTCAAATATCAACGCGTCCTCACTCAACTTATCGTCAATAACTAAGTTTGAGATTTTCATTCTTTCGCTGGTGGGTTTTGTATAATATATCTCTTTGCTGTCATATACCCCTAAAACCTTTTCTACTCCGGTATCGATGACGGTATTGACGCCGTTTTCCCACAAATAAAAAGTACCTTCGGCAAAATAATAAATCCTATCAAGATCAGATGAACAGTGAAAAAAATCTCCATTTTCCGTTATGTTTACGCTCTCATTTTTATCATTACTTATGAATGTGCCCCCGTTAACGGTTCTATACAATAGTTTTGTACCTTCTTTATTAATACGAAAAACACGGACCTCTTCAGCGATTTTTTCGCTTTCGGAAAAATCATACACATAAAGTGTGCGATCCACAGTTGTATAAAAAAGCTTTGTGGCGTCCTCGTTAAAAAGATAATTGGTTACTTCGGAGGCGATTTCATCACCGTTTTCGTCCGCTTTATCAAGCTTTTTATAATAAAGGCTATAACCTTGTCGCCCCGGAGTCAGCTTGTCGGGATAAAATAACAGCTTTCCGTCGTTACTTATTCTTGAAAGGTAGCTAAAATATCCCCTGCTTTCGTTTGCCGCTATACGGCCTGATAACCGTTTTGTTATCTCTATCGGTTCTATCGTTCTCAGAGATGAATAAAATATTTCATTGTTCTTTATGTACAGCAGATGCTCAGTTGGATTTTCACCCTTAAGTTTTTCTATTATCCGCGGCATAAAAGCAGCTGCGGAAGCTATTAAAACAACAGCGATCAAACAGATAGAAAGCGTGCGTTTGGGTAGTCTCTTAAACCATTGACCTCTCATTTTTTCGTTTATATCATTTATTACATCTTCTTTTTTAAGTTCCGGTTCGGTTGAAAGCTGCTCAAACAAAGGAACTCCGCATCTCTCACAAAAAGCCGTTCCCGTTCTCACCTGCTCTTTGCAGCTCGGGCAGAATGCTTTTTCCTCGACATACTCCTCCCCACAGTTGTTACATAACTTTTCACTCTCAACCAGCGGTGTGCCGCATGCTTTGCAAATTCTCATGTTTTTTCCCCTCAGTTGCTTTTTATTAGTAAATAACGGGCATAAATATTCAGATTGCATATTATTATATATTTTTCGTATTATTTTGTCAACAAGGTGAATATTTTTTAAACACAGCATTTTGAAAAATCCGGCAAAAACTTCTTGCCTTTTCTTACAAAAAGTGTTAATCTATATTAAACATAATCGAAAGGATTAAACAGCATGGGAAGAGGCGGTTTCGGAGGAGGAGGACGCGGTGGCGGCTTTGGCGGCGGCGGAGGGCGCAGCGGCGGTTTCGGGGGCTTTGGCGGCGGCAGAGGGCGTAGCGGCGGCTTCGGAGGTTTTGGCGGTCGAAGCGGTCGAAGCGGAGGACATTCCACGAACAGAAACTCACCAAGAGTCTCCGGCGGCGGTTTCTTTGGATTTCCTATGATAATTCATACCAGGTCGGGTAGGTCATCAGGCAACGGGAACGATTCGGGGAACAACGGATGCAGTGCAGGCTGCATAACCACGTTATTGATTATAATTGCAGTATTCGTTATTATAGCGATAATTGTCAATGTCGCTGGTTTGTTCGACAGCAAATCCGTAGATAGTTCAACGGTGGTTCGCGAAAAGCTACCCGAAGGATCTGTCAATGAGACGGAGTATTTCAATGATGAGATTAATTGGATTTTCAGCGAGAGAAATCTTGAAAAAGGCATGGAACATTTTTATGATAAGACAGGCGTTCAGCCCTATCTTCATATAACCGACACTATAAACGGAAAGCATTATGTAAGCAACGAAGAACTGGCTCAATTCACCCGTGATTTATATGATAAGCTTTTTACCGACGAATCGCACTTTTTAGTCGTATTTTTTGAGTATAACGACAACTACAGATATTTCGCCTACCCAGGAAACAAGGCAAAATCGGTAATAGACTCAGAAGCGGGAGAGATTTTCGGTAATTATCTGGAACGATACTATTACAGTGATTATAGCGAGGAGGAATTTTTCAGCAAAACCTTTTACGATACTGCAGAACGGATTATGACCGTGACCAAATCGCCCTGGATTACCGTCTTCATTATTTTCGGAGTCGCCGCTATTGTCGCAATTCTTTTTATGTGGTGGAGACATCATAAAAAGCAGAAGAACCTTGAGGCAGAGCAGACCGAGGAGATTCTAAAAACACCTATCGAAAAGTTTGGAGATACGGAGGCTGAGGACCTGGCAAAAAAATACGAAAATGATAACACAGCAAATAAAGATAAAAACGATAAAAATACAATTTAAAGGAGAAACGAAATGGCAATTCTTGAGAGATTCAACGACATAATCAAAGCGAATATCAACGCTTTGATAGACAAAATGGAAAACCCCTCAAAAATGATCGATCAGTATTTACGCGATATGCTTGAGGACCTTGCCGAGGTAAAACGCAGCACCGCCGGAGTTATGGCGGAGGAAGCCCGCACAAAGCGTCTAATGGAAGCAAACCAGGCGGAAGTAACAAAATACGCTGATTACGCAAAAAAAGCAGTGCTTGCAGGAAACGACGACGACGCCCGCGTTTTTATAACAAAAAAGCAGGAGCTTGAGAATATCGGCGCAGGATTGATGACTGCATATGCCGCCGCTCATGAGAACGCAGTGAAAATGCGTCAGATGCACGACAAGCTCGCCTCTGATATCGAGGTGCTGAAAAACCGTCGTGAGATGATCAAAGCAAAAGTTGCGATAGCGAAAACGCAGGAGACCATTAACGAGGCAACCCAGTCAATCAACAAAACAAGCGGCGCAATGGGCGACTTTAAGCGTATGGAGGACAAAGCTAATAAAATGCTTGACGAAGCAAACGCCATGTCCGAGCTGAACTCCGAGCCTATTGACAAGGCAAAGGAGCTTGAGCAGAAGTATGCGGAAAACAGTAATGCCTCCGTTGACGACGAGCTCAGTCAGATAAAAAACGAACTCGGCTTATAATATTGTATATTTTACAAGTTCGCGCTGCCATTCCGCAGCGTGAACTTTATAAGCAGGAGTTTTTCAAAAATTAACACCGTAAAATTTTACAAATTTACAGTTTTAACGTTCATCGGATTTTCCGCATAATAAATAAAACCATGTTAAAATATCGGAATTGAATATCGGAGATATTTCATGAAGCAAAAAAAGCTGAACTGGATGCGGTTAGATAACGCCGCAAAAATATTCCCTGCGGTAAAACGAAAAAACTGGAGCAACGTTTTCCGGCTTTCCGCAACTTTAAAAGAGCCTGTGGACACCCTAATACTACAATCCGCACTTGAAGTGACTGTAAAGCGGTTTCCATCCATGTCCGTCAGGATAAGCAGAGGGCTTTTCTGGTATTACCTTGAGGAAATCGAAAAAGTCCCCGGGATTAAACAGGACGAACCCTATCCCTGTTCGCGGATGCATTTCCGTGATATCCGTAAATGCGCCTTCAGGGTTTTGTATTACCGCAACAGAATCGCCGTGGAATTTTTCCACGCGCTTACGGACGGTAACGGCGGGCTCGTTTTTTTAAAAACTCTTATAGCCGAATACCTTACCCAAAAGTACAAAAAATGTTTTTCCTGCGGATACGGGGTGCTTGACCGCAATCAGGAGCCACCCGAGAGCGAGCTTGAGGACAGCTTTTTGAAATATGAAGGACCGGTAAGCAGCAGCCGAAAAGATACAAACTCTTTTCGTCTTACCGGCACTCTTGAACGCAACGAATTTCTTAATATCACCACCGGTATTATTGATGTGAATGCTGTTCTGAATAAAGCGAAGGAATATAACGTAAGCCTTACAGCATTTCTTATTTCTGTTATGATATACTCAATAATGGACATACAGAATATTGAACAACCCAGAATAAAAAGACAGAAGCCGGTCAAAATAATGCTTCCTGTCAATCTGAGGAATTATTTTGCCAGCGATACGCTCAGGAATTTCGTTCTGTATATCACTCCCGGAATAGACCCGAGATACGGGGAATTCACTCTTGAGGAGATTATAAAATCCGTGCATCACCAGATGGGTTTTGAACTGACAAAAAAGGCGCTGAATGCAAGGCTTACTACAAATGTAAAAGCAGAAAAGCATTTAATTCTGAAGATAATGCCTCTGTTTATAAAAAATATCGCACTCAAGCTCGTATATAATATGGTCGGGGAAAGAAAAGCCGCACTGTCGTTTTCCAATCTCGGAATGGTTATGCTTCCCGAGGATATTTCCGCTTATGTTGACCGGCTTAATTTTATCCTCGGTGTGCAAGCAACCCTGCCATCCAACTGCGGTGTCCTTTCATATAAGGATAAACTATATATCAATTTTATAAGAAATATCGAGGAGCCTGTGCTTGAGCAAAAGTTTTTTACGAATCTGAAACAGCTCGGAATTACTGCAAAAATAGAGAGCAATCAAAGAGACAAATATCGTTACGAGATTTCGGAATAAGCATTGATCGTTTTTCGGAAAGGATGAAAATAAACGGTGTCATATTGTGTAAACTGCGGCGTTGAGCTTGCGGACAGTGAGAAAAAATGCCCCTTATGCAAAACAGAAGTCATAAATCCAAAGTATATAGTAAATTCTGAAGCGGCGATGCCATACCCTCCCTATCGTCCGAGTCCCTCTCAAAAAGTAAGCAAGAACAGCGTTATAGGTTTGTTATCCTTAATGGCTTTGCTTCCGATAGCTCTGTCTGTTATATGCGATGTCGGAATAAACGGTAGGATTGTTTGGTCCGGATTTGTAACCGGTGCGTTAGCACTGCTGTATCTTATTATTGTTCTGCCGATAGCAAAGAGTAAAATTGATTCCGTGACTTGTCTTGGTATAGATTTCGCAGGTATTATAGTATATCTATATTATATAGACCGTACTATTGAGGGTGGCTGGTTTCTTAATTTTGCACTTCCTGTAACCCTTTTAGTTGCTGCAGTCGTTATGCTCATCACTTTTCTTTCCCTTTATACAAAATCCGAAAAGCTCCCGATTGCAGCGCTTACTATGATTTTATTTGGATTTATGAACCTTGCGATAGAGATATTATTAAACATTGCATTTCTCACACGCGATTATCTTGTATGGTCTCTGTACCCATTGGCAACCTTTGTTATATTAGGAATTGTGCTGTTTTATATAAATGCCAACAAACCACTTAAAGAAAAGCTTCAAAAAAAGTTTTTTATATAAAAAAGAATAA
Organism: Eubacteriales bacterium; assembly: GCA_028702135.1. Lineage (GTDB taxonomy): Bacteria > Bacillota > Clostridia > Oscillospirales > CAG-382 > UBA1049. Next base: position 147,783 of record JAQVPJ010000002.1, on the reverse strand, counting down.
TAAAAAAGAGCGGTATGAACTTCAACCTAAAGTTAGAAATGTGGTGTTATTACACATAATAACGAAAGGGATGAAGTTTTTATAACCGTTCTTTTCTGTTCCGATATTTTATAAAACCGGATTTTTCCTTTTAATCGGTGGTTGCCGCTTCAACAAGACGTTTGCCGCAATAGATTTCGCGCAGGCGGGGTTTTTCTATCTTTCCGGTGGGGTTTCTTGGTACGCTTGCAAATATTATCTTTCTCGGCCTTTTGTATCTCGGCAGTTCCATACAAAAGGCATTTATATCCTTTTCTGTGCAGGTAGAGTTTTCCTTGAGTTCGATAATCGCCGCGGCTATTTCTCCAAGACGATTATCGGGGAGACCTATGACAGCCGCATCTTTTATTTCCATATGGGTTCTTAAAAAGTCCTCTATCTGTACGGGATAGATATTCTCTCCGCCTGTGATGATTACATCTTTTTTCCTGTCGACAAGATAAATAAATCCGTCCTCATCCATCCTTGCGATATCCCCCGTGTAAAGCCATCCGTCTTTCAGAATCTCTGCGGTCGCTTTTGGATTGTTGTAATAGCATTTCATTACACCGGGACCTTTTACAATAAGCTCTCCGGTTTCGCCCTGCTTTACCGGCTCGCCCTTCTCGCTGACAATATCTGTCTGCCATTGGTAGCCCGCTTTTCCTATGGCGCCGACTTTATGAATGTTCTCAACGCCAAGGTGAACACATCCCGGTCCGATAGACTCACTCAGTCCGTAATTAGTGTCATACTCATGTTTTGGGAAAACCCGCTTCCAGCGGCGTATCAAGCTCGGTGGTACGGGCTGTGCGCCTATGTGCATCAGTCTCCAGCCGTCAAAACGGTAGTCCGATAACTTCAGCTCTCCGCGCTCGATGGCATCGAGTATATCCTGAACCCATGGAACAAGCAACCAGACGATTGTCGCCTTTTCATCCGAAACGGTTTGCAACACCCATTCCGGTTTTACGCCACGCAGAATAACCGCTCTGCTTCCTGACACAAGACTCCCGAACCAGTGCATTTTTGCACCGGTATGATATAGAGGCGGTATGCAGAGGAAGACGTCATCTCTCGTCTGCGAATGGTGATTCTGCTCGGTTAAGCAGGCGGAAACCAGCGACAGATGCGTATGCAGTATCGCCTTCGGAAAGCCGGTCGTTCCCGACGAGAAGTAAATCGCAGCATCGTCCCTTTCCTGTAAATCAACAGCAGGAGCGGTTGAAGAGCAATACAAAGATAGCTTGTCATAGCTGTCCGCAAATCCGGGTTTGTCGCTGCCGACAAAGAAAAAGCTTTTTATATTACCTAACTGGCTCAAAACCTGCTCTATACGCTCTGTAAACTCAGGTCCGAAGATTAATGTTTTAACCTCCGCAAGATCAAGGCAATATTTTATCTCATCCGCCGTATAACGGTAGTTCATCGGTACCGCAATTGCACCCGTTTTCAGGATTCCGAAATATATCGGAAGCCATTCAAGGCAGTTCATTAATAGAATCGCCACCTTGTCACCCTTTTGTATACCCCTCGTAAGCAGAAGATTGGCAAAACGGTTCGCCTTTGTGTCGAATTCCTTCCAGGTCATCTCCCGACGGTATTTTCCCTTCGAGCTGGTCTCAATCAGGCTATACTCCCTCCATGTAACATTGCGGTCGGGCTGATTAGCAGGGTTTACCTCAACCAGACTGACCTCGGAGGGATACAGCTTTGCATTTTTTTCAAGAAAATCTGTAATTATCAAAACAATCATCCTTTTTTATCAGAATACTTATTTACATAAAAAAACGTCCTTTGCTATATCGGCACATAGCCGGATAACAGAGGACGGATTTTATCCGTGGTACCACCTCATTTTGCCGCAGCCTTACGGCATACGGTCTTACAGAGCATATTAAACGACTGCTCTGAGCATATTAACGGTTTGCCTCCGTCGCAGCCTACTCATGAAACGAAAACTCCTTTTCGGTGCGCGGCTCGCGGAACGTATTGGGAATGGTGCGCCTGCCGTCTCGCACCGGACGACGGCTCTCTGAAAGGCGGTAAATCATTCTTACTTGCTTCCGGTCATAGCTTTTGATTTTTGCTCATTATATCACCTGAAGATTTATTTTTCAAGTGTAAAGCGTAATATTTTATCAATAATTTTCCCTACGCCTTGTTTTTCTCAGATTATTTCGCTTGATTGCTGCCTCCCACTCAAGTTTTTCCTCGTATGTTTCAAGTTTTAAAGCGGGAACGACAGTGGGATTTTCATTTTCATCCAGAGCAACCATAACAATATAGGCAGTGTTTATAAGGCTTTTTTCTCCGGACAGGTTCTCGACATAGGTCTTTACGCATACCTCCATAGAGGTTCTGCCCACATAGGTTATATAGCCGTTCAACACGATCGTATCGTTTGAATATGCGGCACGCCTGAACTGCAAAGTATCAACTACCGCGGTGGTGACGTTATAACCGGAATGCCGTCTTGCGACAACTGCGGCCACCACATCGATCCATTCCATCAGTTTTCCGCCGAACAGCCGCTTATCCCCGTTAAGCGTACCCTGAGTTAGAATCTGCACCTGCTCTGTTCTTGATTCCGATACTGTTTTTTCCATATCTTTCTTATCCTTTGTTGCGTTATAAAAGTTGCTCCGGTAAAGAAAACCGGAGCCTTTCTTATTCGAGAATATTGGATGTAATAAAGTCCACTCCAAGAGTGACAAGCTTTTCGGCGGCTTCCTTGTTGTCACAGGTCCAGGCGTTGATGATAATGTTCTTCTCCTTGAGAAGCCTTACGTTTTCCTCGTTTAACGATTCGTAATATATATCGAGGTCGAGGTTGTTTGAAATCAGTATATCGATGAGATCGTCCGTGAATTTACCGGTCAGGAACTGTGCGGGTAAATCAGGGTGATCCTCTCTTAACAGCTGAAGGTTCTGCAGTGAGAATGATATAAAAATCACGCTGTCAAGATATTCCTCGTGTCTGCATATCCCGACTATCTCGTTTACCTGCTCCTTTGTGTAAGTACCCTTCAGCTCAAGAACGCATACCTTCTCATAACATTTACATATCTGCAAATATTCCTGAAGCGAAGGAATCCTTATATCGGTTCTGCCCTTTACGCCGTTCTTCTGTGTAAGCAGAATACCTCTGATAGTATCAAAGGTCGAGTTCTCGATGGAAAGGCAGTCAAGACCCACCCTTATAGTATCAGAGTCATGTATAATCACATATTTACCGTCAAGTGTTTTATGCACATCGGTCTCGATACCGTAATAACTCCTGTTTCCGGCAGCGACAAACGCTGTGTTCGTGTTTTCCTTTTCAATACCGCTAAGACCTCTGTGTGCAATCATTTTTACATTGCCCTTGTTGATTTTAATTGTATCCATAATAATCTCCGCTCCTTGTAAGGCATAAATAGTATAAACCAATGATGATACACGAAATCTCTGCTTTCGCTCGCATTATTTTCGCGTCAATCATCTTTTGGCAATGATTTATGCCCTACATTTTAATCCAACAAAACTGTGTTGTCAAGGTTTACTATCAAGTTTGTCAGAATGCAGTTTTATTCGGTCTTTTTCTTTCTGATAATAACGACTGTGACTGCAATTACTACCAGAGCTGCGCCTGCGATAACAATCCACCAATCGTCAAAGGACTCGCTCTCATCTTTTTCGATATCATCGCTCTTATAACTTTTATCGTCATCATCTGCTTTTTCGCTCTCTGATTTGCTCTTATCCTCAGCGGATTTCTCCAAATCCGGTTCCTTCGAAGATGTCTCAGCAGATATTTCGACTGATTCTTCTTCTTCGCTGCTCTCCTCCGTAAGATCACTTGCAAGCTCGACTAAAGTAAGATCGTTCACGATTTTATTATCGAGGAAATAGTTGCTTAATTTTACGGTGTTCTTATCACCATCGTAGCCTGTACCCGTGTCTGTAAAGCCGATTGCAAAGCCAAAACCGAAGATTGCGCCTGGCTTTGGTATAAGCCCATTCTTTACCTGAGAGGTAACAAGCAGCTTCATCGGGATCTTCTGCTCATAACAATCAAACCCGCCGCCCGACTTGACATCGTACTTAAAGCCCGCTTTGCTCTCAACATTATTAAAATGATTGGAAATGACATTTTTTTCGTCGTTGGAATCCTCTATCACAGTCCATTCATACATTAAATTAGCTGAGTCCAAAGTGCCCCATTTCCAGCCGCCGCCCGCCTCTGCTCCCGTATATACGCTTTTCGTAGAATCGTCGGGGCAGATTGCGGTCATCATATAATGTGCGTTGAAAATAAAATGATCTATTTCATCGTCCTGATAAGCTATATGAGGCTCGTTGCACGCAGCTTTCACGTATATGTAGAAAAAGTCATCATCCCAGCAGGCATAAAAGTCGACATCGGTCTTAATACCGTCCGTAGTAGTCAGTACATTAAATAAATCGTCGTTTTCGATGGTATTCGCCACCGGTCTGTAACAATCGTCAAGCTCGCCGTCGATCTCCGGAGCAACGGTGGTCTTATAGACAGTAACAGTATCCGCCTCCGCAAGCGCATTCATACAAATCAAAGGAATCATAACAAGCATAATACAAATGATCAAAGCTGTTTTTTTCACTATAAAATCCTCCTTAAATATATTTGTTAATATTTTACTACAATCGTTACTATTTTACAATAGGCTATTAACAAATATGCATATTTTTTACGCTACATTATTAGATACAACCGCATCAAACATTGACTTTTTGATAAGAATCGTTTACAATATATAAAATAAATCAGTGATTTTATATTGCGGATAATGAGGCGTCACATTGATAAAGAAACTCTTCAAGAAATTCGTCACAAATAACCATCGCTTCACCATAGAATCCCCCGAGTATAGAAAGGTTTACCTACTTAACAGCGCACTGGCAGCATTTGTAGTAGTGTGCGCATATTTTACAGTAGCGAATCTGGTGATTACTCGTCAGTATGACATTGCCATAATAAATTTAGTCGGTGCGATTATGGCGGTAATCACATTGCTTTATTTTCATGTCAAAGAAAATCTCACAATGTCAACGCATCTTGCCGTCGTAACCCATTTTATCACGCTTGCAGGATATCTTTTATCAAAGGACATCAAAGAGTATTCCTTTTGCTGGTTTTTTACGCTGCCTCCGGTCGTATTTTTTCTGTTGGGGCATAAAAAGGGGACCTTTATTACTTTGCTTTTCACACTTGCCATAACAACCGGAGAGATATTACGGCACGGCAAGATGGATACAGCGGAACTCTCTTTCGATTCTTTTTTGAATATATTTTTCTCTTTATTGGTCGTATCGCTTCTTGTTTACAATTTTGAAGTGAGCAGAAAGGAAACCGCGGAATTCTTAGAAAAAAGGAACATAGAGCTACTTACCGTAAACAAAGCTCTTGAATATAACAAAAACAAGCTGCAGCTAATACTTGATTCTGCCGGAGAAGGTATATGCGGAATAAACTCTGACGGAATAATCACCTTCTGCAACGAGAGCGCAGCCAGATTACTTAATTATAAAAAACCGGAAGATTTTATCGGCATAAACCTGCATGAGCTTGTACATAACAAAACACGCAACGAAAAGAAAATAACCGCAGATGAATGCAGGATTATGCAGACCCTGCGTACCGGAAAGAGCATAAATTCCCATGACGAGGTTTTCTGGAGAGCTGACGGCTCATTCATTGAAGTGCAGTACACCTCTGCACCACTATATAAAGACGGCACTATAACGGGTTCCGTAATAACATTTATGGACATTACCGAACAAAAAGAAATCGAACGAAGAATAAAATATCTGAGCTGCTTCGATTCGCTAACAGGGTTGTTTAACAGAGGGTATTTTACAAGCATTGCAAAAGAGATGGATACCGAAAATAACCTGCCCATAGCTGTAATTTATGCGGATATTGACGGCTTAAAGCTCACAAACGACGTTTTTGGACACTCTGCGGGCGATGAACTTATAAAGACATGTGCGGATGTATTGCGTAAGGTATGCCGCGAGCGGGATATTTTGGCGCGTGTAGGCGGTGATGAGTTTATAATTCTAATGCCCGATACCGATGCGCAATCGGCAGAGGGGATCGTTCAAGAAATAAAAAAGGAACTATCTGCTATCAAGGTAATTTCTTTTAAGTGCAGCATGGCGTTCGGTTATGATGTCAAGAGCAAGAAGAACGATTTCATAGAAAGGGTAATGGAGATTGCCGAAGGTGAAATGTACAAGGACAAATCCATTAATCATAAAAAAATAAACGACGAGATTTTTCAGACAATAGTAGATTCACTTCATACGGCACTGCCGCTTGAAAAAGAGCATTCAGAAAATGTCAGTCTTTTGTGTCAGGAAATCGGCAGGGTTATGCGATTGCCCGAAACCGATATAAAGTTGCTCAAAGACGCCGGATTTTATCATGACATCGGTAAAGTTACATTGGATTTCAAAATTCTATGTAAGAAATCCGAACTTAAAAAGGAGGAAAAAGAGGAGGTCCATCAGCATCCCGCCGTGGGATACAGAATCCTGAGCCTGTTTGATGAAACACTTGATTTATCCGAATATGTATATTATCACCATGAGCGATGGGATGGAAGCGGCTATCCCAAGGGGTTAAAGGGTGAAGAGATCCCCCTGATTTCAAGAATAATAGCGGTGGCGGAAGCATATGACCATAACACCGGGGACAGGACAACACTTAAGCTCAGCAAGTCGGAAGCGCTCAATGAAATATCATCTCTTGCAGGTACGAAATATGACCCCGCAGTGGTTGAAGCGTTTAATATAGTGCTAAGTGACAATCCGTACATAAACAAATAAAGGGTCGGTTGCAGTTCGTATTACGAATTGAATCGACCCTTTGATTATTGATTTGATTTCTGATTATTTCAGTCTTGCATATCCAAAACCGTTTACGAGCGCATCGAGCTGTATTCCCTCGTCGCACAATTTACATCCGCAGGTTGAATAGGTCTTATAATCGGGCAGGTCCTCAGTTGTAAAAAGAGCATTGATGGGAAGTCCGTACACCTCAGAAGCAGCGCTAAAGATTGCCGATACACCAACTACAACTCCTCTGTAATACCTTATCGCATCTATTGCCTCTGCGATTGTTTTTCCTGTTGTCGCGGAAGCAAGCAGTAGCAGGATATGCTTTCCGTTTATCATCGGCAGCAGGTTCTCTCTGAATAGCAGCTGTCCCGAGCTTGAGAATTCCGGCGGGGTAATATAAATCGTCTGGTGAGCGTTCATGGATACGATGCCTGCGTTTGTGAGCTCATTTGCGAGATATGCGCCGATTACGTCACACCCGTCAAGACACACGATGGTATCCACCACGGTAGTATAACAATACTGCCCGGAAATCGCCCGTGCAATAGCACTCGCCTCGCTCTGTCTTGATTTCATGAGCGACATATCAATATAATAATTGATATGTGAGTTTGAAGTGGCGAAGTGCCCCGGAATGACACGTAAAAAAATACCCGAATTCCGTTTGGACATGATTTTTCTGATACTTTCCATATAAAATGACCATTCCTTTCTCGCTTTTCCTTTTTATGCTTAATATGCTTAATATGAGAACATACTTAATAAATATATTATATTAAATAAAAAAGCATAAATACGCCGAAAATTATTCTATTTAATAGGCGTTTTTTTCGGTTTGATTCGCTATGTTCAAAATCAGATCAGAAGGATCATTATTATACATTAATTATAACACCGGATATGTTTTGTGTCAAGCCCGAAACTCGTTTTTTAGCGGTTATTTTTGCCCTCATCCCGTATTGACTTATCGGTTTTTTGTGATAGAATGTACTGAAGTATTTCGTCAATTACAGTGGCGGATTATAATAAAATTAGAGGTCTGTTATGAAAATAAACCTATTACTTATCATCGTTGTTCTGCTTTGCTTAAATCTTGTCGGGTGCACGAAAATTACCTCCGGCAGTATTTCGCACACAGATAATTTCTCCAGCAAATCCCCTACGGAAGAATCTATCGATAACGGGATTGGAATCCCTTCAAATGCAATAGAAACCGAAACAAATGGATTATATAGATTTGATAACGGAATAGATGAGTTCAGTCAGTTAATAGAAGCGTTTGTCAGCGGTGATGTGCTGCGGCTCGAGTATATTTCACCCGGTTTAGATACGAGCTCTATGAGAATTATTACTTATTCGCTTTCAAGTCATACGATTTTAGGCGAGGTCTCTTTGGCTGAGGATTTCTGGGTTACCGGAGAGATGAATTTCGGTGGATTTTTTACCATTTCGATTACTTCCTCAGAGGTGGTTTATTACGATAAAAACTGTAGCGAAACCTACCGGGATACTGTTTTTGAACGTGGAACAATAGGATACCTCGCCTATGTGGACGCCGATGGTAAGTATATGATTTACAACAGAGCTAACGATGGGATGATGATGATTTATTCGTTTTCGTCTGGTATTTCGGAGGAACTCGAAAGTGTTTCCCGAAACAGCGCCGTTGTCGGATACAAGGACGGGTGTTTTTATCTAAGGGATTTTGATTCGGGAATTATAAAAATATCACCGGAGCAAAAAAAGGCTGAAACCCTGATTTCCGGCATCAATATGCAATTTGTTTCGACCGATTACGAAATATATAGGCAGAGTGATTACTTTGTAATAACACCGCTCGAAAACAATCTGCATACGATGACCCCCGTTCATAGTGAAGATGAAAATCCATTAGCTTCCGGCGATAATAAATTCGCTACAATCAGTCATGACGATATGTTTGATGTTATCAGGATATATGACCTTTCAAGCAGTAAGGTGTCGCCCGGAATTAAGGTTGAGGGCAGTGTCGGCAAACTGCTGTTCTGCGGGAACGAGCTACTGCTTATAATCTCGGCGGATTATGAGTCTGAAAAGGTTATGTATTATCTATACCACCTCAACGAAACTGACGGATACGAAAATATTGTCCTAACAGAAGCGGACGATGAAGAGCTGAACGATGAATCTATTCCCGAATGGACAGGCAGCACCGAAACGATCATCCTTGCCCAAGCTTTACTCGATACCTACGGAATAAGAGTTTTATACGGCGAGAATGACATAGTACTTGATTTTTTCACCTCGAACGGTGTTTCGGAAGAAGAGTCTGTAAGAACAAAAATACAGGCATTGTTGGGTTTTCTTGATTATTTCCCCGAAGGGATGTTAGATGAAATAGGAGACGGAAACGAGATCTGGCTATATATGTGTGTAAAACCGACATATACTTCCACCGGAGGCAATGTCGATGGGATTGCCGCACAGATCGGTAAGCATCCACTGATAATCATGGACACGCAGTGTAGCGATACATTGTTTTTAGAAACCATAGTACACGAAGTTTCCCATCTTATCGATATAAAAGCATCCAGTAGCTTTATTACAGGCTGGAACGATCTGCTGCCCGTTAGCATTTCCGGAGAAGCATATTCAAACTCATATACTGAAGATTATGACAACGCTTACACTCCTTATGACAACGGCTCAACGGAGGTATGGTTTTATGACCAATATTCAAGAACCTTCCCCACCGAGGACCGTGCCGTGATTTTTCAGAAGATGTATATATCACATGTTGAGGGAAAAATGACCGAAATTTTCGCCGAAAACGAAAACCTGCGCATGAAAGCAAGGTATTATTGCGTAATGCTCCGCAAAACCTTTGCTTCCTGTGCGAATGCGGAGGTTCTGCCCTGGGAGACCTTTTTCGGTGAAATCGACCCCGCTGAGTTCGGAATAGACTGATAATCAGGTTATGGAAATTTCTAAACGGTAAAACCCTTCTTACGAAAGGCCTGACCTTTACATTGACCGGTAGGCAGATATTCGGCGATGATAAATAATCCGTATCCTACAAGTACAGAAATCATCGATGTTGCCAACGAAGTTTTTGACGTAACTTCCGCAGTAATACTCTCGGGAGAGAAAGTATGATATATTATCGAACAGTGACAGAGTGGTTATAACCTCAAGCATTACCCTTGATACAGCGGTCAACACTAATCTTTTTAAGGTGCAGATAGTTTAGTTATAAAGCGGATTGTTTTAAATATTAACTCAAAAGTCACTCTATAAGGGTGACTTTTTTTCAATAAATGGTTGGAGTAGAGTAATTTTTTATTGACCTTAATGCTTTTTTATGCTAAATTATAAATAGTAAGTATTATCGATAAGATAAAAAAGGGGTAAAAATGAATAAAAGAGCTTTTTGGAGTCTTTCGTACGGGATATATCTGGTCTCTGTCTGGGACAATGACCGTCCTACCGGATGCATAGCCAACAGCGTCATGCAGATTACTTCCGAACCCGCTACTGTCGCTATCAGTATAAACCATGACAACTATACTAACTCCTGCATTAAGAAAAGCGGAAGGTTTGCAGTATCCATATTGGGGGAGAAATGCGATCCCTCGGTTATCGGGACATTCGGATTCAAAAGCGGAAGAGATACCGATAAATTTACATCGGTAGAGCATGAAATCCATGACGGAATGACGGTTGTTTCGGAATGCTGCGCTTATATAACCTGCGAGGTAATCGACAGTATGGAGACCGAAACACATACCGTTTTTCTTGGCAGGGTTACCGACGCCGATGTTATCGGAAATGACACACCTATGACTTATTCATATTATCATAAGGTTATTAAGGGAAAAAGCCCCAAGAACGCTCCGACTTATATCGCAGAAGAAAAGAATAATAACAGTTATATCTGTAGCGTATGCGGGTATGTTTATGATGGTGAAATACCGTTTGAGGACCTGCCTTCGGATTATACCTGCCCGGTTTGCGGTCAGCCAAAATCGGTATTCAAGAAGCAAACCAAAGAATAATTTTTTAAGCGGAGAAACATATGATAAACACTGATTCACCCATTATACTTGCCTTACTCGGTACGGGAATAACATTTTTCGCAACCGTTGTCGGTGCTGCCGCTGTATTTTTTGTAAAAGACAAAAACAGCGGTATTATGCAAAAGGTTTTTCTCGGATTCGCCTCAGGTGTGATGATTGCGGCTTCGGTATGGTCGCTACTTATACCCGCTATAGAAATGTCGTACCAGCAGGGTAAAAATGCATGGCTGCCCGCAGCGGCAGGCTTTTTAACAGGAGGCTTGTTCCTGTTTATGCTCGACAAGCTCCTGCCTCACCTGCATACGGATGCCGATAATCCTGAGGGAATAAAGTGCTCGCTCCCTAAATCAACGCTGCTTGTTTTAGCCGTTACTCTTCATAATATCCCTGAGGGTATGGCGGTAGGCCTTTCCTTTGCGCTCGCTTCCGGTTCAGACTCCGATCTTGCGAGTGCATTAGTGCTTGCGACCGGAATGGCGCTCCAGAACCTACCGGAGGGTGCGGCAATATCACTTCCGCTCAGTGGCGAGGGTTATTCAAAAAGAAAATCCTTTGCTATCGGCGCACTTTCAGGTGTGGTTGAGCCATTTGCCGGAGTTATCGGTGCGTTATTGGCAGCTACAGTAATAGATATCCTGCCTTTTATGCTCTCCTTCGCCGCAGGAGCGATGATTTATGTTGTCATTGACGAGCTTGTTCCCGAATCCCACAGCAAGCACACAAATGCGGGAACATTGGGTGCTATGGCGGGATTTGTTTTAATGATGGTTTTAGATGTGGCTTTCAGCTGACATAAAACTAAGAATAAATGGATAAAATAATAAACAGCCTGCAAGCAACGGAGCTTTATTGGATTTTTAAAAGCAAAATTTACATTGAAACGGGGTCTGGTAATAATGAGTAAAACGTTTATTCGCCGGGTACACGCACGAGAGATCCTCGATTCCAGAGGCTTTCCCACCGTCGAGACGGAAATAACCCTCTCAGACGGCTCAACAGGCGTCGCCGCAGTTCCATCGGGTGCTTCTACGGGAGCGTACGAGGCAGTCGAGCTTCGCGACGGAGATATGGCGCGTTATCAGGGAAAAGGGGTCTTGAAAGCGATTGAAAACGTGAACAATGTTATTGCCGGTCGTATTTTGGAAATGGATGCTTTTTCCCAGAGTGGGATCGACAATGCGATGATTGTCCTCGACGGCACGGAGAATAAATCCATTCTTGGCGCGAACGCAGTTCTTTCGGTGTCGCTTGCTGCGGCTAAAGCGGCGGCGTCATCACTCGGTTTGCCGCTTTACCGGTATATCGGCGGAGAGAACGCTCATATCCTTCCTGTACCCATGATGAATATCCTGAACGGCGGTGCGCATTCTACAAACAATGTTGACATACAGGAATTTATGATAATGCCTGTGGGTGCGCCGTCCTTTTCGGAGGGTCTGCGCTGGTGTGCGGAGGTTTTCCATTGTCTGAAAAAGCTCCTCAAGGAAAAAGGTCTTGCCACCTCCGTTGGAGATGAGGGCGGATTTGCTCCCAATCTAAAGGACGATGAAGATGCGATTAAGCTGATTATGGAAGCGATTGGAAAAGCGGGATATAACACAGACAATCAATTCAGGATAGCTCTTGATGCTGCCTCAAGCGAATGGTATAATCAGGACGGTTCTTACCTTCTTCCGAAAAAAAAGCGGAAAATGACGCTACAGGATTTAGTTGCTTACTGGGAGCAGCTCATCGCGAAGTACCCGATAATATCTCTTGAGGACGGCGTTGCGGAGGACGATTGGGAGGGCTGGAAACTGCTGACCGAACGAATCGGCAAAAATGTTCAGCTTGTCGGTGATGATTTGTATGTCACCAACACAAAGCGTCTGAAAAAGGGAATCGATTCTGGCGTTTCAAACTCCATTCTTATCAAGCTCAATCAGATAGGTACTTTAACTGAAACCCTCGATGCGATTTCTACCGCACAAAAAGCAGGATTTACAACGGTTATTTCCCACAGATCGGGCGAAACCGAAGATACCACTATTGCTGATATCGCCGTTGCGGTAGGTGCGGGACAAATAAAAACCGGAGCTCCCTCAAGGAGCGAGCGCGTTGCAAAATATAACCGCTTGCTGCGAATAGAGGAGGAACTCGGCAGCAAGGCGGAATACAAGGGAATAAAATCTTTTAATATATAACAGTTGCTGCGCCGGTTTCTGTTAAGCCGGCGCAGACAAAAAACTTTATAAAAATTAAATATTACTCTTGACATTTGTAAATACTTATGATATAGTTTTGTCCAGAAAGAGAAATCTTATCTTTTACCGAAAGGAGCTGCTATTAATGGAAGCCGGCATGATGATGGATGTCGTCATCAATTGAATATTTAAAGTAACCTTTCGTGAGGCTGTTTGCTTTAACATCATATGAATGTTATACGACACGATCCGGACGGCGTGTCTTTTTTTATGTGTTTTATAAAAATGACATACGTTTCTGAATCCGCAAGAGCTGCCGAAAAGGCTGCTTTATGCGGTATTTTTATACCCATTTTCAAAACGAAAGGAAGGATGCATTATGATTCATTTCTCACAGGTTTTTGAAATTATAAGCGAAATAAAATATAAAAAAACACTTTTATCAGGAGATTTTAATGACACAAATATATAAATACGGTTATACACCGAAACCGGAAATCGATGAAAACAAAGTCGCGCGTATTACGGCGGTTCATAGGGAGCGTTATGAAATAGTCTGCGCACATGGCATAGGTTTTGCCCGGCTAAAAAGCTCCATATATTACGGAGTCGGAGAAAACGAACTTTTCCCGACCGTGGGAGATTTTGCGCTGATAGAATACAATGAGCTCGGCGACAGTATTATCACAAAAACACTGCCGAGAAAATCCTTTTTCTCACGGCTCGACCCGTCTTCAAGCGGACATCGAGATCAGGCAATAGCTGCTAATTTCGATTATGTTTTCATACTCTGCTCACTCAACAATGATTTTAATATCAGGAGGATTGAGCGTTATATCGCACTTTCGTGGAATAGCGGCGGTATCCCGGTCATAATTCTTACAAAATCGGATCTTGTGGACGATTATTCAACACAGGTACGTCAGGTTGAAAAGATTGCCGCCGGTATTGGGATTTTTGTTGTCAGCGCAAAAACGGGCAGCGGCCTTGAGAGCATTTCAGAATATCTTAAACCGAGAAAAACCATAGTCCTTCTCGGTTCTTCGGGAGCCGGAAAATCAACGCTTGTAAATACATTGGCGGGCGAACGGATAATGGATGTAAACGAAATCCGAGAAAGTGATTCCAGAGGCCGCCATACTACCACACTACGTCAGCTCATCTTACTGAAAAACGGAGTGATTGTAATGGACACTCCCGGTATGCGTGAGCTTGGTATGTGGAACGCTTCAGAGGGATTGAGCGAGGCTTTTTCTGATGTTGAGGATTTTCTCGGTAAATGCAAGTTTAGTGACTGCACACACGGAAACGAGCCTGATTGTGCCATACGAAATGCAATAACGGAGGGAAAACTCCCATTAAAAAGATGGGAGAGCTATATGAGTTTAAAAAGCGAATCAAGGTTTTCCGAAAACAAAACTAAAGCTCTACTGGATAAGAAAAAAAGAAACAAGGGAATATCTAAATTACAAAAAGAGTTTAAAAAATCGGATTATCGAAAAAACGCCTGTACAGATAGTTTCAACTGCGCTGTTTGCAAGCATCCGATTGCTCCGCAGGGCGCGGGTAGCCGCCACCGCAACCATTGTCCCAACTGCCTGTCAAGCGTTCATGTCGACGACGAACCCGGAGACCGTGCTTCTCTTTGCGGAGGAATAATGGATCCGATTGGTGTATGGGTAAGAAAAAACGGCGAATGGGCAATAATCCACCGCTGCCGATCGTGCGGCGAGTTCAGCTCAAACCGAATAGCGGCGGATGATAACCCCACGCTTTTGATGTCAATCGCTGTTAAGCCTTTAGCGGCACCGCCCTTCCCTCTCGGTCAGCTGGAGAATAACTACAGCGCGAGAACAATAAACGAAACAAAGAGAGCAGATTGAAAAAGCCTGAATTTTTATAAAAAACCGGCATGCTAAAAAAGTAATTGATTTACTCGTCCCGTTGTGGTACAATATTTTAATATATTCGATAAGGGAGGGATCTTGGGGTTGGAACTGGTTAATATCAGTCATCGTGAAACAGAACTGAAAGAACACCATATAAAAGAAGCAAAAAAGGTCTTTGGATATGTGGTCGGATGTTCAGTAATAATGCTTGCTTTACTGTTTTTCATAACCGCTGTCCAGGACAAATTAATCGGCACTGTCATTGATATTTTATCAAGTATTTTCGGCTGGCTTGTATCCTCTTTGTCATCCGCTTCTTTTGAACAGTCATATAACCAAGTGTTTTCCGTATTGAATACAGAAACTTTTATTCTGATTATAAATATCATAGTTTCTCTGATCACAACCGTACTACCCTATTTTGTCTTTGCAAAGCTTATGCATATAAAGCCCTCCAGTGCTTTTAAGCTAAATACCGATGTTCCGAGAAGATTTTGGCTTTATATCCCGTTTTCCATAGGAGCGGGGTACATTGTAAACTTCATAGTTATTATTGTTTTTGGCGATTCATTCGATGTGTTCAGAGAATTGCCGCAGGAAGTATATATGCCTTCCTCACCGTCGAGTATAATCCTTTACTATGTGTTGGCGGCATTTATACCTGCAATATTTGAGGAATGGGCTTTCAGAGGTTTGGTACTGCGTTCGCTTATGCCCTACGGCAGGAGTTTTGCGCTTATCAGCTCAAGCGTCATATTCGGTTTGATGCATATCGACCCGCCGCAGGTTATTTTCGCAACGGTGTTCGGACTGTTGGCGGGTTTTATTTACATCAAAACAGGCTCTATATGGTATGGTACACTGATTCATCTCGTCAACAACTCCTTATCTCTTAACGTAGCATTCGTAAGCAACTTTGGGGGTTCTATCAGTTTAGGTGTTTTCATAATCGGTCTTCTTGCCATAATTCTGATGATAACCGCCGTCGTCGGTATCGCATATTTTTCAAGTACCGGATTTTTTAAAAACCGGGTACTGTACAGTGTCACTCCTCCCAGCAAGCCGGTGATTTCCACAAGACAGTATTTCGGGCTGTCGCTTGCAAGCATATCGACGATAATATTCATATGCTTATATATCTCCTTACTGATTTACACATACTTTTTTGATTGGTTTTTGAAATTATGGACGACGTTTTTTTCATGAAACAGGCGATAAAAAGAGCAAAAAAAGCCGCCGCTATCGGTGAGGTTCCCATCGGTGCAGTTATCGTGAAGGACGGCAAGATAATATCGAGCGGGTACAATCTGCGTGAGAAAAAAAACAATTCCCTTCTCCATGCCGAACTCGTCGCTATCAACAGAGCATGCAAAAAGCTGTCTGCATGGAGGCTTGAGGACTGTACGCTTTATGTAACTATCGAGCCCTGTGCCATGTGTGCCGGAGCGGTAATCAATTCGCGCATAAAACGCGTCGTTTTCGGGGGTTATGATTATAAAGCCGGCGTTTACGGGAGTGTTTTCAATATTTCCGATTATGCATTCAATCATTTCTACGAGGTTACCGGAGGTGTGCTTGAAAAGGAGTGTACTTCCCTGCTAACGGATTTTTTTACCAGACTAAGAACAATAAAAAGAGGTCATTCAAATGAAAAATAAGTTCTATATCACCACCGCAATTGCGTATGCGTCGAAAAAGCCCCATATCGGCAATATATACGAAATAATCCTAACGGACGCTATCGCACGCTATAAAAGGATGCGCGGCTTCGATGTTTTCTTCCTCACCGGCACGGACGAACACGGTCAGAAGATACAGAGTTATGCAGAGGAAAGCGGCGTTTCACCAAAGGAATATGTTGACAAGGTCTCTTCAGAGATTAAAAATATCTGGGATTCCTTTAATATAAGCTATGATAAATTCATACGGACGACAGACGATTACCATGTCAAGGCTGTTCAGAGTATGTTCAAAAGGTTTTATGAACAGGGCGATATATATAAGGGCGCGTATGAGGGACAATACTGCACTCCCTGCGAATCTTTTTGGACGGAAACACAGGTTATTGACGGCTGCTGTCCTGAGTGCGGAGCAAAATGCATTCCTGCGAAAGAAGAGGCATATTTCTTTAAGATGTCCAAGTATCAGGATAAGCTTTTGGAATATATAAATGAAAATGACTTTATCGTACCGGTTTCGAGGAAGAACGAGATGATAAACAACTTTCTTAAGCCGGGACTGCAGGATCTCTGCGTTTCGAGGAGCTCATTCAACTGGGGAATTCCTGTGGAGTTTGCAAAAGGTCATGTGGTTTATGTATGGCTCGATGCACTCTCAAACTATGTAACCGCTCTCGGCTACAATCCCGAGGGTTCGGGAGAGCTGTATAAAAAATACTGGCCTGCCGATCTTCATGTCATCGGCAAGGATATTGTCCGCTTTCATACGATTTACTGGCCGGTTTTTCTGCTTGCACTCGGAGAGCCTCTGCCTAAAAAGGTGCTCGGTCATCCCTGGCTCTTGTTCGGCACCGATAAGATGAGCAAGTCAAAGGGAAATGTTCTTTATGGAGACGACCTTATAAAGCTTTTCGGTGTGGATGCCGTAAGGTATTTTCTTCTCTCCGAAATGGGATATTATAACGACGGCAGCATTACTTATGAAGCTGTGATAAAGCGTACCAATTCCGACCTTGCAAACACGCTCGGTAACCTTATTTCCCGTACAGCAGCGATGATTAACCAGTATTTCGGGGGCGTTATACCATCCAACAGCGGCAGAGACGATGATTTTTCGGCAACTCTTAAAAGTGTTTCAAAAAAGACAGTTTTGGATTATGTCAACCTGATGGATGATTATTTTGTCTCGGACGCCACAGAAGTTGTTTTGGGACTCTTAAAAGCGTGCAATAAATATATTGACGAAACTACACCGTGGACTCTCTGGAAGGATGAGAGCAAAAGAGAACAGCTCGCCGATGTGCTGTCAAACCTTGTTGAAGGGATAAGAACCACCGCAGTTATTCTCCTTCCGTTTATACCGCAGACATCTGAGATAATCGCTGATATCTACTCTTTCTCAAAGAACGATTTAGATTTCGGGAATATCGGCGAATTCACTTATCCGGCTACGGGCAGAAAGCTCGGAGAGGTGAAGATGCTGTTTGCCCGTATTGACGAGAAGAAATTTTTCGAGGGACTCGAAAAGGATAAAAAGCAACAAGCTGAGCCCGATAATGCAAAAGGTGATAATACTATTGCCGAATCAATAATCGGCATCGATGATTTTAATAAAGTAAAGCTCACCGTCGGTCAGGTCTGTGAATGTGAGCCTGTACCTAAATCGGATAAGCTCTTAAAGTTGATCGTCGATATAGGCACAGAAAAAAGGCAGGTTGTTTCCGGAATAGCAGAATACTACTCCCCTGCCGACCTTATAGGTAAAAAACTGATTATAATCACAAATTTAAAGCCCATAAAGCTTAAAGGTATAGACAGCAACGGAATGATTCTTGCCGCCTCCAGCGGGGACGAAGTCAGGGTTGTTTTTGTTGACGATAAAACAGAGATAGGCAGTCAGGTAAGATAGACGATGTTTGATACTCACGCACATTATGACGATGCGCTCTTTGACGGGGACAGGGAATACCTTTTAAAAGATTTGTTCGGCGCTAAAGGCGTCACGAATATAATAACCGTCGGATGCGACATAGCCACTTCTCAAAAAGCGATTTCGCTATCGGAAAGCTACGAGCAGATTTATGCCGCGGTCGGCCTGCACCCGCATCTTGCTGCCGACGCACCGTCAGATTATATCAATCAGCTTGAACAGCTATTGAGGAATGAAAAAGTTGTCGCGATCGGCGAGATCGGGCTTGATTTTTATTATGACGAGCCGCCGAGGGAACTACAAAGAAAGGTTTTTTCAGAGCAAATGCGGCTTGCTGAAAAAACCGGGTATCCTGTTATTATCCACGACCGTGACGCACATGCGGAATGTATTCAGGCTGCACTCGCTTATCCTGATGTGAGGGGTGTTTTCCATAGCTATTCGGGCAGTGTCGAGAGTGCAAAAATACTGATGAAAGCGGGATGGTATATCTCTGTTTCTGGCGTTGTTACCTTTAAAAACGCCGCAAGACTGCCTGAAGTTGTCAGTATTATCGATGAGGACAAACTATTAGTCGAAACCGACTGTCCTTATCTGACGCCTTACCCTTTCAGGGGAAAGCGGAACGATTCGGGCAGGTTGGTTTATACGATAGAGAAAATCGCACAGATAAGAGGATGTTCTGTGGAGCATATCGAAAGCGTTACCTCCGCCAATGCAAAAAGACTTTTTAGAATAATGTAGAATAATATGCGTTAAAAAACCTAAAACAAATTGATTTTTGTAGCTATTTTTACCATAAAAAGAGTGGGGATTATAATGACTATCACCTATATAGTCGGAAACGGCATATATGTAAACCTTACAAACCGCTGCACAAACCGCTGCAGCTTCTGTATACGAAATAACGGAGATGGAGCATACGGGAGCGATTCCTTATGGCTTGAACGTGAGCCGACTGTCGAGGAGGTTCTTGCAGACTTTGAAAAATACGATATGAGTAAATATGACGAGATTGTTTACTGCGGTTACGGTGAGCCTACAATCCGCATAGATACCCTGTTGGAAACTGCTAAGGTGTTGAAAGAGAAGTATAAAAAACCCATAAGAATAAACACAAACGGTCAGGGCAGTCTTATAAACAAACGCAATATCGCTCCGCTTTTTAAGCATATTATCGATACTGTATCAATAAGCCTGAATGCAGCAGATGCGGAGAGCTACGAAAAGATGTGCCTTCCCGTTTACGGAAAAAAAGCATACGAAGCTCTTATCGAGTTCGGCAGGGAATGTGTTCCGTATGTTAAGAATGTATTGTTTTCGGTAGTAAGACAAACTCTGAGCGAGGATGAAATATCCGCCTGCGAGCAAATAGCAAAGAAGGCGGGAGTTAAGCTCAGAATCAGAGAGCTCGTTTAGAAGCCTTTTGGTTGATTTTACCAAAATATTTTTTGCAGAGGCTCGCTTTTTATTATTTTCGGGGAATTTTAGTTAAGCACTTGTATTTTAGCTAATTTTGGTATAAAATAAGCTTTGAAACAATTTATATGCTGTAAAGAAAATGATAATATTAATTTTAATTTTGGAGGTATATTCAATTATGGCAGTAAAAGTTGGAATTAACGGATTCGGTCGTATCGGTCGTCTCGCGTTCAGACAAATGTTCGGTGCTAAGGGTTATGAGGTAGTCGCGATAAACGATCTTACAAGCCCGGTTATGCTTGCTCATCTCCTGAAGTATGATTCAGCTCAGGGCAGATACGCTCTTGCTGATAAGGTTTCGTCAACTGACAATTCCATCATCGTAGATGGAAAAGAGATTGTTATTTATAAGGAGAAGGACGCAAATAATCTCCCCTGGGGTAAGCTCGGTGTTGATGTTGTTCTTGAATGCACGGGTTTTTATACCTCCAAGGAAAAGTCGCAGGCTCATATAAACGCAGGTGCAAAGAAAGTAGTCATTTCCGCTCCCGCAGGTAATGACCTTCCCACTGTCGTTTACGGCGTTAACGAGAACATTCTCAAAGCCGAAGATACTATCATTTCTGCGGCTTCATGCACAACCAACTGCCTTGCTCCGATGGCAAAAGCGCTTAACGATTACGCTCCCATTCAAAGCGGTATCATGTCAACGATACATGCTTATACCGGCGACCAGATGACCCTTGACGGTCCTCACCCGAAGGGCGACCTCAGACGTGCAAGAGCGGCTGCTGTAAATATTGTACCTAACTCCACAGGTGCAGCAAAGGCGATCGGCCTTGTTATTCCCGAGCTTAATGGCAAGCTTATCGGCTCGGCACAGCGTGTTCCGGTAAGCACAGGTTCTACAACCATACTCGTTGCGGTTGTTAAGGGTAAGGATATTACAAAGGACAGCATCAACGAAGCTATGAAGGCTGCCGCTTCCGATTCCTTCGGCTATAATACTGATCAGATAGTATCCAGCGATATTATCGGAATCAGCTATGGTTCCCTCTTTGACGCTACCCAGACGATGGTTTCTCAGCTGAGCGATGACCTTTATCATGTTCAGGTTGTTTCGTGGTACGACAACGAGAACTCATACACAAGCCAGATGGTTCGTACAATCAAGTACTTCGCCGAGCTTAAATAAATAACGGTAAAATAAACTACGCCCGCTGGATATTCAGCGGGCGTGATTTTTGTTATATGATTGTCAGGTTAGCTTCTTTCTTGCAAATACAAGCGCTTTTGCTATGACAGTTCCCAATACGGTGCATACTATCGCCTCGATAACAGCATTTGTAGTAATAAAGGCTCCGATTATTTTTATAAGACTGTCCCCGAATGATTGAATATAGTCGGTCTGTCCGAACAGCAAAATAACCAATCCTACAAAAAAAACAGTGTTTGTCAACGCGCCCGCAAGGGATGAAAAAACATAGTTAATAATATCTTCTACCTGCTTTTTTTCAAGCCATTTGGATAAATATCCGCTGATGATTCCGATCAATATTCTCGGGACCAGGCATACGATAAATGTAAAAACCGGGCTAATACCCAGTATTGCGGCTCCGAACGCGCTTGTTCCAAAGCATTGAGCAAAGCTCGTCAACCCAAATACCGCGCCTAATATCGCTCCGTCCAGCGGACCTAAGATAATTGCTCCGATTACTACAGGTACTGTCAGAAATGTAATTTCCACCAGTCCGACTTTCAAATACCCCAATGGGGTAAAGGCCATAAGTACGATGATGGCGCTTAACATCGCCAAGAGCGTCAGGTGGAGCGTCCTGCTCCGATTTTGGTTTGTCATATGCGAACTCCTTACTGTCGCCCTGCTTTGCAGATGCAACGTAAATTTATTATAAAAGACTGCTTGATGCAATCGATTATGTAGATTTACCTTTCCTTTGGTTCAATTTATATATATGATTAAGACCGTTTAGTGTCAGATAAGGTTCAATTTCAATTTCAGTCTGGCAGAATGGTATTACATCACCCGCAAGCCCGCCGCAAGCAATAACGCTTATATAATCCCTTCCGAACTCCTCGCAAAGACGTGTTATAATTCCGTCGATCATAGCCGCTGTGCCGTAAACACTTCCGCTGATCATGGAATCCTCTGTGTTTTTCCCCAAAAGAGCTTTCGGTTCTGATAATGAAATATACGGTAGTTCCGCGGCGTTCTGCGAAAGTGCGTCCACAGAGAGCCGGACACCCGGTGCTATTATCACTCCAATTAGCTCGCCCGTAGCGTTTACAGCCGAAATGGTTGTAGCCGTTCCGAGGTCGATAACGGCAAAGGGTTTTTCCAAAACCACTGCGGCGGCAACGGTATCGGCAACTATATCCGAGCCAAGCTGGGTATGATTGTCTATCCTTATGTTAAGACCGGTCTTAATACCATGGGTAATGATTATTGGATTACAGGAAAACACGGCTGTAACAGCCTGTTTTGTTTTATCCGTAAGGTGTGGAACAACCGAGGAGATGGCGCACCCCACCACCTCTTTTTTGTCAACTCCCTTTTGAAAGCAGAGTGTTTCGAAAAGCATAGTATATTCATCCGCGCTTCTGTGCGGTTTGGAGGATATTTTAGTGGGATGGCATAGCAAATCATTTTTGTAAAAACCAATCGTTGTACCCGTGTTGCCGATATCTATTGTCAGGATCAATACAAAAACCTCCATAAACTTACATGCAATTATTGAATATAAATCAGCTTAAGCGGTATTTTATCATATGTCGGGCTTAATTTCAATGGAAAACATTATAAACATAAGGAAAATTTATAAATTCTCGTAAAACTGTATTATCCGTGTTTCTATCTCGCTTCGCAGTTCCGCTTTTATAGGGTGGACGATATCCCTGTGTGTTCCGTCCATACCGACTCTGCTGGGCATTGCTATTATAAATTTTTCCCGACCTTTTATAAGCTTGATGTCGTGAAGAGCCAGCTCCTCGTCAAGCACGATTGTGAATACTGCAAGAAGGTTTCCTTCCGTAAAACTTCTTCTTATTTTAATGTCAGTTACATGCATAATTATTCAATACTCCTTATTTCATAGGTTTATGATTATAGTTATTATTAAAACAACTATTTTTTTTATGCATTATTGCATAAAACATCTTTTATTTTGCTTTATTTGTGATATACTTATGATTGAGACTTCTATAGGGAGGATATTATGCTTAACTTTAATGACATTCCAACGGTGGGTAGCATATATTTTGCAGGGATTGGCGGCATAAGCATGTCTGCGCTTGCTATGCTGCTAAAGAATAAAGGTTACAATGTCTGCGGTTACGATAGGACCACAAGTGAGCTTACGGATAAGCTTGAGAAAAACGGGATAAGGGTATTCTATGATACTAAGGAATCCAACCTTGACGGCGTAAGCTGCGCTTTATATACGACGGCTCTTTGTGCTGATCATCCTGAGATTCTCCAGATCAGGAAAAAAGGTATTCCGCTTTATGAACGCGCGCAGCTACTGGGAGCGATTGTAAAAATGTATGCGAACTCGATCGGAGTCGCCGGCACTCATGGGAAGTCAACAACAAGCGGTATGCTTGCTTATGTTTATTTAGAAGATAAAAAATACGATCCCACAGTGCTTGTCGGCGCTGTTTTGCCGGAGATAGATTCCACCTACAGAATCGGGAACGATGAGAATATCGTTTTTGAAGCCTGCGAGTACAAGGACGCATTTCTCAACTTTTTCCCGAAAATATCAGTTGTGCTTAACGTAAGGCTCGACCATACCGATTATTTCCCAGATCTCGAGTGGCTTGTCAGTTCTTTCGGAAAATTCATATCCAATACCGACAAGACGGGTTATTCGATAGTAAATCTCGATTCCGAGGGCGCTGTAAAAGCAGCGCAGAACTATAAAGGCAATCTTGTAACTTTCAGTGCATCGGGTAACCGCAATGCCGATTTTTATGCTTCGAACATTGTTATGAACAAGGGGTTTGCGGAGTTTGACGCTTACAAAAACGGCAGCTACCATATGACGGTTTCCTTATCTGTTCCGGGCGTGCATAATATTTCAAACGCTCTTGCCGTTATCGCTTGCAGCGACCTTTGCGGAATCTCCAAAAAGACCGTCATAGCCGGTATAAAACGCTTCAAGGGTGTAAGCAGAAGATTTGAGTATAAGGGTAAATTCCGCGGCGCGGATGTTTTTGATGATTATGCACATCATCCCGATGAAATCAAAGCTAGTCTGACCGCAGCTAAAGGAATGGGTTATAATCGCACCGTCTGTGTTTTCCAGCCTCATACCTTCTCAAGGCTACATGATTTGTTTGATGATTTTGCTTCCTCCTTTACTGATTGTGATTTGCCCGTATTCGCAGACGTTTATTCCGCAAGAGAGAATAATATTTATGGCACAACTTCAAAACAGCTTGCGGAAAAGGTCAGCGGCAGTGTATATTTGGACAGCTTTTCAGAAATAGAAGAATACCTTGAAAAAAATATCCATCCGGGTGATTTGCTTATTTTTATGGGTGCGGGTAATATAACAGAACTTGCTAAAAAAATCACCGAAAAATAGCTGTTTTCTTTTTAAATATATAAAACTTTTATACCGCCGAACCGAAAAACGGAGTAAGTTTAAAAAATACTATTGACAAAAGCCGAAAAACAAGATATACTTAATTGTTCTAATTTTTTATGATTTAATTTGGAGGTGTTATAGATGGCTAAGTGTGATTATTGCGGTAAAGGTACAATGTTCGGACACAATGTATCTCATTCCAACAGAAAAACCAACAGAAGCTGGAAGCCCAATATCAGAAAGGTCAAAGCAGTTGTAAGCGGCTCAAATAAGACTGTAAGCGTCTGCTCCCGCTGCTTGAGAAGCGGCAAGGTCACAAGGGCGGTATAACTACCTGCAGTATTCCGCATATAACCGAAAAACATATCCGCCGCAGTCCTGAAGGCAGCGGCTTTTTTCGTCCCGAAAAACCCCTACCTTACCCCTTGTCGCCTGCTCTGTTATCGAAATATTCCGACGCAAGCATAGAGTAATAGCAGAGCGTTCTGTATTCCCCGCGAAGAAACAGCGACTTACGGGAATATCCCTCGAATTTAAATCCCATCGATTCTGCAAACCTGATCGAAGCGGAGTTGCCCTCCATAATCCTCAGTTCCACTCGGTTAAGAGAAAGGTCTTCAAAGGCGAGAGCAAGGACTGCACCGACCGCCTCCCTCATATAGCCCTTTCCCTGATAAGAGGGTGAGAGCACATATCCTATCTCTGCTTTGTTATTATTAAAATCAATAGTCGAGAACCCGCAGGTTCCTATAAAAACACCATCTGCTTTGCAGTTAAGTCCCCAGTCGGCGTAATTACCCTTGCGGTATTGTTTTTGAAGATAATCTATATACCCTTTTGTCTCCTCGATATTCAGATGCGGATTCCATAACAGATACCGGGTAACCTGATCGAGGGAGGAATATGCGTACATATCGTTAGCATTTTCCGGTACGACCTTTTTTAGAATCAATCTCTCTGTCTCAATTACTGGTAAGTCAGAAAAAATTTTTCTGTATTTATAGTTGTCCATAGATTGTTAATACTAATCCTCCAAATATGTCTATATTTTAAGTATACAGTATATATATGATTTTTGCAAGTATTTATTGTTTTATTATAAAAAAACCTTTGAACAGCTCTCGTAAATAATGTTAAATAAAAAAAATATTTAGATGATATGATATAAATAAGCTGGATTATTTGTAACAAAATCACCTTGACATAGTAATCAAACTGTTGTAAAATTATCGTGTTATGTTTTAAACCCATATTTTTTAAGGAGGATTCCAAATGAAGAGACGCTTGCTTTGCCTGCTTCTTTCAGCTATTTTGTTACTACCGTTACTATCATCCTGTCAGAAAGAACTATCTACCCCGATAGAACCCGCTGATATATATACGCTTTATACTATAGCGGATGCGACGCCGGAGGCGGTCCGCGCAGTTGAGCTTGCTATAAATCGTACATTATACTTCAGGATAGGTTACATCGTCGATATTGTCGCCGTTTCGGCGGAGGAGTATGACGATGTTATCAACAAGCAGTTCGAGGTCATGGCGGAACTTGAAGCAGAAAAAAAGTCAAAAAAGAGCAAAAAGAACACCTCCTCGACAGAAGCTGTTCCGGATGAAGAGATTCTTACTGGAGAAAAAATCATATCTATGCTTGAAAACGGAGAGGACATTCCCTCAACCGAGCCGAGCTTTGATATTTTCCTTATTCGCAGCTATGACGAATATTTCAAACTTGCCGCAGAGGAAAAGCTCTCAGCGGTAACGGAAACGCTTTCAAATGAAGCGAAGCTCCTTAAAAACTATATCCACGGCACTTTCTTCTCGGCTGCAACAATCAATAAAAAGATTTATGGAGTTCCTATAAATGACACTATAGGTGAATATAAGTTTATTGTTTTCGACGCTGAACTGCTCGAAAAATACAATTATGACGCTAAGACGATGGTGACCCTTGAGGACCTTGAGAATTATCTCGCTTTAATAAAAGAAAACGAGCCTGATGTCATTCCATTAAAGGAAGCGACCGATTCAGCGGATTTTGACTTTATGTTCGGAGATGGCTTTGCAACATATGTTATGGAATCGGGAAAGGTTGGTTCGACATATAAGAACGAAAAACTCCTCGCATATTACGGAATGATCGCACGTTACCGTTCTCTCGGTTATTTTGAAAACGGATCCGGTTCAAACGACGGACGTTTTGCAGTTTCTTTTCTTACAGGAAACGACAACGATGTTTATAACCTTGAAAAGGAAACGGGTTATAAATATGAGTATAATATATTTAAAAAGCCCTCGGCAACGAACGAAAACACTATAAAGAGCATTTACGGTGTCAGCAAATATTGTACCGCAAACGATATAACCAAGGCTATGGAGGTTTTAGCCGCACTTTTCACCGATCCCGATTATCAGGACATTCTTACATATGGAATAGAGAATGTAAATTACAAGCTTGATGATAACGGACAGGTTGAAAGGTTGAATTCAGATTATATTATTAATCCCGATTATACCGGCAATAAGTTTCTTACCCACACCCTCGCAGGCGACGATCCCGAAAAATGGGAGAAGGCTAAAGCACAGAATTTCGCCTCAACTCCCTCAAAAGTACTCGGATATGATTTTATACCGACTGATTTTGAATATACCGACAGCGAGGAAAACACTCAAATTATCTTCGAGCCGGATTATATCCAGATTATGCGTGACATTATAGATGAGTATTACCCGTCGATAATCAAAGGAACAATCGTAGATTTTGATATCGAGGCTCTTACTACCGAAGCAAACGATTCTATATATGCCGAGATGAAAGACGAGCTTGAACTCGAATTCGGTAAACAGATACAACTCGATTACAGAAGCGTAATAGAAAAATCTATCGGCACAAGCGCTATTGCAACCCAGCTTAGAAAAGACGCATATGATCAGGTAAGAGAAGAAATCATTGCCAAAGTAAAGAGCGGTGTAAAAGCCAAATTGATCGATGCGGTAAAAGCAGAGCTTGGAGAGGGCGCAACCTCCGCCGAGATTAACTCGAGAGTCGCGGATCTATTCACGGACGATTATATTTGGGAAAACAGGAATTACAACGAAGAAGACGAAGAGACATATAGGTATAATGACGCAGAGATAGAAAATTATGTGGATTCCTACTATTCAAATATGCTGACAAGCGAAATAAACCTCCGCGTCAATAATTATGTTAACAGCGCTGCATATACCTCCGCTTTAAATAAAGCGGTCAATTCAGCCGCTTTTAAAGAAAAACTCGACAACCAGTTTTCTATCAGCGGGCAGGAAAGAGTCCGTGGATACATCGATGTTAATATTGCCGATCTTATCAAGGTAAAGACCAAGGAAATGCTCGCAAGGTTTGAAACAGAAATCGAAACCGCAATTGAGACATTCGTTTCGGAAAATGCCGAAATCTTAGATATGGATAGGGAAAAACTACTTGCAAAAATCGGATATCTTATAGATGAGAAAAAGAAAGTTGACGAAAAGGAAGAGGAACCGGACGGCGAAACTTCCAAAGACGAATCCTCAGCGGCAGAGTCCTCCACAGCAAAGGAGGAATCCTCAGAGTCTGACGAGTCCGAAGATGAGGATAAAAAAATCGTTTATGTAGAAGCATATGATTCATATTTCGAATTCGTACTCAAAGGAAAGATAGAAAAGCAGTATTTGCAGGTATATCCGTTAAAAGAAGACGCAAAATAAATCCTTTAACAATAAAGACCATCCCGGTTTTACTCGGATGGTCTTTATTTTTTCAATCACTTTTTAATTATTTTTCGTTATATAATGCTTTGCATGCTCTATACATCATGTAAATATCCGATTTTGCGGCAAGCTCTATCGGAGAGTGCATTGACAAAAGCGGAACTCCCACATCAATAACATCAATATTGAGCATAGCGATTTCGGTAGCAACCGTACCTGCACCGCCCTGGTCAACCTTGCCGTACTCTCCGGACTGCCAGACGACTTCGTTGTCGTCGAGTAACCTTGCAACCCTCGATAACAGTTCCGCAGAAGCGTCGGACGAACCGCTCTTTCCTCTTGAGCCGGTGTATTTTGTAACCACTACGCCCTTGTTTAAATATGCTGAATTTGCTGCTTCGTACGCTTCGGAATAGCAGGGATCATATGCACCGCCGACATCCGCTGAAAAGCATATCGAGTTGCGGCAACATTCACGCACACAAACCCTCTGCATATCGCACAGATCGCTAAGGAAATCCCTGAATGAGGAGGAGCGGAGCCCTGTTACGCCCTCGGAGCCTATTTCCTCCTTATCGGCAAACATTGCGATTGCAGTTTTATCAGGCTTTTCAAGCTCACAGAGTGCACTCAACGCCGGATACGCGCATATTCTGTCGTCGTGACCGTAAGCTGCAATCATGCTTCTGTCAAAACCGACTTCCCTTGATTTTATCGCCGGAACCGCAGTAAGCTCTGCCGTAATCAGATCAGCCTCTTTTATGCCGTATTTTTCGTAAATCAGCGATAGAATATAGAGTTTCGGATTATCCTCGTCGTCAAACGGTATAGAGCCGTTTATAATCTTCAGCCCCTCTCCGCTTATACCCTCGGAGAGTTTTTTTTCCATCTGTTCCTTACCAATATGCGGCATCAGGTCGCTGATGTAAAAAACCGGGTCGCTGTCGTTTTCGCCTATGCTAATATCAATTCTGCCCTTATCCTTCGTGTAAACAACACCGTGCAAAGCCAGCGGAATTGCGGTCCATTGATATTTCTTTATCCCGCCGTAATAATGCGTTCTGAAATAACTGATTCCTCCATCCTCAAACATCGGCACCTGCTTGAGATCGAGTCGCGGAGAATCGGTATGCGCGACTATTATTGCACAACCTTTATCAAGAGTACTTTTCCCGATAACAGCTAAATATATAGCCTTTTCACGGTTTACATAATATATCCTGTCGCCGGATTGATACTGCTTTCCCTTTACATAAGGCTCAAAACCGCGTTCCGAAGCATACTGTACCGCATATGCGGTCGCCTCACGTTCGGTCTTTGCCGAATCAATAAAATCACGGTAGCCTTTTGAATACTCAAACGCTTCATCCTTTACAGACGGAAACCGAGTATATATGCTCTCACGCTTGTAAGTCAGCTTTTTTACTTCCTCTTTGTTCATAATTTTATTTCCTTTCCGAGCTTGTATTTTCATTAAAGTACAGCTCAATATATATTTTCTTTACCTTTTTTACCTTTACAACATAATTATCGGTCTCCTTATACGGAATTTTCTTCAGTATTACGCCGTCATCGGAATATCTGCTGTCGGACAGCCATTCGGAGACCTTTCCGTGACCTGCGTTATATCCTGCAACTGCTGTATCCCAGTTACCGAACCTTTTATACAGATACGCAAGGTAGGATACCCCGTATTTGATATTGTTCTCAGGTATGTAAATATCGCCCTCAGCGTAGCTTTCGCCTATAATTCTTGAAAGCCAGTCATAGGTGTCGGGAATAATCTGCATAAGCCCTATCGCCCCGTCAGGAGAAACCGCATCCTTGTTAAACCCGCTCTCGCAGTAAATAACGGCATAAACAATTTCCTGAGGAACATTGCACTCATTTGAGTACTTCACCACATATTCCTCGTATTCCTTAGGGTATCTGCTTTTTTTGATTTCTATGACTAAAAAGTAGCCTGCAACGATAATGCAGATAATAATGAATGCAATAATCGCCGTTCGTCCCTTTTTCAAGGTCATTTCCGCACCTCTAAAATTTCTCTGAATACCTGCTCGGTTCTTTTTTTAAGGGATTCTATATCACTGTCGTTAACTATAACGTAATCACAGTTTCTTTTTAAAAACTCGCTGCTTTTTTGTTTTTTCAGCCTCAACTCGGCCTGTTCTCTGCTCAACCCGTCCCGCTCAACAAGACGGCGGATGCAATCCTCCTCCGGCGCAATCACACAGACGGTTATAGCGCATTTTTCATTCAGCCCGCTTTCAAAAAGTAAAGGCGCCTGTACGACCGCAAATCCACCTGTGCTTGCTGCGGATACCTCCGCTGACCAATCCAAAACAGCCGCAATGATTCTTTTATGTGTGATTCTGTTCAAAAGCTCTAACTTATCATCATCGTCGAACACGATTTCAGATAGCTTTTTTCGGTCAAGACCGCCGTTTGTATCAAGTATGTTTTTACCGAAATGACTGGTAAGCTCGCGTAACATCGGACTTCCCGTCAGCGTAAGACTGCGGTAGACCCTGTCGCTGTCTATCACCCTAAAACCCATATTTTCTATGAACTGTCCGCATTCGCTTTTCCCACTGCCGCTCCTGCCGCATAGACCTATCAAACTCATAACATCAGCACCTTATCAATCTCTTCTGCGCTTACTGCACCCTGCCTAATAATCTTCGGCTTATCCGCAAGGGATACTATCGTGGATTCAATCCCGTATTCGGTGTTACCTGCATCGACAATAATATCCACCCTGCCGAACAGCTCCTCTATAACTTGCTCACCGCATTTCGCGCTTATACTTCCGGAGATATTCGCAGAGGTCGCCGCAATCGGACAACCTGCCGCTTTTGCCAATAATATAAAAACACGATTGGAGGGAAAGCGCAGGCCTACCATATCTCCTCCTGCTGTAATGATATCGGGAATACAATCCTTTTTCCTTACAATAACCGTCAACGGTCCGGGAGTGAACGCATTGATCAGTTTTCTTGCATCCTCTGTCAGATATGAAATCTCCTCCGCTTGTCGCAGAGAGGAAATATGGCATAGAAGCGGTTTATTATATGGACGCTTCTTCGCATAAAATATATCGCTGACTGCCTTTTCGTCAAAAGCATTTGTACCCACTCCGTAAACGGTCTCGGTAGGAAAACAGACCACCCTGCCTTCCCTGATGGCTTTCGAACACTCGTTAATTATTTTCATATCGGGGTTTTCTTTATCGATCCGATAGACAACTGTATCTTTCATAATAATTCTCGTTTTTCATTGCAATTTTGTTAAGTATATCATATTCATATTCTTTTTTCCACGCTTTTTTTGTATTTATTAAAGAAAATAAAGGTTGAATTATTCTATATCGGGTGATATAATGTAGTTTAATAAACTTTTGGAGAAACGAGCTCGTAATATGCCGATTAAAATTCCTCTTTCTTTACCAGCAACGGAAACACTAATAAACGAAAATATCTTTGTAATGGACGAGAACCGCGCGGTTTCACAGGATATTCGTCCGCTCAAAATCGCGATTCTCAACCTGAT
The DNA here is from genome assembly GCA_028702135.1 of Eubacteriales bacterium. GTDB lineage: Bacteria > Bacillota > Clostridia > Oscillospirales > CAG-382 > UBA1049. Next base: position 115,855 of record JAQVPJ010000002.1, on the reverse strand, counting down.
GCCGACAAAAATAGTAACCGAGACGCAGTTGCTGCGGCTTCTGTCAAACACGCCCCTTCAAATCGACGTCTGCCTTTTGACCACTGCGTCACACGCACCGAAAAACACTCCTGCAGAGCATCTCGCCTCTTTTTACAAGACCTTTGACGAGGTGAAAAACGGAAGGCTCGATGGACTGATAGTCACGGGCGCTCCTGTAGAGACGCTTTCCTTCGAGAATGTTGACTATTGGGATGAGCTCTGTGGAATTCTCGATTGGAGCAGGCATAACGTATTTTCCACTATGTATATCTGCTGGGGAGCGAATGCCGGACTCTATTATAATCACAAGATACCCAAATATCCGCTTGAAAATAAGCTTTTCGGTGTTTTTGAACATAATACACTTCTGCCCTCTCATCCTCTTGTCCGCGGCTTTGACGAGAACTTTCTTGCCCCGCATTCAAGATACTCCTATGTAAAAAGCGAGGATATCGAAAAAAGCGGGGAGCTGCTTATTCTTGCAAACTCTGATAAAGCGGGAGTATACCTTGTCGCCTCAAAGAACGGACGCGAGGTTTATGTTACCGGTCACGCCGAATATGATTATGACACTCTGCAAAAAGAATACCTGCGCGATATAGACAAAGGTCTTTCGACGGCAATTCCGCAAAATTATTTTCCCGATGAAAATACAGAAAAAACACCGGTGAATACTTGGAGAGCCCACGCTCATCTATTGTTTTGCAACTGGTTAAATTATTTTGTTTATCAGAACACACCATATAATCTTGAGGAGCTTACCTGATTTCGCATTGTTTTTATCGGTTTTTAAATATACATTGAAGAAACGGATTTATTATGCGTCGTTATTTGTTTTCAATAAATGAGGAAATGAATGTTTATGACTTTGATGTCGTTATAATCGGGAGCGGTGTCGGGGGGTTATATTCCGCGCTGCATATCGATAGCGGACTTCAGGTCGCGGTCGTAACCAAGGCAAATCTGGACGAGAGCAACTCATATCTTGCACAGGGCGGTATTGCTGCGGTAATGTCACCTGAGGATAATTATATCAATCATATTGAGGATACCCTCATGGCAGGTGCGGGTCTTTGCGATCCGGAGGCGGTAAAAACCCTTGTAGAGGAAGGACCGGAGAATATAAAAACCCTTATTGATATGAAGGTCCCGTTCGATGTCAACCCTGAGGGTGATTTGCAGATAACCCGCGAGGGAGGGCACAGAATGCGCAGAATCGTCCATTGCGGCGGGGATGCAACAGGTAAGGAAACTACAATCGTACTCGGAAACATTGCACTTAAAAAAGAGAATCTGCATTTCTTTTTCGAGACATTCTTCGTCGATATTCTTACTGACGACGACGGCATCTGTGGAGTTGTTGTCAAGGTGGGCGATGATTACAGGGTTCTTCGTACCCGAAACGTCATTATAGCAACCGGCGGTTTGGGACAGATATATGAGAAAACATCAAATCCTTTAGGTGCGGTAGGTGACGGAATAGCTGCCGCATACAGAGCGAGTGCTGTGCTTGAGGACATGGAAATGGTTCAGTTTCACCCTACTATGCTCGCTTCCGACGGTAAGGACTCGAGACTGTTTTTAATTTCGGAAGCGGTAAGAGGAGAGGGTGGCATTCTGCGCAACAGCAGGGGCGAAGCTTTTATGGCAGGCAAGCACGAACTCGCCGATCTTGCCCCTCGTGATATTGTGACGCGTTGTATTTTATCCGATATGAAAAAAACAGGCGATACCAATGTTTTCCTTGATGTTTCATCTATGACGACTGAATTCTTCAGCAAACGCTTCCCGACGATATACGAGGAATGCCTGAGCAAGGGAATACGGCTTACAGAGGATTTAATACCCGTAGTGCCGGCACAGCATTATTTTATGGGCGGTATAAAGACCGACCGCGACGGCAGAACGAATATAAAGGGATTGTTCAGCTGCGGGGAGGCGGCAAGAACCGGCATACACGGAGCTAACAGACTTGCCTCCAATTCGCTTTTAGAGTGCCTTGTTTTCGGACGCAGGGCTGCACGATACATCAACAAAAATATTGTTACCTCCTATACAGATAATAAAAAAATCATTTTAAAATCGGATTATTTTGACAACCGGCTACCCTCGGAGTTTTTCGTTAATGCGGAAAAAAGGGTAAAATCCCTGATGTCGGAATATGTCGGAGCGATACGTCGCAGTGACGAGATGCAAATTGCTCTTGAGGGTATTGATCAACTCCTTGAAATCGCAGACAGCGCCGAACTTATACTGCCATATGAGTTTAAAATTTACAACATGATGCAGGTGGCAAAAAAGGTGGTAGAGGCTGCTCTCGCGCGCAGGGAGTGCATAGGGGCGCATTATATCGTGCAATAAAAGAAAGCAGGTAAAACGATGAATACAGCTTTTGATACAATCATATTGAACTCTCTGAACGAGGACGCACCATACGGAGATATCACTACAAACGCAATTGTTTCCGAAAATGCACGTGTTAGCGGACGTTTTATTGCAAAGGACGACGGTGTTCTGTGCGGCATCGGTATCGCCGAACGCACTTTTGAGCTTGCGGGCGGTGATGTGATAATAAAAAGATGCTTTGAGGATGGAGACCGTATTAAAAAAGGCGATATAATTGCTGAAATCAGCGGCAATGCACGCAACATTCTCACAGGAGAGCGCACTGCGCTGAATCTTATGCAGCGCGCTTCAGGTATAGCAACCCAGACCGCCGCAGCAGTCGAGGCTGTGAAAGGCACGAACACACGAATAACCGATACCCGAAAGACAATGCCCGGGCTCAGGATTTTGGACAAATATGCCGTCCGTATCGGAGGGGGCTGCAACCACCGTTTTAGTCTCTCGGATGGCATACTGATAAAGGACAACCATATATCCGCTTCAGGTTCCATAACAAAAGCTGTGCTTGCTGCAAGAAGCAATGTACCTCATACCTTGAAAATCGAAGTAGAGGTCGAAACATTCGAACAGCTCGACGAAGCGCTTTCCGCAAAAGCCGATATCATTATGCTCGACAATATGACTGAAGATGATATGAAAAAAGCCGTCCGGATTGTTGGCGGAAGAGCCCTTACGGAGGCGAGCGGAAATATGGGAGAGAAAGACCTTGCAAAGGTCGCCGCGACAGGTGTTAACCTTATATCGATAGGCGCACTTACACATTCTGTAAAAGCACTCGACATCAGCTTAAAATTTGTGATTATATAAAAATTCTCTAATAATGCGATCCAAAAATTTAATATAAAGGAAGAGAAAAATGAAAAAAACATCAACTTTGAAACACTTATCGCTGTGTTTCGCAATCGTTATTCTCCTTTGTGCCACTCTTTTAGTACCTGTTTCTGCAGATAACACCGTTCTCGCAAACCTAATGCCGAGCCACGATACTGACAGAGGAAACCTTACACTTACCGGATGCACGATGGAGGAAAATGCTAACGGTTCTGTAACTTTTACCCTCACAGAGTCAAGCGCTTCCATTAATATGGTTTTCGCGGAAGGATTGTATAAGGAGGGAAGCGGCACGATTTACAACGATGAGCCAATTGATCTCTCAAAGCCTGCATATTTTGTATATGATTATGCTTCGGCAGACGGAGTTACTTTCGGTTCATTAATCGCACATTACACCCGCAAGGATAAGTCAGCTGATAACAAAAACGCCGACCTTTTTCTTAACAGCATGGAAGGATCGGATTACAAGGATTATCAGAAGGTTGCCGGAGAGGGTTACGGCATTTGGGATTGGGGACAGTATGTGACCGAAAAGAAAGACGGATTGTTTGATGATAAGATTCATCGCTTTACTTACCTTGAAGGTACATTATCGGGAACAATAGGCTCAAAGCTGACAATCTACTCTTATTACGTCAGCTCCACAGATTCTGTTGACGGATTAGGTGCAATAAGACCTAAAAAGGCGGAGCCTGAGGAAAGTGACGTAAGCGAGACTCAAAGCATAGTGAGCGAAGCCGAAAGCATTGATGAAAGCGTACCAGACGAATCGGATACAAGCTCTGCAGAAGAGAGCAAGGAATTAAGCTCCGATGCAGAACCGAACGAATCCAAAGCACCCGAGAAGAGCGAAGCGGAAAATTCCGAAAAAGATACGGGGGATGAGGACGGACTTAAGCCTATATATTATGTGCTTATTGTTGCCGGAGCTCTTATTATAATCGGTGTTATCGCTTTTGCCGTTATGAAAAAGAAGAAATAATCGTTGATTTAGATTAAAAATGCGTACCTCTTAAAATGGGGTACGCTTTTTATATGCTGTAAATTCTTATATATCGGAATTGCATTCGGGGCAGTAACCGTAAATGTCCAGCCTATGACCGGCTATTTTATAATCAGTCTTTTCCTCCAACGCTTTTTCGTATCCTTTTAGTGGACAGCCCTGAATGGGTATCATTTTTTTACAATTCAAGCAAATCAGAAAGTGACGGTGCATTACTTTGAAGAATTCATAATATGACTTCTCCTCATTGATAATCTTCAGCTTTTTTATCAGACCGCACTCGGACATCCTCTCCATAGTGCGGTACACTGTTGACAAATTGACGGAAATATGACGCTCCCTCAGCGCATTGTAAACTTCGTCTGCGGACGCAGGGAGCTCGTTTTGCTCAAGTATACTCAGGATAGCCCTGCGTTGATTTGTGATTTTTAGTCCGCTGCTTCTGAGCAGTTCATCCATATCTTTCACTTCATCCATCCCCTGTTATGCTAATTTATTTGTTATATTTCGACAGCCTTTGTGCTTTTGAAAGGATTCACGAATTACATATGAGGTAAAATATATTACCACGGAAACGAAAACGATAGTGGCTCCGGATTGTATATTTAAGTAGTATGATATAAAGAGTCCGCTAACGGTAAAGAGAAGGCTTAATATGACAGCATAAACCATCCTGTTTTTCAGTTTTTTTGTGAATAGCGAAGCTGTAGCGGCAGGTGCGGTAAGCAGTGCCATAACAAGTATGATTCCGACAGAGCGTATCAGAACCACTACCGCCATGGATATTAATACGAGCAGCATATACTCGAGAAGGACGGTGTTTATTCCTTTTACGGCAGCGAATTCCTCATCAAAGAGGTAAGCTTTCCAATATGGGAAGAATGCGGTTATTACGATTATAATCACTGCCGAAAGTGCAAGCATCAGATAAATATCTGTTGTTGATACAGATAGAATGTTCCCGAAAAGGTATGAGTCAATATCCGGAGCATATCCCTTCCTCAACCCGATAAAGAATACTCCGCAAGCCATACCGAAGGACCATAGAAGTCCTATGATGACATCTGTTTTTGGTCCGCCTCTGCGCTTTATGCTCCCGATACCGAGTGCGGAAGCGAGTGCGAATATGAACGCACCTATTATCGGCTCAATATTTAGAAGGTACCCGAGACCGACTCCGCCATAAGCGGTATGTGCGATACCTCCGCTCATCATTATCAGCTTTTTTTCGATTATAACCACACCGATTATGCCGCAGACTATACTCGAAAACAGACAGGCAAGAACAGCGTGCTGAAGATAGGTATATTCAAAAATTCTCTCTAACATCCGCAGCCTCCGTCATCTTCATGTTCCCTTAATACCCTGTGCGGTACGCCGTGTGCAATAAGATCCACGGGACAGCCGTAAAGACTGTTTACCACGCCGGCGTTAATCTGCGGCTCTCCATGGTAAATGAGCTTATTATTTAGGCAGGCAAGTCTTTTGACCTGAGACGATACCGCCAAAAGATCATGTGTGACCAATATTATTGTCATATCCCTGTTAAGTTCCGACAGCAGATTGTATATATTATCGCCGGACACAGCATCTACACTTGCAGTAGGTTCGTCCAGTAGTAAAAGCTTCGGCTTGGCAGCCAACGCCCGCGCTATAAGCATACGCTGAAACTCGCCGCCTGAGAGCTGCGAGACCTGTCGATCTGCAAGATGAAGAAGACCCACTCGTGACAGCAGCTCGCCGACAAATTCTTTTTCCTGCCAATTATAACGAGTAAACATGGATAATCTCGGGTTTATACAGCCCGATAATACAACCTCATAAAGCGTTATCGGGAACTGCTTGTCGACCGTGGATAGCTGAGGTACATAGCCCACATATCCCCTGCTGTCGCGTACTGTATTCCCGAAAACCGTAATGCTGCCCTCATATTCAGGGATAAGTCCGATCATAGCCTTAAGCAGCGTCGATTTTCCGCCACCATTAGGTCCTATTATGCCGAGATACTCCCCTTCCATAACATCAAGGCAGACACCCGACAACGCCGATATCCGTCCGTAATCTACTGATAAATCCTTTATTGATACTGCCTTGTTGCCGGATGACTTTTCTATATCCCCGCTCATGTCAATGCTCCTGCTATCTTCTCCGCCATAAATTTGAGATTTCTTATATAATCCTGCGAAAGCGGATTGAGAACCACCGTTTCCCCGCCAACCTCTGCGATAAAAGTTTTTGGCTGAGCGCTGTCGTCCTCTGCTTGTGTAAACAATACTTTTATGTTGTTTTCCTTAGCAAAATCTATCATATTCTGTAAATCCTTAGCTGTCGCTTCTTTACCTTCCTCCTCAAGTGAATACATACTCAAACCGAATTCATCAGCAAAATATCCAAAAGCGGGATGAAAGGTAAGAAAAACACGATCTTCCTCGGGTATATCCTTAAAAAGCCCGTTAACATAAGCCTTTGCCTGCATCAAACCTGCGATATATGATGCGGCGTTCAGCTTATACTCCTCTTCGTTTTCCGGGTCAAGCTCACTGATCTCTTTTGCAATGGCGTTGACCATCACGACAACCCTGTTTGGGGACAGCCAGATATGCGGATCTCTGCTGCCTTCCGCAAACATCAAATCATCATATTTATCCGCTGTTTTCTCCGCAAGATTGATAACTACCGCCTTTTCAGGCTTTGTAAGTGATTTCGCCTGCTCACAAGGTACTCCTATTTTAAAATATATATCCGCACCCGCCAGCTCCTCAATCTGCTGTGCGGTTGGCTCATAACTCTCGGGACTGCTGCCAAGGGGTACAATTGTAAGAACCTCTGCTCTGTCCCTGCATACCGCTTCGATAAATTCCTTTTGCGGCAATATTGTTACGGCAACCTTAAGCTTTGCGTCGTCATCCGGGTTATCTCCGGGTATACCGCATCCGCTCAATACTAAAACGTATATGACAACAAGTAAAATAAAAACAGAAACCTTAGAAAGGTATTTCATACGGCAGCTCCTTTCAAATGCGAACAATTCGCATCTGCATTTAGAATATCATATACGCCTTATAATGTCAATATAGCGCACCGAATTTTTTCGATGCGCTATAATTATTTGTTATTTAGTTTTACTAGTTCTTTTCATTGAACTTTTCTATAGTTGCATCCAAATCTGATTGTATCTTATTACTTATAGACTCAAAGGTTGATGCGAAAGTATTTGAACCGCTGAAAGCGATAATGTTCATAAAATTCGCTATACTGTTGTTTCCGTAAACGGAGGTGTCACCCCAACCGAATACGTTGCCGAGGTCGAAGACATGATTGCTAAATATTATATCAAGCATCTCCTCGGATTCGTTGTCCTGAATCTTTCTGTCTTTGAGCATTGTCTGATAATAGCTGTATTTTACCGTACCCGTGGATGCCTGAGTAATAGCATCCAGTATTACTGCCGCCATTTCGGGATTCTGATTGGAAGACGGAATAGCTGCGCAGGTAGCATATATTGTCGATACAAGTGAATAATAATCATCCTGCGAAACGTCATACTTCGGAATCGGCAGAATGCCGAAATTACATTCGTAATTTCCAAGCTCTTGAATATCCACTATCGCCATAGCCCTGAACAGTGCTCTCTTGTTTGCAACGCAATCAGTAGCAAGCTGCCATACCGTTTTACCCGTTCCGTTTACCTGTCTTAAGTTTTCAATATGCCCGCTTGCCTGACTGTCGTTAAACAGGTCGAATATCTTTGTGAAAACATCAACACCCTTTGAGGAATTTACCGATATTAAGGGCAGGTCGTCTGCGTCCTTATTTGTAAGACGTTCTCCTGAGCCGACGAACATCGAGGTCGCAAAGTTACTGTTTACAAGGAATCCGTACGTATCCTCTGCGGTCATTCCTGTAATACCGTCGGAATCACGGGTTATTTTTCTTGCCATTTCCTTCATCTTGTCGATCGTCCATTGGCCCTTCTTTACAAGATTGTAAGGGTTTTCAAGACTGTTTTCAGTTACTATATCCTTGTTGAAAACGACCGCGTGAGTACAGGCAAGCGTCAAAACACTAAAATCCCCTGTGGCAAAATAATTCTTATTATTTATCGACAGACCCTCTACAGCCGCCTGATCCCAGTAGTCCTCCTCGAGATGGATGTTTTCGAAATCATTAAGCAAATAAAAGTTATTCTCCAGTGAAAGAGCAGCCGCATCAGGTATATAAGGCATTACAATATCGTATTCATCGGTGCCTGCGGCTACAATGTTCCTTATTGTTGACGTCATCTGGTCTCCGGTAGTGGTACGTACCTCAGATATTTTGACCTTGAATCGATCCTCGACAAGAGCGTTTCTATCCGAAACGGCCTTGCTTAAAACGGTTGCAGAGGTCTCAAGAGGCATAATCTCCTCTGAACAATAGGGAGCTCTGTAATCACCTTCGACCAGAAACTTGATCTCGGCATCTCCATAATTCTCGTTCGGAAGATTTCCAAAAAGCTCACTTTTTACATTGACACTCTCACCAGCCGCGCTCGATTCGCTGCCGGGAGTCGTCTTGCAGGAAGTCACGAAAGCTGAAACAATAGCCAACATTAAAAGAAAAACAACTAAGCGACTCGCCTTTTTCATGAAATTCTCTCCTCAATATTCTATTTTATTGTATAAATTATATCATAAGTGAAAAATTATGTCAAGTTATTCTTTGTCTGTAAAAAACGAAAAGGCACTATACATTTCCCCGTAAATATGATATACTTTATTTGATAAACCTATAATAAAACTTTCTGAAAAAGCATTATAATAAAATGCGGGCTCTTTGCAGAATCCGCAGGGGAGCATTTACGTGTACGAAAAAATAATTACAACTCTTTCAATCGATTTCGTTTTAAAGCTGTTCGGTACGCTTGACACAAATATTGATAATATTGAACACGCTTTTTCGGTTACGATAAGCAACCGCGAAGGTGCTATAAAAATCAACGGTGAAAATGCGGGAAACGTTACCATGGCGTGCGATGCGATACAACAGCTTGAACGAATTTCCGCTTTGTCCGATAATATTGATGAAAACAGCGTAAATTATGTTATCTCGATGATTAAGGATGAAAAGCAGAACGAACTGTCGGCAATATACAACGATTGCATATGCCTGACAAACAAGGGTAAGCCTATCAAAGCAAAGACAGTGGGGCAGCAAAAGTATGTCGATGATATAAAGAAAAACACAATTGTTTTTGGAATAGGTCCTGCCGGAACCGGTAAAACCTTTTTAGCAGTTGCCATGGCTGTCACAGCGTTGAAACAAAAACAGATCGCCCGAATTATCCTTACCCGCCCAGCAGTAGAAGCAGGCGAAAATTTAGGTTTTCTACCCGGAGATCTGCAGAGCAAAATCGATCCGTATCTGCGTCCGCTTTATGACGCACTCGGTGAGATGCTCGGCCCGGAGAGTTTTTCAAAGCATATTGAAAAAGGAGTAATAGAAATAGCACCCCTTGCGTATATGCGCGGAAGAACCCTCGACGATGCTTTTATAATACTCGATGAGGCGCAGAACACGACTCCGGAGCAGATGAAAATGTTCCTAACCCGTTTAGGCAACAATTCTAAAGCAATCGTTACAGGTGATATTACACAGATTGACCTGCCCTTCTTAAAAAAGAGCGGTTTGGTCGAAGTGATAGGAATTCTTGATAATATTGCGGGAATAAGTATTTTCCGTTTTACACACAAGGATGTTGTCCGTCATCCTCTGGTACAGAAGATCATACTCGCTTATGAAAAAAAGGATAGCTCGGGACAACCTGCGCAAAGGCATTTCTATAAAAAGAGGATTAATAATTGACAAGAATTTATTATGAGAATCTGACCGGGGAGATAATACCTCAAAGTTATATTACACTTATAAAAAGGATTATCCGTACCTGCGTTGCTTCGGAATATCCTAACCACAAATTCGAGGTCGGAGTTACCATATGTGATAATGCTTATATCCGAAAAATCAATAAAGCTCATCGTGGTGTGGACAAAGCGACGGATGTTCTCTCTTTTCCCTTTTTAGACTTTGATACACCCGAAATAAATACACTGCTCGGAGATATAATTATCTCGATAGACAAAGCAAAAGAGCAGGCTGCAGCTTACGAGCACTCTCTTAAAAGAGAGCTGTGTTTTCTTGCCGCTCATGCCACGCTTCATCTTCTCGGCTATGATCATGAGGATGAATCAGAGCGGGAGAATATGGAAAAACGCCAGAGAGAACTGCTTGACAGTTTTGGAATAAAACGATAAACAAAAAGAAGAAACGGAATTTTATGGACACAAAAACAGCATTTATTCTAATCGCGGGAAAGCCCAATGTGGGAAAGTCGACATTGATGAACGCTCTTTTAGGAGAGAAGGTCGCCATCGTTTCTAATAAACCTCAGACCACAAGGAATAAGATTACAGGCATATTAACAAACGGGAACGTACAGCTTGTTTTTATCGACACGCCTGGACTTCATAAGCCCAAAACGCTTTTGGGCGAATATATGATGAAAGCGGTCGGCAGCGCCTCCATGGATGCTGAGATTGTTCTTTTTGTCATCGAAGCGGGCACGGCTTTAAACAGCGCGGAGAAAAACGCTCTTGACAGCTTTACCGCTTCTAAATCGAAAATAATACTCTTGATAAATAAAATCGACAAATGTAAAAAGCCGGATATCGCAAAACAGATTTCCGAGCTGTCACAGCAGTATGATTTTCATTCGATTATACCGATTTCCGCACTGCAAAACGACGGGCTTGATATTATTTTCAAAGAGATAGAACCGCTTTTAATCAATTCTCCACACTTTTTTCCGGACGATATATCAACAGACCAGCCCGAGCGTCAGATAATTGCTGAAATCATTCGCGAGAAGATACTCCGCTTAACGGAAGATGAAATTCCGCACGGTGTTGCCGTCGTTATCGAGGATTATAAAGAGAAAAAAAGCCTCATCTCGGTACGTGCAGAAATATTTTGTGAAAAAGAGGGACATAAAAGGATACTGATAGGAAAAAACGGTGGGATGTTGAAAAAAATTGGTTCTTATGCCCGTGAGGACATCGAAAAAATCCTCGAAACGCGCGTATATCTTGATTTGTGGGTAAAGGTCAAGGAGAACTGGCGTGATAGTCCGACGCTGCTTAACAATTTTGGATTTAACAATAAAGAATGATATGATAAAATATGAAAGGTACAAGTCGCCGTTATGCACCATAAGGTAAAGGGCATTGTAATCAAAGAGAGCTCGCAGGGCGAAAACAGCAAGCTGCTCACAGTCCTGACCGAGCTTGACGGAGTTATTACGGTTAAGGCAAAGGGAGCCAGGTCGATATTGGCATCCAACCTTAAGAGCGTTCAGATTTTCGCCTGTTCAAATATGCTCTTATACTGTAAAAACGGCTATTATACCCTTGTTGACGCTGAGCTTATCGATGATTTTTACGCGGTCAGAGAGAGTATTGAGAGCTTCGCACTCGCTTCTTACCTCTGCGAGGTATCGGGAAGTGTGGCGATTAAGGATAGTGAGAACAGCGTTGTGCTTCAGTTGCTCCTGAATTCACTTTACGCTCTTTCAAGAAATTTTGCCTCCGTCAGATTCATCAAAGCGGTGTTTGAGTTCAGGTTGGCCTGTCTTATCGGTTTTGAACCCGATATAAACACCTGCGCAAAATGTGAAACAGAGCTTGATTTATCAGCGCAGAACGTACTTGACGTTCAAAACGGCATTTTTCTCTGTTCTGCATGTTCCGGCGTCACCGAATCGAGCGTGACGGAATATGGTACGGGGATTTCGGTTTCCAGAACCGTCATCGATGCTCTTAGATACATAATCAACGCTAAAAGCAGTAGAATTTTTTCATTTACTGTCGATGACAACTCGCTTTGCGAGCTTGGAAAAATTACAGAGATTTACCTGCATTTGCGGCTTGAAAAAAAATACAAAACACTTGATTTTCTCAAGTCTGTATTATAGTTCAGAAAGGATTTTATGAAAGACGGATTTGCAAAGAGTTTGAAAACTCTTGAGTTTGATAAAATTTTACGGATATTATCCTCTCTTGCCGCCACGGAGGGAGCAGCGGAGCGGATTTTAAACCTTTTTCCGAGTGACGACGATGTTATAGTTAATCGGCTTTTAGATGAGACCACTCGTGCCGCAGAGCTAATAACCCTAAAAGGCATGCCACCGTTCGGCAGAGCAAAAGATATCCTTCCAGCGGTTGAAAGAGCCAAAAAGGGAGCTGTTCTTACGCCAAGAGAGCTATTGGATATCGCCTCTCTTCTAAGAAGCGTTTCGTCCGTTAAAAAATACGCCTTGGCAAAAAGTGAAGAGAACTCTGTACTTGACAGATATTTCAGTCAGTTGGCTGAGAATCCTCAGCTTGAAAAAAAGATAAGCAACGCTATCGCCGCTGAGGATATCATATCCGACAACGCTTCCGATAGGTTATACAAAATAAGGCGTGATATAAAGAAATGTGAAAACAGCGTAAAGGACGCTCTTGCTTCGTTTACATCCGGAGCATATTCAAAGTACCTTCAGGAAAACCTTATTACAATGCGTTCCGGACGTTATGTAATACCAGTAAAAGCTGAGCACCGCGGAGACATAAAAGGTCTTATCCACGATACCTCCGCCTCGGGCGCGACGCTTTTTATAGAACCGCTCGCGGTCCTTGAGGCTAATAACAAGCTCAGGGAACTGCAAGCTGATGAGGCTAATGAGATTGAACGCATTCTTTCGGAGCTTTCCGGGTTTGCGGCCGATAACGATGCGCTGCTCATTACCGATTACGGAGCTATGACCGACCTTGCAGTCATTTTTGCAAAGGCATCATATTCATTAAATACAAACGCTTCAAGACCGGTCATAACCCGCGACAGGAATATTCGTCTTGTAAACGCAAGGCATCCGTTGCTTGATAAGGAAAAGGTAGTACCTATAAACCTGGAGTTCGGAAAAAAGCAGAGTACACTTATTATTACCGGTCCGAATACGGGCGGAAAGACTGTAACCCTCAAGACAATCGGCTTGTTATCTCTTATGGCGCAGACCGGACTGCATTTACCCTGCGACTACGGTAGCACCGTCCCCCTGTTTAAGTCCGTTCTTGCAGATATCGGGGATGAACAGAGCATCGAACAATCACTGTCAACATTCTCCTCTCATATGGTCAATCTGGTAAGCATTCTAAAAAGCTGTAATGCTGATTCGCTTGTGCTGCTTGACGAACTCGGGGCTGGAACAGATCCTGTCGAAGGTGCAGCTCTTGCAATTTCCATATTGGAAAAAACAAAGAACCTCGGTGCGATTACAGCCGCAACGACGCATTATTCGGAGCTTAAGATTTATGCGCTTGAAACAGCAGGCGTTTTGAACGCTTCCTGCGAATTCGATGTGGAAACTCTGCGCCCCACCTACCGGCTTATAACAGGATTGCCCGGAAAATCCAATGCTTTCGCAATATCCCTTCGATTGGGACTTGACCCTGTTATCATCGACCGCGCAAAAGCTCTTATGGCAGAGGACAATAAGCATTTTGAGGATGTTCTCGGTCGTCTTGAGGACACCGAAAACAAACTTGAAAAGGAAAAGCAGAGGGCGGCGAGGGCGAGAGCTGAGGCAGACGCCATTTTAGAAGCGGCGAAAAAGCAGAGCCGGGAAATACTCGCAAAGGCGAAAACAGAGCTTGACAAAGCCCATGTTCAGGCACAGCGAATGATTTCAAGCACAAAAGCATCAAGCGAGCTGGTTTTTGATGAGCTGAACAAATTGCGCAGGGAAAAAGAAAAACTGCTCACAAAAGAGCAGCTTGACAAGGCAAGAGCGGACATACGCAGGTCTATAAAAAATGTTGAGTCGAACTTTAGCACCAAGGGTGAAAATGAAATAGATGATGAGGAATATCGTCCTCCACGCCCCTTTAAAGAAGGAGACAGTGTTCTCTTACGGGATGTTAACAAAACCGGAATCATCCAGAGCATTTCGGGGGATGCCGCTAAGGTAAGAGCGGGTATAATTGATGTAAAAACATCATTATCCAATCTTCGCCTTAACGAAATAACGGAAAAAAAGTCAAAAAAAGGTTCGTCCTTTTTCGAGAGAACGACGGCACCTGTAAAGCTCGAATTTGATGTCAGAGGGCAGACGGGTGACGATGCTTGGTTCATGATCGACCGCTATCTCGACGATTGTATACAGGCAGGATACGAGACCGTAAGCATCATTCACGGCAAAGGTACAGGTGCGCTGAGAAGCGCTTTGTGGCAGTACTTCAAATCAGATAAGAGAATAGAATCTTTCCGCAGCGGTCGTTACGGAGAGGGCGATCTCGGTGTCACAATATTGACAATTAAAAAATAATAAAAAAGGAGTTGAGTTTTATGCAAAAGAAGCTTTATCGTGTTAAGGAAGGGAAAATGCTCTGCGGTGTGTGCAACGGTATTGCCGAATACTTTGAGCTGGATGTAAGTATAATTAGGTTAATTACGATTGTAGCATCCTGTTTTGGCGGCGCAGGATTAATCGCTTATATCGCCGCTGCATTCGTTATTCCCGAAAAGCCTTCGGGAGTGTAGTAAAAATAAGAATCCGGAAAAAATCACCTGCAGAAATTCCGGATTCTTTTATTCTCTTTTTCATAACATACCGCTAAATATTGACTTTATTTGATATTGCGGATATAATAAACAAAAATAGTATCTACAAAGCGGATAGAAATGCGATCATCTGTCTTTTTGCGGGTTTCGTGCTGTATTCAGTAAATTTATTGCTCTTATATTTATTTACCTTCTCCGAATATGAAGCTATCAAACTTGTATTCTTTGAAAGATAAATAAGCACTTATCTGCTTGCAATGACTTTGTTCATTATCTGTATTATCTTTCTATGTTACAATGCTTTATAAGGAGCGACATCTCAAAGTTCACTAAAGACAGCGGACTTGGTTTTTTGAGCTTAATATAAACGATGATTTATTTAAAGCCGTAATAACCTTTGACACATTAAGCGTATTAAAAATACGTACTAAATATCACGTAAACCCCTGTTGAAGGATTTTATGATTACCCTGCCATCCTTTGCGTGACATTCCATTGTTCTTCCGTAATTCTCTCCGAGATCTGCGGCAATAATACGGATACCGAGCTTGTTTAGCTGCTCTATTACCGCTTTCTGATTATTCTCGCCGATTTTGATCGTAGCATTTGTAAACATCTGGGCACCGCCTGCGATTTTTGCTTGCATTCTGCTTACCAGAGCGCCCTTCGCAGTCATGCTTCTGACCAGTTCTTTTATGGCAGTATCTGCAAATTTATATAAATTATTGTCTCCTGCGTTTTTATTCGGCAGCAGTATATGCGATAAGCCGATTATATTTGCACCTCTGTCGTAAATACAGGTGCCGACACAGGAACCGAGAGCATATGTTATTAAAACATCATCACCTGACGCTATCTTCATGTCGGATATTCCGACGGTTATTAGTTTTCTCACTAATCAGCACCTAAACTCCTAAGGATTTTTTCGAGTGATTCGTTCTCCGGCATCATAATAAGGTGGCTCGTGATTTGCTCTGATCCGGAGAAATGCTCCTGTATCATAAGCACCTTGTCACCGCCCATTCCGAAAATCGATACGGGATAACTCATGACTGCGCCTGCCATATCCGCGCATATATCGGGTGGCGAAACTCCGATATTCAGCTTTGTAAGCTCGCTTAGCGCATTAAGATATGTACCCACCATTATGTTTCCGACCTCCATAAAAACAGAGAGGTCCATTTCTGATAGGTTATTCAAACCGTCAATATTCTTACCGAGCAGGGTTCTGATTACAACATTAAGGAATTTTTCCTCGTAAACGAGCATAATAATTCCCTTTATATCCTCGGACAAGGTCATTAAAATGCCCACAACAGGGTTTTCCGGTCCGCCGAGAACCATCGCGGCATCCTTAATGTCCACGATTTCCAGTTTTGGAACGGACATACTCACCCTGTCCGACAGCAAGGTCGCCAAAGCGGTTGCGGCATGCCCCGCACCGATATTGCCGACCTCACGTAGTACGTCAAGTTGATAGCTGCTTAGATTTTCTATTTTTTTTACTGCCATTCTTCTCCCCCATACTCTTCAATAACATATATCGTCATAAAAACCAAAAAGTATAGAAAAGTGAATATGAAAAAAGGAGGCTCTGCATTACGCATCGCCTCCTATTTATTGTGCGTTTTTTACTCTTTATTTAAACCCTTTCTGAACTCCTCAAGGGTTTCGGTTAGCTCGTCGTTGAGCTGCAGATAGTTTGTTATGGTAGATTTTCCACCGACATCAGCATAATCATTGACAGAGAACCATACCGCAGCCTTAATGTTCCTGCAGAACGCGTTGGCGGCTTCCTGATTATTATTGAAGCATTCGAACATGTCGGAGACCCATTCCGCCTGTAGAGCACTGTTGCGTCCAAGCTCTGATTCGACATACCTACTGCTTCCCCAATCGTAATATGCCTTACCGCCGGCAGCACAACCGAATTCGCTTATTATCCACGGATAATTCTCATAATAAGGCATATTTTTATTATACAGATAGGTATACATCTCCTTAAAGGACTTTACCGAGGCGTTTTTTCCTATTCCGTTGTTCATTTCGTAATAGGTAAGTCCGAGCATCTGCATATAATCCTCACCGGGCATATAGCAAAGGTATTCGCTCCAATTGCTATACGGGCAGGAAACTGCAATCGGATTGAAGATCCAGATACAGTTATCCACTCCCTCCTCGCGGAATATATTATACAGCTTTTGCCATGATTCTATATAAAGATCAGGATCAAGCAGGTTCATAAACCCAGAGTAACTGGTCCAGTCGGTGTTCATCTCGTTGTTCAGACGGAAGAGCACCGGCTTTTCGTAAGCTTTTATCTGCTGTGCGATTTTGCGGAATTGCCCATCGTATTTACCGTCTATAACATCGAAAACAGGTGTTGTGCCGCCTAAATTGTTGGAGTTAGTGTATTGATATGTAAACTGAAGCACGGGTTTGCCATTAAAGCCGTTTCCACCCGCAAGCTCCGAGGCGATACCGCTCGGGAAATCTATATAATTATCATACCATGAAATAGGCGTGTATGTGGGCAGAATATCGAGTTTATAGTCAAATGCAGTTTCGAGCCTCTGTTGATCCTCTTTTATCATATTTAGTTTGCTTTCGTATGTGCCGTCGCTGTCCTCGGGCATCGATGCGCTGAACGCACCCCAGCTTACATCGTTTTGCTCTCTGAGCATATTAAAATATTTTTTTGTCTCTTCACTCCAGAATTCCGGAATTTTCAACTCGTATGCACCCTGTTTGTTTACCGCTTTTCCCTGCGGGGAAAATTCCGTGAGGGATTTGACAATGTTATCGAGAAGTTCAACCTGTTTCTCGGTCGATTTCATTACAAAAAGATAAAACTGAACATACTCTCCGTCCTTACGGACGACTGCAATATCATAGTTCTGATATTTATAATCGATTTTCAATCTGAATTGAATATTGTATAAATAGACCGTATAACCGGGAAGCAGATCCTTGTTTTCCTGCTTTGCACGTGAATAGCGCAGCTTATTGTTTGCAAGATATTCCAAGCTGCCGATATATCTGTCTATCCATTCGGTGAAATATATGTTCCAGCCGTTTTCGTTGTTGCCGTACGGATTCTGGTTCTCTTTGGTTACGGTAAGGAGGAAATTATCCCCATAATACCGGGTACGGAGCATGCCTAACGAATAATCCACGGTTAAGGATGTTGTTGGCAGCGTCATCGCATAACCTTCTGCAAGGTTTACCGCACGGGTATCGCTCTCTCCATAAAACAGGTACTTGCAGTCGTCGTTGTCTATCTTTGATGCGTCTGTTTCGCTAAGCTCACCGTTACGGTATAGATCAAAACCGTATATTTTGCTCTCGTCTGAAAAGCCGTTTTCCTCGTCCGCCCATTCGCCTTTCCATACCGAGGCTGCTCGTTGACTTGGTATAAGTTCTCTTACCTTGCTCGTTTCTGATTCCACAGACACACTCTCCTCTTTGTCATCAGTTTTGCCATTATTACAGCCGGTTAAAGGCAGTAATAAAACGACAGTAGTCAATAATAAAATCACCCGTTTTAAAAACATAAAATAAACACCTTACCTTTGACGAGCACACACGGCATTGAGTGAATGACTTATAAAACCCTCTTGTGATCCTCACGCCGTACCCTTTCTCATATTTGATTATGATTATAATATAACCATTGAAGATGATACCACACTAATCGTCTTTATTCAATAGCGCAATTAGTTTTAATATAAAATAGCCGAAAAAAATCAGAGGCTGTTATGCCTCTGAAAAATCAGTATACACTAAACATTCAACAGCGGTGACACTTTCTGTCATCCCTCGTTCCGAATTCAGAACAAGGAAAGCAGTTTCTGCAGAACTGCTGATAAATAATACAGCACCTGCGCTCACGTAAACAGTCTTCAAGCTCCCTGTTAGGATATATATTAACTATCTCGGGACGCGGGAATCTTCTGCGGCCAAACAAACATTCGCATATATTGCACACTTAAGTTGACCTCCCCATTGTTTTTAAACGGATATTTATTGCAAAAGCCTACATATAACGTTGTTTTCAGATATAAGTCGGCTATTATATAATACACAAAGTAATCCTATTTGCTACAAATCTTATCCTCGTGCAAAAGAGTATAAATATGAAAAATCAGCTAATATTAATGTTATGAAAACACAACATAATTTTGTATATGAAAGGATTTTTATATAATGAACAGGAAAGTTTTACCTTCTACGTCTAAAAGAGTCAAGGAACAGACTAACCCTTGTGTAAATAATGAAATAAGAAACGGAGCGGCTAATCGCATTACTGCATATAAGGATACAACAGCGGAAATATTATGCGACAAGATAAAAACACTTGACGACGAATGGGATATTGAGCGAATATTAGAAACCAACGCCGGTGCTCTGGTGCTTATATGCTCGGTTATGGGGCTGCGTCGGAGCAAGTTGTTTTTGCTTACCGGAATTGTCGGATTTTTCCTTTTGCAGCATTCACTTTTCGGCTGGTGCCCGCCGCTTCCCCTTTTAAGAAGTCTCGGTATAAGAACCGCAGAGGAGATCTATAACGAAAAAACTGCAATGAAAATCGCAAGAAAGGATTTTGAAGCCAAACCCGAAACCGCCACGGAAATGCTTAATATAGCTGAAAAATAAGCTTTTTCAGTAATTAACAGCTTCGCCCGCTGCCGCAGGTCGGCAACGGGCGATATAACATTTATTTACGGCGAACTTCGGTTCGCTGTAAATAATAATACTTATTTTAAATCACCTTTGGCATGTCCGGATATAAAAAACACCCGTCAGTACTAACTATATATTCACTATGTGTGGTTTTTATACCTGTTTTCGCAAAATTTTAAAATTATTTTTTTTGCACTCTATTATACCCTCTCTTCGAAGCTTTGACAGCTCGTTTGACATAGCACTTCGTTCAACACAAAGATAATCTGCAAGCTCCTGACGGTCGAATGGGATTGAAAAATCTCTCGAACCTGCCTCCTTAGCTTGTGTGAAAAGATAAGAAAGCAGCTTATCCCTTGTATTACGCTCAGACATATGCTGGATTTTTTCGCTTAACTCCAAGTTTTTTTTCGCGATTATATGTAAAAGATTCTCAATCATTTTTGAATGGAAACCGCAGGCTTCCGCGCAGCCTGTGGTTATAGCTATGTGGTCAATAAACATAATCTCACAGTTTGTCTCTGCAGCAACACTTACAGGCAGTCGTTCCACCTTTACAAAGGGAAAGGTCTCGGCAAAAGTTCCGTTCACACCGATTTCGGCAAGGATACTCCTGTTTCCATAAAAATCCTCCCTTATAATCTGCACGGCTCCAGAAACGACGACACCGATAGTATTTATATAGTCACCCTCAGAAAGTATGATTTCACCCTTTTTATAGAACTTCACAGTCGGTTTTATGCATTCAAGAAGTTTATTAAGCTCGGTTTCACTGATATCTCTGAAAAGCATACATCCGTTTATTTTTGTATTTTTCATTTATCATCCTTTTTGTTGTAAAAACAACATACCTTTTTTACTTATTATATTATAATGAGTTCAGAAAGTCAAGATACAATTCATCACATAAAAACATTATGAAGAAGGAGCGGGAATAAATGAAAAGACAAATAATAAAAATAAATGAAGAAAAATGCAACGGCTGCGGGCTTTGTGCGGATGCCTGCCATGAGGGTGCGATAGCGATTACGGACGGAAAGGCAAAACTGATTCGCGATGATTACTGCGACGGGTTGGGAAACTGCCTTCCGGTATGTCCTACCGGAGCGATTACATTCGAAGAACGCGAAGCTCTGCCATATAACGAGGAGGCGGTCAAAAAAAAGAGTGCAGAAAAAGCACCGGACCTTGAAGCCTCATTAAAGAAACCTCTTGCCTGTGGTTGTCCCGGAACGCAGTCGCGCTCAATCAACCGAGTGGTGGCTACCACGCCTGCCGTGACCGTAACAGAATCCCAGAGCATGCTGCGTCAATGGCCCGTACAAATAAAACTTGTACCTGTCAATGCGCCTTATTTTGAAGGATCAAACCTTCTGATAGCCGCAGATTGCACCGCTTACGCTTACGCAGGCTTTCACAACCGTTTTATACGAAACCGAATAGCTCTGATTGGCTGCCCCAAACTTGATGCAGGAGATTATACCGAGAAGCTTACGGCAATTCTTGAACATAACGACATCAAGAGTGTTACCGTAGTACGCATGGAAGTTCCCTGCTGCGGCGGCTTGGAATCAGCGGCGAAGAATGCTTTAAAGAACTGCGGAAAAATGATCCCATGGCAGGTATTTACTGTTACGGTTGATGGAAATATACTTGAGGATTAGATAGCGAAATACATAGTGTATATGAAAAGCGCGGCTAAATAAGCCTGCGCTTTTTGTGTTGCAATTTGATGAATTTTGTATTATAATAAGAACGATTTGAAAGGATGAAAATCATATGAAAAAAATTCTCCCCGCTTTTTCTTTGTTTTTTTCAGCTATCGGAGCTTTTTGGTATACTCTGATTACAATTAAATCTACATATAACAGCTGCTCTTATGCTGCTGGTTCGGTTATCCCGGGAACAGATGATATTTCATACCATTTGGAAACTGTTTTTTCCTGGGAAAACGTTGTAAAGTATCTACCAAATTATGTAATGTCACTCTTATATATCTCCTTAACCGTTTTTTTGCTTTTATATTTAATAAAAAGCAGGAAGAAAATGTTGGTTTTTTCTGTTATAATAATTGTTACCGCCGTTGGCTTTGATTTTGTGTATAATTACTTTAATACGGATTATTTTAGGAATTTAGCGCTTGCGGAATTTACGACAATACGTTTCAGCTTTCTTAATTTTTTGCTGAAATCATATGTTGACATAGGTCATTATTATAAGTATTTTCCTTTTGCCTTAAGTGTAATTCTCTCGGCTGCGGAGTTAGTCAGGGTTAGTATTTCAAAAAGGAAAATAAAGGCCGAATTATAAGTCTTTCTAATACAGTTTTATATATTAAGTATGATATAAATATTCTTTTAACGGAGTTAATTTTTTTATGGAATCCTACTTAAAATTTTTCTTCAGAGAGTTTCAGTATCCAGAAGAAGCTGCTTTTGCGTTACTTAACGCTTATCGCAGGATAGAGAAAAGCAGCGAGGCTGCAGAAATCTTCGGAAATCAGATACTGCTTTACAACGAGAATAATCTCAATGATTATAATGCCGCTCTTGATTTAATGGATAAAGTTGCCGAGCTCTCCGGTGCACACAGATATGAGGTGCATCTGCTTTTATTCATATTCCTATCCCAGCATACAAGACAGCTGTATGCGGAAAAACGAATTTCATATGACATCTTCTATGACTCCATGTCCGACCTTAAATGGAAACTCTTTGAGTGCCACAATATATACGGTATCTGGGGTTCCTTTGTCGCTTGGTGGTTTAACAGGTTTTTTAATCTTACCCGTTTTGCTTTAGGTCGTTTACAATTTGAAACAGCGGAATTCACCGGAACATATTCAAAAAACGGTTTTACATTAAACCCTAAGGACACGGTTATTAATATTCATATCCCTTCTTCCGGACCGCTAAAGCGTGAGGATTGTCATGCATCGTACCAGAAGGCGGCTGAATTTTATAAGGATATTTTTGTCGACAAACCTGTCGCTTTTATGTGTTCTTCATGGCTTTTATACCCCAAACACAAAGAGTTCCTCCCTCAAGGCTCCAATATACTCACCTTTATGGAGGACTTTGATATTATAGAATCCTCCGTTGACGAAAAGGGAAGCTGTTTATGGCGTATCTTTGGCACAACGGAAACTTCGGACATCGAAAAACTGCCGCAAAGAACATCGCTGCAACGTGCTTATATAGACTGGTTAAGAAAAGGAAATGTGTGCGGCGGTGGGTTAGGTGTTTTCTTCATTTAATAAAACTTCGGGCGGAAATAAATCCGCCCGCTTTTTTTTAATTTACGGAAGTGCCTCCCCATTCGATAACAGTGAAGCCTTCTCTTTTGAAGGTGTTAAGTTCCTGCTCTTCAATCTCGACATATTCGTCAAGCGGTTTATATGCCATAAACACTCTTAAAATACTGTCGGGCTGCGGTGAAATATCCAATACGGCATTATCCGTATAAGCTTCGCCCTGGAAGGTGATGAGGTTATACTCGTTGTCCTGCATCTTCGGTAACCAGTAAACGATAAACTCATTATATTCCCTTGGTGTTAGTCCGAGATAAGAGAGCTTTTCCTGTAAAAAAGCCGCTGTTTCTGCTCCCTTGACGACAAATCCTCTGCTCATATCGTATTCGGTGTCGGAGTATCCCTCCCAGAATAAGTATGAGTACTCCTTTCCGTCAGCTTTATTTATCAGCGTTCCGTCGGGACGCGCTGTAACGTTCCATCCATCGTTGTAATCGGGATAGGTGCAGAAAAGGTCACCTTCAAAATACAGCTTAACGCTTACATCCATCTCCTCTGTGGGATAAAGATATATTACTGGTTTTTCTGCCGCACCCGGTTCAAGAACCACATTATTTGCTGTAATTTCGTAATAATTATCACTGATTTTTCTATCTGCTACTCCACTATATGTAATAATAACGCCGTCATACTCGCAAAATTCTTCTGCATTACTGCATTTTACACGAATGTTATTACTGGTTTTCGTTGTGTAATCATAATATTGTACTATGATTGCATCCTTTTCTACATTGCAAACTATTCCAAAAAAATTCTTATCCGGTAATTTTGGTTCTGTGGGTTCCTCTGAAACTACACTCGAAACTTCATCGGAACTCTCGGTAAAGTCATCCGATACTTCATCACTTGATAGCTCAACATTTGATACTTCATCATTTGATACTTCATCATTTGATAGTTCAACAACAGATTGCTCATCTGATTCGGTGTTCATAGTCTGCTGTGCTTTTGACGATACATCTGATGAATTATCGGCAACTTTTTTACAAGACAATACGCTCAGGCAGACCAGAATTACAACAAAAACAATTATTATTTTCTTCATTTCTTGTATCCTTTCCAAAAATTTAAAGAAGATATTATAATAGTACAGTTATTATCGTATTTTGTTTCATTTAAAATAAAATATTATAGTATGCGGATTTAAATCCGCCCGCTTTTTTTAATTTACGGAAGTGCCTCCCCATTCGATAACAGTGAAGCCTTCTCTTTTGAAGGTGTTTAGTTCCTGCTCTTCAATCTCGATATATTCGTCAAGCGGTTTATATGCCATAAACACTCTTAAAATACTGTCGGGCTGCGGTGAAATATCCAGTACGGCATTATCTGTATAAGCTTCGCCCTGGAAGGTGATGAGGTTATACTCGTTGTCCTGCATCTTCGGTAGCCAGTAAACAATAAACTCATTATATTCCCTTGGTGTTAGTCCGAGATAAGAGAGCTTTTCCTGTAAAAAGGCCGCTGTTTCTGCTCCCTTGACGACAAATCCTCTGCTCATATCGTATTCGGTGTCGGAGTATCCCTCCCAGAATAAGTATGAGTACTCCTTTCCGTCAGCTTTATTTATCAGCGTTCCGTCGGGACGCGCTGTAACGTTCCATCCATCGTTGTAATCGGGATAGGTGCAGAAAAGGTCACCTTCAAAATATAGCTTAACACTTACATCCATCTCCTCTGTGGGATAAAGATATATTACTGGTTTATCGCATCCGGTAGTGAATACACATGTACTGAGTAAAAGAATTCCGATGAGAATGAAAATAAACGCTTTTTTCAAAAAAATCTCCTCAATATAAAGTACAACGGCATATTGTTATGTTTTATAAAATATGCCGTCATTTTTTTATTTTACATTAAATTTTGCGAACTTATTCTTGCCTTTGCTTATGATATAACTGCCGTATTTGTTTATAACTTCGTTTACGTCTGAAACCTGTACGCCGTCAAGCTTAATACCTCCACCCTGAATTAGCCGCCTTGCCTCGCTTGTGGAGGGTGCAAGACCGGCGTTTACAAGCAGCTGCGTTATTCTGCTGCCTTTCTGAGCGTCATATTCGTCAATGTTTTCGGGAACTCCACCCTGTGCAATGCGTCTGTAACGCTCCGCTGCCGGCGCGATTGCATCCTCGCCGTGGTATAATCTTACTATAGTCTCGGCGTACAAAAAGTGAGCGGCTCGTATATCTTTGCCGATAAGCTCAAGGTATTTATCCTCACTGAGGTCCGTGGTCAGGTTGAAATAGGTGATTAGTAGGTTATCGGGAACCTTCATGCACTTTTCGTACATAATCTCGGCAGGTTCGTCTATACCGATATAATTGTCGAGTGACTTGCTCATCTTTTCAAAACCGTCCAAACCGGGCAGCAGCGGGAATGTAATAACCTCCTGCGACGGCTGTCCGTAATCCTTCTGAAGCTCCCTGCCCACTAAAAGGTTAAAGGTCTGGTCCGTACCACCCACCTCTATATCTGCGTGCAGAGCAACCGAGTCATAACCCTGCATAAGCGGATAAAGCAGTTCGTTCATCGATATCGGTTGATTTTGGTTGTAACGCTTTTGAAAATCATCGCGCTCCATAATCCGTGCAAGTGTATACTTGCCGCAGAGTGAAAGCACGTCTGCAAAGTTCATCTTGCCGAGCCAGTCGGAATTGTATGTTATCTTTGTTTTTTCCTTATCGAGTATCTTTGTTACCTGCTCATAATAGCTGCGTGCGTTCTCTCTTGTTTGCTCAAAGGACAGAGCAGTGCGGGTCTTGCTCTTGCCCGTCGGGTCGCCTATCATAGCGGTGAAATCGCCTATCACAAATACTATCTCGTGTCCTAAATCCTGAAGTATTTTGAGTTTCCGCAAAACCACCGAATGACCGAGATGCAGATCCGGCTTACTGGGGTCCGCCCCCATTTTTATTATCAGCTTTCTTCCGCTTAAAAGCTTCTCCTTGAGTCCGTCAGCGGAATAAACCGAAACGGAGTCCCTGATGATATTGTCGAAAACTTCTTTGCTTGTCATTACTATATTATTTATCCTTCATACTGATAGATGAAGTGATTCCTTTCAATTGTATTAGTTTATTCTATATATCGGGAAGGGGTTTATTGTGGTTATGTCGTACTTTGCCACTTCCTCCTCATTTATGGATACAGACGGAAAAAACGATTCCAAATAGGCATAAAACGCTGTGTTTGTAAGCTCTTCCTCGATGATGTCGTAATAATCTTCTATATCCTCTGATTTAAGTTCGGTCTTTTTTATAACATAATAACCGTATATCTCGCCCATGTCAATAAGCTCATAGTCACCGACGTTCATTGCCTTGATTTTTTCCTCAAATTCCTTGACGCCGAAATCTCCGTCAGTAAAAATCATATCAGAGTAAAAACTGTAATCAGCGTCCTCTCCACCCTTTACGAACTGTGCAGTACCTGCTTTGAGCTGCTCGAGCATTTCCTCTGCATTGGCTTTTGTTCTCGCAAAGCTGATCGCATTCTTAACTTCCTCAAGTTTACCCGTAGAGTCATCGTCGTCCATATTGAGCTTTTTTATAATATGATAACCATACTTTGTCTCTACAAGCCTTATTTCATCTGACTTCATCTCAAAGGACGCTTTTTCAAATTCCTCTTCCATATCACCGTGTGTAATAACATACTTGGTTTCGGATGCTGGATTGTCCTTGCCCTCCTCCTCAAAGGTGGTTGTACCGGCAACGATTGAATTAAATGATTCGTTTGCGTTCTGTTTTGCAAGAGCGATCTTCTCGTCTGACAGAGCATTTCCGCTTGTGTCAACAGTGCTGTAAAGAATATGCTGCACTTTTACATAATTCTCATCGAAATAGATACGGGCGTCCGTATTGGTAATTGAGTCATAATAAAAGGCGATCTGTTCCTTATTATCGTTAGTTTTATAATAGTTATATGACATTGCATCGAACTTATAATAATTCTTAAAAAAGGAATCGTTCACATCGCTCTCAGGAATAGACATCGAACCATTCTCGCCGTACCAATATTCCTTTAGCAGAAAAATACGTTGAAAGCTCTCGTAATAATTCCTCAGCTGTTCTTTAGTTATTCCGTATTCCGACAGTGTTATGGTAAGACCGTCCTCACCGCCAAAATCCGTTGTAATCTTCTCCATAACCTCATCGATTTTTGCGATTATAGTGTCGTCGGTTATCTCAAGCTTGTAATCACTGCAGAATTTATCGGCGATAAGCAGAATCTTGTTGTAATCGAGCGTTGCGTTCTTTCTCAGTTCAGCATAATTTTTTCCGTCCAGAGTCTGAGACCAGTACTGCGAAATATCACCGCCGTAATAATTATGATAATCCACAACCTCACTTTTACTCTCGGCGAGTGTAAACGCAAATTGCGACACCGGAAAACCCCTGCCCTCAAAAGAAAGCACCGCTGTCTCCTTCTGAGCACAGGACGCAAGTGAAAGCAATATGGTTATTAGCAGAAGCAACGCAACCGCTTTAATGGTTCTTTTCATATCATTCATTCATCCATTCTCCGGCGATTTTTTACAGTTTGTAGGAAATCCGTTTGTCACCGGACAAAGGACATCCCGCTCTTTATACCAAAGCATATAACAGTATTTTTGTAATTATACAGTATTTTCCCGTATTTGTCTATATTATTTCTGTAATAAATTTGTGTAAATATTTAATACTTCCTTTATAATCTTAAGATTACAGTCGCCGCTCTTTAATCTTATTGCAAGATGAGGTTTTGCACCGGCGGAGATCATTATCTTGCCCTTGAAATCCTTTGCACAAGCGATTTGTGACGATATATCCATATCCAGTGAGCGGTGATAAAGCGAAATCAAATTACCTTTCTGCTCAACCGATGAAAAACCGAGAATGCTTGCAGCGTTTCTGATAATCGAAATATCAATCAGGTTTTCAACCGATGCAGGCAGCTCTCCGAACCTGTCCAGCAGCTCGTCAAGCAGGTCGTCCCTGTCCTCAAAGCTCTCTATATTTGCAATTTTTCTATATACATCAATTCTAAGCTTGGAGGATTGAATATATTTTTCGGGTATGAAAGCGTCGACAGAAATATCAACCGAGCAATCAAGTTTATGCTTCGGCGGAATTCCTTTTTGTTCGTTTACTGCTTCTTCAAGAATTTTTATATAGAGGTCGTATCCGACAGCCTCCATATGACCGCTCTGCTCTGCGCCGAGTATGTTTCCCGCACCTCTGAGCTCCAAATCACGCATTGCAATCTTAAAACCCGAACCGAACTCGGTAAACTCTCTTATAGCCTCAAGGCGCTTCGCGGCGACATCGCTTATCAACGAGCCGCTGCGGAAGGTAAGATAAGCGTATGCCTTGCGGGATGAGCGTCCTACCCTGCCCCTGATTTGATGGAGCTGGGAAAGGCCCATACGATTGGCTTCTTCTATAATAAGCGTATTTGCGTTAGGAACATTCACTCCCGTTTCAATAATGGTTGTGCAGACGAGGATATCGATGTTTCCCGACAGCATATCCGACCAGACATCAGAGAGCTGTTCTTTTTCCATCTTGCCATGACCAATAGCTACTTTTGCTTCCGGAAAAGTCTCGGCAAGCTTTGCTCCTTTTGTATAGATGGAATCAACAAAATTATGAAGATAAAATACCTGTCCGCCCCTGCGGAGTTCCCTGCGTATCGCTTCGTTGATGATTTCATCATCGTGCTCAAGAACATAGGTCTGCACCGGCACTCTGTCCATGGGCGCTTCTTCGAGCGCCGACATATCGCGGATACCTGACAGTGCCATATTTAATGTTCTCGGAATCGGGGTGGCGGTCAGAGTCAGCACGTGCACATCACTTGAAAGTGTTTTTATGCGTTCCTTATGTGTAACACCGAATCTCTGCTCCTCGTCAACTATTAGAAGCCCGAGATCATCAAACTCAATATCTCGCTGAAGTATCCGGTGCGTTCCGATTACTATATCAATGTTTCCCCTTTTTAAATCCTTGACTATCTCTATCTGGTCTTTTTTACTCACAAAGCGCGAAAGCATCTGGATGTTGACTGGATAACCCCTGAATCTTGCCTGAAAGGTCTGGTAATGCTGCCATGCAAGAATTGTCGTTGGTACGAGCACGGCGACCTGCTTGCCGCCGAAAACCGCTTTGAAAGCTGCACGCAGTGCGACCTCCGTTTTACCGAAGCCGACATCCCCGCACAGCAATCTGTCCATTGGTATTGTGCGCTGCATATCGGATTTTATCTCCTGAGAGGATATTATCTGCCCCTCCGTTTCGGCGTACTCAAACATGGATTCAAATTCATCCTGCATTTCGTCGTCTGCAGGAAAAGCAAAACCCTCCTTTTTCTGACGCTCTGCATATAGCTTTATAAGTTCCTTAGCGATATCGGAAGCTGCCGACTTCGCTTTTGCTTTAGCTCTTTTCCATTCGGCAGAGCTCATTTTTGAGAGCTTTACAGTATCCTTTCCGCCTATAAACTTGCTGACCATATCGAGCTGGTTGCAGGGCACATACAAAATACCGTTATCAGCGTATACAATCTTAATAAAATCTTTTGAAACGCCTTCGGTCGTGAGGTTTTTTATTCCTTCATATCTGCCGATACCGTGGTTTACATGAACAACGAGATCTCCTACTGAAAGATCCGCATATGATGCAATTTTTTCGCCTTTTTTAACTTTTAGCGTTCTACCTGTTCTTTCCCTTAAAACACCGCCGTTGTCCCTTATCGATTCCGTATCGGTAATCAAAACGAATCCCGCTTTAGTAAGCTCAAAGCCGTTAATGGGATTTGCCGACGGAAGAACTCCGACCGCGACGTTGCTTGGATACAACGCGCCTGAGTACATAAACGCTGTTATTTCCTTTTCTTCAAGGTTATCAATCAGATTTTTTGCAGCACGTTCGCTGCCGGTCAGTATCAGTATGTTCTGCTTTGCGTTGATATAACCATACAAATCATCATACAAGAGCTCGATATTACGGTTAAATGAGGTAACGCTCTTGGCGGATATTACATACTGTGCTTTATAATCAAGTAACTTTCCCGAAGAGATAAACAGGTCGAGAGTAACCGCTTTTTTCCCTATCTTTTCAAAGATATACTCGCCCATTATTGAGACATCTGCGGTTTTATAGGAGCACATTCCGTTGGCGGCAAGGCTTTCTATGCTCTGACTCAGGGTAAAGTCATATCCCTTCTTGCGTTCCTTTACCCTGCCGCTTTCTATCACGAAAGCACAGTAATCGCCCATATAATCGAGAAGGCATTCCTTCTCGGGATAAATTAACGAAAAAAACTTATCCGCAAAAGGTAACTGCTCCCCGCTCTCCGCCGCCTCAAGCTCGCGTTTTATTATATCCCTTTGCTTTTCAGTGCCCTTGAAGGAGCGGATAAGTCTTTCGAGTTCTTTTACAATCTCGGTTCTTGCGTCACGGTCTATAAGCAGCTCGTTGCAGGGTATAAAAGTAACCTGCTTGAAGTTTTCATTTCTTCTTTGGGTGACTATGTCAAAAGAGCCGATAAGGTCGACTTCGTCTCCATAAAAATCAATACGGAACGGCTCCTTATACTGGGGTGAGAACACATCAAGAATACCGCCCCTGATTGCATACTGCCCTGCACCCTCCACAATCTCGGTACGGACATACCCCATATCCAGAAGCCTTTCGCATATCCAGGAAACAGTGATATTCTTACCTCTTGAAAGGGTTATTACTCGGTCTTTAAGTATTCTTCTCGGCATTGTATACTGCGACATAGCGTCGGGCATAGTAATAATTATGTCATAACCGCCGCTCTCGACACTCTGCAGCACCGAGAGTCGTTCATGCTCCCATTCGCGGGAACAGCTCTTGACATTGTCGAAAACAAAATCTTTTGACGGATACACAAAAACCCGGTCAAAAAAGCACTCCAAATCGCTTTTTAACCGGTAAGCATCCTTTTCATCGGATACTATTACAAGTCCCTTATCGTTCAAATCCCTCAATAGTGCCGCGATTATAAAAGGGCGTGCAGAATCGCATATACCGTTTACAATACAGGGTGTATGTCCTTCTTTGAATCCTTCTCTCAACGCGGTATATTCGCCGTCGTTATTAAACTGAGATAATATTGCTTCCATTCAATCCGCTTCTTTATTTTACTTTATCATATACGTTTTAGTTATACAGGTTCATCGCTCTGTCTATTTCATCGTTAATAATAAGCTCTAAAGCAGCATAAATATTGCCGAAATTTGCCGTGATTTTTGTAATTTCGTCCGCAGTCAGCTTTGATAGCACATAATCCGCGAGCTCATATTCCGGGTTTTGCTTTACACCGATACCGATTTTTATGCGGGGAAAGTCTTCTCCGATATGATCTATGACGCTTTTTATGCCGTTATGACCGCCGTCGCTTCCTCTTCGTTTAATTCGAATCTGCCCCGGTTCGAGTGAAATGTCGTCAAAAATAACGACCACCTTCTCGGGAGGTATCTTATAATATCTCGCTGCGTCCGCCACCGCTTCGCCCGAATTATTCATAAAGGTCTGCGGCTTGATGAGTAAAACGCTTTTGCCGCCGAGAATACCCCTGCCCGACAAAGACATATGCTTTAGCTGCTTTAGCGAAATATCGGCCCTTCCCGCTATATAATCGAGAGCGTTAAAGCCTGTATTATGCCTTGTTTTCGCATACTTTTCGCCGGGATTGCCCAATCCCGCAATGATATATTCGCACCCGGTTTTTCTTATTCTGCCAAAAAATCTCACTTTTTAAATAACTCCTGCCATTATAAAAATCAGTAATATTTAGTTTAATTCTTTTATGCTGATTTGTCAATGAAAATATTCCGTTATTGACTGTAATCGATTTGTTAATAATATATAAATTTGTAGATATGAGCCAAACTATGTGTAGACAAAATTAAAATTCATGATATAATGTACAAGGACAAATATATACATAAAATAATTCAAAAAACAACGGAGGATAACGGTTTATGGGCAAAAAGTATGTTTATCTTTTTTCAGAGGGAAACAGTTCTATGCGTGACATTTTAGGAGGTAAGGGTTCAAATCTCGCTGAGATGACTCTTCTCGGAATGCCGGTACCTCAGGGTTTTATAATTTCCACCGAAGCCTGCACTAAGTATTATGAGGATAATGAGACAATCTCGTCCGATTTAGAGCAGGAAATCTATAGTTATATTTCTATAATGGAGGATATAAATAAAAAGAAGTTCGGCGATGTGAACAACCCGCTGCTGGTATCGGTTCGTTCGGGAGCAAGAGCTTCGATGCCCGGTATGATGGATACGATTCTCAACCTCGGATTAAACGATGAGGTAGTGCAGGGGCTTGCAGCTCTGACCGGAAACCAGCGTTTTGCCTATGACTCCTACCGCAGATTTATACAGATGTTCTCCGATGTGGTTATGGGAATAGAAAAAAAGAGATTCGAGGTCATTATTGATAAGGTAAAAAAAGAGAAGGGCGTCGAGAATGATATAGAACTTGACGCTGAAGATATGAAGCGTCTTGTCAAGGAGTTCAAGGACTATTACAAATCAATAAAAGGCGAGGATTTTCCGACAGACGCAAAAAAACAGCTCATAGAGGCTGTAAAAGCTGTCTTCCGTTCATGGAATAACGATCGTGCCATCGTGTACAGAAGGATGAACGATATCCCCTCCTCCTGGGGAACGGCGGTTTGCGTACAGGCGATGGTATTCGGTAATATGGGCATAACCAGCGGAACCGGTGTGGCATTTACGAGAGATCCCGCAACTGGCGAGAAAAAGCTGTACGGAGAGTTTCTATTAAATGCTCAGGGTGAGGATGTTGTTGCGGGAATCCGTACTCCTCAGCCGATATCCGCTCTCAGGGATGTTATGCCGGAGGTCTTTAATCAGTTTATCGAAATTGCCGCAAAGCTCGAAAATCATTACAGGGATATGCAGGATATGGAGTTCACAATCGAGAATGGTAAACTCTATATGCTTCAGACACGTAACGGCAAACGCACCGCTGCAGCTGCTCTGAGGATAGCTGTAGACCTTGTAAACGAAAAGATGCTCACTATTGACGAAGCTTTATTAAAGGTCGAGCCAAAGCAGCTTGACGCACTGCTTCATCCGCAGTTCGTGGCGAGTGAGCTTAAAAAAATCCCCGTAGTCGGCACCGGAATCGCCGCTTCACCCGGAGCGGCATACGGCAGGGTTTATTTTAACGCCGAGAGCGCAAAAGCTCATGCTGCTCAAAAGGAAAAGGTTATTCTTGTGCGTCTTGAAACCTCTCCCGAGGATATAGAGGGGATGTACGCCTCAGAGGGTATCCTGACGGCAAGAGGCGGCAAAACCTCGCACGCTGCCGTTGTCGCTCGCGGCATGGGTAAATGCTGTGTCGTCGGCTGTGGTGCGATTGAGATGCATGAATCAGAGAGATGCTGTGAAATAGGCGGCAATTTAGTCCGGGAGGGAGATTATATCTCCATAGATGGCTCGACTGGCAACGTTTATCTCGGCTCGGTTCCGACTACTGACGTTACGGTTTCCGGCGCTTTTGAGACCTTTATGTCCTGGGCGGACGAAAGACGCGTGCTCAGGGTTCGAGCCAATGCGGATAACTCCGCAGACGCGGCTCAGGCTATTAAATTCGGTGCGGAGGGTGTAGGACTCTGCCGTACAGAGCATATGTTCTTCGATACCGACAGGATAGCCGCCATGCGTGAGATGATAGTATCAAAAACGCCTGAGCAACGCAGACACGCACTCGGAAAGCTCCTGCCCATGCAAAGGAGTGATTTTGAGGGAATTTTCAAGGCCATGAAAGGCTACCCGGTAACCATCCGTTTTCTTGACCCGCCGCTTCACGAATTTCTTCCCAACGAGGATAAGGAAATAAGAGAGCTTGCGGGAGAGATGGGAATTTCCTTTGATAACTTAAAAGCTACGATCATCTCGCTGCACGAGCAGAACCCGATGATGGGACACAGGGGCTGCC
Source organism: Eubacteriales bacterium (assembly GCA_028702135.1). Lineage (GTDB taxonomy): Bacteria > Bacillota > Clostridia > Oscillospirales > CAG-382 > UBA1049. The sequence continues at coordinate 81,975 of JAQVPJ010000002.1, read as the reverse complement.
GCCTTGCGGTGAGCTACCCTGAAATAGCCGAAATGCAGACAAGAGCAGTCATAGAAGCCGCCATAAATGTTAACAATGAGGGCTATGAAGTTATCCCCGAGATAATGATTCCTCTCGTTTGCGATGTCAAGGAGTTAAGGTATGTAAAGAATGTCATTGTTAAGACGGCAGATGAGATTATAAAAAGTTCAGGCGTTAAACTTAATTACAAAGTCGGTACAATGTTAGAGATTCCGAGGGCGGCTCTTACCGCTGATGAAATCGCAACGGAGGCAGAGTTCTTCTCGTTCGGTACAAACGACCTCACACAGATGACCTTCGGCTTTTCAAGAGATGACGCTGGCAAGTATCTCGATTTTTATTACAAGCAGAACATTTTTGAGAGCGATCCTTTCGGAAAGCTCGACCAGACAGGTGTCGGAAAGCTTGTAAAGATGGCGGCGGAGTTAGGACGCTCGTCCCGTCCGGACATCAAGCTGGGTATTTGCGGCGAGCACGGAGGCGATCCCTCCAGCGTAGAGTTCTGTCATAATATTGGTCTGAATTATGTTTCATGCTCTCCCTTCAGAGTACCAATTGCCCGCCTTGCCGCTGCACAGGCAGCTATCAAAGGCTAAGAAACAAGCAAAACCTCCCGAGAAATCGGGAGGTTTTTTGTTGGATATTGAAATTTTGATACTTTAATGTTATAGTGTCTTTATAAACGTATTATATTGATAAGATTGTCTACAATAATCGAATAAAATATGATTGCGTTAAAAACAAAAAGAAAGGAGTGCATATATGAAATACTGCAGTCAATGTAATACCGCCTTGAGTGATGATACACGTTTTTGTCAAGTCTGTGGAAGTCGTGTTGGTGAAGTTCCGGCACAGAATCCTACGCAAGGTATGCAGTTCGACTTCAATACAAATACCGCAACAGCATCAGTACCAAAACAGTGTTACGAATACAAGGTACTTACTCAAAAGGACAAATGGTTTTCAGGTAAATTTGACCCGGCAAACTTGGAGATGGCAATAAATGCATATGCGAAACAGGGTTGGCGCGTCATAGGTTGTGCTACTGCTGATATTCCGGGATTCGGTGCAACTCGTCAAGAATTTATCACGCTTCTGGAAAGAGAGAAATAAAATGGCATACGTAACATTATGTAATGAAGTTATATTCATCGAAGGCGAAAATCCACGAGCTGTAAAAAGATGTGGAGCGCAAACGCGTGTAGGTGGTTTTGGTGCTCATCTTAAAAATCTTGATGATTTAAAAAGAGTGATGGCCCAAACAGCAAAAATGAACGGATGTAATTGTGTTGTGAATTTCACCTACGGACAGAAGACAAAAATTATCGCAATCGATGACGTAGCTTTTGTGGGTGATGGTTTTTATGCCGTTCTATCGCCGCAGGATTATAATAGCATCGTCTCACAGCTGATATAAGTATAATTTTATTAATGATTTCCCCCTTTTGCTGGCAACTGCCCAGGCAGCTATTAAAAGCAGATAAGTAATAACACAAGCAAAAAGCACGTCACCGGATAACGGGAACGTGCTTTTTATTAGAGGTAGGTAAAAACAAGATTTAATATGCAAACATCCATTAGTTAAATCGAAGTTATCCGTCTAAATGAAATACCCTTCATATATTTTGATTAATTTTATATTTTGCCAAGTCCTATTATTTCGTCAGCAGCCTCCATAGAAAAAGCGCTATGCTTTTTCAACCATAATCAATACCCCGACTAGAATTATATCATATGGTTATTAGTGCTCTAAAAGTAATATGTAATGCTGTGGTACCCCTATAATGTAATGCATTTCCTCATGCACTGTTAAATGTGTACCACTGCTTTGAGTAACATCACACGAATTTTCCATGATGTCCCATAAAATCGAACGCATCACACAGAAAAACCATCTTTATCCGGTAGACAAAAATGGTTTTTTTGTTGGTGCCGGTGGTCGGGGTCGAACCGACACGGTATTGCTACCACTGGATTTTGAGTCCAGCACGTCTGCCAATTCCATCACACCGGCGCATAAAGCGGTGTTATTCGCTCACCGCTTTTTTGCTCTTTAATACAATTTGTTTTGCTCGTTGTAAACGGAAGTATTGTATCATACTTTTTTTTTATTTTCAATAGCTCAAAAAAGAATTTTTGCGTTTAATAACCGATTAGCTTCAATCACCAACATCTATTGTTATCCGATACAGAACCTCATCAGCACCGGAAATCATCGCTTTTACATAAAAGCTGTCCTCACCTATAAAACCCTGAGCAGGCTTATAGGAAAATCTGCCGTCAGTTGTAAATTTCAATGTCCCGTACTTTGTGGACGAACACAATTCGTAGCTGATAGCGCTTAGTTTAAGCTTTTCGCTTATGCTGCCTCCGACAGCGCATTTTATAACCTTATCGTAATCCCCCTCGGAATAGGTGAATTCAAGCGTTCCTTTTACAAATCGGTAGTTAAGCTCATAAAGCTGTCTGCCGAGTATGGACACCGAATTGCAGGACTCGTAATAGGGCTTGCTGTAATAATACATGTGCACCGCATCCATATAACCGTAATCCACTCCGCCCCTAAGGTACGCAATATAACGTTCCAACCATTCAACCTCATTGACCGCGCTACCCTCGACCTCCATTTCAACACCATAGCCGAGAGATTTTGCAATCGCCGCAGTTTTAGGTATTGCGGTCTCGTTGTTGTTCCAGAAGAAGTAAGCAGGCTGGTTAAACGCTATGTCGAAGCCGAGATTATACCAATCATAATAACCGGAAGCAAGATAATAGGGACATGACATCATAATATAACCCTTTTCATGGGCTTTATCCGCGGTATATCGTATAGCTGCGGGCAGAGACGTATCGTCGTATCTTATGACCTCGTCATGCCAGTAAAACCCCACAAGGTCAAGGTTATCGTATCCCGCCGCATTGAATCGGTCGGCATATTCGTTTATCTGCCAATCCATAACCTTCTTTTTACCCTCAAGTGTCGATAAATCCTCGTTTTTTCCGTCTTTGTCAAGGTCGCCGAATTCGGTAAAATTCGCACTCGGTAAAAACATGGTAAGGAACACCTTTGCCTTGAAGTCACTGTTACCGAGTGCATCTCCGACCTTTGCAGCCGCGGAATTCAAAGCGTCAAGGTTGTACCCCTCGCTAAAAACATTGTCAAAATAAGTCTGCCACAGAACAGCCCTGTTCCATTCGGTGGTCTGACCACCACCGAGAAACATGAAAGTGTCAAAATAATAATCGGTTATCTTCATATCACGGTCAAAATAAGCGAGCCACTTGATACACTCATCTTCAGTAAAGCCACCGATAACCGGATTTACTCCGTCTATTGTGTTGTTATAACAGTGATATAATAACAGAGCGTCGTGGATACCCTTTATATCCTCCGGCTTGGGATACTCGCCCGGCATCATCTTGACGTTTCCGGTTTCCGAGACAGGTTGAGCATCCTTCAAGGATTTTGTTCCGAATATTTCCATCTCGTCAAATCGGGTGTTCCCTTCTATGTCAAAGAAGACCGCAACAAAACGGGAACGGTAGCTCTTGTCAAAGCTGCCCTCAATCTTAATCAGCGTATTATCGGCTTTGTCACCGTTTCTTATGCCATCCCTGCGGTAAACAACATCCCATATTTTACCGTTTTCCGAAGTATAAACGCTGAATGATTCGGGAAGGCTCACTCCGGCTGAAGTGAATTTTGCAAATGTCGTTTTAAAACCTGTAATCGTAGAGGTTTTTTCGAGATCAAATATAAAAAGTCTTGCGTCGGTATTTGCTATTGCAGAGTATGATTTAAAAAACGCCGTGTCATAAAAATTGCTTTTTTCAACATACTCGCCATCGGTGATTTTACTTATATCGGTAACCGGAGAGTTTGAGCTCTTAACGACATCTACGTTCATTGTAAACACCTGGGGGATTCGCCCGAGCACGAGATTTTGATTTTTTTTATAATCTGCTTCCGACTCGTCCCAATAAACGGGAGTGGTTACCTCATCTGGCATTTTCGCTCCGTAATAAGGCTGATATGTATACAATTCTTTTTCTTTTAAGGCTTCTTCTCCGTATTTATACACACATACCTCGTCGACATATGCACTGCCGGTTTTATCGCTTTTCAGTGTAAAACGAATTTTAGATGCTTTGATTCCGCCCGGAAGCGTCAGATTATACATACTTGATGCGTTGTCGTCCTTGGTTTTGTCCCTTATCATTAACCCGACTTCTATATATTCCGCTCCATCCGGAGATGCAAGAACACGCACTTCATCGGGCAGGAAAATCTTTTCGGGAATCAATTGCAATATATCTACGCTGAAAGAAGCGATCCCTTCGTTTATATCCCCGAGTTCAACATCAATTGTAATATCGGAAGAATAATCAAAAGCCGCCCATTTTCCGCTGGTGCTTACATCGTCCCCGTAAATTCCGTCGGTAAGGATTGCCGAGTTGTTCTGCTTATTGTCGCCGGTTGTGGTATAGGTTTTACCCTCGCTGATATTCAAAAGCTCCCTGTCAAATGCCGGCTCGCTTACATAAAGACTGTCTATTTTCGATTTTACGATGTTATCAGCCGATGCTGACATCGTGTCGGATTCGTCATCGCTTTGCTTTTTACATCCCGAGAAAACCGTGATAAGTAATATAAACACGATTATCAGGGTAACGGTCTTTTTTGCTTTATACATTAATTTTAACCTCACTTGCTTCTACTTTCTTTTTAGCAATACAATTCCGCAGCGTGAATATGAAATCCTCAAATAGAAACGGTCTGGGTCGAGAACCTCGCTCACCGCTTCGGTTCCCTCAATGCAGCGGGATTCGATTATTTCTGCAGAAAAAGCGATTTTAAGATCGCAGACCGTTTTTCCGTCGGACGCATATGCGATCAGACACATATCCTCGTCTTTTATAAAGGTCTTAACCAAAAGCTCCTCACTCTTGTCGACTATGCCCGTTTCATCTGAAAAAACAAAATCGGGATAGTTCTGATGCCAGTACCTCTTGAGGTCGAGAACTTTTAGAAGATAATCAAGCTGCATAGGGTCGCCGAAAAAGCTGTTATCCTCCTCAAGGTCATAGATCCAGAAATACATATCGGTAACAAACGCTTTATTGATAAAATCCGAGGAACGCTGCGCCACATGAACGGGACGCATCGCAAGGTTCTGCTTTGGATAAACCATATCCACAAGGTTGTGATTTGGGAATGTATAGCGGTACATTTCAGGAAAAGCACCGCTGTGCAGCCACATAAAAGTCGATACTAATCCCCCGTTGACCACCGATCCGTAAATATCCGAGCAGCCCTCAATAATAATCGATAAAGCATCGCCGGATTTTGTCTTTATTCCGTTCGCTCTCTCAAGGATATCCCTGTAACCGTCGCACCAGCCGTCGTACGGGTGCTTATGCGTTTTGCTGTGGCAGGTCTTTGGCGGTGCCATGGCAAGCTGATCGAGATATACCCCAGTAGCTCCCAGATCCACTACATATTCGATCGCTTGTAAGAGCCTGTCCTTCCATCCCGCACTGTTTGCGCACATTGTCGCAAAGGAGAGCGTCTTGTCTCCGCAGCCCTCAAAAGCAGGGTTTCCGTCACGCTTTATTATAACACTGTCATTAATAAAACCGGCAAGATGAGCGTACTTCCTGTTCGCCATGCGGGTGTTTATATAAAACGACACTTTAATACCGTTTTCAGCGGCGTATTTTAAACCGTCGGCAAGCTCCTTTTTTGTGCCGAGTTCCTTATCCGCTTCGTATTCGGGAAACCCGTTGTCAAAGCCGTCGGTATGCCAACCCGAAAACAACAAATGATCGCTGTGCAGCAGCTTTGCTTGCTCTACAAGCCCGGGAATATCGGCAAATCGATGAACGATTCCGCCGTTCTGGTACTTAAAGTCATAGTGAGCGACAAGAGAGACGCTGCTTTTCCACCAGAGAGGCTCGTTGCGTGCGGGAGTCTCGGCGTTGCTGCTGTATATCCTTGCACCGCAATGCCAGTCGCCCTCATGCAGAGCTATTACAACATTATGTAAACAAAAGTCCGAACTGTGCTCAACAGTTTTCTCAAAGCTGAAAATCATACCCGGACTGTCAGGTCCGAGAGTATCCGCCCTAAGACGGCACAAACCGTTACGCTCATGCATTCCAAAGTATAGGCCGTTGTGTTCGTCGTAAAGATCCAGCCACGCCATCGAGAGTGCACCCGAATACATACCGGAATAGCTGTAAACGCCATCGGAATTCTTCACCCCGCAGCATCCCTCCAGGTTATAGCAGTATCGGTACTCCTGCCATCTCCAGAATATATTTTTGGGCTTTTTAGCGAAAAAATCAATAGGATTATGGAACTTCATTCCCGCATTCAGAGGGAACACAAGAGTATCATCCCTGTAGTTCTCACCTAAATAAACGCTGCTTAAAATGGGAAAACAGAATGTATCCGTATCATAACCGCCAGAATTATTCACATCCGCGGACAGGGTTAGTCGTGAGCTTCCATCGGGTAGAAATATCGTGATTGAAACAGATATGTCATATACAGTACTGCCGTCGGAGAGCTTGTTGTAAGTCAGTTTTATTTCGGTTCCGTCGTCTTTTCTTTTTTCATCTATATGTACGCAAAGTTCCGGATTATCCCGTACCATAACCATATTCGGTACACTCAGACGGCAAGAACCTATTGATAGTGCGAACATATTGGGAAGATTAAACGGCGTGCTTTTTATCAGGTTGTCCCCGTTTTTGTTGCTTACAAGCTCGAGGATCTCTCCCGAAACCGTATCTATTGCCAAGGTGATATAACCGTTATTATAGCGCTTTCTGCTTTTGAACATTTTTTTCACTGCCTTTCCTGCCTGTTTACGAGTGCCTGATACTTATTTTTAACATATTATACAGCATCGATAAACCGATTACAACTACTTTTAAAAATTGATATAGGCTTTTTACAAACTGTAAAATATTTGCTCTCCTATTTACAAAACCCATAATGGGTTGTATAATACCATACAGGGGGATGTTTTCCGATATGACAAGACATTTGAGACAAAAACAGCTTTTATTTTCAGCCGTATTCATTATCAGTATTGCTCTGTCGCTTTTCAGAGTTTTTATCATAATGCATAATATGGAGGACATTCCGACCGTTGATAACACAAACTACTATTTGGTTGATAATGACAATACAAAGTATTTCGCCATACTTACCGCTGTTGCAGTTATCGTGTTTTTTATTATTTCCCTGTTCTTGAACAGAATAATTAATAACGAGCTTGCTTTCGGTGAATCTTCTATAATCTTCACGTCCTCTCTCAGCGGGTTTCTGCTGTTAGGCTGTGTTTCCTATTACTTTCTATACTTTAAGTCCTTGCCGATTAAATTGACCATATTCGAAACATTTATCGTCATTTTTGCAATACTCAGCTCGGTTTACTTTCTTGCAAACGCAAGCAAAAAAGCTGAGTCCGGCAACAAGCTTATCGCATGGCTGTCGCTCGCTCCCATCACTTTTTACGCGCTTAGATTGCTAAACGATTTTATAAGACAGAGCACCTCCCCGGACGCATCCTCCACCCCATACCTGTTGCTGTCAATTATAGCGTTTCTGCTCTTCTTCCTTTCGGAAGGTAAATTTCTATCCGGCACAGGCAGCGTCAGATTATACATGTTTTTCGGTTTCTGTGCGATACTGTTCTCTCTTATCTATTCGCTACCCGTTCTGGTGTTGACCTCATTCTGGGTTCTGCCGGGCAATTACGGAATACTTTTTTCCGCCGCCGACCTTACATTAGCGTTATATGTTTCGGCAAAAATCTGCAATCTTAAATGCAGAGAGTGTGAGAAAACAGAACTCTCCGGCATAAAGGATAAAGCATAAACGAAATACAAAACGAATATATATAAAGCAAAGTTTAAAAAGGAGGACAACCCCTTGAAGAATTATTTGCTTTATTTTTTTGTTGTTTTGATGTGGATGGCTCTCGTTCCGTTCGCACCTGTTATTATCGGTGACGGAGCTAAAGCGGAAACCTATGAAAACTCGCATATAATAAGAGTTTTAACCATTGATAACACGGTGGTCGAAATGACCTTGGACGATTATGTCCTCGGTGTAATGTTATCCGAAATGCCGGCAAGCTACGAAAAGCAAGCGCTTCTCGCACAAGCAGTGGTAATCCGCAGCTATACGCAATATCTTTTAGAGGCACAGGAGCAAGGGGATGAGCACCATACCGCTTCTGGCGGATTAGAGTATGATCTCTGCTCAAATCCGTCCTGTTGCAGAAAATATACCACTGAAAGTGAACTTGTATCGCTTGCCGGGAAGACAAACGCCGAAGCACGGATAAAAGCGATGAGCGCTGCGGTGTCTGAAACGAGCGGTGAGGTGCTTACATATAACGGAAAAACAGCTATGACTTTGTATCACGCATCCTCTCCCGCACGCACAGAGAGCTACGAAAGCCTTTTCGGAACTGCGGTTCCATATCTTGTCGGCATTGACAATGTTGACGAGTCAAGTTTTATACATTATAAAAAGGAAACATACTTCACTTTCCTTGATCTGCAAGTACTGCTCGCAGCAAACGGATATGAATATAAGCATGTTGAAAACGAGGTGTTTAGCGTAACGCTGAACGAAAATCTGAGAGCAAATAACATCGTTATCGGCTCTACGGATATACCCGCTACGGATTTTATCAAAATCATCGGATTAAAATCCTGCTGCATAGAAATAACCACAGACGGTGCGGGCTACCTTTTTAAATCATCAGGATACGGAAGCGGTCTCGGAATGAGCCAATACGGTGCGAGCCTGCTCGCCATGCAAGGTTATTCCTATAAGGATATATTAAAATTTTACTTCAAAGATACGTCGCTTGAAAAAAGATAAATAATTGCATACCTAATGAATATTTCCCTGAAAATAAGCGCAAAATAGCTTTGTAAAACATTTTACAGGGGGAAATATTATGAATGATAAGAAAAGCAATGAAAATCACCCGAAAAAAACCAGACTGAAAAAAATCAACGGTTATTCAGCGTACATCTATCTTGCGCTTGCAATCTGTATTGTGACCGCGCTTACGATAGGTATTATCACAATGACGTACGATTTCACAGACATAAGTACACCGGAGCTAAGCTTTCCTGAAATCTCCCTTTTCGATGAGAGCATTCCGCAGGAGAGCGAAGAGCAAGTTGACAACACCGAATCTAATGCTGGAGAGGTAATCGACAACACCAACGAGCCGGCTTATGTCTATCCTGTCGCAAACGGGACAGTGCTTAAAAGTTACTCTATAGACGCGCTGGTTTTCTCAACAACCATGCAGGATTACAGAGTCCACAACGGTGTTGACATCGCCGGAGAATTAGGAACGGCGGTGGTGTCATATGCATCGGGAACCATCACTCAGGTTAAGGAGGACCCCTTTTACGGTACGTCGGTCGCAATAGAACACAGTGCCGGTTTTACCACCTATTACAAAAATCTTGCAAAAGAACTGCCTGAGGGTATCGCAATCGGCGAGACTGTAAAAGCAGGTGAGCGAATCGGCTCGATAGGTGCAACGGCAATAGTGGAGATTTCCGAGCAACCCCATCTTCATTTGGAAATGACTGTCGGGGGCGAGTTAATGGACCCTCTGCCGGTGCTGAACGAAATCAACAGGTAGATTTAAACGCATCCCTAAACAAAACAGCACAAAAAAGGCTGTTGCAAGCTCGATTAATCGAACCTGCAACAGCCGCATGTTTTTGTGTAAACACTTGCTTTACTGTAGTTTTTTATAATTCCCCAAGGAGCTCGGTATTAAGGCTTATGAACTCGTTCGTTTCCTCCGGAGAAAGACGGCGGAACAGCAGCAGAGCGGACATATAAATATGCTTTGCCAGCTTAACAGCCTTTTCGCCCTTTACCTCCTGCAGTTTTTTAATCAGCGGAGCGTTAGTGTTCACGGTAAGAACTTCGTCAAGCGGAAGCTCCGTACCTCCCATTCCGCTCATTTTGTATGCTTTCATCATATCCTGCACACGGCGATTCTCCTCGCTTACCGAAATAAGTCCGGGAGCATCGCTCTCTCCGAGAGAGGCAAAGTTTATCGTTATCTTATCCTTCCCGACAGCTTTTTTGAACAGCTTCTCAAGTGACTTGTTGTCTTCCCCTCCGCCTTCGTTTATTCCCGAAAAATCGGCATCCACACGCAAAAACTTCACATCCTGCTTTTTGCCCTCAAGGAAGTGCAGATAATTGGCGTCTATGAGCATCTCACAGTGAATAACCTCATAGCCTTTATTCTTGAATAACCCGATATAATAGCTCTGTGCGGAAGCGTCGGTCGCATAATAGATGCTTGTTTTATCCTTACTTTTTTCTTCCTTTTTATCCGAATCGTACTCCGTTGCCTGTTCCTCAGTGCCTTGGGGAAGCAGCTCCGCAAGGGTTGCGTAACCGCCGGAGCTTTTTTTAAATAACACGATTTCTCCTGCGCGCTCGTAGAATTTATCATCTCGCATGCAGGCATATTCAATAAACGGTTTTATTCCATCCCAGATTTTTTCGTAACTCTCTCTGTCAAGGTTAAACATTGAATTGAGCTTGTCCCCGACCTTTTTTGCGATATGTGTCGCTACCTTTTTAATATAAATATTATTTTGCAGATAACTCCTCGAAACATTCAGAGGAAGCTCCGGACAGTCCAATACACCTTTCAGGTTCAAAAGGAAATCAGGACAGGCTTCCTTTATGTTATCAGCGACGAAAACGGAGTTGTAAAATAACTTTATTTCACAATCGACGGGCTCAAAATCATTCCGCTGTGCAGGAAAATATAAGATACCTTTAAAGTTCAGCGGATAATCTGCATTGATATGCACCCAGAAAAGCGGATCTCTGTAATCCATGAAAACTTTTTTATAGAATTCCTTGTATTCCTCGTCCTTAACCTTCTGGGGGTTGCGCTGCCATAAAGGATTGATATCGTTCACGACCTCACTCTTACCGTCCGAATCCAGGTAAATCTCATATGGCATAAAAGCGCAGTATTTTTGTAAGATATCCCTGAACCTTCCGCTGTCGAGATACCCAACCTCGTTATCGTTGATATGCAGTATGATCTCAGTACCCTGTTCGGCACGTTCTCCTTCGGTCATCGAGAATTCTCCTGCCTCGTTGCATTCCCAGTGTACTGCTTTTTCTCCGGTGTGGCTTTTAGTGTTCATCTCCACCGTATCGGCAACCATAAAAACAGAATAAAATCCCAGCCCGAAATGACCTATTATCCCGCTGCCATTGTTCGTGCTGTTTTCGCCCTCGTATTTTGATATAAAATCAAGAGCGCCCGAAAGAGCAATCTGATTGATGTAGAGCTTTACCTCCTCCCCGGTCATTCCTATGCCACTATCGGTAAAAGTTATGGTGCGGTTCTCTTTGTCGAGCTTTATATCGATTCTGTAATCAGAACTGCTCTCCTTTGCCTCGCCAAGCGAAACAAGCCGCTTATGCTTTGTTATAGCATCGCAGCTGTTTGATACAACCTCGCGGACAAAAATATCCTTGTCCGAATAAAGCCAATGTTTGATTACCGGAAAAATATTCTCGGTACTTACCGAGATTCCTCCTTTTTCCATAAAAAAACCTCCTTGATATAATACTTTTTTGTTATAATGTATTGTTGATGCATTTAGCCTAATATAGCAGAAAAATACAGCGATGAGCTGTACTTTTCATTATTGGTTTTTCAAAGCGTACTATTCCGTCGCTTTTTCCTCTGTCTCGCTCTCATCAAACGAGCAGAGTATGTCGTCTTCGCATACGTCGAGATCAGCAAAATCCTCGTCGATATCCTCATCGTCAAAGGAAGTACAGCATTTGCTCACCTTCAGCTCGCTGATAAGGCAAAACGCACCCACTAAACCGCCTGCCGCCGAAAACGCAGCAAAGGTCTTTGCGAGACTTCTCTTTCTGCCCCAATAGATTAAAAACAGAATAAAGAAAGTAATTGATTGAACCATGAGTGAAATACCGATAATAACCTTAGTCTTTTTCATAGATGCTCCTCCATTCATTAAATCAGATATTGCAATTTTGCCTTAGATATGCGTTTATAAATTCGTCTATCTCGCCGTCCATAACAGATACGATATTCCCGGTCTCGTAACCGGTACGGTTGTCTTTTACAAGAGTATATGGCATGAATACATATGAACGGATCTGACTTCCCCACTCTATGTTCATTTTTATGCCTTTTATGTCCTCTATCCTGTCCAGCTTCTCCCGCTCTTTTATCTCAAGCAGCTTACTTTTAAGCATTCTCATCGCAGTCTCTCTGTTCTGTACCTGACTGCGTTCAGTCTGGCATCCTACAACGATACCTGTTGGTAGATGGGTGATTCTGATAGCGGAATCGGTTTTATTGATATGCTGTCCGCCCGCTCCGCTTGCGCGGTGAGTGTCCACCTTCAAATCCTCTTCCTTAATGTCTATAACCATCTCGTCATTGAACTCGGGCAGAACCTCGACAGAAGCAAAGGATGTATGCCTTCTTCCGGATGAATCAAACGGCGATATACGTACCAATCTGTGCACGCCGGATTCGCTTTTAAGATAACCGTAAGCGTTGACACCCTCAATAAGGAACGAAACAGACTTTAGCCCCGCCTCGTCGCCGTCTAAATAGTCGAGTACCTTGAGCTTAAATCCCCTACGCTCCGCAAAACGAGTATACATCCGATAGAGCATCTCCGCCCAGTCCTGAGCTTCCGTACCTCCGGCTCCCGGGTGAATAGAGATAATTGCGTTGCTGCTGTCATACTCCCCTGATAAGAGTATTTCTATTTTTTGCTTATCATATTCTTCTAAAACCAAATTTAATTCGGAAATTACCTCGTCAACCATGCTCTCATCCTCTTCCTCAAGTACCAACTCGGAAAGAGAGCACACATCATCAAAGTTCTTTTTAAGCTCAAAGTAATTTTCCAGTGTTTGTTTTTTGCTTTTCAGAAGCCTTAAAATACTCTGTGCCTTCTCGGGCTCGCTCCAGAATCCTGCTGCGTTTACCTGCTCTTCGAGCAAGGCGACCTCAGATATGAGGTCGTTAAGTTTAATAGATTGAGAGAGCTCCTCTATACCCTTTTTAAGGTCTCGGATAAGCTGCTGCGACTGCTCTAATTGAATAAGCACCAAAATAACTCCAATCTATCTTTCATCATTGTCATTATATAACAGTTTTCCGTAATTGTCAATGTTTTAATCATTTATGAGACTATCTGCGTATAAAATTAACATTTTAGACGATTTTATAATAAAAAACAGCCTGTATTTTTCTACAGACCGATCTTATACTATTATGGCAACACGCTCCTGTAAGCCGGGTTCTGTCTTGAACAATCATCTATCTTGGATAAGCGTCGCCGCTTACCTCCCTGCCACCTGTGAGAGCTGCCGAGCAAGCATTAACGCTCTCTTGCGGTGTTGCTCCGGATAGGGTTTACATGGCCGCACAGTCGCCTGTACGCCGGTGAGCTCTTACCTCGCCTTTCCATCCTTACTGCTATTAAAGCAGCGGTTTATTTCTGTTGCACTTGCCCTGAAGTCGCCTTCGGCAGACATTATCTGTTATCCTGCTCTGTGGAGCCCGGACTTTCCTCACGGTATGACCTTTCGGTATGATACCGCGCGATTGTTCGGAGCGGTTGCCGTAATATAATACCATTCTTTTTCCCTTTTGTCAAAAATATTTTTTACCAATAGGTTGATTATTTTATTAATATAATTTATAATGTAGAGAAATATACATGAAAAGAGTTATCGAATTGATAAAAGAATATATAAACGGCTTTAAAGGCAAAAAGGTTGGTTTTATCGGATGCGGAATAAGCAATATGCCGATTATCGAGCTTTTTGCAGCTGCCGGGATTGACGTCAGCGTCCGGGATAAAAAAGATAACATAGAGAACCTTGCAAGGCTGAGAGAGCTATGTGTAAAGATTATCACCGGGGAATCCTATCTCGATTGTATAGACGAATCCGTTATATTTTTATCTCCGGGAGTCAGGGGAGATCTGCTTGAGCTTACAGAGGTGAAAAAGAACGGAACCGTTTTAACCACGGAGATGGAGGAATTTTTCAAGCTCTGCAAAGAAAAAAAAGCCGTTAAAACAATAGCGGTTACGGGCAGCGACGGCAAGACCACCACAACTACTTTGATTTCGGAGATTTTAAAAGCATCGGGAAAGCGAGTTCATATCGGCGGTAATATCGGCAAAAACCTGCTCGCCACCCTCGATGATATTTCTGACGGTGACTTTGTTGTAGCGGAGCTTTCCAGTTTTCAGCTAATGAAAATGACCGTTTCACCTGAGATTGCAGTCGTTACGAATATTTCACAAAACCACCTCGACTGGCACAGGGATATGGAGGAATATATTGAGGCAAAGACCAATATCTTCAATTTTCAGGGAAAAAACGACCTGCTTATATTAAATTATGACGACGAAATAACCAGAGAATTCTCAAAAAGAGCAAAGGGAAGGGTAAAATTCTTCTCAGCCGAGAAAAAGCTTGATGACGGCATTTATCTTACCGAAAAGGGCTTGTATAATAAGAATGAGCTTCTTCTCTCACAGGAAGATATTCTCTTAGTCGGTATATATAACAAGCTTCATTATGCTGCTGCGATTGAAGCTACCGAGGGTTATTATACTAAAGAGGGACTTCAAAAAGTCGCTGGTAGCTTCAAGGGAGTCGAGCATCGCTGCGAGCTTGTGCGGAATAAAAACGGTGTTTTATATTATAACTCCTCAATAGATTCGAGTCCGTCAAGAACAACCGCCTGTTTGCATGCTTTTGAAAACAAGGTGATAGTCATCTGCGGCGGCTACGACAAAAAAATCCCATTAGAGCCTCTCGGTCCGCTCTTTTTAGAAAAAGCAAAGGCGGTCATACTGATGGGGGATACCGCCGATAAAATCGATGCAATTTTAAAAAACGCGGGGTATAGAACCTGTTACAGGGCAAATGATATGGTGGAGGCAGTAAAAATCGCAGAAAGGATTGCTGATATTGGCGACAGCGTCGTACTCTCCCCCGCCGCAGCGAGCTTCGATATGTATAAGAATTTTGAAGAGCGCGGAAATCTGTTTAAAAAAATAGTAAACCGGTTATAAAACACTCATTATAGATAAAAGAGGTATTCTGATGGACAGAATTTATGAGATTGCATGCGAATTGTCCTCGATTCCCGCCGTTTCGGGACGCGAGGATATGGGCTTGCATAGATTGGCGGAATTGTGCGGCGATTACTTTGACAGGTATGAGCTGACTCCCGTCGGAAGCTTTATCGGCAGAATCGACTGCGGCAGGATCGGTGCAAAGACGCTGCTTTTTGATGCTCATTTCGACGAGGTTGGTTTTTTTGTAAGCGAGATCTGCGAGGGCGGCTTTTTAAAGGTGGTAAACATCGGAGGTATTGACCCCCGTATCCTCTCGGCATCTGAGGTGCTTATTTACGGAAAGCGCACGATAACGGGAGTGTTTACCTCAAAGCCTCCCCATTTGCAAGAACCGGGCGAGAGCGAAAAGCCGATAAAACTGACCGACCTTGCAGTTGATACCGGCTACTTGAAAGAACAGCTATCAGAAATAGTATCCATAGGAACTCCAGTAGCATATAAATCTCCGGTCGAAAGGCTGCAGGGTGACTATATCACCGGAAAGAGCTTTGACGACAGAATATGCATAGCCGCCATTCTCAGAGCGCTTGAGTTTTTAAAGGAAAAAGAGCTGCCGGTTAATATTGCCGTGCAGTTTTCGGGCGGCGAGGAAATAGGCTACAAAGGTGCTGCAACGGCGAGTTACTCAATAAATCCCGATTTCGCAGTCGTTCTTGATGTCACGAACGCTTATGTCCCGGATGCTCCGGATTATCGTAAGGACATAAAAATCGGAGGGGGTGGCTCAATATCCTATTCAGCCAAGACAAGCAGAAAGCTGACCGACAAGACAGTTGCGGTAGCAAGAAAAAACGGAATTCCCTACCAGTTGTTCGCCGAACCGAACAGGACCGGTACGAATGCGGGAGCAGTACAGACCTCACGCGGGGGTATACCGACTGTATTGATTTCGGTCCCGCTCAAGAATATGCACACCGCCAACGAGGTCGTTTCGCTGCTTGATGTTTATAATGTGGCAAAACTGATAAGTGAGCTTGCCGCGGACGGGGGTATTGATTTATGATAAAAACAATTGAACGCTATTGTGCCTGTATTTCCCCGTCAGGCAGCGAGGATGAAATAAGGGAGCAAATAATCGGGGATATAAAAAACCATGCGACGAGCTGGGAGGTTGACGAAACAGGCAACCTTACCGTTTTTAAAAAAGGTGCTAAAGCATCCGGCTTAAAAATACTATTTTCGGCACATATGGACGAAATCGGTTTTATGATAAAATACATCTCCGATGAGGGATATCTCTATTTTGATCTTATCGGGGGTATAGATCGCCGTGTTGTCGCCGGAAGGCGTGTGGTCATAGGTGGGAATAGGATTACCGGAGTAATAGCTTCAAAGGCGATTCATCTGCAGAAACCCGATGAAAAGGGTATATGCGTACCGATTTCCGAAATGTATATAGACATCGGCTGCACGGATAAAGAGTCCGCTTCAGGCTGTGTCAGCGTTGGGGACATCGCCGTTTTTAAGCCCAACTTTGAGCATTTCGGAGACGGGCTTATAAAGTCTAAGGCGATTGACGACCGCTTTGGCTGTGCTGTTTTAGTCGAGCTTATAAAACGGGAGCTACCCTATGACACCTATTTTGCATTCGTTACTTGTGAGGAGGTCGGTACAGACGGCGCAAAGCAGGTCGGCTACCGGCTAAAGCCCGATATTGCAGTGGTTTTCGAATCAACAACGGCAGGCGATATTGCCGACGCACCGAAATCCCGTTACGCCTGCTCTCTGCGCAGCGGGCCTGTGTTATCTCATATGGACGGCGGCACTATATATGATAAGGCGTTGCTGCAGTATATAAAAAATGTCGCGGAGGAAAATAATATAGAATATCAAATAAAAAACGTAATTGCGGGTGGAAACGATTCCTCCGCATATCAAAAAAGCGGTATCGGAACCCGTGTCGCCGTAATCTCAGCGCCGACAAGATACATTCACTCGGCAAACAATGTTGTTGCCGAAACGGATCTTGAATCCATAAGGGAGCTTGCTTCCGCTCTGCTTGAAAGGGGTTTTATAAATGCTTGACCTGATAAAAAAATTCACCGCCGCTTTTTCTGTGACGGGAGAAGAGACAGCTCTCCGAAGTGTTATTGAAAAGGAGGCTGCAATATATGCGGATGGTATTTCAACCGACCCCATGGGCAACCTGATCGTTTACAAAAAGGGTGAGAATTCCGGCAAAAAGCTGATGATAGCCGCGCATATGGACGAGATAGGTTTTGTAGTCACCTATATAGAGGACAACGGTTTTATCCGTGTTTCCAATTTAGGAGGTATAAATTCTATATCCTCATCCTATCACACCGTCCGATTCAATAACGGAACTCCCGGTGTGCTTGTATTCGATTCGGGAACAAAACCCGAGGATATAAAAGCTAACAAGCTGTTCGTCGATATAGGAGCAAGGTCTGCAAAGGAAGCTGGCAAAAAGATAAAAATAGGTGACACCTGCGCATTGACTCCGGTTTTTCAAAAGCTGATGAACAATCGTTTTACAGCAAAAGCTTTTGACGACAGAATAGGCTGTGCAGTAGCGCTGGATTCCTTAAGAAACGCAAAAAAGACAAAGTACGACACATATTATGTTTTCACCGTGCAGGAGGAAGTCGGATGCCGCGGCTCAAAAACTGCATCCTTCTCCATTATGCCCGATTATGCAGTGGCTCTGGATGTCACCACCGCAGGTGATGTTCCCGGAGAGAAAAATCAGCCGGTAAGCCTTGGTAAAGGTGCAGCAATAAAGATAAAGGACAACTCTGTTATTTGCTCAAAAGTTATTGTCGACCGCCTTACGGCACTTGCAGAAAAGCATAAGATAAAGTATCAGTATGAAATCCTCACCGCAGGCGGAACCGATACCTCCTCAATGCAGCTTGCGGGTGCTGGCTGTGATGCCGGTTGTATTTCCATCCCGACACGTTATATCCATACACCTATGGAGACTATCGACTTCTCCGATGTAAAGGCTTGCTCGTCGCTGCTGACCGCCCTGACGGAAGAAGGAATGGAGTAAAGGAACAGGAAAACGAAAAAATGGATTTTGTACAATTAACCGCGGAATGCGAGTCTGAGCTTGGGGAGATTTTTGCAAGAATAGACCGAATTTCGTATAAAAATACCGAAAAAGTGATGAGGGTTTTCTCAAATAACAGGCTTTCCGAAAGGCATTTCAACCCTTCAAGCGGCTACGGATATAACGACGATGGCAGAGATTTATGTGATAAGCTTTTTGCCAATGTGTTCGGTTACGAACACGGTTTTGCAAGGCATACACTGATATCGGGTACACATGCGCTGAATGTCGCCCTGTTCGGGTTGCTTCGTCCGGGAGATACTCTTTATTCGGTAACCGGCAAACCCTATGACACGCTTGACGGAGTAATCGGAGGATCAGGAGAAAAGGACAACGGCTCTCTTTCCGATTTCGGAGTTTTATACCGACAGTGTGAGCTTGTAAAAACGGGTACATTGGACTATGAAGCTATAAGAAACGCACTGCTTTTTGATAAGAGCATTAAGGTTGTGTTCGTACAGCGTTCCAAAGGATATGCCTCCCGTCGCAGTCTTCCCTGTGATGAAATCAACCGGCTTTACGAGATTGTAAAGCAGAATAGCAGTGCATATCTTGTAGTCGATAACTGTTACGGTGAATTCTGTGAGGAGAGTGAACCCAAGGCGGATTTAATTGTCGGCTCCCTTATAAAAAACCCCGGCGGCGGAATTGCAGAGACCGGCGGTTACATCGTGGGTACAGAGCGTGCTGTAGAGCTTGCTGCCTACCGACTGTCAGTACCGGGAATCGGCCTTGAAGCCGGCGCATCTCTCGGCCAGACAAAGAGCATGATAAAAGGCTTGTTTTATGCTCCGCATACAACGGCTCAGGCGTTGAAAACCGCCGCATTCGCCGCCCTGCTCTTTAAAAAACTCGGTTATGAAGTGTATCCCGACGCCTTTGAGAAAAGGGTTGACATAATACAGACAATAAATCTGAAAGATGCCGATACTCTATTGAAGTTCTGTCACGGGATACAGGCGGGTTCCCCGGTCGATTCGTTTGTAAAGCCCGAGGGCTGGGCGATGCCGGGCTATGACAGCGAGGTAGTAATGGCGGCAGGTGCTTTTACACAGGGTTCTTCGATAGAGCTTTCTGCCGATGCTCCGATACGCGAACCTTTTACGGTTTATATACAAGGCGGGCTTACCTATGAAAGCGGCAAATACGGAATTCTGACAGCTGCGGAATTTATGACAAAATAGTTTAGATGATAGATAAGAAGAAGGAGGTGAATCTATAATGTTTTTGGATGCTAATATTCTTACTTACTTTAAGAGCAAGTTCCTATATAAAAGGATAGAGAGTATTTTCTCAAACGATGCCGGAGTCCGTCTGTTAGAAAGCAGCTACATTAATGAATTCGTAACAAGGATCGAGAATTTAGGAAGCAACATTTCCTGCGTAATCATTGACGATAGCGCCGACGAAAAGGATGTCTCAAGTGACATTATAGCAATCCGGGGAGCACTGGTGAAGCATATTCCCATATTGATGATCTCGTCAGGTAATAACAACAGCTTCTTTGCAAGTGCTGTAAAATTGGGTGTAGACGATATCATTATTAAGCCGTTTACAGATAGCTTTTTGAGGGAGAGGGTTATAAAGCTCATCAATAACAGCCGCGGCAAAAATGTGGAGATAATCTCTATAGGACTTTACAAGTATATAAAAGGAGAGTTTCTAAAAGCAAAAAAGGGCAACTTCTCGCTGACGATTATGCTCACCTCTCTTAAATTTGCGAACGAGGACAACTTTTCGCAAAAAGAAAAAATTTTCTTTATGGATACATATTTCAACCGCCTTGACAGTTTGTTCTGGGATACCGATTTGTTTATAAAATTCAACTCCAAGTACTACCTCGGCATTTTTCCTTTCTGCGACACCCGTAATGCCAATGTAATTTACAAAAAAAGCGCGCAGAGCTTCGAGGAACTTAAAGCAACAAACATTATCCCCTCCGACTGCGAGATGGTTGTAACCTTTGTCAGCTATCCCGACGAATTCGATTCGGTCGATGAAGGCATCTCAAAGCTCATAGAAAAAATCCGCACGAGCTTTTTCGATTACGAACTTGAAGTTTTTTTCAGTGAAAACTAACTGATATCAATTACGGCACTTATCGTGATTTGCGATAAGTGCCGTATCTTTTATACCTTATTCTTTATACCTTTATCCCGCTCCATTTTCCGCTTGTAAACCTGGCAGCGGAGAAGGCAAACCTTGTATACTGGTCGACGATCAACGAAATCCAAGCGCCGATAAGCCCCCATCCCAACGGGTAGCAAAAGAGGTAGGTTAATATCGGTCTCCCGATTCCGATCGAAATCAATGATACAAAAGCAACGAATTTCGTGTCCCCCGCTCCTCTCAGACATCCGGAAAAAATAACCTGTGAAATCTGCGCCGGTGAGCATATCGCGATAAAATACATTATGATAACGCCGTTTTTAATAATTGATTCATATCCGACCTCATCAGGACCTGTAAACAGCAGCATCAGCGACTTTCCACCGAAAACGAAAAGTATCACCAATAGCATCGAGACGAAAAATCCCACACGTTGCCCCGTTTTTCCATACAGATATGAAAGGTCCGATCTCCTTTTCCCTAAATTCTGACCGACAAGCGAGGATGCTGCGACACCTAACCCATCTCCGAAGGTGAATGAGAGACTGAGTATATTCATACAAATCTGATGTGTTGCAAAGGCAACGGTTCCCAGGTTCGCAACTGCCGTTGCGTATAGGAAAAACCCGATCCGTATAGCTATCTGCTCCGTACCTGCGCCGGAACCGATCAGAATAATCGGTTTGATTACCTCTCTGTTCCAGCGGAAACATTCATTGAGTTTCAGCTTCAGATACCCATTCTTATGTGAGACGGAAATTATCGACATAAAACAGGCGGTAATGTTTCCTATCATTGTAGCTATCGCAGCGCCCTTGACACCCAACATCGGAAAACCGAGATTCCCTCCGATAAGTACATAATTCAGACAGATGTTCACAAGATTCGCAGTAAGGTTGGATGTCATCGCTATCTTTGTATTCCCTATAGCACGCTGCGCCGAATTAATCACACCGCTGATTGCTGTAAACAGCAACCCCACGACTACAATTCGGAAATATACCACCGAATCAGCAAGAGTATCTTCGTTTGCGCCCGCAAGTCTCATAAACGGCTCCGCCACGATAATTCCTACACCGCAAAGTACGACCGCCAAAACAAAGCACAGGGACAAAGCCTGCGCAAGCGTTTTATTCGCGCCTTCCCTGTCCTCCTGTCCCTTTCTGCGGCTTACGATCGCGGTTACACTGATATTGAGGGCAAAAAAAACGGCAAATATTATTAACTTCGGTTGACCGGTAAGACCTACGGCAGCGACCGCTGCGGTTCCGAGCACCGAAACCATCATAGTATCTATAAACGATACCAATCCGACCAATACGGATTCGGCTATCGCAGGCCACGCTACCTTAAGGTAGCTTAAATACAGTTCCTTTGTTTTTGGCAGGTCACCGAGTACAGCCTGCTTCCCCACCATACCCCGTACGGTGAAAAAGTCCTTAATAGCGGTAAACATATTTTTTCATTCCCTAAAATAATAACTTTCTGGATATTTATTTCTGATACAGACGATGCGACTCGAATACCGGCTCGCAGGTAAGGTTTATTCCGAACTTCCCAAGAATATTTACATCCACCTCAGACAGTATTACCGAGGAATGCATCTGACAGTCCTTAAGGTTTTTCAGCTGCTCAAGAGACGCCTTTGCGTTTTTATCGTTCAAAGCGCAAATCGACAGAGCGATTAAAAGCTCGTCAATATGAAGCCTCGGATTATGATTGCCGAGATGATTTACCTTAAGGTTCTGTATAGGTTCTATTATCGTCGGGGACATCAGCATTACCGAGTCGTCTATCCCCGCTAATGCCTTTAATGCGTTGATAAGCATTGCGGAGGATGCCCCCAATAGAGCCGAGGTTTTTCCTGTTATGATCCTGCCGTCCGAAAGCTCTATCGCCGCAGCGGGAGCATGGCTCTCCCCGGCTTTTTTTATGGCAGCTTGCGCAACCTTGCGGTCGCTCGTCGAGATACCGCACTGCTTCATAAGCAGCTCAATCTTATATATAGCTTCCTTACCTGAAAGTCCTCTGCGCTCCTGACACAATGCCGCATAATATCTACGTATTATCTCCGCTTTCGACGCCTCGCGGCAAACCTCGTCATCGCTTATACAGTAGCCGAGCATGTTTACTCCCATATCGGTAGGAGATCTATACGGAGAACCGCCGTTAATACGCTCGAACATAGCACATAAAATAGGAAAAACCTCTATATCCCTGTTGTAATTAATGGCAGTGGTTCCATACGCCTCAAGATGGAAGGGATCGATCATAATCGTATCCTGCAAATCGGCGGTCGCTGCTTCATATGCCACATTTAAAGGATGTTTCAAGGGTAAATTCCATACCGGGAATGTCTCGAACTTCGCATAACCTGCTTTTACTCCGCGCTTATATTCATGATATATCTGTGACAGACAGGTTGCCATTTTACCGCTGCCCGGACCGGGTGCAGTCACCACGACAAGAGAGCGGGTGGTTTCGACATATTCATTCCTTCCGAAACCATCGTCGCTCATAATGAGCTGAATATTAGCGGGATAATTCTCTATTTTATAGTGCTTATAGGTCTTTACACCGAGATTCTCGAGCCTTTTACGAAAAGCGATTGCGGCGGGCTGTTCGGAAAAATGAGTAAGTACGACGCTCCCTACATATAATCCGTAGGCGCGGAAAGCGTCTATTAACCGCAGTACATCCAGATCATATGTAATTCCAATATCTCCCCTGACCTTATTCTTCTCGATGTCGTTTGAGTTAATCGCGATAACGATTTCCGCCTCGTCCTTTAGCTCCTCCAGCATATTAATCTTAATGTCAGGCTTAAAGCCGGGAAGTACTCTTGACGCGTGGTAATCGTCGAAGAGCTTACCTCCGAATTCAAGGTACAGTTTGCCTCCGAATTCCGAGATTCTCTTCTTAATCTGTTCTGACTGCATCTTTACATACTTACTACAATCAAAGCCCTGTCTCATACGCGATACCTCTTCATTTTTAAAATCTATACCCTTATTATGGAATCCGAATATTTTCCGTCGTAGTCCTTTAAAATCGGTAAAATCCTCTCTTTTATAAACCTTTCGGTCTGCAGCGGAGCCATTCCGATAAAATCCCTCGGATTCAATATCGCTACAAGCTCCTCCTCGCAAAGTCCGAAGTCGGGATCGCTTTTTATCTTATCTATCAGGGATATCTCCTCGCCCTGCTTTTTAGCAAGCTCTGTATCTATAGAATAGGTGCGTATACGCTCATGGAGCATCTGGCGGTCACCGCCCTTTTTAACAGCCTCCATAAGAATGTTTTCCGTTGCGATAAACGGCAGATGTTCAAGCAGTCTTTTCTCCACTACTTTCGGATAAACGGTTATTCCGCTCGTTATATCTATCAGCAGATTTAAAATGCTGTCAACGGCAAGAAAACCCTCTGCAAGAGAAATACGTCTGTTTGCGGAATCATCAAGCGAACGCTCTAACCACTGCACCGAGGCCGTCATATCGGCGTTTGCGGAGTTAGCAAGCACAAATCTTGCGATAGAGCATACCCTCTCACTGCGGATAGGATTACGCTTATAAGCCATTGCGGAGGAACCGACCTGATTCTTCCCAAACGGCTCCTCAAGCTCACCGAAGCTCTGTAGCAGCCTCAGGTCCTGACAAAACTTATATGCGCTCTGTGCGACACCGCTAAGAACGCTCTGTATTCGCATATCCTCTTTTCTTGTATATGTCTGCCCCGAAACATCAAAAACGCTTGAAAATCCGAAATACTCCGCAATCATATTCTCAAGCTCTATGACCATCCCCGCATCGCCGTCGAAAAGTCTCAGAAAAGATGCCTGAGTACCGGTCGCACCCTTGTTTCCGAGAAGTCGAAGACCTTTACGGATGTATTCTATATCTCCATAATCAATATAAAAATCCTGCAACCACAGCGAGGTGCGTTTACCTACCGTTGTAGGCTGTGCTGCCTGCAGATGCGTATACGCAAGTGTAGGTAAATCCTTATACATAAGCGCAAAATCGCACAAATTTTTTATTACCGTCAGGAGCTTTGCCGAAACGATTTCCAACGCTTCCCGCATGATGATAATATCGGCATTATCCGTAACATAGCAGCTCGTCGCTCCGAGATGGATAATCCCGGCGGCTTTAGGACATACCTCTCCGTAGGCGCGTATATGCGCCATCACGTCATGTCTCGTCTGCTTTTCAATCTCCGCAATCCGTACAAAATCGATTTTATCGGCATTAGCAGTCATCTCGTCTATCTGCTCCCGGGTTACGGGCAGACCCGACTTCATTTCAGCGCTCGCAAGCGCAATCCAAAGCCTGCGCCATGTAATAGCACGCTTCTGCGGCGAAAATAAATCCTGCATCTCTTTTGATGCGTATCTGCCCGAAAAAGGGCTTTCGTAATTATTGCTCAATCTATTCTCCGCTCCTTTTCAGTTGCAGATGACGATAAAAGAGCATCATGAATACATGAGATTACAGCTCTTCTTTTACTGTTCATCTGACTTTTGAATATTCCTTTCATCGGCGGTGTTATCAATAAACAGTGATATACTGCTCGCGCTCCGCTCCTACGGAGATGTACCGTATCGGACACCCGACTGCATCTTCGATAAAACGTACATATTCCTGCGCCTTTACGGGAAGTTCGTTCATTTTACGGCAGCCGGAAATGTCGCTGTTCCAACCATCCATATATATATATACCGGCTTTGCCCTGTCAAGCCTTCCGCCTATTGGAAAATCTTCTGTCTGAGCTCCGTCGATTTCATATGCTATGCAAACAGGCATCTTCTTCAGATATGAGAGAACATCGAGCTTTGTAAGTGCGAGTATGTCAGCGCCCTGAACTCTTATACCATACCTTGATGCGACGACGTCAAAACCGCCCACTCGCCTCGGTCTGCCTGTAGCCGCACCGTATTCGCCGCCCGCTTCTCTTAGCTCGTTGCCCTTTTGACCGAAAAGCTCGCAGGTAAACGGACCCTCACCCACGCATGAGGAGTATGCTTTCATAATACCGATGCAGTTGTCTAACTTATGATTCGGAATTCCTGCGCCGATAGGGGCGTAAGCTGCGATTGTATTTGAGGACGATGTAAACGGATAAATTCCGAAATCCACATCACGCAGAGCTCCGAGCTGTGCTTCAAACATTATGCGTTTACCTGCTTTTGCCGCCCTGTCAAGGTATAATCCGGTGTCGCAGATAAACGAGAGCAGTCTATTGCCATATTCCACGAGATGATTATACATCTCGTCAGAGGAAATCTCTTTTGCTCCGTAACCTCCGTTGATTGTAAGGTTCTTCCACTCGACTATATCGGCCACTCTCTGTTTCAAGTCGCCGATTTCCAAAAGCTCACCGGCCCTGATTCCCTTTTTAAAATACTTATCGGCGTATACGGGAGCGATTCCGCGGCGTGTAGAACCGAATTTTTTATCGCCAAGCCTATCCTCTTCAAGTATGTCCTGCGAAACATGATAGGGCATGCATATAATCGCTCTGTCGCTTATCTTCAGATTTTCGGGAGTGATTTTTATACCGCCGGCTATCAGCCTATCCATTTCCTCGCAAAGATGCTTAATATCAATAACCATTCCGGTTCCGAGTATATTGACGACATTATCCCTTAAAATTCCGGAGGGTAAGAGATTAAGAATAAACTTTCCTTTCTTATTTACAACCGTGTGTCCGGCGTTGTTTCCGCCCTGATAACGGACAACAATGTCATAATCTTCTGATAAAAGATCGACCATTCTGCCCTTTCCCTCGTCACCCCAGTTAATTCCAGTTATAGCAGTAAGCATTATGTATCCTTATTCTCCGGCGAAACAAATATTATCGTGCTAAAAACATAAAGCCGCCTTTCGCCGGTAATGCGGCTCTATTCACGAATAAAAACAATATATTATACCCTTATCCGGCTTGTTTGTCAATTACTTGAGTCGTTTAATCACGATAAATCGGATGACTCTCACAGAGCCTTTTAACCTCTGCAAGAATATAATCCCTGCTACTGTCAAAATCCGTGATTGCTACCTTAAGGAGATGTGCGATAACTCTCATATCCTCCTCATCAAAGCCTCTTGAAGTAACCGCCGGAGTGCCTACTCTCAATCCGCTTGTCACAAACGGACTCTGCGGGTCGTTCGGAATCGTATTCTTGTTCGCGGTAATGTGAACCTCATCCAACCTGTGCTCAAGTTCCTTTCCCGTAATTCCCATATCACTCAGATCAAGCAGCATAAGATGGTTGTCGGTACCTCCCGAAACGAGCTTGATCCCCTCGTCGGTGAGAGCTTTTGACAACGCCTGTGCATTATTTATTATCTGCTTTTGATAGTTCCTGAACTCATCTTTAAGCGCCTCACCGAAAGCGACGGCTTTTGCGGCGATTATATGCATCAATGGGCCGCCCTGTGTGCCCGGGAATATAGCTTTATCTATTTTTGCCGCCAACTCCTGCTTGCATAGAATAAGTCCGCCTCTCGGGCCTCTGAGCGTCTTGTGGGTGGTCGAAGTAACGACATGGGCATACGGAATCGGACTCGGATGCAGTCCTGCTGCTACAAGCCCCGCGATATGCGCCATATCCACCATCAAATATGCACCGGCTTTGTCGGCTATCTCACGGCAGCGTTCAAAATCTATGATTCTCGGATATGCACTTGCCCCGACAACAATCAGCTTTGGTCTGCATTCAAGGGCAGTCTGTTCCATCTTATCATAATTTATCCGCTGAGTGTCATCGTCAACACCATACGGAACTATATTGAAATACTTACCTGATATATTTACGGGAGAGCCGTGCGAAAGATGTCCGCCGTGTGCAAGATTCATCCCCATTACAGTGTCTCCGGGTTCGAGAAGTGCGAAAAAGACCGCAAGATTTGCGGATGCACCGCTGTGAGGCTGAACATTCGCGTGCTCCGCACCAAACAGCTTTTTTGCTCTCTCCCGTGCAATGTTCTCGACTATATCAACATATTGGCAGCCGCCGTAATAACGCTTTGACGGATACCCTTCCGCGTATTTATTCGTAAGAATGGTTCCCGCTGCAAGGAGCACCGCCTCAGAAACAATATTTTCACTCGCAATCAGCTCGATATTATCTCGCTGACGGATAAGCTCCAAATCACAAGCGTCGCCAACCTCTTTATCGTACTTTTTCAGCTCTTCGATAGCCCTCATTTTTTTCCTCCGATTTTTAATGTTTTTATATATTTCTTTGTCCCGATGTTGATTCTGCGGGATTCACATGTTTTCTGAATAGCCTTGTTATGTACAAAAGTGCAAAGAGCTCTTTCCTCAAAAAGCCTTATAGTTTTTTCGGGAAAGCACGCCATACAAACAGAAATCGCCCAGGCAGCCGCCATTTGTGCATAATAATCCCCGCACTTCACATCCTTAATCAACTTTAAAACTCTGTCGATGTACTCGTCTTTTACGAAATAATCCAGTAGCATAACGATGCCGAACCGTGCGGGAAATTCCTCACTCGATTTCAAAAAGGGCTGCAGGAATTCAAAAACCGCTTCCTCTTCGCTGTTTTTTATATGCAACGCCGCACAGAAACTGTCGCATATACTCCAGTTGTCAATTCTCGGTATAAATCGGCTTATTAGAACGAGCTTCTCTTGAATCGGCAGCTTTGCATACCCTATCACAAAAGCGCAGAACATTTTTTCCTCGAAAATTCCGCTGTCGGCTTCGTCAAGAAAATCCAGACTCTGCTCCTTTGCGGCGTTTTTTGCTATTTTTTTTATCAATGGAAGCCTTACACCGTACATAACCGTACCCTTAGGTAACAGTTTCAAAGCGAAGGCTTTGTACTCCGGCTCCGAAAGAGTCATAAGCCGCTTGCGAATATCATCCATAATCATACTGAAAATCTTACGTCAATAACCACAATCTCGGAATCTGTTCCTATACGCGTCGGCGGCCCCCAAAGACCGGTTCCGCTTGTTACAACCATGCTCATATCCCCGAAAACCGCAAGCCCGTAATTAACCTCGTATATGCTATGCGTAATAAGCGTAATCGGAAAAGTCTGCCCGGCATGGGAATGTCCGCAAAGCAGCAAATCCACTCCATTTTCAGCCGATTCCTCAATTGACTGAGGTCTGTGGTCGAGTACGATTATCGGCTTTGTCTTATCAATCCCGCGAATAATTTCCGATAGCTCTTCGCGGTCCTCCCTGCGGAACGTCTCAAGATTTCTATCGTTCCTGCCGACTACATAAAAGCTGTCCGCCACCAGCACTGCCTCGTCGGTCAGAAGTGTTATCCCGCATTCCGAGAAAAAAGTCTCAAGCGCAGGAGTGAACATATCATGATTACCAAGGCAGGCAAAAACACCGTATTTCGTATTGATTTTCGAGATCTCCGATTTTATCCTCGTAAGATCGAACACCTCGTCAAGCCCTCCGTCGAATACATCCCCAGAAATAACCACAACATCGGGATTCTGTGCGTTGACAGCTTCAACGACTCTCTTTATTTTATCAGTGCTCTGCTGGTAACCGATATGGATATCGGCGAGCTGAACCACTCTTAAATCCCCTGCCGAACAGCTTTTTTTAATCTCGACGCTGTATTCCGTCGTATCCACTTCGGAAGCGTTTATAATACCCGCTGTAAAGACGATGATTGATATAATGATTATCGAAAAGCCCGATATAATATGCGCCCTGCGCCTTTTTGCACCTTTTTCGGGCAACTTACGGATAATATGCAAAAAAGCCCTGACAAGCTCCGCTGCGGCAAGTAGCATAATCGCAATAATAAGGAATCCCATATACGCAAATCCGATATTCGTAATAATCTTATCGAACACCGAAACAGGAAGCCATATTCCTGCTAAAAACAAAGCTGGCAGCAGCGAATACAATAGCCAGAAAACAAGCTTTTTTATACCCGGAAAAAACTGCTTTAAAAATCTAAATAAGCGGATACCCGAATAAACGAACGCCCCTAAAAACAGCGGCACCGTTCCTGTTGTAAGAAAAAACATCCGTGGCCGTCCTTTACTTTTATGTTACAATCGTTCCGGTAAAAAGTCAATACGGAACGGCTAACACCGATTATGAATTCCCATTGATAAGCCGGTTTGCCATATGGACTCCCATAACAGAAGACATCATCAGCCCTCTTGTCCATCCGCTCGAATCGCCAAGGCAAAACAGGCCCTTTACGCTGGTATTGAGGTCTTTGTCCATCCTGACACGGTTGCTGTAAAATTTAAGCTCCGGCGAATACAAAAGCGTTTCGTAGCTCGCAAACCCGGGCACTACAATATCCACCGCTTTTATAAAGTTGATAATATTGATCATCGCCCTGTAAGGCATAGCCGCGGTTATGTCACCGGCTACGGCATCGGGGAGCGTCGGCTTGACATTGGATAACGCAAGCTCCTTCTGCCAGGTGCGCTTTCCGTCAAGAATATCGCCGAACCTCTGCACAAGGATATGACCGTCGCCCAGCATATTGGTAAGCTCGCCTACCTTCTGAGCATATTTAATCGGCTGATTGAAGGGCACGCTGAAATTATGTGAGCATAAAATAGCAAGATTGGTGTTTTTCGATTTTTTCTCCTTATATGAATGCCCGTTCACAACCGCAAGATCGTTATCATAATTCTCCTGCGATACAAATCCGCCCGGATTCTGGCAGAAGGTTCGAACCTTGTTCTTGAAGGGCTTGGGATACCCTACCAGCTTGGATTCGTACAGCACGTTGTTTACATGCTCCATAATCTCGTTGCGTACCTCAACGCGTACACCGATATCTACCGTTCCCGGTTGATGGAAGATATTATGTAAACTGCATATCTGCTCAAGCCATTCCGCACCGCGTCTGCCTGTCGCAAGCACGATTGTATCGCCCGATACCGGTATTTCCAAACCCGGATTCATTACATCGTTTGTGATTACGCCCGTACACACATCGTTCTCTATAATCAGATTGCTGCACTCGCGTCCGAAAATCATTTCAACGCCGTTCTCCGCAAGGAAAGTTTGTATGGACAAGTACAGCTCATGAGCCTTCTCCGTGCCGAGATGCCTTATCGGGCAATCGACCAGCTTCAGACCCGCCTGTATCGCAAGGGAGCGTATCTCCCTTACCTTATCCTGGTTTTCAACGCCCTCCACATGTTCGTCCGCCCCGAATTCAAGGTAAATCCTATCCGTGTAATCTATAAGCTCCTGTGTGTATTTTTCGCCTAAAAGCTCCGGCAGTTCCCCGCCTACCTCGTATGACAGCGATAATTTGCCGTCGGAGAATGCGCCCGCACCCGAAAAGCCGGTCGTGATATGGCAATACGGCTTGCAGTTCATGCATTTTCCGGTTTTGGTTTTGGGACAGCTCCGCTTGCCGAGCGGCTGGCCCTTTTCAATAATAACTATTTTTTTACCGCTGTTCTTGCGTATAAGCTCCAGCGCTGTAAAAATCCCGGCGGGACCTGCGCCTACAATAACGACATCATATTTCATATAAGGTGCTTCTCCTTTCTGACAAAAGGGCGTGGTATTGTTAAACCGTGTACGCTCCCGCCCTGTCCGTCGCTGTTTTCCCCCACAGCTTTTCGGGATAAACGCCCCTCTTTATCAAATTATTTATAAATTCTTTTGCCAAAGCCCTATCCGCCTGATAGGTAACGCCGAACCATTTTGCGTCTGTCGGGATAACCCTTACTTCACATTCACCCGCTGCGATGGCCTCTCCCAGTGCCGGAGCAAGGAGATATTCCCCGGTAACAAGATCAGTATCCTCACTGTTCAGGAAATTTTTGAAGCCTGCTTCAAGCAGCCCGAAAACAGAGGGATCAAAACCGAAAAAGTTCATCGAGGCAACAGATTCCTCATCTATATCGTGCCACGACCCGTTTTTATCGCAATACTGCGTAAAACCGTTGTTTCGCATTATTTTTTTCCGTTCCACGATACTCGTAAGAGAGCCGTTTTTATCGACACGGCAGATTCCCCTCGAAACATGGCCGTTATCCGATAGAGTATTTTTAAGTATATACCCCGGCATACAGTATATTCGCTTAGCGCCGGAAGTGTTTTTCGTTTTTTCGAGTTCCGAAAGATAATCGTATATCACCGCGAAAGCTTCCCTGCCGTAAAAATCGTCTGCGTTGATGACCATAAAGCTGTCTTTAACAATATCCCGGCATGCGAGAACCGCCTGTGTCGTACCCCACGGCTTTACTCTCCCGTCGGGGGGCGTTCCTGTCGGTAAGTCGTCCATACGCTGAAAAGCGTATTCGACCTTTATCCTGCTCTCTACTCGTTTTCCGACCGTTTCCCTGAAAATATCGTAGTTTTCCTCCTTGATGATAAAAACCACCCGATCGCATCCTGCCATAACCGCATCATATATCGAATAGTCTATAATAAACTCGCCATTCGGCCCTAAGGGATCTATCTGTTTCAATCCGCCGTAACGGTTGCCCATACCTGCAGCCATAATAACTAATGTCATAACAATTTCTCCGCCTTTCTTCATCCTGTGCAGAAACTCAGTTTTTCGGTTTATTTGAAAATCAGTCTGAGCTCCTCACGTTCGGTATCAAGCTGGCGGAAGATGACTCCCGCTGCGTTAAGCATATACTTTGAAGCACGTGTGCTCTCGGTATCTGCATACTTATCGGATAAATACACTACCTCATGTATTCCCGATTGAATTATCGCCTTTGCGCACTCGTTACAAGGAAAAAGAGCGACATATACCCTCGCTCCCTTTAAAGAACGTCCTCCCGAGTTGAGAATGGCATTAAGCTCTGCGTGCACAACATACGGGTATTTTGTTTTGTTTACCTCGCTGCTCTCCCTCTCCCAGGGAAAAACATCGTCGCTGCAGCCCTTCGGAAAACCGTTATAGCCCGTCGAAATAATAATGTTATCGCTGTTTACGATACATGCGCCTACCTGCGTATTCGGATCCTTGCTCCTCATCGCTGCAAGCAGCGATATACCCATAAAATACTCATCCCATGAGATATAATCCGTTCTCTTCATAATTCTTATTATACCTTTCCGTGAAGTCAATACCACCGGTATGTTGAATTCGCTGTTACAAATCGTTCCATATTATGTTTATTTTACCGATCAAAACAGTACCACATACCAAATCAAATATTAACATATCCGGACCTAAAAAGCAACTATAAAAAATGAACTCGGTATATAAATAAAGAAAAAGGGAAGTGCCGCAAAAACAACAACTCCCCTAACCTTTTTACGGATTTGTTTTAATAAACCGTTCTGCCCTCGCAGATAAAGTCGGCGTTGCCCGTAAGGGTAACCGCCTCGTCGGAGTAGTTTACAATCAAATCGCCGCCCTTGAGCTTTACCGTAATGTCCTCATTTTTTTTACAGTAGCCATTTTCCACAGCAGCAACAACAGCGGCACATGCGCCGGTTCCGCAGGCAAAGGTCTCTCCGTTTCCGCGCTCCCATACACGCATTTTCAAGGTGCTTTTATTAACCACCCTTACAAATTCGGTGTTTATGCGTTCGGGAAAAAGCGGATTTTTCTCAAACTGAGGGCCGACTTTCGGCAGAACAACAGCATCAACCCTGTCGCAAAAAACCACGCAATGAGGGTTTCCCACCGAAACGCAGGTAATTCTGTAAGTCTTCCCCTCAATATCCGCTTCTCTGTCTATGACCGATTCGCCTTCAAGCATAACGGGAATCTTTTTCGGATCAAGCTCTGCTTTGCCCATATCGACGCTGACAAAACGCACCTGACCGCCGAAGATATACAGCTTCAGCTTTTTTATCCCGCTTGCCGTCTCTATCGTCAGATTCTCCTTATCAACATGCTTATTATCATAAAGATACTTGCCCACACAGCGTATGCTGTTACCCGCCATCTTTCCCTCGCTGCCGTCCTTATTGAAAATACGCATTTTAGCGTCGGCAGCATCGCTTTTTTCTATAAGCACGATGCCGTCGCCGCCTATACCGTAATTTCGGTCGCAAACCGTTATCGAAAGCGATTCGGGGCAGGTTATCTCACCGCCGAAATTCTCAAAATATATATAATCGTTACCGGTTCCCTGCATCTTTACAAAATTAAGGTGGCTCTTTTCTGTGCGCAGGTTGTTTATGTCCACAAGCTCGGTGTTTCGAATATTGAACCGCGATGCGATTATATCCGCAAGAGCATTTGCGGTATCCAGAGAGGTCAGACAAGCAACTGACTGTAATATGCATTTGCGGTGAATCTCTATATAATCCCTTACAGAGTCCCGTTCGCCCCTGCCCGTGATTACTACAAAACGAATACTTCCGCTCTCAAGAGTCTTTATAATGCTGTTGTCCTCGCCGAACTTGTTCAGCACCGTTACATCAATACCCAGCGATGAAATCGCACTCGCTGTTCCTTTTGTTGCGTATATCCTCATTCCGAGGTCGTCCAATTTCTTGGCAAGTCCGACTATTTCAAACTTATCCTTGTCCGAGACCGAAAGGATTACTCCCTTTCTTTCTTCACGTGCGGAAAAGTCTAAATCGAACCCTGCCGATACAAGCCCCTTGAATAACGCTTCGTTAAGTGTTCTTCCGATACCCAGCACCTCTCCGGTCGACTTCATTTCCGGTCCGAGAGCCGAGTTTACATCCGATAGCTTTTCAAACGAAAATACAGGCACCTTTACCGCCATATAGGGCGGTATTTTATATAATCCGCCGGTATAGCCCAGTTCCGAAAGCATATGACCGACCATAACCTTTGTCGCAATCTCCACCATGGGAACCCCGGTGACCTTGCTTATATAGGGTACGGTTCTCGATGCACGCGGATTGACCTCTATAACATAAAGCTCGTTATGAGAGATGAGATACTGGATATTTACAAGACCCTTTGTACCGAGTGCTTTTGCGAGCTTAATTGAGCAATCCGTTATATGCGTAAGCATTTTATCGTTTATGGAAACGGGCGGATAAATGGCGATAGAATCCCCGCTGTGAACCCCCGCCCTCTCGATATGCTCCATAATTCCGGGAATGAGCACCTCTTCGCCATCGGAAATAACGTCTACCTCAAGCTCTGTTCCGCTCATGTATTTGTCAACGAGTACGGGATTCGTTATCCCCTGCAAGAGGATAATATGCATATAGCGCACAACATCCTCCCTTGTATAAGCGATGGTCATATTCTGACCGCCTATGACATAGGACGGACGCAGCAGGACCGGATAGCCTATATCCTCGGCGGCATCTACAGCTTCTTCCGTAGTCAAAACACTGTGCCCGACAGGGCGTTTTATACCAAAACGTGATAAAAGGTCGTCAAAACGCTCTCTGTCCTCGGCTATGTCTATCCCCTCTGCACTTGTGCCGAAAATCCTTATACCCGCTTTTTCAAGAGGTTTTGCGAGCTTTATCGCAGTCTGACCGCCAAAAGCGACGACAACACCCACAGGTTTTTCTGTTCTTATAACCCCGAGCACGTCCTCCTCGGTAAGCGGCTCAAAATACAATCTGTCGGATATGTCGAAATCGGTGGAAACGGTTTCGGGATTGTTATTGATTATAATAACCTCGTATCTCAACTCCCTGAGCGTTTCGGCACAATGGACGCAGGAGTAATCGAATTCAATCCCCTGCCCTATACGTATAGGCCCGGAGCCGAGCACAATAATCCTGTCTTTTTGCAGGTTTACTGTTGAGGCCGCTTCGCAGTAGCTGTCATAGCATGAGTAAAAGTAGGGTGTCTCTGCCATAAATTCCGCCGCGCAGGTGTCAACCATTTTATATGAGGGAAATAACCGATGTATTTTCCCCTCACCACTCACCGAAGAAACTAATGACGGATTCATTCCCACCTTACAGCTTACCAATGAGGTTGATGACGTATTCGTTACCTCCTCGCCGCTCCCCGACAAGTCTGATGACGGATTCATTCCCACATTACAGCTTACCGATGAGGTTGATGTCAGATTCGTTCCTTCCTCACCGCTCCCCAAAGAAGCTAATGACGGATTCATTCCCTCCCCACCACTCCCCGAAGAAGTCAATGACGGATTAGTTACTCTATCTCCGCTCCCCGACAAGGTTAACGATGGATTCATCCCCTCCTTACAGCTTACCGATGAAGTTGATGACGAAATAGTTCCCTCCTCACCACTCCCCGATGAGGTTAACGACGGATTCATTCCCACATTACAGCTTACCGATGAAATTGATGACGGATTCATTCCCTCCTGACCACTCCCCAACGAGGTTAACGACGGATTCATTCCCACCTTACAGCTTACCGATGATATTGATGATGGGCTTGTTCCTTCCTCACCGCTCCCCGACACGGTTAACGATGGATTAATTCCCACCTTACAGCTTACCGATGAAGTTGATGAAGGATTCATTCCCTCCCCACCACTCCCCGACAAGGTTAACGACGGATCCTTTATTCCCTCACCATTTAATGATGGATTCTTTATTCCCTGACCACTTATCTCAAAAATAGCCCTGTCCGTATAACCCAGCTTTTTTCCCCTCTCATACATCTCCTGCGTGAGTACAAAAGAGGAAATTTCATTCTCATAGTCCGCAATATTCTTCAATTTATATAAGAAAAATCTGTCGATTTTAGTGATTTCGTGCATTATGTCAACCGAAATGCCCCTCTTAATTGCCTCAAAAAGGGCAAAAACACGCAAATCCTCGCTGTTTTCTATGCTTTTTATTATGTCGAAATCTGCGATACCCTTAAAATACGGATGATTTGGAGTGTCCAACGAAATCTCACTCCCTCGGAGGGATTTTAGGAAGGCGGATTCGAGGTTGGTTGCTATCGCCATCGTTTCGCCGGTAGCTTTCATCTGTGTGCCTAACTTGCGGTTTGCTGAAACAAATTTGTCAAAAGGCCATTTGGGCATTTTGAGCACGACATAATCCATAGCGGGTTCAAAGCAGGCACAAGTTTTTCCCGTTATATCGTTTTTAATCTCATCGAGCGTGTAGCCGAGAGCGATTTTTGCGGCAACCTTTGCTATCGGATAACCCGATGCTTTGCTTGCAAGAGCAGAGGAACGGGAGACACGGGGGTTTACCTCGATAACGGCGTAATCAAAGCTGTCGGGATCTAAAGCGAACTGGCAGTTGCAGCCGCCCTCGATGCCCAGCTCTGAGATTATCTTCAAAGACGCGCTCCGGAGCATCTGGTATTCCTTGTCCGACAATGTCAGCGCAGGGGCGACGACGATACTGTCGCCGGTATGGATTCCGACCGGATCTATATTTTCCATACTGCACACCGTTACCGCATTCCCTCTGCTGTCGCGAATGACCTCAAACTCTATTTCTTTCCAGCCATATATATATTTTTCTATCAAAACCTGATGGATAGGGGACATCTGCAGACCGTTGCCTGTAATCGCCATGAGCTGGGACTTGTCATACGCAACACCACCGCCCGCACCTCCGAGCGTATACGCCGGACGGACGATAACAGGATAACCGATGCTCTCTGCCGCCAAGCTCGCCTCCTCGGACGTGTATACCGTTGCGGAGGGTATGGTCGGCTGACCTATCGAATTCATAGTATCCTTAAATAGCTGCCTGTCCTCGGCTTTGGCTATCGCCCCGGCATTTGTGCCAATAAGCCTTACTCCGTTTTTTTCAAGAAAGCCCTCCTTTGTCAGCTGCATTGCAATCGTAAGCCCTGTCTGGCCGCCGAATCCGGCAAGCAGACTGTCTGGTTTTTCCTTTTGGATTATTCTTTTAACGGTTTCACCGTTAAGCGGCTCGAGATAAATAAAATCGGCAAACTTCCTGTCGGTCATTATAGTCGCCGGATTGGAGTTGACGAGCACGACTTTTATTCCCTCGTTTTTAAGAACGCGGCATGCCTGCGTTCCGGCATAATCGAACTCCGCCGCCTGACCGATTACAATAGGTCCGCTGCCGATTACAAGCACTTTTTTTATCGCATTATTCCTCGGCATTAACGGAAGCCTCCTTTTTTATAAGCTCAATAAAATCATCGAACAAAAACTCCGTGTCGAGCGGGCCGCCGCACGCTTCGGGATGAAACTGCACCGAAAAAGCCTTATGTCCGGGATATTCCATCCCCTCGCAAGTGCTGTCGTTTGCGTTTATATAAGAAAGCCTGCCCACGTCTTTATTTATGCTGTCGCTGTCGACGACATAACCGTGGTTCTGTGAGGTTATATAGGTCCTGCCCGTCTCAAGGTTTGTTACCGGCTGGTTTTCGCCTCTGTGACCGTATTTTAGTTTTTTTGTGTCGCCGCCGAAAGCAAGAGCTAACAGCTGGTGTCCGATACAAATACCGAATATGGGCAGAACGCCGATAAGAAGCCGCAGTTGTTCTATACAATACCCGTTCTGTTTGGGGTCACCCGGACCGTTGGACAGCATAAGACCGTCAAAGCACCCGCCCGAAATCTCCTCTGCTTTTACATCATACGGAAAAATCGTCACCTCACAGCCGTGCTCATTGAGCATGCGGATTATACTACGCTTTACGCCGTAATCTATTAGTGCAACCCTGTATAAGCGCCGGGATATTCCGTAAACCTTTTTTTCACTGTGGCTCGTATTCTTTATCGCATCCCTGACGGTGAAGCCGGCTATCGTATTTAAGTCCGCTTTTGTCTTGTCGGTGCATATCATTGCGTTGAGAACGCCCTTCTCCCTGATAATGCCTGTAAGCAGACGTGTGTCCACGCCGTATACGCCCACGATTCCCTTTCTTTTTAAAAAGGAATCTATATCCTCCTCACTGCGGAAGTTTGAGGGCAGGTCGCATTTTTCCCTGACGACATATCCTGCCGCACTGATGCTGTCGTCTGTACTCTCGGAATCGGAAGGCATAACACCGTAATTTCCGATTAAAGGAAAGGTCTGTATTATTATCTGACCGTAAAAGCCCGGGTCTGTCAGCGTTTCTATATATCCGGTCATACCGGTGGTAAACACCATCTCGCCGATTACATCCCTCTCGGAACCGAAAAGCCTGCCCTCGAAAACCTGACCGTCCTCAAGCACTATATAAGCCTTTTTATTGTTTTTCATAGCGACTCCGCCTCTCATCTAAAGCTGAAAAATCATTTGAGCAAAGTGACAAGTACCGCCTTCTGTGCGTGAAGCCTGTTTTCCGCCTGGTCAAATATCACGTCTGCATGGGTGTCAAACACCTCTTGTGTTATCTCCTCTCCCTTGTGTGCGGGCAGACAATGAAGCACGATTGCGTCCTTTTTAGCGGCGTTCATAACGCTGTTATCAACGCAATAGCCCTTGAATGCCTTGCGGCGTGTAGCCGCTTCGCTCTCCTGCCCCATTGAAGCCCATACATCGGTATAGATAACGTCGGCGTTCTCCGCTGCGGCATAAATATCCCCGGTGCATAGAAATTTGCCGTTTTCCGACGCCCACTTCATAATTTCCGCATCGGGGCGGTATGAGCCGGGACAAGCGACGGAAACGCTCATTCCTGCCTTGATACCGCCTGCAATGAGCGAATTTGCCATATTGTTCCCGTCACCTATATAACAGAGCTTAACGCCCTCAAGCGCTCCTTTATGCTCTCTGATGGTCATCAAATCCGCAAGCACCTGACAGGGATGAGCATAATCCGTAAGTCCGTTTATGATAGGTATTGTTCCCTTTTCAGCCATCTCCTCGACCTCGCTCTGCTCAAAGGTGCGTATCATTATTCCGTCAAGGTAGCGTGATAAAACGCGGATGGTGTCCGCAGTCTCCTCGCCTCTTCCAATCTGCAGATCGTTTGAGGACAAAAACAGCGCATGACCGCCTAACTGATACATTCCCACCTCAAAGGAAACCCTTGTACGGGTAGAAGATTTTCTGAAAATCATACCTAAGGTTTTCCCTGCAAGAACCTTGTGTTCAATACCGTTCTTCTGTTCATATTTAAGCTGGTCAGCAAGATTAAGCAATCCCGTTATTTCTTTGCATGACAGGTCTTCCAACTTCAGCAAATGCTTCATTCCTCAATTACCTCCGATAAAATATCAATACCTTTTTCCAGAATATCAAAGGGTATGTTCAGTGCCGGCAGAAGGCGGACCTTATCGTTTGCATTAAGCACTAAGAGTCCTTTTTTTAAGCAGGAATCCATTACCATCGCCGGATCTTTGACTGTCTTTATACCAATCATCAGTCCCATACCCGTAATCCCGCTTACATTTTTTAAAGCCGAAAGGCGTTCGATTATATACTTGCTTTTTTTATTTACTTGCTCAAACAGCGCATTATCCAACCTTTTTATTACGCTTAACGCGCCTGCCGCACATACGGGGTTTCCACCGAAAGTAGAGCCGTGGGTTCCGGGTGTGAGCGTTCCGGCGACTTTTTCCGCAAACATTGCCGCCCCGATGGGAAGTCCCCCGCCAAGCCCCTTTGCCGTTGTAATAATATCGGGATATATTCCGTAGTTCTCATAGCAGAACAATCTGCCGGTCCTGCCGAGTCCGGTCTGCACCTCGTCTACAATCAAAAGAATATCCTTTTTTTTGCATAAATCACTGACTGCTTTTACATACTCGCTTGTAAGCGTGTTGACGCCGCCCTCGCCCTGTATAAGCTCTATCATCAGAGCCGCACTGTCGTCGCCGAGCTTCTCTGCGGTGTCGGCAAAATCATTGGGTTTTGCGAATTCAAAGCC
The DNA here is from genome assembly GCA_028702135.1 of Eubacteriales bacterium. Classification (GTDB taxonomy): domain Bacteria; phylum Bacillota; class Clostridia; order Oscillospirales; family CAG-382; genus UBA1049. The sequence goes on along the minus strand of JAQVPJ010000002.1, from coordinate 41,846 downwards.
CTGCGTGAACGGAAAAAAGTGATTATGAAATCTGTCCTGTCCGGTGGCTGAGAGCGTTGTTATCGTTCTGCCGTGGAAGCTGTTTTTAAGCGTTACGATTTTGCTTCTGCCGCTCCCGTATTTATCGGCGGAATATTTCCTTGCCGCTTTTATCGCACTCTCATTTGCCTCCGCTCCCGAATTGCAGAAAAACATATTGGTAAAGTGCGTTCTTGAGCAGAGCATGGCGGCTAAGGACGACTGCGGCCCGCTGTAATAATAATTGCTTGTATGTGATATTTTACCGAGCTGCCCGGTTACCGCGCTTATCCATTCCGTGTCCGAAGCACCGAATACGTTAACGGCGATGCCGCTGCCAAAGTCGATGTATTCGCTTCCGCCATCGTCATACAGAAGGCTTCCCTTTCCGCTTGTTATTGCGACAGGCAATCTTTTGTAGGAGTGGGCTATATATTTATCTGTGTCGCTGATAATACTCAAAATAAAATCATTCCTTTCAGATTACAGGAACATAGTTCCGATTCCCTCATCGGTCAGCATTTCGATTATGATAGAATGCAAAACCCTGCCGTCGATAATAAATACTCTCTTTACACCTCTGCGTACAGCCTCGATACAGCACTCCACCTTAGGTATCATGCCGCCTGAAATAACACCGCTTCGAATAAGCTGAGGAACCTCGCTCACATTTATACGGCGTATCAGGGTGTTTACATCGTCCTTGTCACGCAGGATTCCGCATATATCGGTCATAGATATAAGGCTCTCCGCTTTCAGCGCCGCCGCTATTGCCGATGCTGCGGTGTCGGCGTTAATGTTATACACGTTATTTTCGGAGTCATAACCTATTGACGATATTACCGGTATATACCCCTTGTCGAGTATATCCAATATGGGCTGTTCGTTAATCTCGGTAATCTCACCTACATATCCTAGCTTTTCGTTTGCGATTTTCGCTTTTATCATATGACCGTCTATTCCGGAAAGCCCGATCGCTTTTCCGCCGGTGTTCTCAATAAGCCCGACAAGATTCTTGTTTATCCTGCCCGCAAGCACCATCTGAACGACCTGAGCCGTCTCCCTGTCTGTTACCCGAAGGCCGTCTATGAAAACCGATTCCTTATTCATTTTGGCAAGGGTTTCGGTTATCTCAGGCCCGCCTCCGTGTACGAGAACCACTTTTACGCCTATTAGCGATAGCAAAACCACATCCCCCATGACGGCTTTTTTCAGTTCTTCATTTATCATGGCGTTGCCGCCGTATTTTACGACGACGATTTTATTGTTATATTTTTGTATATACGGCAGAGCTCTTATAAGAACCTCCGCACGCTGTGAGTTTGTTGTGCTCATTTAGAAATTTCCTTTCATCTTTTGTGTGGAAGTAAATTCTTACGTTCTGTAGTCGCCGTTTATTTTGACGTAATCATAGGTGAGGTCGCAGCCCCATGCGGTCGCTTTATCGCTACCCGCATTGAGATTTATCATTATTTTTATCTCGTCGCATAAAAGGATCTCCTTTGCCCTCTGCTCTGAAAATTCTATGCCGAAACCATTATTGCATACCATAATCTCACCCTTGGAGGAACAGAACGAGACATCTATTTTTTCGGTGTCAACATTTACACCCGAATATCCGACAGCGCATAATACCCTTCCCCAGTTTGCATCTGAGCCGAACATAGCCGATTTCACAAGATTTGACGATATAACGCTTTTAGCTACTGCTCTTGCATCTTTCAGACTGCCAGCGTTGGTTACCTCGCATTCGATCAGCTTTGCAGCTCCCTCGCCGTCCTTGGCGATTGACTTGCAGAGCTTCTGAGTTACGGCGCATAACGCTTTTTTAAATTCGATATATTCCGTACCCTCGGTTTCTATTGCGGGGTTGCCCGCAAGACCGTTGGCTAAAATACACACCATATCGTTTGTGGAGGTGTCTTTGTCGATGCTTATCATGTTAAAGCTGCCGTCGGCATCCTCTTTTAACGCTTTTTGGAGCATTATCGGACTTATGGCGGTATCCGTGGTAAGAAAAACAAGCATTGTCGCCATGTTAGGATGGATCATTCCCGAACCCTTTGCGATTCCGCCTATTTTACAAACTTTTCCGCCTATCGTAAAGCTGACTGCAAGCTCCTTTTTTACCGTGTCGGTAGTCATAATCGCCTCGGCGGCGGCATCGCTGCCGGTTTCGCTCAAACCCTCTGCAAGAGCGGGGATCCCGCTCTCGAAAGGCTCTATATACAGCGGCTGTCCTATAACTCCGGTTGACGCAATTATCACATCCGACGGAAGGATTCCCAATTCTTTTGCGGTGAGGGCGCAAATACCTCCGGCAATCTCAATGCCGTTTGCATTGCAGGTATTGGCGTTTCCGCTGTTGCATATTATCGCATTTGCATACGGTATCAACAGGTTTTTCTGTGTTACTATTATCGGTGCGCCTTTTACGGAATTCTGAGTATAAATTGCAGCAGCCGCTGCTTTTTTCTCGCTGAAAATCAGAGCGAGGTCTTTTTTTTGCTTATTTTTGCGTATTCCGCAATGTACCCCGTTTGCTTTATATCCCTTTGGAGCACATACTCCTCCGTCAATAAAATTCATTTATATCCTTCTCCTTATTATATTACAAGCCCTGTTGTTTCATCGATTCCGAGCATAAGGTTCATACATTGAACAGCCGCTCCCGAAGCGCCTTTTCCGAGATTGCAGAACTGCGCCGCCATCAGGATACGCTCACCGTTTCCGCTTATCAGGATGCGCATATCGTCCCTGCCCGATAATTCACCGGCATACAGAAAACCGTTTTCCGTGCCTTTCTCGCAGTAGGGAAGAATTTTTATGAGTTTTTCATTCTTATAATAATCGCAAAAAAACGAATGCAGCTCTTTTGCGTTTTTTATACCGTTAAGGTATGAGGCATATACTGGCACGCTGACAACCATACCGCTGTAAAAATCGGCTACGATCGGGTTGAAAACCGGGGTGGCCGCCAAACCGCAGACTGCTTTCATCTCCGGTTGGTGTTTGTGGCAGGCACCGAGAGCGTACTGACCGGGCGAGGATAAATTTTCATTCCTGGTTTTATCCATATATGCCGATATCATGTTTTTTCCGCCTCCGCTGTAGCCGGTTATGGAATGGGATACGACCGGATAATCCGCGGGAAGGATTTCTGCTTTTACGACCGGATATACAACGGCGCAGAATCCGCTCGCATGACAGCCGGGTACCGAAACGCGCCGGCTTTTCATGACGGCTTCCCTGTGCGATTCGGACAGCTCGGGGAAGCCGTAGCTCCACCCGGGATTCGTTCTGTGAGCGCTTGAGGCGTCTATAATCCTTGTGCTGCTGTTCTCACAGAGCGATACAGCTTCCGCCGCGGCATCGTCCGGCAGGCATAAAAAGGTTATGTCGGAGGAATTTATCTTTTCCCGCCTTGCGTCTACATCCCTGCGTTTGTCCTCCGGCAGCGTTATGAGGCTTATGTCGTTTCTCGGCGATAATCTTTCATAAATCCGCAGGCCGGTCGTTCCGGCGGAGCCGTCAATATATACGCAAGTCAATTTTTTATCCCTCCCGATCTAATTATAGTATAATTTTACACTTAAACTGTTGTTTGTCAAGTATTTATACATATATTTTTGTAATTTGTTTAATTTTATACATTGGTTACTTTTGTAAGGTGAAATTTGTATATATTGTACACTCCTAAAAATAAAAAATCCGCGATTGCACGCTTTCCTTTTCCGAAAGTGCACAAACGCGGTGTTATTCTTTTCTTGCAGGATATCAGCCCTCAGAGGCGTCCTTTATACCCGCTGTATCGCTTTGCTTCCTTTCCTTCATCGCATCCCTGAAGCCGAGCACCTTGATCGTATATCCGGTCTCGTAAATACCTTTTTCGAAATACACCTCCGCGCCGGACTGACCTTTATTGTAGCTCATAAGCGCTGAAGGGATATGGTTTTCGTTAAGGGCGATTTTTTCCGCCATCAGGAAACAAATCGCTTCAATATTTTGTTTCGGGTCTGTCAGGTCCGTAATCCCCAATTCGGAACTGAGCTGGGGCAGCGCGACTGCGGAGATCATACCCAGCCCGTAATATTGTCCGTCGCTTGTAACGTTTACATCCCAACCGCTCTCACAGCCTATGATAGCTAAAATCAGCTCATATTCAACACCGTAAGCCTGACATTTATTGTACAGGAATCGCTGCAATTCCTCATTGAGCCTTACAGTATGCGTGATATCCTTGTATTGGAAGTCGGTATAATAATAAAACTCCTCGGAAAAATTCTGCACACTGCGGAAAACCTCATCCGTGCTTTCGTTTTCTTTAGTTGCGATGCTGTTTATGAATTCGGTTATTTCGGCATCCGTTTTTTTAATTTCATATATTATCGCTGAATCTGAAGTTTCGGTTATTTCGGAACAGCTTGTCTGGGAATATTCAATCTTTGAATCTAAAGTGTTGCTCAGTACCGGTATAACGCTTAATCCGGTCATAAAAAACGCTAATAAGATTACAATTTTCCCGGTAATCTTTTTATACAGAGTAAGTCACCTGCTCTTCTTATTTTTGCTCTTATAAATTTAATATTTAAATATTATTTACAGCAATAATCGTTATTATACAGCCAAAAAAAATCTTCAATATTAATCGAAGGTTTCAGTCATTTTAATTATATATGCGAAAAAAGAAAAATATTTCCTGTTTCATTAAAATTTTAGGAATTTTTACGTTACATTTATTAATTTTTGCCGAAAACGGCGGAATCTTATCGAAAAACCCGGTTTTCCGCTGCTTAACAAACCGTTTTTTTAATTTACCTCTTGCATTTTCTTGCGGAATGTATTATTCTATGATAAGAACATTTGTTCGGGGAGGCGTTGTTACAGAAAATGGAACGGGTGATATTGCACTCCGATATGAATAATTTTTATGCAAGCGTAGAATGTCTTTATGACCCCTCTCTGCGCGATAAACCGGTTGCGGTGGGCGGAGACCCGGAGAGTCGTCACGGAATTGTTCTCGCAAAAAACTATATAGCAAAAAATTACGGAGTTAAAACAGGAGAGGTGCTTTGGCAGGCAAGGCAGAAATGCCCGGATATTATTTTTGTACCGCCTCATTTTGAAAGATACCTGCATTTTTCAAAGTTGGCAAGCAAAATCTATTCTGATTATACCGATTTGATAGAACCGTTCGGATTGGACGAATCCTGGCTTGATGTTACCGGCAGTCAGAAGCTGTTCGGCAGCGGTAAAAAAATTGCGGATATGATTCGCGAACGTATAAAATCAGAGCTTGGGATTACGGTTTCCATCGGCGTAAGCTATAATAAAATTTTTGCAAAGCTCGGCTCGGACATGAAAAAGCCGGATGCCACCACGGAAATATATCCCGATAACTTCAGGGATAAAATATGGAACCTTCCCGCCTCCGATTTGTTATTTGTAGGACCCGCTACCCAAAAAAAGCTAAAGCAATGCGGAATATACACAATCGGCGATTTGGCTAAAACGGAAATACGCTATTTACAGACATGGTTTGGTGTCAACGGCTTACTGCTCTGGAGGTTTGCCAACGGGCTGGACGATTCCCCCGTGAGCATTATGAATGCGAAAGCGCAGATAAAATCCATAGGAAACTCTACCACAACACCTAAGGATTTAGTCGATGACGACGATGCTAAAATTACGTTTTTTATGCTTGCAGAGAGCGTTGCGTCTCGGCTTAGAGATGCCGGAATGATTTGCAGAACAGTACAGATTTCGGTTCGGGACAATAAACTATTCTCCTTTGAACGGCAGCTAAAGCTGTCGGAACCCACCTGTGTTTCCGATATAATTGCAGGAGCGGCTTTTGCTTTATTTAAAGAAAACGTCACAGGCTCATATGCGATAAGAAGTCTCGGAGTAAGGACATGCGACCTCATGCCGGATATTAACAGACAGATAGGATTACTGCCCGAGAGCGTTCGTATCAGTCGGCTTGAGGACTTGGAATACGCGGTTGATTCCATACGCCGCAAATTCGGTCATTTTGCGATACAGAGGGGGCTTATGCTCAAGGATAAATCGCTCTCAGACCTTAATCCAAAGGAGGATAATATTATCCATCCCGTCGCTTTTATGCGGTAAAAAGCTGAAAAACAATAAAAATATAAAACCCCGCTGTTTATAAAACGGGATTTTTTGCTATAACCGCCGAATTGCCTGCTATTATTGACTTTTTACGGACATAATCTCCGCGACGCTGCCATTCATACACCTGTTGCCCCATGAATCTATAAGGATATTGTTTTTATAAAAACAGATTATTTCGCAGTTGTTCGGGCATTTCTTACATTCGTATCCCTTTGTGACAAATTCCATTTTCGCAACATCAAATCCGAAAACCCTGCCTTTTTTATTGTTTTTTGCCAATATCGCAGCTCCGTATGCTCCCATAAGGTGAGAGTTCTTATCAACCAGAATTTCCTCTCCGATGACCTGCTCAAACGCCCTGACAACACCTGAATTTTTACTTACACCGCCCTGGAACACAATCGGCGGTTTTATTGCTTTTCCCTTTCCCACATTGTTGAGATAATTGTTTACGACCGCCAAACAAAGACCGGCGATAATATCCTCTCTTTTATGACCGATTTGCGCTTTGTGAACCAAATCGGACTCTGCGAAAACGGTACATCTTGCGGCTATTTTTGTCGGGTTATTTGAAGTCAGAGCTATATTCCCGAAATCCTCTACATCAATACCCAATCTTTTAGCCTGTGATGAAAGAAAAGAACCTGTACCCGCAGCGCACAAGGTGTTCATCGCGTAATCGACAACAATTCCGTTGTCAATCAGTATTATTTTGGAATCCTGTCCCCCGATTTCCAAAATAGTCCGGACATCCGGGAATACGACGAGCGTGCCGACTGCGTGAGCTGTTATTTCGTTTTTTACGACATCGGCTTCGAGCATCGCTCCGATGAGCTTACGGGCAGAGCCTGTCGTGCCGACTGAAGCAACCGCTATATCCCCCGATTGTTTTTCAATAGCTCTCAAAACGCTCTTGACGGCGTTGACCGGGTTTCCCTCTGTCCAAAGGTACTCGTTTGCGATTATATTGTTTTCATCGTCTATGATAACGCCCTTTGTGGATATTGAACCCGTGTCAACTCCAAGATACCCGGTTTTCAAATTTTGTTATATCCTCCCTCGATTTTCTTCGCATCTCTAACATATCGTAAAAAGCCTCGAGTCTTGTTTTTACACCTGTTTCCGAGGTCTGTGAATCGAAGCTGAAGTAAAGTACAGGTATTTTATAATCTCTGCCGATATTATTCAGCATGGGCATAGCATTTACCTCAGGCATACAACCGAAGGGCTTTACATGGATAATTCCGTCATAACCAAGCTCCGCTAATGTCTTGCTCCTCTCTACGCTGTCCGTACCGTCCGCGCCGATCGTATATTTAAGGTATTTGCCCGCCGACTTCAGTATTTTTTTAATATCTCGGGGTTTTTGGAAAAATAAAAAAGTGACCGTTATAAACCTGCTTACCTGAACCTTGTTTTTTGCCAGTTCCCTCTCCAAAAAATAATTGCTGAAAGGCTCCATCGCCGTATAAAGCTCTCCGACAACCCCGACTTTAAGGCAGTTTTCGGGTTTGTCGATTTTTATTTTACGGAATGCTTTTTCATATTCTTTTGTAACATGCGCCAAGGAGGTAAAATTACTTATATCTCTAAGTTTTCCGAAAAACTCGGCGTGCAGTTTATCAAAACTGTTTTCCATAACCTCAAAGCCTATGTTCTCCCTTATATAAGCTTCGGTTCTGTCGATAAACCCGACCATTTTTATAACAAGCAGAAGATAATATAGAAATCTGAAAAATGATATATTCGTTCCGATGCTTTTGCATACTCTGAACATGTTCAGAGGGTGTAAATCATGACCTATCAGCTTTACGAATTTAAATTCATATCCGAGATCTCTTAATATAAGTTCCTGAATTTCCGCATAATATCCGTATCTGCAGCCGCCTCCCGCCTGTATCAGCACATTTGCTCCGTTTTCGAGAGCTTCTATATAATTCCCAAGGTTATATTTAAAAGGGACGCAAACAAAATCGGGACTGTATCTGCTACCGAGTTCCAGCGTGCGTTTTGTTGTCTTTGGTGCCGGCATTATAACAGAATCTTTAAAAATCAGCTTGAGCAGTATTTCTATCGGAATATGATAGTTGCCAATGTGCGGAAAACTGATAATTTTTTTCACTTTTTTCCCTCTATATAAAAGATTGTTTTTACAGACGTGCCCTGTCTTTAATCACATCGAGAAAGCTCTCAATCCTTGTCTGAATTCCGGCCTCCCCCTGTAGCTCATCCAATATTATATTTATCACGGGGATATCTCTTACCTTTCGCATTATTAGCTCGTTGACAAGCGAATCGGGACCGCAGGGAAACGCGGTAAGCAGAATTATCCCGTTTACCTTATCCTCCAGTACTTTTATTGAACCGATCGACTCCTTGTTATATATCCAGTACAGAGAATCCGATATTTTTCTTGACATAACAACGCTTTTTTCCCGATCCGCCGCATCTGCGAAAACGGAAACACAGTTTAATTTTTTTATATAATCGGATATCGGATAACCAAGAAATTTGTCATGGCAGTTATATGAATGAGAAACTATAAGAATCTTCAGTTTGTCGTTGTTTTCCAAAAGGCGGTTTTGATTCTCAACTTTCTTTTCGTATAGCAGTTTATCGGCTTTTTTTGCGTTTTTATATGCCGAGAGAGCTTTTGCATAAGAGCAGCCCAACGCTCTGCCCATATTAATAAAAGCTCTTCTCTCGTTTAAACCGTTATGGTTATCCACGTTATAATCGAGGATGCTTATATCTCCGAAAGTGTTTTTTACTATATCGTACATTGCATTGAGTTTTACGCACACATCGTTCCTTTTTTTACAGCTCGCTATCCTCGGAATCAGTATATAATCGCATTTTCCTATCAGGTAGTACACATGACCCATGTATATTTTTGAAGGCAGACAGCACTCGTCTATTGAAAAACGGATTCCATCATTCAAAATTTGTTTGTTGGTTTCCGGACTGGTTATTGTTTTACAACCTATTATTTTAAAAAATGCTTCCCATATCACGCCGTATCTGTAATAAAGCAATGCTCTCGGCAGACCTATTGTCATCGACATCACTCCCAATGTTATTCTGTATAATTATCTGCGATAATATTCAACAAGTATAAAATATACTGTGTGCTTTATAAAATTAATCGTTCGGTTATGTATTTTATATCGATACACAGAAATAATAATACTACTTAAAAAGGGGTGGTAATCATATGCGGGACAATAACAAACCGCGGGTGGAAAACAAAGTAACAGGCGCAAAAAAGAGCGAGGGAAACAACCAGTGGACAACGACGGGATTAGGAAAACAGCCCGATAACCGTGAGCGCCGAGATGGTCCCAGCGGTGAGAACGCAAAAAAGAATAACAAAAAACACAAGTAGTGTACCTTGTAAAACACAAAACAGCGCGGATTTGATTTTTTCAAATCCGCGCTCTGTATTGAGCTTATTATTTTAGTAATCGCCCCGGAATAAAATATCCTCTATAAACTCCAGGTCCTCCTCGGTAATGTATGCGATTTTATAATCGTAAAATGACCAGACAAAGCAGCGATCGCTCTCATCCCTGCCGATAATAAGATAAGTGTAAACGGTATTGTGACCGACCACGGTTATGTTTGACGCTCCAAGAGAAAAGGAGTTCATGTATTGCTTATGTGTCTTCCATTCGTATTTTTTTATTGTTTCAATGATTCTGAAAAACTCGTCCAGCTCGATTTCACGGGCAGGATAGCTCGTATCGCCGTCATGCCTTTGCAGACGGAAAAATTCTATCTCATCACGCATCTGCTCGATACTCATCCAGATAAATCCGTCGCAGCCGTACGCAGAACTCTTTTCGTCATATGTGCTGATGTCGGTCTGCGGCATATCGTCAGACGATTCTGCATATATGCTGATTTCGGTCTGCGGCATATCGTCAGACGATTCTTCATATATACTTTTATCATAAGAAGAAATCTCCGCGAACTCGCCGTTTGCGTAATCACTGCTATCGAAAACTTCGCCGAATAACTGCGCTAAATATTTACCGCCGGAGTTTGCCTCGGGATTATCGGATTCTTCTTTGCTCCCGAACAACGCCATGGCGCTGACAACGAACGCAAAGGGAATCAAAACAGAGAGCGATATAAGCAGGAGTATTTTAACAATGTTTTTGTTGTTTCTCATGTAGCCACACTCGTTTCTTTCATATAAACATTAATTGAGCTGGTATCTATGTACTAAATTTATATAATCGACATCATCGCCCAGGGGATTGCCGCCTAAACCGGAAATCTGCAAATCGAGAATATTTGCTCCCTGCACCGACCAGGCATAATCCAATCTGTCTTCAGTCCAGTTTGTGCCGTCAAGGCGCAGGTCACGCATTACACCGAAAAGATAAGTCTCGTCAGCGTCGTCGTCCGACAGTTTGCCGGAACGAGGAACCATCGACATAAAACGGGTAAAACGAAGCATCGGTCTGCTGTTTTCGCCGCGAGTGAAAATCTCGCCATGACCGCGCTTGAATTCCGGTGCGATAAAGGCAATTACGTTTTTATTCTCATCCAAAAATTCATAAATGCAGGTAACGCTATCCGACTCATCGGTTCCGCCGACACGAAAGGTGTTCCTGAAATAACGTGCATTTGGATAGTTTTTTGTATTAAACGCATTCAAATCCTCGTTACTGTAATTGTCAGGCTGCCCGTAATGGGAGCCCCATGCAAATGCGCTCCAGTAATCCTCCTCTGAATTGTTTGCAAGTCCCGTATCCATATGCCAATACTTACCTCCCGAAACATAACCGAGGCATAAATATGCGTTGCGGCAGGGTTGATTTCTTTCGTTTCTGCGCCTTATCTTCAATTCCCGAAGGTCTATTAAAGTCGAGGACTCGGAATAGAGGTCGGAATAAACGCTCTGAGCGTAATAATGAGCTCCCGCGCATAGCTCCAGCATACACTTGATGTGGTCCTTAAGCGGTACATCATATCCGTAAATACTCTCACGGGAGCGGTAGATATAGCCGCCCACCTTGTCGATGGCGTGATAAGGTCCTGTAATAATATCGTCCATGCTGTTGTCAAGATCATTTGTTGTGTAGATATTAGACATTTTTCCACCTGTTAACCTATATATGTTTTTATAAATAATACAATCGCATTAAGAAAATTGTAAATATGCGATTTGTTTTAATACCGGATATACTATATCATAAAAAAATTCAAAAAACAATGCTCGTGTTCTAATACGAATAATAATATTTTATTCGGGTTACTCTATTAACAAGGAGAACTGTTATGAAGAAATACAAAAAAGACAAATACAATGTTTCGTTTGAGGATTCCCTTGAAAACCCGAAGAATGTCGCATCAAGTACCGACTGTACTGGACTGATACAGACTCCGCCGTCAAACGAGGAGGAATCGGAGGCTTTTTCCGATTTGAATAAGATACCAAAACCACGCGACCGTTTTTTCAATCCTCACAGATAATAACACTTATAAGACAAAAAGGACATCGAAAACGGTGTCCTCTTTTTATACCTCGTCATACGAATAGGATGTTATCTGCTCGACAGTATAGCCCGCGTCGGCAAGCATCTGGACTATACCCTGTTCTCCCAGCATGTGTGCCAGACCTACAACATAGAATACCTCCATATCCTCGTCAAGATATTCTATCGCCACGTCAACCATTCCTTCATTTCTGTCATAAATCATTTCTTTATTGTATTCGTCTATCAACTCAATCTCTTTTTGTGTATAGTACCCCTTTGGAGGTTCAGGAAAAATGAGCTCCTCAAGCTCGTCGACATCTCCGTTTTTCCACGCTTCATACTGGTAGTCCAGTCCATCCAAATACATCTCTTCGTCGGCGAATACGGTTCCGGCAAGCAAAAATTCCTGCAGCTCGTCGGAAAAACCGCTCAGCATTTTGTATTGTAAATTTACGGATTCGATTTCAAGAATTTCTTTATCCTCATCATTTGCAAGCTCAAGGAAATAAATGTCCAGCCCGTATTCCTGTGAAAGCTTGCTTTTTTCCGCAATTATCCCGTCTGTGAGCAAATACCAGTAGACAGGCTTGTATCTGGCGAGAACTTCAATACTATCTTCACCGTAATATTCGCTGACCAGAGCTGACGCAGCTTCGTAGATATCGGGTGAAATATACTGATCTATGGTCGTGTCATCGGGATATGTTATAGATTCATAGAAGTCTGCCGGAATGATAACATTTTTGGTGATGTCGCATTCAACCGCAAGGTTATCACAGGAGTTAAATGCTTCAAGTATCGCGTTCGGAAGCGGATATGTAGTCTTATCGGCAATATGCATTGAACCGAAAAGCCATATTGTTCCATCGCTGTCACCTCCGGTCACCTTCCACATAAGGGGTGTCGATGTATACTTGAGCGTATTTTCCGACACATCACCTGAAGATTCATAGGAAATATCTGCGCTATTCTCTGAATAGCTATCGGAACTCTCCGATATTTCCCAGTATTCAAGTCGCGCTTGTTTACAGGCAATAAAGCTAAAAATAACGGTAAACGCAAATAGCAAACAAAGCAGTTTCTTCAAAACAACAAGTCCCTTCTCATTTTATTTGCCAAACTGTTTTATCGATTTATGCCATTTTGGCGATCATTTCTTTTGTTACCTCACATACGGTTTGCTTATCAGCAAGCACTCTTTCTATCTCCTCGCAGACATGCTGTCCTATCTTTTTCAGCCCGTTGTTCGCCTGACCGGCAAGATGCGGTGTCATAATGCAGTTCTTCAGACTGCGAAGAGGATTATCCGCAGCCGGTGGCTCAGGGTCGAAAACATCCAGGCAGGCATATTTGAGGTTACCCGCCTTCATATGCTCGTAAAGGGCATTCTCATCGATCAGAGAGCCTCTCGAGGTGTTTATAAGCACAGCGTCCTTCTTCATAAGCGCTAAGGTGTCTTTATTAAACATATGGAAGGTTTCGGGTATGGAGGGTGCATGAATGGAGATGATGTCGCTTATTCTGCAAAGCTCCTCAATACTCACTTTTTTCACGCCCATTTCCGCAGCCTTCTTATCATCAATAAACGGATCATAAAGCACTATATCCACATCAAAAGCGCGCATAAGCTCTATATAATGCCGTCCTGCCCAGCCTCCGCTGACAACTCCGATTGTAAGGTCGTACAGCTCCTTTATATTCTGCTTACCCTCTGCCCAACCTCCGGTGTGAATGTTTTCGTTATGGAAAAAGAAATTCTTTGATGCGGCTATGGTAAAACCGAGCGCTGTCTCGGAAACTCCTGTGCTGAGTATGTTTGCGGAGCTGCATACCCGAATGTGTTTTTCCCAAACTGCATCCGAGACGATCGGCTTGACGCTGCCTGCTGCGTGTACAATCAGCTTTAAGCCGGGGCATACCGACAATATGTCCTCATCAAAGGGTTCGTTCCCCCATGATGTTATTGCGATTGTAGCACCCGCAAGTGCCTTTTTTACGCTCTCCCTGTCGGTGTTTCCGTTTCCGAAAACTACCTCACCGATTCTCTCAAGCCTTTTTATCGACTTTTCGTTTATTACCATTTTTCTGGAGCCGCTGTTCATAATCAAAGCGATTTTTTCCATTTTTTGATGCCCTTCTTTTATTTTATAAAAATATTATCATAACCGTTTTTTTCAAAAAGAAGCCCGCTATTGCTGTAAAAATCATCGTTCAGAGTAAATACACCGTTCTCCTCCGGAGGACAGGAGAGTCCTTCCGGAAGTAAACTCTTCATACTCTCCCAGTTTATGTAATTTTGATGTCCGTTGACTTCAAGACAGCCGGTTTTCATATCCGACAACACAGCGGTTCTTGCTGCAAATTGCTTGTTCCACTCTACCAACAACGGATTTACCGTCAAATCGGCGCAGAGACATTGACCGCCTGATTCATGGATCGCCTCCGCCATCCTGAAAGAGACCGACATTGTCTTTGCTATAGGTTTTAGTGCAACCGCATTATAGCCGAGATGAATCCTTTCCTTTACATCGGCAAGACTGTGAGCGGATTCATCCGCATTTACAGTTATGTTCAAGTCGCCTACATACACCTTGTTGTCTTCCGCAAAAGGCTCTTCAAGCAGGGCTATCCTATCAAGTGCACCGATTTTCAAAGCGTGCTCCAGCAGGCTGCATAATCTTTCTTTAGTGTCGTATCTCCCGTTCGCATCGAGATAATAAAGGATATTCCCACTTTTCGTAAGATCAGTTGAATATTCCTTCGCTAAGGAGTGTATCTCGGAAAGCCTTGCCTTATCCCATTCAAGCATCGAGCGCATATCTTCTTCTTTTGATAATGAGTCACCCATGGATTTCCCGATTTTTATTTTTAAAATCGCCGTTCCGCGGTCCAATAAGGCTTTGAGCTGTTCTCTTGTAACCGTATAGCTTATGAGCGGTATATGCGCAAGCTTTTTATGATGTGCCGATAATGCCGCTTTGCAATAATCGGGAATAATCCCGTCAAAGGAGGTTATCGAATTTTCCTTTGCATACAGCGACCATAGGGCGTAGTCTATTCCGACCAAGGAATTTAAAACAAAGGTCTCAGCAACCTTTCTGCTGCATACCGACTCCGCATATTTGCATAATTCGGGCAGTAATTCGGTTATGGTTTTATCCGGACTTGTTATTTCGGTGCCCTCGAGCATCTTAAGAGCTCTGTTAGTTACCATCATCATCATCGCGCTTGATGCTGCGGGTGAATTCTCTGCGAAAACAGCGGCATCCGACCATAAAACGCTCTCGACCGCGGGGCATGCAGCGTAAAAGTTCTGGCTGCCTATACGAACTACAGTCTGCCAAAGCTCGTTTAAATATCTGCCCTTAAACCCGAACGGAGCGACAAGTTTTTCACGTACAAAATTGAGCTCACAACTCTTTATTCTGATTTTCACGCTCATTAATTCTTCCCTAATACTTCAATCGCCTTGTCGGGAACATATCCGGCAAGCGGTTTGTTATATTTTATAAGCTCCCTTACAAAGGTAGAACTTATATACTCATTTTCCCTTTTTGAGGGTAATATGACGGTTTCTGCTCCAGATAACTCTCTGTTTATCTCATGCAGCATACGCTCATATTCAAAATCCACCGCAGTTCTTGCGCCCCTGACGATAACGGGGTTTTCCGTTTGTAAAACCAGATCGGCAAACAGACCGTTCCATAATATCACGCTCACATCCTTATCATCAGAAAAGCATGCCTTTACAGACATAAACCGCTTTTCGGATGAAAATAGAAAGTTTTTTTCGCTGTTATCCAAAACGACGACGATCACTTTCGGAAAAAGCGCTTTTGCGCGTTTGATAATATCATAATGACCGATTGTTACAGGGTCAAAGCTGCCCATTACAATTGCAGTTTTCATATAACACTCTCCGTTCTGACGAGCTTTTCAGTTTTGCTGCTTTTTTATTGCTTTTATTACGGAAACATAGGTTCTTCCGTAGCGGTACAGCTTCTGTTCATTTCCGTCTGAAGGTTCGGGGATTCCGTCCTTATCGCTCTCGCATATAATAAGAGCTTCTTTTGCTAAAACATCGGAAGCATACAATCGTTTTAAAATCTCATCTATAAAGCCCTTTTTATACGGAGGGTCAAGAAACACAAGCCCGAACTCCTCTTTTCCCCTTGCTCCCTTTAAATATTCCTTCCAGTCTGCTGTAATGATACGGCACTTATCCATAAGCCTTGTTTTTACCGCATTCTGTTTTATGACCTCGGTTGCCGTGCGGGAGATATCCACAATCACCGCTTTTTCCGCGCCTCTTGAGAGCGCCTCAATAGAAAGCTGACCGCTACCCCCGAACAGATCGAGTATGCTTTTGTCATGCACATCGAACTGGATTGCAGAAAACATACCCTCCTTTACGCGGTCGGATGTCGGTCTTGTATCCTCACCTTCAAGTGCGGCAAGCTTCATTCCTTTGGCGAAACCTGTAATAACCCTCATGCTTTTTTTACCTATAATCCTTACTCTAATCGGATTTCTTTCTCAATTCTTTGTAAATCTCATTAGCAAGCCTTTCGTCGATGCCCTTAACTTCAGTCAGCTGCTCTACAGTTGCGTTTTTGAGCGCTTTATAGCTTCCGAAGTTTGAAAGCAGAGCGTTTGACTTTACCTCCCCGATTCCCTTTATGCTTGTCAGCGAGCTCGTCTTTACCGTTTTCCTGCGCTGATGATCCATTTTCAACAGAGAATATCTGTGTACTTCCTCCTGAATTTTATAGATGAATACATAAATATCCTGACGCTTATTCAGCGATAGCTCACCCTCACCGTTGGTTAAAGTCCTCGTTTTATGATGCTCATCCTTAACCATTCCATAAACCGAAATATCGAGCCCGTACCCGGAAAGTACCTCTTTCGCTGCCGAAACCTGAGCCACACCGCCATCCATTAAAATCAAATCGGGGTATTCCCAGTTCTCATCCTCGCCCGAATGAGAAAACCGGCGTGTAAGAGCCTCTCTCAGAGCACCGCAGTCATCCTGTCCCGATGTTGTTTTTATATTGAATGACCGATATTTTTTCTTGGCGAAGCGTCCTCTTTCCAAAACAATCATTCCGCATGTTGTGTGCATTTTGCCGTTGTTGGAAATGTCATATGCCTCTATCCTGTCGGGAAGTATACCAAGCTTAAGGAATTTGGCAAATGACGCTAAAAAGGTATTGTTCCTGTCCTCCTCAGCACGCTTTTGCATAAAAAGTTGTTTTGCGTTCTCACTTGCCCTGTCTGCAAGCGCTCTGCTCTCTCCCCGTTTTGGAGTTATGATGCTTATTTTTGAACCGTTTTTTTGGGTAAGCCACTCCGACAAAAGACTCCTGTCCTCGGAATGCAGACTGAAATCTACGACTATTCTCTTTGGTATATACTCCCTTAATTCATAAAATCGCTGCATAAAGGAACTTACCGAGCCGCTGTTTACAATCTCATCCGCACCAAAAAAAAGGCTCTCTCTGTCTATTATTGCACCGCCCCGGACAAAAAATACTACAAAAGCGCTGCCCAAATCATCGCTGTAAATCCCAAAAACATCAGCCTCTGTCTGCGGTGAGGCCACTATCTGCTGCTTGTCGCTGATTTTCTCAAGGGAACGGATTTTATCGCGGAGTTTCGCCGCTTTTTCAAAGAGCATCTGCTCGGACGCTTCCTCCATTTTTTCCTTAATGCTTTTTGTCAGAGAGCCGTATTCACCCCGAAGGTAATGCAACGCCTCATCAATAAGTTCGTTGTATTCCTTTTCGGTTACAGCTCCGCTTTTACAGGGCGCGACGCATTGGTTTATCTGATAATACAGGCAGGGACGACCTCTTCCCGTCTCTTTGGGAAACTCCCTTGAACAGGAAGGTATTTTAAATGTTTTCTGCACGGTTTCCACAATATCCTTTGCCACCCGGTAGGACGAAAAAGGACCGAAATATCTGTCTTTGTTGTTATCCCGTCTGTAACAGACATCTATTTTGGGAAATCTCTCAGATGTGACGGTAATATAAGGATATGAGTCGCTGTCCTTCTGCTTAATATTATAATGCGGCATATGCTGCTTTATGAACTGATTCTCAAGCAGCAGAGCCTCAAGCTCGGTTTTTGTATGATAAATCTCGAAATCATACACAGAATTGACCATTTTCAGAGTTTTCCCGAAATGATTCTGATAGGGGGCAAAATAGCTTGTAACCCGGTTTTTTAACGCCTTTGACTTGCCGACATAAATAATTCTGCCGGAACGGTTTTTCATTATATATACACCCGGTGTAGCCGGAAGTAATTTTGCTTTTTCAAAAAGTTCTTCTCTATTCATATAATTAAACCCGTGAATGACCGTTTCCGTTTACTGCTAAAAACAGCCCTGAACTCACTATAACAAAGATGAGCCCAAGGCTTAATTCCATTGATAACATAAGAACGCAAATCTCCCCTATAATGGAAGCTGCGGGAACCACTATTCGTTGAACCCTTTTAAAACCAAATCCACCAATCCGTCCACAGCCTCCTGTTCGTCGCTTCCGTCAGCAAGGATTGTAACAACGTCTCCTTTTGCGATGCCGAGGGAAAGCACGCCGAGCAAGCTCTTTGCGTTTGCACGTCTGTCGCTGTTCTCAATCCATATAGAGCTCTTATAACAATTTGCTTTTTGAATAAAATAAGTCGCTGGTCTTGCGTGCAGACCGACAGAGTTCTGTATTGTTATATTTTTAGTGATCATTAATCGTTTACCCCCAATGATATTATTTTAATTATATCAAAAACCATTACTTAAATCAATAGAACCAATATGGCTAAATAAACGAAAATATCATACTTATTTAACTTTTTTATGTTAATTTATACTAATTTACCGACAGGATTGTCATGTAAAATACAGCTGTCTTAGTATTTATTTGATATGATTTGCCGGGTACGATAAGGATATTTCCGTCTGTAAAAATACCCGTGTCGCTCTTAAATCCGTTTGCAACAGCATTTACAATTAAATCGTTGTATCCCGCCTTTTCGAGCGTCATAATACTTCCGTCCAAAGCGTACTCCGTAACATAGCTCTGCTTTGATTGCACCGATATGACCCTGCCCATTTCCTTTTTGCTCTCGCTCTCAAAGAAAATCACTCCCTGTGTCAGTCCGGAAATCATATCGCTGTCTGCCTGCTTTATCTCAAAGGTATATGAGATTTCTTCTGTTTTTTCGTTTTTCATAAAACCGTTAATGGAATCTCTGAAGATTGTTCCGGCTATCGCAGCAAGCAGCAGGATTACAATGATTACATCGATTATATTGAAGCGTACTTTTTTTCCTGTCACAGACATTTATGTTCCCTCCGTAATAACGGTAACGGCTACTATCTTAGCCGTACCGTAAAAATCGGTAAGTCTTACAGTGATGCTCTCTCCGACCCAAAGAGGCTGTCCGCCTATATAATAGGTTTCTCCGTCATATTCCGCGTTTGCCGCTATGGTCGCTCTGACTGTACTGTACTCGTTGGAATAATTAGTTATATATCCCCTGTCCGCCGAGGTGCGGTCAAGCGTATAATATGTCATCCGTTCGATTAAAGCGCTTTTGATTATGCCTGCGGATTCGCCATCCTCCAATAAAAACTCATCATTTGGAGTGACGTTCGTAGCTATATTTTTATCTACTGCTTCAAAAATCAGCTTGTACTCAACCTGAACCGTCGACGGTTTCTCAGGTTTCAAGAAGAAAAACAATCCTGTGCCTATCAATCCGAAAACAAACAGCGTCAGTATTATATCAAAAATAATATTCCGTCCTGTTTTAACATCCTTTGCCGTTTTCATTCGGTTTTCGTCGCCTCCTTCAGATAAACGTACCTGCCATAAACATTCCTGATTGCCGATATCATACCACATATAATCCAGAAGAGCATATAAACCCTGATATCTTTCCACAAATCGTAAAATAAGCTGCAGAACAGGAACATAACTACGGCGGCAGATAAAGCTGCGCTAACTACGTCCATCTTGAACTTACCGCATTTTAATATGCAGTAAAACGCTTTCTGCAGAATAAAGAACACCGGCAAGAGGAATGAAATCAGGAAAAACACTCCGCCCTCCGCCAAGAGCCGCTGGAAAAGGCTGATCGAGCCGATATAATTGCTTGCTCCCAAGCTGTTGAGAGCGAATTTCAGGTTTGCATCTCCCATTCCCGCACCGTTTAAAAAAGCGTTCTTTATAAGTATATTTACCTCACTTTTCAGAAGTGCGGAGCCCGAATGCGTGAATATCCCGCTTATAAAGGTTAAATGGGGAGCTGCAAAATATAAAATGAGTGTTAAAATAGAAAAGTTAAGCAGTGTTGTTATTATTTTTTTTGAGGACAGCAAAAAATACACAAAAACCACTGCATATGCAAAGTAGAGTATTCTGGCATCCGCCATTATAATAACACAAGCAAATATAAGCGATATAAGTACAAGCATCGAAGCTTTCTCGGTTCTTCCGTTGTTCACTCTGAACATAGCCATAACGACAGGCAGGATCAATATCAGAAAGTATCCGAAGCTCTCTCTGCTGACGAGAGATGAATCGAGTGCGGCATGAAAAACACTTACAGCGTTGTTGCCGGATAATCCGACGATATGCCTGAAAATGTATAGAATACAACCCGCCGCCGCGCCTGCGTATAAGCAGTACAGCGACTGTTTAATAAGCCTTCTTGACACGATAAGGTTTGAAATCATAAAATATGCTGATATAAAGCATACTAAATACATAGCCCGTATTTGAGTGGTGCTTGTCAAGCCGACTGAAATTACGAACAAGGTAAAAATCAATATAAAAATATCTGTTGCTCTGAATACCAGATTCCGCTTGCCTCTCATTACCTTCAATAAAAAGCTCACAGCGGTAACTATCAGAATAACCGAAAGGGCTCTTACCGAAATTAGCGGAAACAGTAATATTACCGACAGCAGCCCGAACTCCGGCATGTAAACGAGTAGGCAGCAACCGATAAAAATAAGCAGTGCATAAACGATTACATACGGACTTATGAAAATTGTAGAAAGACCCGATACCGTTCCGAGAATAAAAGCTCCCGTTCCGTAAGTAGAGGATTTCCCGCTGCTTTTTACGGTAATTTCGTTTACAGAAAGCAGCCCGATAAAAATACGGTTGAAAAAAGTGCTTGTCCTCAAAGCGTCGGCTACGCTTTTCCCCGAAAAAAGCATTGGAATTCCAGTAATAATTAAAAAAGCCGACAAGAAAAAATCACTTTCGTTCGGGGGTAAGGTAATATATGATAACAGCTTTGCGATATAAATCCCGCTGCCGTATACGCCTAAGGTGAGTATAAAAATACCCAGGGAGCGTATCGAAAGCGATAATGCGGATTCTATAAAACGCCGATAGATTGCAGTAACGCGGCTCTTTTCAATTTTGCTCGCAAAAAAGACCTTAAAAGGCCTGATAAATCGATCACCTATTCTCAGCTTTGACAGAAAACTACCTATTAATCCGTTTTTAATCAGCTTGTCCGTTTCATCGCTGCCTGTAAAAACAACATGGAGTATCCCGTCCGAAAAGAGCTTGTAAATACGGTCGGACAGCTTATTCAGGTAGGAAAGAATCAAGCTTTCCCTGATGATTCTCTTGAAAAAGCCGCCTCTATTCTTCTGTTTTACAGTCTTTACCGATTCTATCATCTTCACTCCAAAAACAACTTAATCAAGTAAGTCAGGTCTTTTTTTCCTTGTTCGTGCCTCCATTTCGGCACGCTTCCACTCCGCCTGCTTTGCATGATTACCGTTGATTAACACCTCGGGGACTTCCTTTCCCTCAAAAATGCGCGGTCTTGTGTATTGTCCATGCTCCAACAGATTGTTCTGTAAGCTCTCGTTCTCATAGCATTCGGGTGAGGGAAGGACGCCGTCTATCATTCTTGAAACTGCGTCAACAACAATTGCCGCGGGAATCTCACCACCGGTCAGAACGTAATCGCCCACTGAAAGCTCCTCATCAATCTCAAGCTCGATGATACGCTCGTCGATTCCCTCGTAATGACCGCACAGTAAAATCAGATTGTCATACTCCAAAAGCTCCCTCGCTTTTTGCTGGTTAAAAACCTTCCCCTGAGGTGACATGTAAATTACCCGTGTTTTCCCAGGGGGGAGCTTTGCTCTTACAGCCCGAATACAATCCACAACGGGCTGACAAGCCATAATCATGCCGTACCCTCCACCATAAGGAGTATCGTCGACATGGCGATGCTTGTCCTTTGTATAATCCCTGATATTCGTGCAGTTTATTTCAAGAAAGCCGGCATCTGCAGCTCTTCCTAATATACTGCTTTTGAAAACAGCTTCGAGCATATCGGGGAAAAGCGTCAAAACCTCAAATCGCACTTGAAAAACCTCTTTTAAATAATAATTAAAAAACAGCGTTTAATTATTTGTTTCCAGTCCTTCGATAAGCTTTACCTTTATATCGGAATCAATATTTACTTCCTTTATAAACTCGTCATTATCGGGAATCAGATAGCTGTTTTTCTCACCTCTGACATAATAGTAGTTGCAGGCGACTCCCTCATCTATACGCTCAAGAAACCCAATCATCTCACCGGTTTCAACATTATATACCGGCAATGATATCAGGTCGTCGTTAAAACATTCGCCCTGTTGGAGCTGAACATCGTTACGGTCAAAATAGACCGTCCTTCCGGTTAGATAGCCGGCAAGCTCCCTGCTCTCATATCCCTCGAAAATGATAGACGGGATAGATGGACGATATTGACTTACGGTCAAAAAACGTGTGCCATCTTCATCTAAATATAGCTTTTTCACACCGAGAAGGAACTCGGGACATTCGCACCAGCAATCAAAGCGAACCTCGCCCTTAATTCCTCTCGGTGAATTCAGTCTGCCTGCTTCCAAAAAACGCTTTTTCATAGATAAATGTTATATAATATCAATTATTACGCGTTTATTCTCTTTTATTGCAGCTGCTTTCATAACGGTTCGTATGCTTTTTGCAATCTTGCCGCCTCTGCCGATAACCTTGCCCATATCATCCTTTGCTACTGAGAGCTCAAGGATGCTGGTATCCCCGCTGACCTTTTCAACAACGACTACTTCATCGGGATTATCAACAATCGATTTTGCGATATCGATAAGAATCTGTTTCATTTATGTCTCCTTTTTCGTTAAACATAAACAGGTGCAACTGTCAAATCAGATAACACCGTTCTTTTTAAGCAACGCTCTGACCGTATCGGTAGGCTGCGCGCCGTTTGCTATCCAGGTCTTTGCCTTATCCGCGTCTATTTTTATATCTGCCGGATTAGTCATCGGGTTGTAATATCCCAGCTCCTCGATAAATCTGCCGTCTCTCGGGAAACGTGAATCAGCGACGACAATTCTGTAAAACGGTGCTTTCTTTGCGCCCAACCTTCTGAGCCTGATTTTTACTGCCATTAGTTTGTCCTCCAAAAAATATATATATTTGTTTTATATCAAAGAGATTAAGCATTTCTCTTTTATATCATCGTTATCCAAACGCTTTTCGGATGCGTTTGTTAAAACGGAAGTCTGAACCTTCCCTTTTTCATGCTCTTCATTCCCCTGCCGCTTGTAAACTGCTTCATCATGAGTTTTGTCTGCTCATATTGCTTGAGCAGTCTGTTTATCTCCTCTACCGAAGTACCGCTGCCGGCAGCGATTCTTTTTTTGCGTGAGGAGTTGAGAATATCGGGGTGCGTACGCTCACGCGGAGTCATCGATAGTATTATCGCCTCTGTCCTTGACATGGCACGTTCGTCGATTTTTGCGTTCCCCAGCTGTCCCGGCTTTATACCCGGTAGCATTCCTATAAGGGATTCCATCGAACCCATGTTTTTTATCTGACCGAGCTGATCCAAAAAATCAACTAAGGTAAAGGACTGTTCACGGAACTTACGCTCCATTTCCGCAGCTTTCTTTTCATCAAATGTCTGCTCTGCTTTTTCAATCAGCGAGAGCACATCGCCCATGCCGAGTATTCGTGATGCCATCCTGTCGGGGTGAAAAGGCTCAATAGCATCCAGCTTCTCGCCCGTGCCGATAAACTTTATGGGTTTACCGGTAACATGCCTCACCGAAAGTGCGGCGCCGCCTCTTGCATCGCCGTCCATCTTTGTAAGAATAACGCCGGTAATGTCCAAAAGACCGTTGAATTTCTCAGCCACATTGACCGCGTCCTGACCTGTCATCGCATCGACTACCAAAAGTATCTCTGTCGGATTTACGGCTCTTTTTATTTCCTCAAGCTCCTGCATCAGTTCCTCATCAATATGGAGCCTTCCGGCGGTATCTATAAAAACCATATCATGCCCGTATTTTACCGCGTACTTTATTGCTTCCGTCGCAGTCTTGACCGGGTTTTCGGTTCCGCGCTCAAACACGGGAACGCCCACCTGTTCCGCAACCACCTGAAGCTGCTTGATCGCAGCGGGGCGGTAAATGTCGCAGGCGACGAGCAGCGGGCTTTTACCCTGCTTTTTATAGAGCTTTGCAAGCTTTGCGGTATGGGTGGTTTTACCAGAGCCCTGCAAACCGCACATAAGTACCACCGTCGGCGGTTTGGATGATATAGTCAGCTTGGAATTTGTTCCGCCCATAAGAGCGGTCAGCTCCTCGTTGACAATCTTTACGATTTGCTGGGCAGGCACAAGACTCTCCAGCACATCGCTGCCCACAGCTCTTTCGGAGACCTTATTTATAAAATCCTTGACAACCTTGAAGTTTACATCCGCTTCCAGCAAAGCGAGCTTTATCTCTCTCATACCCGCTTTTACATCGGATTCGCTCAGCTTTCCCTTGTTCTTAAACTTCTTGAACGCCTCGGACATTTTTTCTACTAAACTTTGAAACATAACGCTCTCCAAATTCTTGACGGAACTTACCTATTGATGCGGGGTGGCTAAATAATCGTCATTATCTCACCGGCGAGCGATTTTATCCGCTCATCGTCGGTCAATTCAATAATTTGGCCTGCCGCCTCGTTGATAGCTGTGCTTTTCTTTATTAAGCCGAGTGTTTTTTCAAAAGTAAGCAGAGCGGCTGCACCGTGCTGTAAAGTATCCCGCACACCCTGCCTTGTAATACCTAAGTTCTCGGCTATCTCGGACAGGGAAAGATCCTCGTAATAATACATCTCAAGCAGCTCGCGTTGACGCGCCGAAAGAATGACCGCATAAAAATCCATCAGCCTGCAGATTTCAGCCCGCTTTTCTTCCATAGCTACCCCCAATATTATTACCGATATAAAGGCACCTGTAAAGAAAATAACTTTACAGGCGCTATTATATACTATTTCTTTTTGCTTGTCAACAGTTTTTTGCTGTTATTTTTATTTTGGATTCACCGTTCTCCCATAAAACCGTAGCCTCCGCTCCCTCTTTGCATTCACCGCGTAGTATCTCATTCGAGAGTAAATCCTCGGCTTTTCGCAGCAGTTTCTGACGAATCGTCCTCGCTCCCCTGTCCGCAAAACGTTCCGAATTCAAAATATTATCGATAAAGCTGTCCTCGAACGTAACCTTAATGCCCTTTTCGATTAAACGCTTTGTCAGGTCATCAAGCTGAATACGGGCGATTTTTCTGAGCTCGGATTTCGAGAGACGTTCGAAAACAACGGTTTCATCGATTCTGTCTATGAACTCGTTCGGAAGAATTTTTTTTGCAATGTCAGTAATGCGGTTTCTCTCCTTAAAAGACTCGTCCCCGTCCGTAAATCCTATGCACTTTGTATCCGTATTTGAAAAACCTATATTCGATGTCATAATAATAAATACATTTCTGAAGCTGATTTTCAGCCCGTTGGAATCCGTAAGAACCGCATCGTCAAGAATCTGCAAAAGAAGGTTCAGTATATCGGGATGCGCTTTTTCTATTTCATCCAGCAACAGCATCGAATACGGCGAACGGCGTACTCGTTCTGTAAGTACTCCGCCTTCTCCGTATCCCACATAACCGGGGGGTGCGCCTATAAGCTTGGACACGCTGTGTTTTTCCATGTATTCGCTCATATCGAGCTTAATGAGTGCATCTTCCCTTGCATAAATCAACCGGGACAATACCTTTGCGCTTTCGGTTTTTCCCACTCCGCTTGGTCCTAAGAAAAGAAAAGAGCCGCTTGGTCGGTTGGTATCACGCAATCCGGCACGGGTACGGCGAACCGCTTTACAAATTGCAGAGACGGCGTTTTCCTGACCTACAATGTATTTTCGCATCTCATCCTCAAGGTGCAAAAACCTCTCCCGCTCACTTTTTGTAAGAACTGCAAGCGGAATCCCGGTCTGCTCCTGTGCAACCTGTGCTATGTCAACGGAGGTTATTCCGATTTTATGACTCGATGCTCCGCGGGTGAGCTTTTTCTTGGCAGCTGCCTCGTCGATCAGATCGATAGCTTTATCGGGTAAGAAGCGGTCGCCGATATAACGTGAGGAGAGCCTGACAGCGCTTATTATCGCATCGCTGCTTATGTTAACGTTATGATAGCTCTCGTATCTCTGCTTTAAGCCCTCAAGAATCGAAATACACTCCTCCTCTGTCGGCTCTTTTATATAAACGGGCTGGAACCTACGTTCCAGAGCACTATCCTTTTCAATGGATTTTTTATACTCCTTTAATGTAGTCGCACCTATAAGCCTTATCTCGCCTCTTGCAAGCGCGGGTTTTAGGATGTTAGAAGCGTCTATAGCGCCTTCTGCCGCACCTGCTCCGACAATGGTATGCAGCTCGTCGATAAACAGAATAACATCCTCAGCTTCGCTCACCTCTGTTATTATGCTCTTTATTTTCTCCTCGAATTCGCCCCTGTACTTTGTACCTGCCACAATCGTAGACATATCCAGAGCCATAATCCTCTTGTCCGCAAGCTCCTCGGGTATATCCCCGTAAGCGATACGGCTTGCTATTGATTCTACAACCGCAGTCTTGCCGACGCCCGCCTCCCCGATTAAACAGGGATTATTCTTACCGCGGCGAAGCAAGATTCCTATAAGCCGTTCTTCCTCTTTTTTTCTTCCGATTACGGGATCAATCTTACCCGACAATGCCTTATCAGTCAGGTTTACTGCGTTTTTATCTAAATTCGGAGTGCTTTTTTTTGTCGCAATCACATCTGCCTCCACTGCAGCATCTTCATACACCCTGTAAAACATACCGTCCAAATTGGAGCAAAGCTCCGGAATATCAACACCGCCGGCTTCCACAAGCCTCGCGCCGACACAATCTTCTTTTAAAAGAGCCATCAGGATATGCTCGGTTCCTATAAAATTATACAGCGTGCTCTTTACCTGTGTCGAAGCACTCATAAGTATTTTTTTGCAGGTAGGTGTCATGTCTTCGGTCGATAGCTCGCTTTTACATCCCATACCGACCAGCTCTATTACACGTGATTTCGTTTCGGCAAACGTTATTCCTCTTCCGTACAGCAGCTTTGAGGCGCTGCTTGTGCCGTCTGATAGAATTCCCAAAAGCAAATGCTCACTTCCGATGTAGGTGTGCCCAAGCTCCTTCGCAAGCGCAAGCGAGGTACTGATTACCCTTTTCGCGTTTTCCGTAAACCGTTTTGTCATAGCTTCTGTCATCCACCTCCCGAATATAGATTATGAATTTTTTAACAAAATTGTGCATGAGGGGCTTTTATATTTGGTGTCTTTATGATATAATAATGCCGGCATTAGTATTGTTATGAAATTATGTTTATTATAAGGAGGGTACGCTGTGAGTAGTAACGAATACAATAAAAGCAATAAAACACCGGCAGACAGCAGACGCGCGCTCCCTACCAATCCGGCACCGAAAAAACAGCCTGTGAAAAGGAAACCCAAACGCAAATCTTCTCCTGCCAAAAGGCAACGTATAGCTGCTGTCCTAATTTTATTGTTGACGCTTTATTTGGTTATTAGTCTTTTAATCGGCGGTTTTATTTATTTTTCTTTCAACAAAACCGGTAAAAGTGGAAATATCTATTCATTACGGCTTTATCACGCAGAAAAGAGAACGGCCAGCTTTGATTCTAACACAGTAAATAATACATATGGGCTTTATGTGCCGTTTACTGCTCTGAGTGAGATCTGCGGGCTGGGTATCGCGGGGGATGACGGAACGGTAATAATTCTTTTGAGTCCCGATGGCGGAACTATTGAATGCATCAACAATTCCTCTCTTGTTTATATAAATGAAAATGCGGTCAGGTTATCCGCACCCGTTTTGTTCGAAGCGGAAGATTATAAAATCCCAATCGATCTTATTGAATCGTATCTTTCGGGCGTTGAGGTCAATTACGATAAAACAAAGATGCTATGCACCGTTACCGCTCCTGAAAAAAGCGAAAATATAACCCTGAAGGTGCAGATTCCAAAAGAGATTTCAAAACCCTACTTTCCGGACGAATATAAGACCTACTCTGAAACAAGCGATATATCTCAATAAAAAACTGCTTTTTTACTATAAGCCGTAAAAAGCAGTTTTTTCATATTTTTTTCAGGGATATCCAGTCATCGATATAACAGAGTAAAAAATGCATTCTATCTCCAAATATGTTATTACATGATTATTATAAATCATCCCAAAAGTTTTGTCAAGTTCAATTATTCCTGTAATTTTTGTAATATGTTACATATAATCGAGGAAAAAACACCTACTCGGTAAATGGCCGTTTTTAACTCATTTGAGTGATAATCACGAGGATGGCTCGTTTGTTGGTAAACTTCACCTGAAAAAGTTTTAGCTTGTAACTTAGTTTTTTTATAAGATTTTCATCTACATCATATTACTTTACGTTATTATCAGCTATAGCAACATTTTTCAGATAGCAAAATCGAAAACAGATTATGATTTGTCTTTTCGGCTCATCGACTAAGGTTTTCAACAATTTCATAATAGCGTTTTGTCGCCAATTCGCTCGTCTTGCCTTTTTCGCAAAACGATAAACCAGTCAGCTTTGGAACTACGCGTTCAACTACGATCTGCCCGTACGCCATTTTTGATTTCAATGCTTCAAATGCTTCAAGAAACCGCTTGTCTTTTTTTGCTTTTTTGTAAAAGGACAAAACATATACATATAAAAACAGGTTATAATTACGGAATGGATATTCTATTTGCATAAACAGCGCCCCGATTCCGTAATGACAAGGACCTATGGGTTTCCTAATTCTCCAATGTTCCAATAAAAAATCAACTGCGTTGTCAAGCGCGGTTTCTTTGTTGCAATAATCGGTAAAGCGGAAAGTGTCTAAAGCCATAAGTGTCGGAAAAGGGTTTGAATATTCTGTTTCCGCACCTCTGCCAAAACTGTATTTATTACAGCGCCACCCGCCATCCGAATGTTGGATACTGAGAAGGTGCCCGAACGTTTTTTGCAATTTAACATCCGAAGCAAATCCCATGTGGCAAAGCGTATTAGCTGCTATTATCGTATGGCATGGATAAATACAACCTTTAGGATACACCCTGAATCGACCGTCCTCCTGCCAAGTGCTAAAAATCAATGCTGTAGCATCTTTTAAGATAGGTTCGGTTGGATCCATTCCTAATTCCAATAAGTAAATTACGCTTTCCAAGGTTGAAAAAGGCGCTCCTTTTATTAATCGTTTATCCGGTGTCGTTCAAAGATCCGCTCCGTTATCATACCTATGTGAAAGTATCGCTTCAATATCAGATATATATTTCTTATTAACGGTCATATAGATATCCTTTCTGTCAATATTGTTAATCCCGGATAAAGCCCCTCTCGTCTTCAGTTTTTATAAAAGCTTTTGAACTGCTTATATAAGGAGTTTTCTTTATGGTTTTGTTTCCACAGTGCGAGTGAAAAAACCGGTAAATATATTATTATTTAATATAACATTTTTATTGCTAAAAAATCAAGAGTTAAATGTTGAAAAAATCCCGCTTCAAACGCGATTGAGAAAAAAAAACTCCTTGAAAACAATAACAGTGAAAAACTAAAAAACATAGCTGATATGAGCACATTCCAAAAAAAACAGCCCGTAAAGATTTATAACAAGAAAAGACACTCTACGATATCCCGCAGAGTGCCTTGTTAGTTTTAGCTTTAGTATAAGAAAGATGTAGTTTGCTTATTTCCGCGTTTGCGGGTTGGAAATGCTGATATATACTGATTTTGCTATTATTATGCCTGTTTTATCTCATGCTTTAATCTTTTGTCAATCAATTTAACTCGTGTCTAATACTTAATGAACTTATCTCCCGGAACACCACAGATACTGCATTTTTCGGGCCGGTATTTCTCGATATTCCCGCAGACGGGACAGAGGTAATAAAAAACTTCCTCCGTCTGATCAAGGTTTTCCAAAGCATCCTGATAAAGGCCGGCATGAACCTCTTCTGCTTTCATAGCAAATGTAAAAGACATAAGTGCTGCTTTGTTTCCTTCTGCTTCAGCTTCTTTTACGAAATCAGGATACATCTCTTTATATTCGTAGGTTTCTCCTGCAACACCATCCTTTAGGTTGTCTGCCGTAGAACCGATTTTACCGGCTACTTCAAAATGTTTTAGTGCATGAAGAGTTTCGGCGTCCGCTGCAGCTCTGAACAATTTTGCTGCATTTATTTTTCCTTCTTTTTCAGCTTTCTTGGCATATGCCGTGTACTTTCTGTTCGCTTTGGATTCGCCATCAAATGCTGCCATCAAATTTTTAAGCGTCTTATTTTCGCTCATACTGTTATTCTCCTCATTTTTATTTAAAGCTTCTAACAACTTTTCAACAGTATCTTTAGGGAACCCTTCCGCATACTTTTGATCAAGGAGTGAACGCAAAAATTCCTTTGTGTTCTCACTTTGCGGCAGCATATAACCGGCTTCTCGGATAATATCCTCCGCCATTATATGATTGGATTTTTCTATTGCGGCAGCAAGTCTTTCAGGTAATCCGGCAGCAATGTTCTCTTGTTTCGATTTACTGCTCATCAATGCTCTGAGTGCATTGATGACTGTTTCTGTTTTATCCTGTTGTTTGGGATATTCCTTCGGAACCATGGAAATCGCACCGGATGGGCAGGCATCTGCACAGTCTCCGCACCCGATACATTTTGAAACATCAATAATACTGTTTTCCGTATCCGTTGCTCCTGAGGGGCAAACATAGAGACACAAGCAATCCTTGGTACACAGACGTATATTTCTTACAGCATATTTATCAGCCATTATTATTCCCTCCCCTCAATCTTTTCAAATTTCCAATTCGGAACCTTACAAACGGGGCATACTTCCGGAAGGGTGTCACCTATGTAAACAAAACCGCAAATGGTACAGACATAAACTCCCGTGTTTTCTAAGATAGCTACGCCTTCTTTTTGATATCTGCTTAAGTGGATTTATAGAATCAGTTTGCATTTTTTTCATCAATATTCCCGGTTGAGAACATGACACGCCCTTTAAGCACATCCTGCATAGGTAGAGCTTTGTTTTCGAGTGCGATTTTCAATAGTGCTTTTGCCGTGTTTGTTACTTCGGGATGTTCCAAAACTACTGAGCAGTCTAAAAAAATAGCCTCACTGTTCTCTGTGTTATCGGATTTAGGTTCTCCTGCAACATAGTTGCATAAAAAAACCATATACCAGCTTTTTGCAGAGCAGCGGATGGCAATTAACCCGGTCGGCTCAACCATTATACCTGTTTCTTCCAAAACTTCACGCTTCACTGCATCATAAGGTAATTCACCTTCTTGAATCATGCCGCCCGGATTCAATAACTTACCTGCCGCCGAGCCATATGTATGACGCACAAGTAAAACTTTATTATTGTGCAGAACAATCGCACCGACAGATGCAAAATCGTTGTCTTTCATTATTTCTCTCCTTACATTTTAAATATCCGGCGTTTTATTATCGCATATCTTTATTAGAGTTATACCCGATATTGAATGCTTTTTTTCGTTCCGTCTATAATATCAGTTTTATAACTACCTGACATTCAACCCGACCAAACATACTAATAAAACGCTTATAATATGCAGCTTATAAAATCTCTGCTGGACATTGCTTTTTGCAAATACTTCTTTTAATTTGTTACAACCCCGTGAAGACATAGGCCTTTTGGTGTTCATTTTGCTTTCCGAGAAAACACAAACCCGATAATCTAATAATAAAAGGTATATTTTTCGCTTCCAATACGCATTTGCTTTCTGTTGGAATTGCTGTTTTAAATCAATCTAAATGCGTATTAATACCTGCAGCACTATCAATTAACCTGAAATATTGATCCCTCTCTATGATAACCGAGTTTTTCGTAATACGGGTCGACATCGCTCATCACATAAACCGGTTGGTCCGGAAAGTCCCCGAGTACCCGTTCTATAAGGATTTTACCTATCTGCTTTCCCCGATATGTTTTTCTTACGAGCAAATCATAAATATAAACACCGAAACCATCGTCTTCCCGACAACGCGCATAACCGCAAATAAGGTTTTCATCACAAGCGATATATGTGATGCTCGATTCGAGTGCTTTTATATATTTGCTACGACCAACCGGCCCATGATAATCAATCCAGTTGTCCCCCTCATCGATGAGTAGATCAAAAAGCAAAATCTCATCTGCTTTACTGTATCGTCTGATTTCCATTCATTTCACCGCCTATTTCATGCTTTTCCTGAAATCCGAGAGCAAAAAAGCCGCATCGAACATTTCATCAGAATACAAGTCGAAAACAACAGGAAAAAATTTCAGTTTTCCCATTTGTTTCGAAGCCGCTATCTTTTGCTTAACCTCATTAGCAAGCGGAAGATTCAATACTTCAGCACGTGCTTTTTCGGGAATATAAATTGTCACCTTGAAAAAACCGTCCCAGATCGATAGCCAAAAAACAGTTGTTTCATTCTGACCGCCCCGAACGCCTTTCCACTTATAAAGTCCCTTTGCCAGCCAAGCCTTTCCATCGTTGTAATAACGCCATTCCAAATGAATATCGTGGCCTGCAAGTTCGCCTAAAAACTTTATATAGGCGTTGTTCGATTCCCCAAGCGCCTTTGCAATAACATCGCTTGACGGCTGAATATCTGGGTTTCTGAGAAGCTGTACCTTATTCATTTCCATATTAAAAAACCTCCACATCATACGACTAAAATTCATCAAAATCCCGGGTCATGCAATCTGAAACCCGGTAAATGCATTTATTTGTTGTAGTAATTACGCCTTTACCTTTATACATCTTGCAATTGCGAGTTCACCACTAAACACTTAATCAAATCCACCGTGTTTTAGTAAGTTATTACATTCAAGCAAAAGCTGGTTCATGCTTGCTCCTCCGGTTTTTTCAGTTCATTGATCATTTGTTCAATAAACCACAGGTATTCATCATAGCTTTCATAGGGGGCAGGTTCGCTTATTCGATAATCTATAGGCGCGCTTGGGAAATCGTCATCAAGATATCGTATATTGGGAACAACATTATACTTGTAAATTAATAAGGGTTATTAAGATGGGTTGTTGTATATGTAATTTATATTTCGCTTTAAAAATGAGTAATATTGATTTTTAATAACCATATCGAAGATTTTACCTACAATATTTTGTCATATCTGAGCCCCGTCCTCTATTTGAAACGAAGCTATAAACTGAATAAAATTTATCTTAAACTATGTTTTTGAAAGGGAGATCTATTATGTATGATAACGATTTTTATAATCGTAGACCTTACCCAGTAGAACAAGAACATGTACACGAAGTACAAGGAAGCGTAAAGATTGCTGAACCGGAAGATGATCCGCATAATCATCGTTTTGCAACAGAGACAGGTGAAGCAAGGAAATTTGGCTGTGATAATCACTTTCATGAAGTAAAGTTTCGTACTGATTTTTATGAAGATCATTATCATGAATTTTGTGGCAGAACCGGCGGTGCTATCACAGTAGGAGACAGACACGTTCATTTTATTGAGTCTATGACAGAAGTGGCTGAGGATCATTTCCATGAATTCAGATTGTCAACGTTTATGGATGACCTTATTGGAGATTAATGAATAAGTTTATGTTCTAATTGATAAACCCCATTCTCAAAAAATTGAGAGAGGGGTGTTTTTTGTCCCTCCATTAACCATACACTTTCTTCATCAAACGAATAAATTTGTTCCTGATTATGTAAAACCTCTATATACCCTCGTTAAAATGTTGTAAAAATAGCGGTAGCTCATTATTTTGCCTCCGTTTTAATGTTGTCTTGCAACCCCATTCTACACGAAATCTTCCTTTTGAGCTGCTTTTTTTCCCTTTGATTTGTATCGCACTTCATTTTACAATCTATCAATTGATTGTATGGAAAAATATGATATTATTATTTAATAATAACTAAATGTAGATGAGAGGGGATTAGATTTATGGAAATTCGCCTTGAAGTACTAGAAGACCCACTATCACAGTACATAAATGAACTCATACTAATACAAAAAGAATTATTACCAGATTATCATTGGAATCCAGCTAATATGGTAAATAACCGATTTAATGAAAAGGGTAGGTTGAATTCAGAAATAATTATGGGTTTTTGTGATAATGAATTAGCAGGCTTTATTCAAATTTATTATATTTATTATTACAATAAAGTTTTTATAAATCTTG
Organism: Eubacteriales bacterium; assembly: GCA_028702135.1. Classification (GTDB taxonomy): domain Bacteria; phylum Bacillota; class Clostridia; order Oscillospirales; family CAG-382; genus UBA1049. The sequence continues at coordinate 7,574 of JAQVPJ010000002.1, read as the reverse complement.
ATTTTGTTGCTGTTTTGCCTCAGTATAGAAAAAGCGGACTAGGTTTAATGCTATTAACAAGTCTTAAAAACAAAATGGAAAAGCCTGTTGGAGACCATAGGTGCATAGGTATTATTGGATTGGCTGAAATAGAGAATTCTACAGACCAGTTTTCATTTAAACGACTGTTTCTATATTCAAGGCTAGGTGCACAAATAAGGAGAGATATTGTTTATAAAACTCCTGATTATCCAGATGCTTATGTAATATTCTATCCAGCAACGGAATCTTTTTCTAGCATCACTACATTATCACTTGCATGGCAATTATGGAGAAACTCACAATATAGTTTTAAGGTATTTAAAAATTATATTTCTAGCATTGATTCTACATATGTAAGGTCTGAATTAATAAAGTATAACTGATTAAATTGAAGAAAAGCCCAACCATATAATTATTAATTACTTTGTAAACAAACAACAGAGGGTTTTCTCCACTTATTTTGAATTAAACGGTACAGCGTTAAATTTTGTGTAAATTGATTTTCCCTCGAAATGAATTAATCTTTAAATATGAGATAAAAATCTTGACAAAATGTCACACTACGAATATAATTAAATACAAATATATATTTAAAATAATATAAATATTAACAATGCATATGTTGTATAATAGATGTCTTTGTTTATCTATCTGTTATTTACACCGAAAAATTAAATGAAGTATGGAATTGAAAAAATTATTCGTCATGTTCTTGGTTTTTCCGTTCATCTGCTCGATTTTAACCGGGTGTAGAAGCAAATCAGACGTCTTATCCACAACGATTTCCTGTATATGATCCGGAATACGAACACGAGTGGAGCGAGTTTTGGACAGTATACACATATTACCCTTCTTCGGGACAATTTAAATAAACAATTAAAATGTTTTTAATGAGTTGACCTGAAAATGCTTTATGAATATTAATTAAACGTTATAAAGGAGCGATATTTTGAGGAAAATTGGATTTGCCTTTAGTCTTGTTGCTATGATGATAGATTTTCTTACAATTATAATTGCATTTATTATTAGTGCCATTATGCCTAAGATTGGGTTAGCAGCTTATCAATTATCATCAAATTCTAAATACCATGATAATGGTTCTTATTTTGTAGATTTTACATATGCATACATTATAGCAGCCATATTGATATTAGTTGGGTTTATATTTGCGATTTGGTTTTACAAAAAAGAAAGTTAAATTGTCATTTTAATAAGATGATTATTACCTAAGCATTTATCAAAAAAAGGCTCTATTTCTACATTGTTTTGGGCAAAGAAATCCTAAATAAATTGACACTCCGAAATCATTTTAAATCGATTTTTTCTTGAAACAAAAATCCATAATAAAACAAGTTTTTGCGCTGACTAAACACAGGATTGGATTCACCCTTGTTAACCGTTCCCCCAAGCAGTAGCGTTTGTATGCGTGCATAGCATGAATACAAGCGTTATCGCCTAGGGTATATTTATTTAGGGCGAAATTGTCGGTTTAAACCTTCGATGATATCTGTCGTGAATATAATTCGTCAAATCTGGTCGGATATGCAAAGAAGGTCGAGAGAATGTCCCAGTTCTACTCCCGGTTTTTTATCACAAAACGGACAGAATATTTCTATTCAACTCATATACTCTATTCATTTAGTGATATTAAGGCTCTGCTTGCTGTTTACAGCAGAAGTAAAAACAATTTTACTATGCGTCCGCTTAATTGGAAGTTGCTGAAGTCCACCCTCTTTGATTTTTTACGCTTCGGTGTAACATATCATTGACAAACCAACAAAGGTTTTAACTCATGAAGGTATCGTTTTCTTGACATTGTTGAATTTATATGCTGACTTAATTCAATAATATAGTATAAGCTATTTAAAAAGCAAATTATTCTTATAATTATGAAACAAAACGACGTTTTATCACCACTATTATAACATAATGACATAAATAATTATAAAAGGAAATTAATAATGAAAAAATCTTTTTCCTGCATCATATCGGTATTAATGCTATTTACTTTTGCTTCCTGTAATAATACGAATAATCCACAATCATCCGAATCAACACTATCTGATGATGTTTCATCTGATTCTGCAGTTTCAGAATCTATCGAAAATAGCATTGATACAAGAACACAAGAACTTGAAGATTCATTAAGAGAGAAATTACCGATTATTAACGGTTGCTCGTCTACATATGCTCTCAATGTCGCAATTAGTTCAGAATTGTTTAATTTAACCTTAGAACAAGCAAAAAATCAAATCAAAAACGGTGACCATATAGGAGAAGATGGAAATTGGCTTAACTTGTTTGAGAATAAATGCGATTTGCTTTTATCAAAAAAAATTTCAGAGTCATCGCTCGAGTATGCCGATTCTAACTATAATACGAAACTAAAGCAAACACCTATTGCCAAAATTGGTTATGTGTTTTTAGTAAATACCCAAAATCCAGTTGACAGCCTCACAATAGAACAGATCAAAGCCATTTACTCAGGTGAAATTAAAAATTGGAAGGATATCGGAGGAAACGACCAACCGATTACGGCTTTCCAGCACGGAGAATCGACTATTCAAAAATATATAAGGAATCTTGTGGGCAAGACCAAACTGATGGAACCTCCGAGTGTTTTTGTCCCTGGCCAAGGCAATATGTACGATACTGTACCTGGGGTGAATGATTTTTCTGTTGGTAGTATCGGTTACTGTGAATATAACGAAAATCTGTATACCGCAAACGGAAAAGTAAAAGCGATTAAAATTAACGGCAACTATGCAAATAAACAAACAATATCCGACGAAAGCTACCCATGTTTCGACTATTATTATGTAATTTGCCCTGCTAATAATGTCAAGGACTCCCCTTCCGATCAACTAATCGAGTGGTTGTTGACAGACGCGGGGCAGAATGTCGTAGAACAAGCAGGTTATATTCCTCTGAAAACCTGCAAAGGGTTTGAAATTAAAAACACTTTGACCTTGTGCTCCTCTAAAGGAACCGGAAAATCCGACTTTAAAGTATCAGACTACTATTATACCACAACCGTTAAAACAGAACCCTCCGGTCTTGCAGACGTTACTGTTGGCGAAAATACTTTTGTTCTTTCGGCTGCTTCCCATATAGTTTTACCGAATAAAGCTCTTGAGAAAGAAATCAATGCATATATCGATGATATCGCAAAAAAATATGCCGAAATGGTTTTTTCGTATGATTTTCATTTTCATAATAGAACTGAAATCACCACAAGCTTTGCTGTGTACAACGGATATTTCTCGGTTTGTATATTAAGGAATGATTCATATGGTTATACAACCGGTGCTATCTGGGATATGTATTCCGGAAAACGCTTGCAACTATCCGATTTGTTTTCAAAGAATTCTGAATTTGTTCCTCAATTAAACGAAAGGATTTATCAATGTAACAATGCAAGTGATTTTGAGGGATGTTACAATTATACCACCCGGCCTTTTGCGGGAATTGAATCTGATTTTAACAACTTTTATTTAAGTAATTACTCTTATTCAGATTCTCTGTTTTCTTTATGTTTTGACTACGATAACAACAGTTATTTTGACACAAAAAACATTATTAATTTTTCAGTGTTGGATTTTGATAACATGGTTATGCGCGAAGCGCGAGACATGAAAGATTTACTTGGAGATAATGTGAAAGTGTCTAAAAATTACTGGCAACATTTAAACCAGAACTATACTTTTGAATATATAGGAGATGTAAAAGAAACTTGTTACAGTGATATTGTATTTTTAAAAATTGAGAATTATTCAGGTGCAGATAATATTAATGCAGCACGACTGGCGCACCTTAGAAACAACTACAACTATGATGAAATCGCTTGGTCAGAAGAAAGCCTGTCTAAAGCTGTAGAACGTCTCTCAGAACGTTATAAAGAAATATATAATAATGATTCTTTTACAAAAGAAGATATAAAAAGCTGTAAAGTAAGTTTGAAATCAGATCTTACTTATGCCGGCGATAAGTATGTCATTGTACGGAACTATGCTATAGCAAGATATGATGATGAAATTGGTTTTTCTGAAGGTCAAATAAGCGGTGAAAAAGTATTTATCTACGATTTGCAAACAGGTGAGGATGTTACTGAAAGCGGACTCAGTCTCTTGTTTAAAGACGGATGGGAAAGCAGAGGTAAGTGGTATGACTTGGATAACATTTTTGTATATTCATTAACAGAAGATATTGATACAATCGATAAGCCTTCCGGTAACCTTACCCTAACGGATGTACAATTTGCTGATTTTGCTTCGGGATTTTACTATTCTAATAATACTACCGTTGCTTTTAAGACAGAAGACGGTAAATCTGTAATAGCGTTCATTGATGAAAACGATGTAAAATACGAAGAATAAAGTATTTTTTGTAAGTACATAAGCAATGGTTAAAGTTGCATATGAAACATCAATAGCCAGTACAGTAAAATTGTATCAATAAATGCACAAGTCGGGTAAAGAGCGTTGAACTCATTACCCGACTATTTTTTTATGCAACTGTTCAACTGAACCACAATGAATACGAAGCATGGTTGATACCAATCGGTAAACTGGCTCTTATCCAAAAACACTACAAATCCATATGCGAATAGTTGGAAATAACGATAACTACTAAAAAATTTTAACATGCAAACAAGTGATTGTCAATGCACTCTTGATTCCTTGCACAAAGAAAGGTAGGAATAGCACATTTAACGCTTCATCTTCCGTAATTGCCTGATACATGGCTTTAAGATCTCGCATCAGTTATTTGATGTTCTTGTAAGATTATCCTCTGGCTTTTTGCAAAATCTTTACGACCTCATCAGTTTTGAGGACCTTACCATATGATACTACTTTCCCGTCTACAACAAGAGCAGGAGTAGTCATCACACCGTAAGCGGCAATTTCAGCGAAATCAGTTACATGGTCGATTGTTGTATCCATGCCCAGTTGCTCAAGCGCTGCTTTCGTTGCAGCTTCGAGTTGATTGCATTTTGCACAACCGCTTCCAAGCGCCTTAACACTTGCGCCCTCGCCCTTTGCTTTCTCAGCCTTTGCCATACTTTCAGTATCGCATTTACCACCACAGCAACAGGTGGTGGTTTTTTCGTTTTTGTTTTTCTTACCAAACAATGCCATAATAATTCTCTCCTTTATATAATTATTAAAATAAAATAAACATATAACAACCTGCTTTGTCATGGACATCCTGCCGATTAGCAGCAGCTACCTCCACAGGAACAACCGGCTTTGTTTTTCTTTCCATCAAAGAAGTTTTTCAGGTTTTCGGGCAACTCGTATCTATCGCAAGAGCTCTCTCCATCGGATAGGCTAAATACGCGCTGAAGAACACATTCTGCGAGCATTTCTTTAGGCGGAATGTCGTAAGTCTTTCCATTATACTCAAAAACACGGCACTCTACATCTGTACTGCTGATTTCACTGCAACAACCGCAGCTGTTTTCGGCAACTGATTTACAGATATCCTGACCATTCACCCGAATTGTTGGCGATGAAACGAATTGGTGCTGTATGGCAATTTCGGCTGTCTTCATTTCAACTTTCTTGTATTCGACGGTAAAGCCGGCAAGTTCTAAAGCAGGGGTAAGCACCAGCATAACCTCGTCAAGAACTTTATCTGTCCCGATACATCGTTCACAGGTTTTAAGATCGAGATAAAGATACTCGACGACCACCTTCTTTTCAAAAGAACAATCATATCCGCAGGAGCTGCAGGATTCCTCGTTTAATTTTTCCATCATTTATTCCTCCTAAATTATCAATGCTTGTAAAGCGTTGAATAAATACCCCACAATAATAATTCCTATCGTACATATGGCAATGAAAAGCGCAAGCAACTTCGGTTTAACTGCTTTTCGGAGCATTATTATGGATGGAAGGGATAACGTGGTGACACCCATCATAAACGACAGAACCGTACCCAGTTGAGCTCCTTTTGTTAGCAGCGCTTCGGCAATCGGAATAGTTCCAAAGATATCCGCGTACATCGGCACACCTATTATTGTCGCTAATATTACGCCGAAGGGGTTGTCGCTTCCCAGCAGGGAAATTACCCATTCTTCCGGTATCCAATTGTGAATAACCGCACCTATTCCGACACCGATAAGGATATAAGGGAAAACCTTTTTAAATGTTGAAAACATCTGTTCCTTCGCATAAACCAGTCGATCTTTTTTTGTCAAATCCGGTGATTCAATATCAACACTTCCTGCTGTTTGGATAAAACTTTCGACATACTTTTCCATGTGAGATTTCTCAATCAGAGTTCCGCCGATTATAGATATTAATAATCCGAAAAGTACATATAAAACAGCGACTTTCGCTCCGAAAATGCTCATAAGCAGTACAAGGGAACCCAGGTCTACCATCGGCGAAGAAATCAAAAATGAAAAGGTGACTCCGAGCGGCAACCCTGCTGAAGTAAAGCCTATAAACAGCGGGATAGACGAACAGGAGCAAAAGGGTGTTACAGTACCAAGCAAGGCTGCAACGGAATTTGCCCCGATTCCGTGGAAACGTCCTAAAATCTTTTTGCTGCGTTCCGGGGGGAAGTAGCTTTGAATGTAACTGATAATAAATATTAAGACGCATAATAGGATTACAATTTTTATAACATCATAAATGAAAAACTGAATACTCCCAATCCAGCGATTGGTGGTGTCCAGCCCTAAAGCAGATAGCGCGCTACTAATTAAGTCATTGAGCCAGTTCATTCGGAGAATCTGATTCTGAAAAATGTCCCATATCGTTTTTAATACTTGCATATGTTAACCCTCTTTCTAAAAAGAACAATCATATCAAATTTTCTTGATGTATTTCGCCTGTAAAAAGCCATCGGGCAGATGGCCTGTATCATTTGCAGAAATTATTTTCTACTGTAATATTGTCCGGTGTTGTTAGCTCTTTCAGGAGAGCTATGGCATAAGCGTTTCCTTTTTCACTGATTTTATAATGTGTCCATTTGCCTTCCTGTCGACTCTCCACTACACCTGACTCGACCAGAATCTTCATATGATACGAAAGTCCTGACTGCCCCAAGTCTGACTGTTCCTGTAAAACGCAGGCGCATTTTTCACCACTACACAGCAAATCAAGTATTTGTAGCCGTTTTTCATCGCAAAACGCTTTAAAAACTTTTGCATGCTCTTTATAAACTGCTTTCAAGTAATCACCTCATATCAAATTTATTTGATATGTTATTAGTATATACATCAGATCTAAATTTGTCAATGTGTTTCAAGTGATTTGATAAAAAAACTTTGTGTAAGTGCCAATGATGGGTGAAACTTACACAAATACTTTATCTGCTTTTAGAAAAAAAGGTGTTGCAAAAAAGATTCTCACATGATATAATTCTGAACATGCGGCACACTGTGTATTCATAAAATACGGAGAGGTATCGAAGTGGTCATAACGGGGCTGACTCGAAATTTCTCCATGAGCAGGTATTTTCGTCCATCCAAAACCCAGTGTTTATGCGGGTTCTTGGAATCGCAAAAATTGAATATTTCCGAGTTCTCTCCTGTAGTTCTC
>JAQVPJ010000026.1 GCA_028702135.1 Eubacteriales bacterium | reverse complement strand
TGACAACTAAGCTGTCGATTAAATTCGATGAATAAAAATGTTTAACCCTGCACTGAGGTTTTGAAAATGCAGGGCATTTTCCTAATGACAACTAAGCTGTCGATTAAATTCGATGAATAAAAATGTTGTCAATATTATACCACTTTTAATATGACGAAATGTGTCATAAAAAGATAAAAATAATTAAAGAATAGTGAAATTATCAATTATTTATTATGTTTTTCTGTTTTTGTCGCCAGAATAAACTCTTCTATGCGGCAGGCGCGCTCGAACGCTTTATTTGCATAATCGGGCTCTGAGTTGGTTTTCATCACTTCGAGAGTGATGGGGATATCCTTTTTTTGACGGTTAAATCTCAGCGCAAAATCATACCAATCGATATTTCCGTCAAAAGGTAGTATATGATTGTCCTCTTTTCCAAAATTATCATGGAGATGCAGGGAAACGAGCAGGTTTCCATATTTTTCAAGAACACCGTTACCGTCGTTGTAGATGTTCTCATGTCCGATATCGAAGCAGAAGCGTTTTGCGGAGGAATCCAGATTCTCCATAATATAGTCAAGATAATCGACTCTGCGAAGGTTCTCAAAAGCGATAAGGACACCCCTTTTTTCAGCTTCATCGCATATGCGCTGATAGCGTGAAAGACCGAGACTGTTATATGCAGGCGGAGTAAAGGTGCTTGACAGATGCACTATAAGTACCGGAATTCCGCAGTCCTCCGCTTCAGCAATGCTTTTAACAAAATAATCAGTAAGAGATTTTCCGTCGTCGCCCTCAAGCCACATGGAGTTGATGTTTTCAAAAGATGTGTGTGCAGATTCTATCTCAAGTCCGAGCTTCTCACATAGACGTATCTGCTCAAAACGGCTATCGTCATCCCTTTTCCATCCTAAAAAAGTGTGAGTAAAGCCTGCTTTTTTTATTTGCTCGGCACAGTAACCGATATCTTTTTTTTCGTCATACCAGATGAACATTGATTTTTTCATTATTTTTTACTCCCTCGTAGCCGGGTGTGAATTCGCTCAGGCTTTGTTTGTGTGCTTTTTTTCCCTTATTTTCTTAAAAATAGGAGCAAGCAGCTGTTTTCCTAATATTGTCGATATTGTAATCGCAATTGCCATTGCACCGGAATATATGAAGGTGCGCATTATCTGATAACTGCCCTCGGTAAAGTCGTTTTGTGCAAAAAAGAGCATGGATTGATAAATCATCACTCCCGGTACGAGCGGTATTACCGATATAAAAATTATTACGGTCGCGGGAGTTTTAATAATCCGTGCGAATATCTCAGCGGGGAAGCAAGCTGCAAGAGTGCCCAGAAAGGCAGCAAGGTATTCGTTATCGGTATACTCATTACAGATAAAAAACACAAAATAACCCACAAGCCCAAGTATTGCGGAGATGACGACAGCGCGTTTTGGTGCGGAGAGCTGCATTCCGAAAAACAGTGCCGCCGCAAAAGTGGCGATAATAGAGATAACGATATTCATACGGAAACACCACCTATCGAGAGCACCAGAGCGATTCCCGCCGCAATCGATATGGCTGAAAGGAGTGCTTCAACTCCTCTTGCCGCACCCGAAACCAAATCGCCGTACAGAGTATCCCTTATCGCATTAATTGTAGCAAGACCGGGCAGAAGGGGTATAATCCCGCCGATTATAATAACTGCCATGTTCAACTCGGGGAAAAAACCGCAGCAAATTCTTGCAAGGACGGCGGTCATCATACTCCCGCCCATATTTGAAAAAAATGACAAAGAGCCGATTTTACTTAAAAAAGCGATAAAAAGCTGCGATATAAAAGCGATAAGCAGCGAAAAAGCGAATTCATAGAAACCGCCTCCGAACATTACCGTAAATGAAGCAGCGGATATACAGGCAAAAATCGTTTTTATTAATGGCCTCATTCTAGCGGAATCTATCTGCGATATCCTTTCAAGAGCTTCGGCAGGCAATAGCTTACCCGCCGAAACTTCCCGTGATATTGTATTTAAAATGTCAATATTGCCAAGGTTGTTGTCTCTTGATTTTAAAGACAAAACTCTTGTGTAGACCATCCCTTCATGAACAGCGGTTACGCTGAGTCCGGTGGGGAGAGCCAACACCTCAATTTCCGTAGCGCCGCCCGAAGCGAGAATGTTCCTTGCACATTCCTCCGCCCTGTATGTCTCCCCGCCGTTTTTTAACATAGCGGAGGAGAGCTTTAATGAGAGCGTAAGATATTCGTCAAACATCCAAATCAACCTTTTTAATCAGATTATATTTAATCAAAGAACTCAAAATCGTCGGAACTCTCATCACTGATATCAGAGAAAGGATTGTAGTATTCGATGCAAACCCTGTTATAAGGTCTGTTTGAACCTGAGGTTCCGATATAGACACCGGTTCCGATAAGATTCTGGAAAAACGGCACCGAGGGATCGGTAGGATAGACATATCCATCAGGTACATCGTAATACAAATACTGCGAATCGGTGACTTTAACCTGTTTTACAAAGGAGCGGTTCTCTATATGCCTCAAGCTGACATCTATAACATTGCTTCCGGGGTAATACGTGCAACCATCTACAAAAACGGATCTTGTCACAGTATCCCACTTAACCATCTTATGCACGCTGCATTCAGAGGAGGGGAGGGTTGAATTTGTAAATACTCCTTTGGCAACAGTCGCAAACCTGACATCATCCTTTAAAAGCACTTTTAGGTCCTGATTACATGCTTCGCAGGGCTTCATGCCCGAATATGCACAGTACGAAACATCCTTTACAATGGAAACCGGCACATCGAACTTTTCCTGATATTTTATTCCGTTTTCGGTTAAAAATGTATATATTTTTTTAAAGACCGCGTCCCATAGCTTTGCAGAAACATTTCCCTCCGCATTCGGAATCTTTTTGTTGTTATCATAGCCGTACCAGCAACACGCGACATAATCGGGGGTGTAGCCGCAGAAGTATACGTCCCTGTTATCGTTTGTGGAACCTGTCTTTCCTGCAATTTCAAGGTTCGGAAAGCTCTTGTTGAGAGTGATATATCTCGTAGCCGTACCTGAGGATATTACATTGAAAAGCAACGATGTCATTATATAAGCGGTCGTATCGGAGTATGCTATCCTCGGTTCTATCTCGTCCTTGATATAATTATATCCGGTTTTATCTCTGATAAGTGAGAAGGTGCGTGCATTATTATAGACACCTTCGTTGGCGAATACGGCGTAAGCCTGTGTCATCTCCCTTGTGGTTACACCAAAGGTAAAGGATCCGAGAGCGAGAGGGGAGAGCGCCACATCGGTAAACCTGTCACCGTCGTCATTTCCGTTTAAGGTGGTGAAGCCTAAATTGTTGACCATATTATCATACACGTTCTCTACGCCGATTTTCTGTGCAGTGGATACGGCAATCGTGTTCAATGACTGCGATATCGCATATGTCAGAGGAACTCTGCCCCTGTAAACTCCGTTGGCGTTGGGAGGCCAATATGAATTGCTGGACTCGTTATATACGGTCGGAAAATCCTCTACGGGAGAGCCGTAAGTGTAAAGCCCCATCTCCAACGCTAAAGAATAGACCGATAGGGGTTTGATTGCCGAACCGCATTGCCGCTTGCTCTGTGTTGCTCTGTTAAAGCCGCGGCTTATCTTTTTTTCTCCCCTGCCGCCTACGATGCCGAGCAGATCACCCGTATCCGGGTCCACAACACACATCGCCGCCTGTGCATGAATTCCTGCGGTCTCATCCGCAGTGTTTTCAAACACTTCTTCAAGCGCTTCCTGTACCATTGGGTCCATGCAGGTTACTATTTGCAGGCCGCCGGAGTATAGTTTGTTGGTAGCCGTAGTCCGATCACAGTCTTCTTTTTTTTGAATCGCGTCGATAACGTCATCAATGACCGCATCTATATAATAGGAATGTATAGTCTCGGTATATTCGGTATCCGAATCATCCTTCATAACAAGAGGGGCGTCATATGCTTCGTCGAATTCCTCCTGTGAGATTTTACCCTGTTCCAACATTAATTTAAGCACAAGGTTTCGTCTTTCGAGGTTGTTTATGGGATGAGAGAGAGGATCATATTTTGCGGGCGATTTTCCTATCGCTGCAATTGCGGCGCATTCGATGAGATCAAGGTCCCGTATATCTTTGCCGAAATATACGTCCGCTGCGGTGCGAACACCGTTAGTGTTTTGCGAGAGAGGGATGGTGTTAAGGTACATCTCGAGAATTTCCTCTTTCGAAAACTTTTCTTCAACATTGAGCGCTCTGAAAATCTCCAGCACTTTGCGCTGGATAGTCGTTTTGTTCTCTCCCGAAACATTTTTTATAAGCTGCTGAGTGATTGTCGAACCTCCGCCGTAATTTGTGTTGGTTGGTATAAAGAAATTGACTAACGCCGAGAACGTACGCTTGTTGTCTACGCCGTTATGATCCCAGTAACGCATATCCTCAACGGCGATATACGCATCGATAAGATCGTCCGGGAAGGTGGAGAATTCAGCCCAAAGCCTGTTTTCGGAACCGTGAAGTGCATCGTCCTTCAGCTCGACCTCGTTGCCCTCACGATCGATGTAATATAGCAGAGTTGTAGCATCGGAATCGTACTGAAGGTTATCGAGCCCGTTATATTCGGGGTCGATATAATTCTTTATATAAATAACAAAAGCGATACCGACGACTGCGCCGGTTATAACTCCGACCAAAAGCAGTGTGAGTAAAACGTTTAGAAGATAAGTCAGCGCTTTTCTCATTATAAAAAGCACCGATTTCAGCGTTATTTTAGCGGCTGATTTAGCTCTTGTTTTTCTTTTACCCGTCGTACTCCTGCCTGATGTGGTTTGTTTTGTAATGTCGGAAATATCGACAAGCCTTGTCTTATCGTTCATAATGCAGTTATCGGGTTCCCCGAACTTGTTTATTTCCCTTTCATTCCCCGGACCCGAATATGTTGTTTTTGGTTTTTTGTTATTGTTTACATCGTACCGCATAAAACCTGTCCGTTTCTCCGGCGTATTCCATCTTTCTGTATTTTTTATATAAGCGGCGATTTTCGCCGGTAAAGCCGCTCTTTTATGATAATATTATATTTATTCTCACTTTGTCGCTACGTTTTTTTCGCCGAGGACCAGCTTTAGGTTGGAAATCAGCTTATCACTTACACAGCAGTTTAAATCCTTTGCAGCGCGGAGCTTTTTCTCTTTGTCGAAAAATACTTTCACTCTGCTTTTTCCCGGGTAATCCCTGATGATTTCAAGCGCATCTTCAAGCCGGCTTCTGTTTGCATCGGTAATTTTGAGATACAGCGCCGGATTTATATCTCCCTCGAAGTCAGTCACAGGTCTGACCGATTTTAAAAGCAGTTTCAGCTCGTCGACGGTATCGTCACTGAAGCTCTCCTTAAGGGTTGCCTCACAGGCAAAGACATAAATTTCGCCCTCCGAAATCGCCCCGCCAAACTCCTCGTACAATGCAGGGAAAACGATAATCTCCGCCTCTCCGTACAGGTCCTCAGCAGTAATAAACGCCATCATTGTGTTGCTTTTTGTCACCTTTGCACGCTTTTTTGTTACCAGTGCGACAAAGTTAATAAGCTTTTTGTCTTTTATCGATCTGTCCGATAGACCCGAAAGCAGCTGCTTTGTGGTCAGGGCTTGTATGGATTTTATCAAACTCTGGTACTTGTCAAGAGGATGCCCTGAAAAGTAAAGCCCGGTAAGTGATTTTTCGTGAGAGAGCCTTTCGAGCAAAGAATACTCGTTTATCTGCCGAAAGTCAAGCTTTAACATGATTCCATCGACGCTTTTACCGTCGCAAACGACATCACTGCCGTCAAAAAGTCCCATCTGACCTTCAATATTCGCATTTTTTTGCCTTGATAAAATACTAAGCGCGTTATCAAGCTCCGATATAAGCCTGCTGCGGTAGATGCCGAAGGAATCAAGTGCCCCGCACATTATAAGTGATTCTATCATACGAGTGTTACCAAAACTGTGCACACGTGTTAAGAAATCTTCAATACTTGAAAAAGGTTTCCTGCTGCGCTCCTCGATGAGCTTTTTAGCAAACATCCAGCCGACATTTTTTACGGCGACAAGACCAAAACGCAGGTTTTTCCCGCTGACTGTAAACTTTTCCCCGCTCTCGTTTATATCAGGAGGGAGTATCGAGATGCCCATCCGGGAACAATCATCTATATACTCCTTGATTTTACCGGTTTCACCCGATACCGAATTCAATAGGGCACACATATATTCTTTCGGATAATGGCACTTAAGATACGCCGTTTTATATGCGACTACAGCGTATGCGACAGCATGACTTTTAGCAAAAGCATATTTTGCGAACTCGACCATCATATCGAAAATCTCGTTCGCTTTTTTCTCGGGGATTCCGTTATCGACTGCGCCGCTGGTAAAGCCTATACGCTCCTTTTGCATAACGTCGATTTTTTTCTTAGCCATTGCTCTGCGAACAATATCCGCCCTGCCATACGAGTAACCGGCAACTTTGCGGCATATCTGCATTACCTGCTCCTGGTATATTATACAGCCGTGGGTTTCGGACAGTATTTCCCTCAATTCGGGGATAATGTAGTCTGTTTTATCGGGGTTTTTGCGGTTTTGCAAGAACTTTTCTATCGATTGCATAGGTCCGGGACGGTACAGCGAGATTGCCGAAATTATATCCTCGAACTCAAAAGGTTTCATCCGCATAAGAAGATTCCGCATACCGTCGCTTTCAAGCTGAAACAGACCGAGCGAATTCCCGGAGGCAAGCATATCATATGTCTGCGCATCGTCGAACGGTATTTCTTCCGGATTGAAATCCGCTTCGCTCACTGCGACTGACTTTTCGGTATCATCGATTATCGAAAGAAAACGCAGCCCTAAGAAATCTATTTTCAAAAGTCCGAGTTCCGCAACGGTGTTCATTGGGAACTGCGTGACCGTGATATCATCGTTCAGCGCAAGAGGTACATATGCGGTGAGAGGTTTGTCTGTTATTACGACGCCGGTTGCGTGGGTAGAGGAATTACGGGGTCTGCCCTCCAGTCTTCGCGCATAATCAATAAGCCGCTTTGCCTGAGGGTCTGATTCATATAATTTTTTAAGTTCACTGCTCTCGCGCAGAGCGGCGTCGAGAGTGACGTTAAGATATCTCGGTATCAGCTTTGCGATTTCGTCAACTGCGGAATATGGCATTCCAAGCGCCCTTCCGGTGTCACGCACAGCCTGACGGCAGGCGAGCGTACCGAAGGTGATTATCTGAGCGACATGATTTTTTCCGTATTTATCCGCCACATAATCAATGACCTCACCTCTGCGTTCATCGCAGAAGTCTATATCTATATCGGGCATGCTTACCCGTTCGGGATTCAGAAAACGCTCAAACAGAAGACCGTTCTTTATAGGGTCGATGTCTGTAATTCCTAAAAAATATGAACACAGGCTTCCCACAGCGCTTCCTCTGCCCGGACCGACGGGTATGGAACGCTTTTTTGCATATGAAACAAAATCCCAAACTATCAGAAAATAATCGACAAAGCCCATGCTTTGTATTACAGAGAGCTCATATTCGAGCCTATCCGTGTACTCCACACTTTCGGGAACCGTTCCTTTTTGGGATTTTGAACGATAACCGTCATGACACAGCTTTTTCAGGTGCTCGAACGGAGCGACACCCTTTGGCGGATTGAATGCAGGTAGGTGTATTGTTTCAAAATCGAAATCATAATTACAGCGAGCAGCAATTTTTCCGGTGTTTTCAATCGCTTCGGGAATATCTGCAAAGAGGGATTGCATCTCCTCGCTGCTCTTCAGATAAAAGCGATCCCCCTCCAGGCCGTAACCGCCCTCGTCGAGAGTTTTACCGAACTGAATCGCCATCAATAGCTTTTGAATAATGCTGTCCGATTGGTTTATATAATGAACGTCATTCGTAGCGACGAGCGGAATTCCGAGCTCACGCGATAACGTCACAAGCGTTTCGTTCACAGCCGCCTGCTTGTCGATTCCGTGCCTCTGCAGCTCTAAATAAAAGTTGTCTTTACCGAAAATACGGCTAAATAACAACGCTTTTTCCCTTGCGAGTGAAATATCTCCGTTAATTATGCACTTTGGTATCAGTCCCGAAATACAGCCAGAGAGGGCTATAAGCCCCTCGCTGTGTTTTTTCAAGGTCTCCATATCTGTTCGGGGTTTCTGATAAAACCCACGGATAAATGCCTTTGAAACAATGGCTAAAAGATTCTCATAACCCTTATCGTTTTTGACTAATAATATCAGATGTGAGTAATTCGCATCGATTGGGTATTCCTTATCGTCCATCGTTCTTGGAGATACATAAACCTCACAGCCGATGATGGGTTTGATACCCGCTTCCCTGCACGCTTTATAAAAGTCCACAATCCCGTATAGTACGCCATGGTCGGTTATTGCAACGGCGGTCTGTCCCGCTTTTTTTACCGCTTCGGGAATCTGAGAAATGCGGCATTCGCCGTCCAAAAGACTGTATTCGGTATGCAGGTGCAGGTGCACAAAATCCACAAGATTACTTCCTTTTAATATAATACTGATATTCAGTCTTTCCTGTCTTTTATGTTTTTGGCGATTTCCATAAGCCTTTTAAGGCGGTGATTTAAACCCGACTTGCTTATCGGATTTTCAAAAAGCATCTTTAATTCATCAAGGCTCATATCGGGGTGCAACAACCTTAAATCGGCACATTCTTTCAGCTCCGACGAGAGCTTTGCATATTCTTTTTTTTCGATAATAAGTCTGATAGCATCGCACTGCTCCGCTGCTGCTTTTGCTATTCGGTCAAGGTTTGCCGTTTCTGCATTTGTAATTCTGTTGGCATTGCCGCGTAGTTCCTTTATTACTTTCTGCTCCATCAGTATAAGCGCATATTTGGATGCACCGATAAAAGCGAGGAAGTCCTCGATTTTTTCGCTTCCTTTATAATATAATGTGTTTTTATTCTTACGCCTTGTGATTCTTGCTTCAAGCCCGACGCTCTCGAGAACGGCATTTACATAAAAAATATAGTCGTCGAAAAAGGATAATGTCAGCTCGGTATTTTTTTTTGAAACGGAAACATATCCGTTTTTTATAAAGACACCCCTTATAAAGCATGAGATATCTTTATCGCACTCCTGCGACAACTCCCTGCTGTTAAAACCGCAATCAAACGCTTCCTGACAGCAGGTGAGCTTTTCCGTAATGCCGTTAAGATATTCTTTGATATCAGTACAGAAGGACAAGAAACCTCACCTCTGTCTTACAATTTTTATTTCGGGTTCGAGTTTTACGCCGGTTTTTTCAAAAACAGTGTCCGATACAAAATCTATAAGCTTTATGATATCGTTCGCTGCAGCTCCGCCTTTATTAATAATAAATCCCGCATGCTTTTCCGAAACGGAAGCGCCGCCTATTGAATATCCCTTCAAATCGCACTGTTCTATTAAGTGACCGGCAAAATTGCCTTTCGGCCTCTTGAATGTGCTTCCGCAGCTCGGATACTCAAGTGGCTGTTTTTCTCTGCGCATGCTCATAAAGGCATCCATTTTTGATTTTACCGCTTTACCGTCGCCCTCGTCGAGCAGGAAGGAAGCATTTACAAGAATATATCCGTTTTCACTCAGAATGCTTTTGCGATATGAGAAGCGCATCTCCTCTTTTGTAAGCGTGGCTTCCTCCAAGTCGGGTGTAAAGCATAACGCTGTATGAAAGCAGTCGCACAGCTCCCCTCCGAATGCACCCGCATTCATAAAAACGCCTCCGCCTACTGTTCCCGGAATACCGTAAGCAAATTCCAGGCCGCCAAGGGAGTTTTTTGCCGCCTGCAGGGATAATGCGTTGAGCGGAGCCCCGCATTCCGCAGTAATTGTCCGCCCTTCCGAAATTATCCCATTTATCTTTGAAGTAAAGATTACGGCTCCATCAAAGCCCTCGTCGGAAAACAGAGTGTTTGAGGCGTTGCCGAGTACCATAAAACGCTCATTTTTCTCTTTCATCAGAGAAAGCAGGCATTTCAACTCCCGGATACTGCCGGGTGTGCAAATATATTTCGCATTCCCGCCCGCTTTCATACTGCAAAAGGGTGCGAGAGAAGCGTTCTCTTTAATGGACAGCTTCATAAAACAACTCTTTCCGATAAGATTTATATATATTTTTATCCATCATCATTATACTATAATCCGCCTAAAAAAACAACAAAAAACAGTTAATTTAATTTGGCATGAAAATAGTTCACCATAGTTTTAAAATAATGTCGAAAAATGTTGACATTTTTAAAATATATGCTAAAATGTTTTAAACAACAATACAACAATAGATATTATTCAGGGTAAGTGCTATGAAAAAAGTTATATCGGCGGCAATATCCGTTGTATTAATCGCTTTTGCGGTCATTTCCGGTGTGTGTGCGGATAATACATATTTCACGCTTTCTGTAACTGCTCCCGAATCATATAAAAGCGGCAGTACGGTCGATATTGTCTTTACTGTAAAGGATATTACATTATCGGGCGGTATGTCATACGCTTCGTTCCGCGTTTATTATGACAAAACAAAGGCGGTACCCGTATTGAAGGATGGTTTTTCGTCTGAAATCGATAGCTGTAAAACCTTTATTACAAACTGCCCGGATGCCGAATCATGGGAGTCGATAGGACTTCTGAACGAGGATGAGGGGTATTACGATCTTACCTTCGGTACCGATGATGTCTTTATCACAAAAGTCGCGGATAATAACGGAGACATTGTATTCACAATACCTTTCAGAATCATTGCACAAGAAGGGGAAGTCGCTTTTCACGTCCCCGATGAGTATGTAAGGGGCGGAAACAGGGATCTTACCCAACTGGAGGCTTTGGGAAGCGCAAACGATGTTTTCATTTACGATCATACCTATAATTCTTATCCGGATAACGGATCTGATTATGATGATTCGCATAATTCTCAACAAAGCTCGGATACGGATTATGATAATTCGGATAATCTTGCCGAATATCTTATCCTTGCAGATAATGCGACGGTAACGATTGAGAACGGCTTTCTTCTGGGTTTGAGGGACAGAGCTACTGTTGCTCAGATTAAATCAATGTTTAAGGGAAATGTAAATGTAAGCGGCACCGGCACGGGAGCATTAGTTTCTTCTGCAAAGCAGTCGGTGTGCATTATCGTTCGCGGAGATGTCAGCGGAGACGGCAGAATTGACGGAAAGGATTATTTATTCGCAAAAAGAGCTTTTTTGGGAACCTTTTTACTGACACAGGCTCAGCAAAAAGCGGGATGTCTGGGAGACTCGGATTCTATTACCGCATTCGATTATTTGAAAATCAAGCGGCACTTCCTCGGGACATATGATGTTTTTTGCTTATTATGAACGAAAACCATCTCAATGGTAAAAATTAAAAATAACAAATGAACATCTGATTTTATTGGTTTTTATGTCATAAGAACGGTATTTTTTAGGAAAAACGACATAATCGAACAATCAACGGGAAATAAAATTGTGTAAAATATAAAAAATAATGCTTTAGATTATTGACTAAAAGAAAAATATGTGATAAAATATGAAAAGAACAGAAAAACTGTTACAAAAACAAAAAAATAAGAAAGGGAATAACAAAGCATGAAAAAGTTTTTAGCTATTTTTCTATCAATACTGATGGTAACCACTTCATGCGTCGGATTGTTCTCGGTTTCCGCTTTCGATGACGTGCCTTGGCTCACGGTCAACGGCGACACGGAACCAGGGAACTGGAGCGGAGCTGCTGTAGCGGGTTCGGATTACTCCTACAGGGTTACATACGACGCAACAGACCTTATTCTTGAGTTTAAGACAAATGATGCACTTCCTACATCCGGCAGTGCGTTCAGGTTTTGGTTCAGGGATGAAGCAGATGCTACAGTATATACAGACTTCATCACAATTAAAGCAATTGCTGCAGGTGTATACGCTGTAGAAAATGCAAAGTACAACACGTCAAAGACAGAAAACAAAGGTGCTGACTGGGCTGATATCAGCGGCATAAGACTTTCTAATGTTCTTGAAGGCGGCGTAAATACCTTTACGGTAAAAGTACCTCTTTCAAGCTTTGACGGTCTTGCTAAGCAGGATCAGCTCGATTACTGGGTAACAAAATGGTCAGTTGGCGGTGGCTCTCTCCACAGCGGCAAGACAAACAAGACATTGAGTGAACCATATAAATGTTGGGATATAAGAGAGGACGATTCTGTCTATTTTGAACAAGCTCCCATAATTGATGGTTTACTTTTGGAGTCCATATGGACAGACGGCTGGACAAGAGTAGACGGAATCAATCGCGGCCTTTGGCAGAATATAGATTCCAACACGAAAAACAAGGATGTCGAAGGATTCTATTATGATTACAAGCTTAACTATGTAGGCAATAAAATAATAATCGGCGCTAAATTCCCGATTACGCCAAGCTACACTGCTCCTACGGCAGCCTCCAATATGAGGGGTACAAACCTCAGATTCTGGTTTGCCAAGGATTCAATGGCTACTCCAACAGGCTCCTTTACCGGTCTTGTAGACTTTACATTCGTAGATCCCGGTGATGGTGGTGATCCTGGTGCACAAATTACCAGAGTTACCGATCTCGATACCAATGTTGCAAACAAGATTACAGACACTGATATTACTATGAGCTCAATACACGGAGACGGATATTTCGAGATTGAGTTTTCAATCCCCGCTGCTAAATTCGGTTTCGACACTGTTGAAGCAGGAGACTATTTCTCTTTCGCATTCAGCGGCTCGGATACATTCCCCAAGGAGACATTCCCTGATTTAGAAGTTCCCGGATATGGTGTTATAGGCTCAACCGATAAATTCGTTTACAACAAGAGAGAGACTTACGATTTCTTCTATTTTGACGGTCTCGATTCTACAAGCGTATATGAAGACGAGGATCCGACTGTTGTTTCAATCGGTAAGACTTATTCCGGAACTGTCGCTGCAAGAGGCGGCTGGACAGATACCACGGAGAAGACAAAACTTACCAACGGAACAGGCGGCCTGCTCAGATTACTCGGCGGCAGCGGACCTTTTGTAGGATTCCAGATTGTAAAGAACACCTCATATAGTCGCGTAGCCGGTGCATGGGTTGAGAATTCGACCACCTACTCCGCTGACGAGAGAAATGCAGACGGCGTTTTCTATCAGACTATAGATCTCGGTGCAAAGACCGACAAGTTATACGACTATACCGCAAGATTCGGACAGATAGTTGCATACGGAATTCTGTTCCCGTCCAAGGTAGAGTTCTATGCTTCTGAGGATAATGTTACCTTCTACAGAGTTGGCGTTGCCAATAAGGGCGAGGTACTTAATGACGGCGGTGCAACTCTTAAAGAATGGGCAGATTATTCATTTACATCACAGGTAGGAGTATCAGCCCGCTATGTTAAGATAGCAATAACACCTGTTGTTCCCGATACTACTCCTGTTGTTCCAGAAGGAACAGAAATTCCCGATGGCGCTTCTGCTTCAGTTACAAAGACCGGTGTAACCGCAATATCTGAGATTACAGTTTCTGCTGCGGACGGACTTCTCCCCGATTACACAGAGACACTCGTTGATTTAAAAGCGGACTATGTTGATCTTGTAAACGCAGAGACTCCCGTTACATGCAACGCCGGAACAGGTAACTACACCGCGGCTCTTAACGATGATGTTGCCGCTAACGTAGGTTCATATGATAATCAATGGTATTCTGTTTATTACAACGGCCTTGCAAACACAAATACTGTCGACGGTACGGGTATGTTCTACCTTGACCTCGGCGCAAATAAGAACTTCGGTACTATAGCTGTTAACGTATGGCAGCCTAACGCATCCGGAATAGGTATTCCGACAATTAAGGCGTTCGCATCCGTTAATAATAAAGACTGGCTTGAGCTTGGAACATTGACCAATCCCTCAACCACAGTCGGCTGGGCTAAGCTTAATCTCGAATACGCGATGAATGCGCGTTATATCAAGCTTGAGATTTATGCAAACGCAGTTTTCGGAATGATCAACGAGATTGAAGTTTACCAGTACAAGACAGGCACCACATTCAGCGCTGATTTCGCAAATCAGTATAGCGTGGGATATCAGGATTCCTCCAACTGGAAATACAACGGCGGCGCTGAACTCGCAGGAGTAGGCGATGCGGTTTACATCTACACCTCTGCTGAGGGCAAGACGCTCGGTGAAGTCGCAAATCCTAACGTTATTTGGTGGGATGTTTGGGTAGTGGACTTCGACGCAGCAGCAAATAAGTACTACATCAAATCATTTGCCCCTTCAAACAGCACGAGTAAGGCATCAACAGTTGTTCCTGCTGAAGGCTTTGTCTTCATGGCTAACGGCAACGGCAGAAACTCTATAAGCAATTCACTTCGCGACGCATCCGTAGTCGGTGCTTCAGTATATGTATATGACCTGGATATTAAGAAACTCGGTGTAAAAGACACGATGGATTTCAAGAGCACACACACCATCTCGGTATTTGCTCCCATCGATGGCGAAACAGAGATTGTTCCTCTCAAAGCCGGTCTATACAATGTATCAGATCCGGACGCAGTTGCTCCTAATAAAGCATTAGGCGTTCTCACTAACAAAGATAAAGTATCCGATGCACAAGGGTTCAGTAATGCAGGTATCGTACTGTTCCAGAACAAGAAGTGCACACAGGCAGATACCTATCCGACGGTTGATTTACTCCTTGTTCTTGATGAAGTCACAACATTAGAGAAAATTAACCTCAGTTTCTATCACGAGTATAACTCGATGATCGGATTACCTAAGGACGGCAAAGTTAGCATAGGATATTCGGATGCTATGGATAAGGATTTTACCGACCTTGGTCTACTTGATGTTAGCGGAACAGCAGTTGATGGGAAAAAGGGTGTTGTAGATACAGCAATAACACTCGAAACCGCTGTTGAAGCTCAGTATATTCTTATCTCCTTCGCATTCGGCGACAGTCCCTTTACAACAGGCGGCAAGGTAATTTGGGAATTCATAGGAATGACCGAGATTCTCATCAATGATGAAGAAGAGCTTCAGGATCTTCCCGAAGATGCTATCCTCATTAATAACTTTGCAGGATATGTCGGAGGAAAGACCACAATCATTACCAGAGTCGGCGAAAACGATACTCTCGGTGAAGTATCCGGAGCATGCTCGGGCACTGTTAAGGATTACAACTATTTCTATATGGTAGTAGTCAATGCAGAAAATACTGTTACTCAGATTAACCAGACATTATTGCGACCTGCCGGTGTCAAGACTGATGTTGTAGTTCCCGAGGGCGGTTATGTACTACTTTGGAATGCAGATTTGGGTGGTCGTCCAGAGGCTATGCAGAATGCTTTCAAGGCAATTAAGGCTGGCGACATAATCACACTCTACAATGTTGATTTAGAGGCACTTGCTGAAGGTGCTGCAGTCGTTGAATTAGTAAAAGCCGGATTTACTGTTGAGGAAGGAACCCCTGTTATTCCGGATGTGGTAGAAGACCATTCGAATACCGAGCATATCAGCATTACACCCGCTGATTTGGTAAAACTCACTGACGGTGACGAGGCTCTCGATGCCGGCAACTGGACTGCCCCCGGAGTGGTTCTTGTACAAAACAAGGTCTGCACAAACGCAGCTATCAATCCTACGGTTGATCTTGTACTCAAGCTTGGAACCGCTAAGACCATTGACAAGGTGATTGTTGACTTCTACCATTGCTACAACGTAATGATAGGACTTCCCAAGGATAATAAGGTCAGACTCAGCTACTCTGCAGACGGCGAAACCTACACATCTCTTGGCGAGTTCACATTCGAGGGTACTGCTGTAGCAAACGAATTCGGAACTATTGCAAACCAATTCGACGTTAGAAATGTTGAAGCTGAATATATAGGAATTGAATTTGATATAGGACCGAGCCCCTTTACAACTGACAACAAGGTAGTTTGGGAATTCGTTGCACTTACTGAGATTGGCGTTGTTGAAGGAGAATTAACAGGCGATCCGTTTGAACTTATTGAAGACGCTCCTGTTGAAGTTTCCGAAGGACTTCTCCTTGGCGTGGAAGCCGGAATGACCGCAGAGGAAATCGCAGCTTTCTTCGCAGGCGAAGTTACTGTTAACGGTGTCGGCACCGGTGCTACAATAACAGCAGGCGATCAGACACTTACAATAATTGTTCTTGGCGATGTCAACGGTGACAATGTTGTTGACGGAAAAGACTATCTTCTTGTAAAGAGAGCATTCCTTGGCACAACTACGCTTGGCGAAGCACAGAGCAAAGCAGGACGCGTAAGTGGCGGAGAAAGCATAACAGCTATGGATTATCTCAAGATAAAACGTCACTTCTTAGGAACACTTGATTTATATGGGATAAATACTTAAATTAGATTTCTAAGCAGCTAAAAACTTAAAGCGAGCAGGCATGACCTGCTCGCTTTTTGTATCGGAATCAGAAGAGCATCACGTTATAAATATTTCACAAAAACCTTTAAAATGTATTGACATACATCATAAAAGATGATAAAATAACAATATATATAAAGAGAAAAATTTTATGTGATTAAAAGAAAGGAAATTAAAAAAGGCATGAAAAAGTTTTTATCAGTTCTTTTATCATTGATGCTTATAAGTACAATGAGCACCCTTTTCGTTATTGCAGAAGACATCGATGTTGACGGCTATGAATTTGACATTGATTATGTTGATGGTGCAATCGCAGGCGAAGATGGAGTTGTTGTAACAAATGAAGATTCAATGAAAACAGCCAATCTCAGATGGACCATAAATATTATTTGTGAATTGGTTGAGGGTAATGTTTATGTTGTAAAAGAAGATGCAATTCAGGGCGACGGAAATGTTCCTGAATATGCTTTGGAGGATGGAGATATAATTATAGGTATCCATTCGGACGGCTCGGAAAATGCTCTTAATCTTGAGCAGAAAAGAGCAGCTCTTCTTGTTAAAAAGGATATGCAAATCACGCTTTCCGGTATCGACCTTGTTGCAAAAACAGTAACAAACGGTAAGGCAACAGTTGCTGATACCAGAGAAATCGTGGAAGTTCCCGAGACAATCACAGTAGACGGTGTTTTTGATGACAATGGCTGGAGCTCTGACGGCTGGACAACTGTTGACAGCACAACCGGCAAATGGCAGACTGCTCTTGAAGAGGATGTTACAAGACCG
>JAQVPJ010000012.1 GCA_028702135.1 Eubacteriales bacterium | reverse complement strand
GTTAGTTATAGTCAGTGTTCCTTACAGCGAGGGTCCACCCGTTCCCATTCCGAACACGGAAGTTAAGCTCGCTAGTGCCGAAAATACTTGGTTGGTGACGACCTGGGAAAATAGGTCAATGCTGACATATTATGTCCTGAACAAGCTGTACTTTGCATGCGTTTAGGACATCTGGGCCTTTAGCTCAGTTGGTTAGAGCAACCGGCTCATAACCGGTCGGTCCGGGGTTCGAGTCCCTGAAGGCCCACCAAATACAGCTTGAATGTTAAGCTGTTATAAGCACCTTTAGCTCAGTTGGCAGAGCAACTGACTCTTAATCAGTGGGTCCAGGGTTCGAGTCCCCGAAGGTGCACCAAAAATGAATAGGGGTATAGCTCAGTTGGTAGAGTCGCGGTCTCCAAAACCGTTGGTCCTGGGTTCAAGTCCTAGTGCCCCTGCCAGCGGCTAGCGCCGCAGTATTAACCGCCGTATGCTCTTTATGAGCATACGGTTTTTTGAATATCAAAGCTAATAAGGTTGACTTTTAAGATATGGTTTTATATAATGATTATATTGAAAACCTTCGGAAAGATAAAGGAATGACTGTCAGATGAAAAGGCTTTATCGAATAGCAATACCTATATTATTTTTGGTACTTTCTGCTGCTTTTGTATACTTTTATGCCTTTTCAGGAGCTTTTTCTCCGGAAGATGCTGTAACCGGATATATAAAAGCCTCGATGAAACAGGACAGTTCGGGAATGGTGAGATATTCATCTGATTATCAGAAAACGATTCTTTTTGGATCCAGAGATTTTACCGACAGCGCAATAAAAACACAGCTGAAAAAGTCGTATGCAAACGTGGAAAATATTTATAAAGATTCGAAAATAACATTTTCCATTAGCGATGTACAAGAAATCAGCTCTCAAACAGACGAATACTCAAAGGTTACGGATGCTTTTGTTTACACTGCCGGAAAAGCTGATTTTTCGGCTGTAACAAAAGTCGCCGTAACTGTTTATGTAGATGGTAAGCAAAAACAAAAAAGCACCGTTTATGCCGTAAAGTGCGGTCTTTACTGGTATTACGGATATATTGAATGATTCGGCAAGGAAAACAAACAAAAAAAGGAGCAAATCATGAAAAGCATACAGCGAATAAGAGCTTTAACGGCAGTAGTAACCGCAAGTATTTTTTTGTTAATAATCTTGTACGGTTGTGGGATAAGCACTGATAATAATAGCACCCATGACTCAGGTGATGCGGAGAGTGCGACTGGCGGTGAAGTCAGTGATTTTACCGAAGAAAAGGAAGGCTATTCAATGGAGGTTAATTACAGCAGTAAGACAAAATTTGATTTTGTAATAGAACCAAAAGAGCAGAGCTATACTGAGGATGCTTATAACCAACCTTTTAAAAATGTTTTTGATACCGCACCGATAAACGGTACGAACAATATAAAAATACCTTATAACAGAGCCGCAACAATAGAATACAAAAAGCGTGACGGAACGTTTATCTACTGCAACAATCCCGAAAAGCTCTCTAACGATGATGTAGGGCAGGCTCTTTTAAGAAATTATGAAATGCAGGGCGATTTTTTCTTTACTTTTGAGCATTCAAACCATTCCGATTCGTATTTTTATTTAGGCTATCAGCTCTATAATTCCGGTGACACCGAAGCAGTCGTTACCGTGACTAACATTGGTCTTCAGGTGAAAGGTGAATGGCTCGGTCAAATGAGCTGGAGTGATTTCTATAATTATAAATTTACACTTCCGGACGATTATTTTTTGAAAAACGGCGCGGTAAATCCTATATATTTCGGCTGCGATTATATTAATTATAAACCGCGTGTGTTCGAGCCGGTCAAAGTAACTGTTCCCCCGGGAGAATATATTTATGTTTTAGGCGGAACATCTGCGGACGCATTCAACAAAACAAATATCGCTTCGACGGCAAATTTGCGTGTGGAAAAGGGTAAATGCGCAAACGGTGCTGTAAAATTCAGCATTGAAGGCGGTAAGGTTCAGGGAACGTTTTACTGCTATACCGAAGCATCTCAGGTACGATCCAACCCCAAGGAACAGGGATATATAGTTAAGCGTGACGGAATTAATTATGCCGCACAATACAAGGGAACCGATTGTGACGGATCGCATATTGAAAGCACTATAACATTTATTGTAAACAAAAAAACAAGGGACGGAAAGCTGCCTGTAAAATATACTAAGAGCTATGATCCGGAATATGCTGCAAAGAATTCGCCTTATGAGGAATTCAGTATGACCAAAAAGGATATCGTCGGTTATGAATGGTATACGAGTCTTAATCCCAACTCGTCTCAAAACGCAATCGGTACGGATATGATGACGTTTGAATATATCGATGTTGACGGGAATCCGATCAACATAGATAACGAGCATGCCGATGGTGCCGGAAGGCCTGCAAATACGGGCAACTGGATGGTTCAGTATACGGATAATTTTAATCTCGTCAATGTCGGGAGCGTGCCGAAAACCTTTAAAATCTATAAAAGAGGTGCAACTTCGGGAGCGTTGTTTACTATGGTAAGGAACGATAAGGGCGAGATACTCGATGCAAGAATGAAAGCGAATCCCTATCATTTTCAGAGCCTCGAATCAGTATTCGCCGGAGTAGACAAATCTCTGCTTGTAGAAAAGGACGGTTTATATTGGTTTAAGGTTGCGGATGGCAGACCTTACTGCGATGTTATTGACGAACGAGCGCTTGTATATGAGTTGAATGTCGGTCCGATGTCGATGGAGCGGGTGAGCGTTGATTACCTTATACTGGGGAACTCAAATGGCGGGATTGCTCATTGGGTTGAAGTTGACGATACAGATGAATAATAAAGCAGCTTCCCTGACCTTCCTGGTCAGGGAGCTTCTTGCACTCTCTGCTAATCAAATATTTCTGCAAATATTTCAAAAAAGGTATTGCAAAACACATGAAGATATGGTAATATAATCAGGCGTTGCCGAGCGGTTTTTTGTTTGTAAACCGATGTTTTATAAAAAAAGCCGCTTACTGACAGCGTCAATAATACGGTTCGGTAGTTCAGCTGGTTAGAACGCTAGCCTGTCACGCTAGAGGTCGTGGGTTCGAACCCCATCCGAATCGCCACTTTTCCAATACTTATTGTTTAAACAAAGTTTGGAGTTTTATTTTTATATTTGCCTCTGTAGCTCAGTTGGTAGAGCAGAGGACTGAAAATCCTCGTGTCGTTGGTTCAATTCCGACCGGAGGCACCATCCCGATGTTAATATTGTCGGGTATCTGCGGATTTAGCTCATTTGGTAGAGCGCGACCTTGCCAAGGTCGAGGTAGCGGGTTCGAACCCCGTAATCCGCTCCATATGGCGCCATAGCCAAGCGGTAAGGCAGAGGTCTGCAAAACCTTTATTCCCCGGTCCGATTCCGGGTGGCGCCTCCAAGATTTATTTTTGCTTTTGATGTTCGTTATATATGAAACAAACCAATATGAAGTACAGTAACGTAGTTCATGCGCTATCAGCTATGCTTTTTTGTATTTGCCTCTGTAGCTCAGTTGGTAGAGCAGAGGACTGAAAATCCTCGTGTCGTTGGTTCAATTCCGACCGGAGGCACCATCCCGATGTTATTATCGTCGGGTATCCGCGGATTTAGCTCATTTGGTAGAGCGCGACCTTGCCAAGGTCGAGGTAGCGGGTTCGAACCCCGTAATCCGCTCCAATAGCAGCTTTTTATATTAGAAATCTTTATTAACACGGTTCGGTAGTTCAGCTGGTTAGAACGCTAGCCTGTCACGCTAGAGGTCGTGGGTTCGAACCCCATCCGAATCGCCAGAAAATTGGTATGAATATACCGATTTTTATGCTGATGTGGCACAGTCGGTAGCGCACATCCTTGGTAAGGATGAGGTCACGAGTTCGATTCTCGTCATCAGCTCCAGCGGCAATTTGCCGGACTCAAAACCGCGCACTCACATTTGTGGGTGCCGTTTTGTTTTTTAGCCGAGTTTTCGAGGCAGATTTTCTACATCACTGAATGCGAAGGAATGTATATTATTTATTGGGTGGCTTACTCTTTTCTTCCTGCTTTACTAATACGCCGACATCCTTCAGGCAACTTAAGTATTCGGAAAATGGGACTGAGCTGTCAAGTTTTCTTGTTTCCCAGTATACAATAAGTTCCCTTTCGGTGCATTCGATTATTTTATTGTTTTTTATAATTATAATTCATTCCCTCCAAAAAAGAAGTAAACTTATTATTATCATATTTTACCTGTTATATTCCGGCAAGGGCAGCATCGGCACAAAATGCCGTCCGGTATTTTTGAATATGCGAAAACATAGGCAATATATACTAAGAATCAGCGACTTTATGCGGTTGACATTTACCTTGAGCGCATTTATAATGAAGCTAATACAAAGTATTAAAGTCAAATAATCGGTAAAACACTATGAAAAAAAGATAAACAAAACAAAAAAGGGAGTTGAAGATTACCATACCGCTTTCAGAGCATGATAAATCCGATAAAATTTTCAAGATATAAATTACTTTTTTTGTTACTATAGTTTCAAACCCGATTTTTTAAATTTAAATGCCGATATATACTATATAGAGTAATACGCTGATTTTGCATTAGGGGGGAGGATTTTTATGAACGATACACTGAACGAGATAAAGGATTCCGAAATTACTTCTCCGATAATCGAAGAAGAGCAAAAGCCAGAGCCTATTGATGCGGTAATACATGTGTCATTATCAAAAGACAAGCTTGCAGCTTTTATTGAGATTGAACCTCCGATGTACGAAGGTGCTCCGCCTACACTTGAAAAAATGAAAGAAGAGCTTAGTCGCTGCAACGTCGTTTACGGTATCGATGAGGAAAAACTCGAAAAGTTATCGATTACACCATGCTATAACAGTGCGATTTTGATTGCTGAGGGGTATATGTGCGAAAATGGCACAGACGGTACATACAGCCTTAAATTTGAAGCGGAAAAGGATTTAAAGCCAAAGGAGCGTGAGGACGGCACAACCGATTATATGGACCTTGGCTTTGCGGAAAATGTGGTCAAAGGACAGGTTTTATGTAAAATCACACTGCCTACAGACGGAACCGAGGGAAAAACGGTAACCGGCGAGGCGATACGCCCTATCAGGGGCAGAGCGGTACCTAACCTGCTCGGGAAAAATACAGGGTTAAGCGCGGACGGGACTTCTATTGTTTCGAATATTAACGGTCAGGTCGAGTTCATCGGCAGAAGAATAAACGTAAACGAAACTCTGATAATCAAAGAGGATGTTGACAGCTCTACGGGTAATATAAAGGTAAACAGCAATGTTATCGTCAAGGGAATCGTCTCTCCCGGTTATTCTGTCGAGGCGGATGGTAATATCGAAATAAGGGGGACTGTTGCCTCCGTAAAATTAAATGCAGGTGGCAACATAACCCTCTACGGCGGTATTCAGGGCAGCGATTTGATTTGCGGAGGAGACCTGAACAGTAAATTTATAGAGGACTGTAATGTTACGACAAAAGGAAATGTAAAATCCGGTCATATAATGAACAGCAGCGTTCACTGCGGAAAAGTACTTACTATGAGCGGACCGTTAGGGCGGTTTGCGGGAGGCAGTTGTGTTGTCGGTCAGGATATGCTCGTTCAGACGATAGGCTTCCCCTCGGGTGTTGTAACTGTTATTGAGCTTGGAACCGACCCTTCCATATTAGAAAGACAGCAGGAGCTGTTACGGGAGATTCCCGAACTCGAAAACCAACTCCCGAATTTGAAACGGCTGATAGATTTGCTGGAGCAGTTCGAGGAGGCAAACCGTCTTGATGAGGAAAAAAGACGAATGCTCGACACGGCGCAAAACAGCTACGAAACAAGCATTGAACTGATTATAAATTATAAACAGGAGCTTGAGGAGATAGAGGAGTTTTTGAGGATGAAGGGATACGGCAGGATAAAATGCACAAAAACCATTCATCCGGGAACATTGATAAAAATCGGAAACGCAAAGCTTGAAATAACCGAACAGCTCACAAACGTAACACTATATAATGCTGATGGTGAAGTACATCATATGCCTAATTATTGATTATAAACGGGGAAAATTATTGAGATGCTGACATATAATCCGTGCAGGCTATGTCCAAGAGAATGCAGGACTGACCGGAGCAAAGTGACGGGCTTTTGCGGATGCGGTGATAAGATTAAGGTGGCAAGAGCTGCTATACATTACTGGGAGGAGCCCTGCATAAGCGGAAAAAACGGCAGCGGAACTGTTTTCTTTAGCGGATGTACTCTCGGGTGCTGTTATTGCCAGAACCAAAAAATAAGTGCGGAAGCGTATGGAAAAGAGATTACTACGCTGCGTTTATCCGAAATTTTTCTTGAATTGCAAGAAAAAGGAGCGCATAACATTAATTTAGTAACCGCAACACAGTTTTTACCGGGGGTAATTGAAGCGCTGGGATACGTTAAAAACAAACTGCATATACCGGTAGTTTATAACTGCGGCGGTTATGAGAAGGCGGAAACGATTAAAGCACTTGAGGGTTATGCGGACATTTACCTTCCGGATATAAAATACTTTTCAGGTGGGTTATCACTCAGGTATTCAGGAGCTGCGGACTATTTCACCATCGCCTGCAAAGCGGTAAAAGAGATGATAGCACAGACGGGAGACCTTGTTTACGATTCGGACGGGATACTTAAAAAGGGAGTAATTATAAGGCATCTGGTGCTTCCCGGTTGCAGAAAGGATTCATTTGAGATATTGAGATGGATCAGCTCAAATCTCCCGCCTGAAAAATATATGTTAAGCCTGATGAGCCAATACACTCCTTTTCCCGTCAGGAGTAAGGATTATCCCGAGCTTAACCGCAAAGTCACGTCGTTCGAATATGATTCTGTCGTAAGTGAGGCGTTAAGGCTTGGAATATCTTGTGGCTATATTCAGGAGCGTTCCAGCGCGAAAGAAGAGTATACACCACCCTTCGATTTAGAGGGTGTATAAAAATAAAAACGGAAATTAATACAGCGTAAAAAATACTAACATAAGATCCGTGTTTTTGCGTATCTACATTGTTTTTTACGCTGTTTATTCCTGATAAGGATGGAAACAAAAATGGCTCTTTTACATGTTAATTTCAGCTCAAGTGTACTCGGAGTATGCACCAATATGGAGGTTATTCTGCCTCAAAAGGGATCATTCACACAAACGGAGGAAAATACATATCCTGTTTTGTACTTACTGCATGGAATGAGTGACGACTGTACCATCTGGGGTCGCCGCACATCGATAGAAAGGTATGCGGCAAAGTACGGGATTACTGTTGTTATGCCGTCAGCGCAGCTTTCGTATTATTCTGATATGGTTTACGGCAGCAGATTCTTCACCTTTTTTTCTGAAGAACTTCCCGCGATATGCCACGACTTTTTCCCGAGAATAAGCCAAAAAAGAGAGGATACCTTTGTCGCGGGACTTTCCATGGGTGGTTACGGCGCCTTTAAACTTGCCATGCGCAGACCGGAAAAGTATGCTTTCGCGGGATCGCTATCCGGAGCTATGGATATAAAAAACAACGTTTTGCACCCGGAGGTCTGGAAGCTCGCTTTCGGCGGGAACGACATGATAACAGGCAGTGAAAACGATCTTTTCCATCTGTCTTCAAAGCTCAAAGAATCCGGCAAGGAGATACCGGAGTTTTATTTCAGCTGCGGTACAAGCGACGTTCTTGCCTTTCCGCAGAACGAGAGATTTGACGCTCACCTAAACGAAATAGGACTTAGTCATACCTATGAACGCTTTGAAGGAGGGCACACCTGGGAATACTGGGATGAGCATATACAGGATATACTATCGCGTCTGCCATTGAAAAAATAGCAGATACCACAAGGAGAAAAAATATATGATTTTACTGCTTATATTGCTTATTATTGCGATTATTCTTGTCGTATGCATTCCGGCTATAATCATTACCGCAACGACGGGTTTTATTATCTTTATAATCACATTTGTTATATTTCTTATCTTACTTCCGTTGATAATTCTTTACAAAATTTTTAGACGAAAATAAATATTTTTATAATTCCTGCACCAAAACGCCGCTTTCAATCGATTTATGAGTGAAGGAGGGAAATAAGCTCTTGGAAAGATCGTATGTCGACAACGAGCTGTTCCGGACTCGAGTACAGATGTTCGGGGATACGGTATTCAGGGTTGCATTTAACCGACTGCAAAATCTTTCGGACGCGGAGGATATAACACAGGAGGTTTTTCTTGCTCTTTATTTGCACAGTAAGGATTTTGACAATAACGAGCATTTAAAAGCATGGCTGATCAGAGTAGCGATAAACAAATGCTCCGATTTGAAAAAGTCCTTCTGGCATAACCGCACCGAAGGTATAAAAGAGTCAGTAGCTTATACCTTTGATAGTACGGACAGCGATGTGCTGTCTGAGCTGAAAAAACTTTCACCGGTTTACAGGGATGTAATTTATCTTTATTATTATGAGGGTTATAAGATAAACGAGATCGCTGTTATGACCGGCGTAAGTACGAATACGGCTTCCTCGCGTTTAAAAAGAGCGAGAAAGAAGCTTGGACTCATTTTGGAAGGAGCGGAAGTATATGAAGGGGAATGATATAAAAAAGGCTTTTGAGGGCTTAGAGCTCTCAAAAGAAAAAAAAGATGGTATTGCGAACAATATTTTAACCGGCGGCGGTCTGTCGCCGCACAGGAGAAAAAAATACCTCCCGAGGGGAAAACAGGCAGCTATACTTGTAATATCGCTGCTGCTGGTGTATACCTTTGTGTTCTCAGTGCTGCCGTTACTCAAATATAACGGCGAGGAATCTGTAATAACAGGGAACAGCGAACCCCAATCTAACGATAATGCGCAGCTCCAAAACGACCCCTCTGAAAAAAACGCAGAGGTATCTGTTGAGAGTTCCACCGGGACGGTATCAGTCGAAAACAGTGAAAAAGGAGACGTTAATTCGACTGCCATCGAACAGAGCGAACCCGAAACTTCGGTAATTGATCCGGAGGTAAGCGTCGACGAAAGCGATGACATCAGCGGCGAAATCGATAACGGGGAATGGCTGACATTTCAGGATATAGTGTTAAGTGCAGAGTTTTATCCGCTGTCATATATTGTCACCTCTGCAAAACAGCTTGAAAAACTCGGAAAACAAACCGCAGACTTTACCAATGACGGCAGCTTTTTTGACGCGGATTATAGTAAGTATAACGATGAGTATTTCAAGTCAAATTTTCTTGTAATAACTTATTTTAATACCAATTACGCCCATTATAAGTATGAAGTGCGTCCAAAATCGACGCAAAATGATACCGAAGATATTGTTATTACAATAACGAAGATAAATACACCGGAAGGGGAGCATCCCGCTGTTTGCGGTTTTCACTGCTCTATAACAGAGTGGAATGGCAAGTATACCGGACAACTGGTTGGATATGAAAGTAAGGCGGGCGGAAATGTAGAATCGGGTTCTTTGGACATATATTATGGATTATCTGATTTTAAAGGAATCGAGGTATATGTCTGGGAGGATAACGGTATTGTTTATTGTGGAATCATGAGCGGTACTAACAGATTAAAAAATGAATCCGAAATAGAAGAACTGAAAAACCACCCCGCAACCTTAGAGCAAATGCAACTAATACTGGGAACCTACGATATTCCCGAATCAGAAATAATGATTGTATCCAACACATCATATATGTCGGTTGATGAAATTCGTGCGGAGTTGGATATTAGTTGATTATGAAAA
Organism: Eubacteriales bacterium; assembly: GCA_028702135.1. GTDB lineage: Bacteria > Bacillota > Clostridia > Oscillospirales > CAG-382 > UBA1049. Next base: position 53,820 of record JAQVPJ010000012.1, on the reverse strand, counting down.
GGAACAGAATAAACAGCAATGCCTGCATCGTAAAAAATGCAGGCATTTCTCTTTTGTGTGATTATTATAAAATCATCTCCATAGTGCGTTTTTGTTCAAAAAGCCCCAGATGTTCATAAAATTTCAAGGCATTGTCGTTGCCCGCCCAGACGTTAAGCGTAATGTTATAGCACCCCTGCAACTTTGCAAAAGCACAGGCATGACTGTAAAGTATTCTACCTATACCAGAGCTCCTTACGGTATTATCGATACACAGGTCGTCTATATAAAGCGTTTTACAGTCCCGCATAAGAAAATGGTTCTTGTATTCATGCAGCATGCAAAAAATATAGCCTACCGCCGTGTCACTCTCGTCCGCCGCGACAAAAATGGCGGTTAGTTCATCGGCAAGCAGAGTTCTCAGCTCCTGCTCGTCATACTTTTTTGAGCCTGTTTTGAATATATCGGGACGCGCATCGTGATGTACCTTGGCAACCTGCATTAACATAGAAATCAGCTCGGGAATGTCTCTTTCTAAGGCTTTTCTGACGGTGATTTTCAATAATTTTATCCCTTCTTTCATACAACTGATTTTAAATCAAAACACACTCCTTTGTCAAGCTATAAAAAAGCGATAAAAAAACCCGAATGCCTATTCGGGCTTTTTTTAGTCATTGCCGGTTTCTTCGTCTATTAATCGGGATATTCGCAGCTCGACTCGGCGGTTCAATGCTTTTTCAGCCTCGGTTTTGCCCTCGGTATAGGGCTGTGTGCTGGAAAAACCCATAATAATCATCTTGGTTTTAGGGAGTCCGCATTCCCTGACAAGGTATTTTAAAACAGTCAGTGAGCGTTCGGCAGACAAATCCCAGGACGAAAATTCGTTTGGATCCTCATCGTTCGGCACATACGCGGTATGTCCCGCTATCTCGATGGTCGATATCTCGGGATAAACCTCATAAAGAATCTCCGAAATAAACTCGAGCGCTTTATAACTGCTTTGCTTTAAAACAGCCTGATTCGGATAGAATAGAACGCCCTCTGTAAATCTGAAGTATACATACTCATCAACTTTTTCGACAGTAATATCATCCGAGAAACCGTGCTCCTTTATCAGCATTGAGATTTTTCGTACAAATTCGTCAAGGTCATCGAGGGAATACTCATCAGGGTCACTGGTATCATCATCTGAAGGTCCGCCTGAATCGCTCACGGTGTTTTCAGGTAGAAAAAACGAAGTTATATCATCCGGTATGGAAACTTCCCTAACTTCATCCGGACGGAATGTCTGCGTAAAGCTGGCGATTATCACATTGAACTTGTTAAGATCCAGAACGCTCATCATATAGAGCATAATGAAAAAAACGAGTAGATTGTTCATCAGATCGCAGTATGTAGTCATCCATCTGTCTTTATCGATTTTCGGTCCTTCAGGTCTGCTGCGCTTCATTTGATTTCACCCTTTTTTCCGGGTTTTTCGGTCTTTTTTTTAGATTTCGGGCTCAGTATCATATAGGAGAATAGTTGTTCTCTGAGCATTTTCGGATTTATACCGTTCCTTATTGCACAGACAGCATCGATAATCATTTCCTTTTCAAGACGATACTCTGCAAGCCGCGTTCTTAATTTAGTTGCGACAGGCTGAAACAAACAGTTTGCCAAAAGACTTCCGTACAGCGTTGTTATAAACGCAACGCCTATCGCTTTTGTAAGGGTGTCCGGATTATCCATTCCCGCTGAGAGCATTTGTATCATTCCGACGATTGTGCCGATCATACCAAAAGCGGGTGCCAGCGCAGCGGATGTGTCAAACATCGAAATCGCCTGAAGCTTGTTCTGCTCATAAACATCTATCTCGTTTTGCATCAGCTCGCTTATTTTTTCGGTGTCGGTTCCGTCAACAACATTCAGGATACCGCGTTTTAAGAATGGATCTATCTTCTTTTTAGGGTCCTCTGACATTACCGCTTTTTCAAGACTGAAAAGTCCGTTCTGTTTGGCGGTTTGCGATAGGGTGATCAAATACTCGATCGTATCGTTTATTTTTGATTTCGGACTGATGAACAACTCTAAAAGCAACTTCGGCATTTTTTTCAGAGTTTTTAAATCATAAGCGAGAATAACGGCACCTACGCTGCCCCCGACAGTGATTACAACTGCACTTGGCATCCAAAGGGAGGAGATTACCCCGCCGTCCATTGTATAGCCGTATAGCACAAAGCCTATACCTGCGATTATTCCGATAATACTTGCAATATCCATATAAACCTCTCAATTTAGGGGAATTTTCTGCTGCTTAACAGTAAACGGACAAACCGGACTTTACCGGTGTATGTGCATCATATCCTTCTTTTATGATTTTCCGGTTCTTGGAATTCTCTATTTTTTTTTGTAGCTCTTGTTTGGCGTTGCTCATACTGTAAGTGAGTTTCTCGTTTAAAACATTGCAGTTTTTAAGCAGTCTGTCTGATGCCGAAACTGCATCCGCAAGATTATTGTAATCTGCTAAACAGTCAGAACCCGCGTCGCCGCTGTCAGGGAAAATGCCTGACTCCGCTTCGATAGCAGAAATTTTTTCGTCAATGAGTTCTATTGTGTTCCCAAGAACAGAAACCTCGTCCAGCTTGCTTAAAAAAATATCAAAGTCATCTTTTTCCAACGATTCCATTACTCCGGAATATATACGAACAACGGATCTTAACAGAGTATTTTTTTGTTTATATAATGACTCGAGTTCTTCGACTGCTTTATTCCTGTTTTTCAAGAGATACCTCCGGTTCGTGACAGACGTTCCGCTTCTTTCCATGTGTCGCGCAGCTCGCAGGACAGCTTATAAACCTCGGACAGTATCGAAGCGTCTTTTTTCAGGTTCGACTGTATAAGTCTGTCGACTATATAGTTGTAGAGCGCAAACAAATCAGATGATATCTGATAATGAAAGTCGAGGTTTTCGATCAAGTAATTATAAATATTCTCGGCTTTGACTATAGAGTTGTGTGCGCCCTGAATATCTTTTTTTTCTATGAAGTTTATACCCTTTGCTATATTGATGCATGCTTGCTCAAATAATAAAACAATCTGTTCACCCGCCGTAAGCGAGCTTACGGATTGTTGCTGGTATTTTTGGTATTGTGCGGTCATAAAGTGTAAAACCTCCGAAAGATAGTGATTAAAATAACAAAGTCAGGTCTTTTGTATACAATTTTGTGCTGTCTACGGTGCTAATCGACCGGAAAAGGAATGGTTATTAGCCATAATTATCATCACCAAAACACTCTATTTACCGGACATCATGCCTGCAATCCAAGCGCTTTGCTGATTGAGCCGTGCGATGGCTTTTTCCATTGCAGTGAATCTTTTATAATAACGTTCCTCCTCGTCTTTCAGTTTTTCCTCCATCTTTTCGATTCTCTCTTTTATATCGGAAATCCGGGTTGCATAATCGGTGTTGCCTGTGAATGTGGCTGTAGGGCTGCCGACAAGTGAAATCAATGCTCCCTTTTTTCCTACCGTACTCAAGTTTTTATTCAATATATCACTGAACCTGTAAAAAATTCCGCTCTCGTTGAATCTCTTTTCCTGCTGTTCCTCCGATGCATAAAGCGAAAAGGATATACTGCTTTTTTGCGAGAATAACGCAGCCGCTTTATCGGGATCACTGTTGAGCGCATTTCTAAGCTTTGTTTTATCGATCGTCAGCTTTCCTTTGTCCGAATAATGAACGGTTGATATTCCTAAATCAATCAACACACCGAGTGCTTCGGTATTGTCTCCGAGCTTTGCAAGCGGTGTATACATACAGGAGCGTAAAGAGGTTGCTATATCGTTGAGGTATATATCGTTTGCAAGCAAGCCTGTTTTGGCTTTCTTTTCCCAGTCCTCGATTTCCTTTTCAGACATATCAGCTCTTTGAGCGTCGGTAAGAGGAGGATAATCTCGGTCATATTCCTCTGATGTTTTTGCAGTGATCGACGAAAGCAGAGCATTGTAATCATCGACAAATGCAGTTATTTTATTGAACATATCATCGCTGTTATGCGACAGTAAAACGGAAATACCCTCCTCGGCTTCTCCGGGAGCTTTCCCTTTTAGCGTAATTGTGGTTCCGTCAACATCGATGGAATTATTGCTACGGGTTATAGTAATAATATCAGAACCGTCAGTCGCACCGCTTGTACTCAGCTTTACGACAGCATCTGTGCCATATGTTGTAATACCTGTGCCGAAAAGTGAACTCATCAGTGTTCCCGTGGTATCGGAAAAAGTTATATCCGATGCCGAGCCGGTTTTTACAGAAGTGATTGTAAACTTATCGGTCAGACTCGAATATGTCATTTTCACACCCGCATCGCTCGTATTTATTTTATTCATAATCTGAGACAGCGTATCATCTGATGTGAAGTTGAAGGTCTTACCGTTTATAACAAATTCTATATCAGAACCGGCAGGAATTGCTCCCCTTAAATCAGCGGAGCTTAACGAAACATTCAAATCTACTCTGTTGGATGAAAAAGCGTCGTAGGTCAGTACAGAGGAAGCATCGCTCCCATCCGTAGGGATTTTCAGTATAATCTCACTGTTTTCGGCAGAAAGCGTGAGTCTGTCTTCGTTTAAGGAAACCATAATTTTATCACTGCCGAACTTGCTGTTTATCAGAGATTGCAGCTCTGTTTGTACATCCGCAGAACTTTCATATGAGATATCCGAAAAATTAAGCTGTTCTTCTGTCCCGTTTAGGGAGATTATGATGTTTTTTCCTGCCAGCTCGGAGAGATTGCTTGTGTCTATATCGATAACAGGATCAGAGCTGACAGCGGAAGTGCCGGTTAGCTTAGCGGCGGTTGCCACGCTTACTATATCCTTAATATAAATATTTCCGGACACTGAGTTTGCAGAAGTGGTGACCGATATATAATTTGAATTATAAGATGGAGCAGGTTTTGAAATCGACTCGCTCCAGGAAGCATCACTGAAATACTTCTGCTGAAAATCGTATAGCTTTTTTGTGACCTCCTGGTAAAATTCCTGTTTCCACTCAAGTATCTGCTTTTGCTGCCTGACCTCGTCAACCTTTATTTCGCTTGCTTTCATCAGCTCCTCGACAACCATATCGGTATCAATACTGGAGGCAAGCCCGCTCAGTCTTGTAGTTGTTCCGCTTATATAGGACATATTGTCACCTATTATTATTTTTGCAAATAATTCCTTTCCTCATTTTTTTCGTGATGGCTTTTAGGAGCGACCATTATCGCAAAATAAATACTTAAGTAGTAACTAAAAGCATAAATTGTTCTTACTCGTGAATATATATCGGGCGCAATTACAAAAGATTTAATTGAGTGATAAACGTTATGCCGATTATAACTTAGAAATATAGTATAACAATAATTATTGATATAAATAAAATTGATATATATCGTCAGATTTTACATAAAATTAAAGTAAATAACAAAAAAAATAAAAATAATGTTGACAATCGAAAAAATTTGTGATATAAATAAAAATGAGTGGTAACAAAAAATATAAAAAATATATAACTTAACAATATTTATTGGTTAGAAATCCACTAAATACCTCGTTTTTGTTGATAAATTTAATAAACAACAGCCGAATATTGTCGAAATAAGTCGAATAAAAACGTAAAATGCAAAGAATCTGTTTTCATCGTATCAATTGCAGTTTTTTAGAGAACTTATTCATATATTAGATACAAAAAAGTCAGTTAAAACGGAAAGGTCGGACGAAATAGTGAACATTTATTTTGATAACGCGAGTATGAATGCACTGCAAAAAGGTCTCGACGCAGTCTGGTTAAGACAACAGGTAATCTCGAACAATATCGCTAATAACGAAACACCGGACTTTAAGAGCAGCGAAGTCGTTTTTGAGGACTTGCTCAACGATGTGCTCGAAAGGAGCTATTCAACCAAAAAAGCGTTGAACAAAGCGATTGAAAGAGCGCAGCCTGTCGTTTCGAAAAAGGAGAACACTTTCAACAACGCAAACGGAAATAACGTTGATTTAGACAAAGAAAATATAGAATTTGCAAGAGCGCAACTTCAATATTATTATCTGGTTAGCTCTCTTACCTCGCAGATCAATCGGTTAAAATATGCAATCAACGGCGGCAATTAATATACGGGAGGGATAAGAATGGCATTTTTGAGTTCGTTGGATATTTCCGGTTCTGCATTGACGGCACAGAAGCTGAGGATGAATATAGTTGCCCAAAATCTTGCTAACGCAGATTCCATCGTGACTGCTACAGGAGAAGCGTATAGGAGAAAGTCGGTCGTTTTATCCGAGAAAACAGATGATTTGAGTTTTTCATCAAGCCTTGACCAAGCGATGTCGATTAACGGGGGAGTAGTGGTAAGTGAGATTTATGAAAGCGATGAAGCGTTCATTATGGAATATGACCCCGGTAATCCATTGGCAAATGAGGAAGGGTATGTTCAAAGACCTTCGATAAATACAGTAGAAGAAATGATAGAGATGATATCAGCCTCCCGCAATTATGAGGCGAATGTAACAGTATTCAATGCGGTTAAGGATATGGCGGTAAAAGCGCTTGAAATAGGCAGATAACATTCGAACCGATTGTTAAGCGACTACAGAAAGGAACGATCGTTATTATGACAATATCACCCATAACAGCAAATGAGATTATAAACAGTATATTGCAAAATCAAAGTACAGTTTCTGTTGCGGAATCAGACGACAGTTTCATTCCCTTCGCAGATATGCTAAGTGACGCCGTGTCAAGCGTGTATGAGACGGATGTTGCCGTAAAGAGGGATGCTTTGAAAATAGCGGCGGGAGATGCCGATGCATTACATACACTTACAATAAATATGGCAAAAGCAGATTTGGCGATACAGACATTGGTACAGGTGCGAAACAAAGCTCTTGATGCATATAAGGAGATTATGAATATAACTTTGTAGGTAAGAAGCTTATTTATTCACAAAAACCTTAATACAGAAGAAGGGAACGCACTGTTGCCGATGCTTTTTTTCTTATAAAGTACGGCTAACTGCAAAATAATGAAAAATGAAATTTTCAATTTCTGAAATTGCAAGTCAAATAAAAGAGTTTTATAAAAAGCTCGGAAAAAAGAAAATAGTTATTATAATCACTACCCTTGGTATTGTTATCGCGGGAGCGATTTTAATTTCCCTTATCTTTAACAGCGGAAAGTACTCGCGTCTTTATTCAGGTTTATCGACCAACGAAGCAGCGGAGATATATTCCGTACTTGAGGATATGGCGGTTGACGTAAAGGTAAAGGATGAGAATACGATACTTGTCCCGACAGATCAGGTTGCCACGCTTAAGATGCAGCTTGCCGTTCAGGGTTATCCTAAAAGTTCCCTGTCATATGACATTTTTACCGAGCAATCGAGCCTGCTCACGACAGACTATGAAAAAAAACAGCTCCTTGTATTCCAGTTGCAGGAACGGATTCAGGAATCCATAAAAACCCTTCAGGGCGTAAAGGATGTAATAGTAACATTAAGTATCCCGGAGGATAACTCATATGTACTCAAGGATGACGAGGTTCCCGCAACAGCGTCCGTTATTTTAAAAATGAACGGTACGCTATCGCTCTCAGCAGGTCAGATAAACGGTATTGAAAATCTTGTCGCTAACAGTGTTACCGGGCTTTCGAACGATAATGTTGTAATTATTGACGGAGAGGGCGTACAGCTTAACTCAAAGGATAAAGGCGTCTTCGGTACGGACAACGCTTATGTTAAGGTACAGACCGTCAATATAATAAACGATATATATGAAAAAAAGGTAAGAGATTTCCTAAAGCCGATTTTGGGTGAAAACGGAATGAGCATAGCGGTCAATACGGTTGTCGATTTCGATGTCATCTCAAGCGAGGAGACGATCTATACTCCGGTAATAGGTGAGAACGGTATAATATCCTGGGTTGAGAGGAGCGGAAAAACCGTAAATGATGATAACTCTAATAAAAACCCGCCGGTCTATAACGAAACGTCGGATACAGATACAAGCGATGAAGCGAGTATCGAAAACGATGAAAATAAAATATCATCAAGCGACAGCTTCAGCGCAGAGTATCTTGTTAATCAACTTGTCAGGATAATTCAGGATAACGGGGGTAACATAACCGATATTTCTGTTGCTTTAATAATCAACACCGACGAACTAACCGATGAAAAGGTAGAGGATTACAGGGAACTTGTCGCTTACAGCATGGGGATCTCGAAGGACAAGATTGCCGTCTCCTCCGCCCAGTTTATAAAATCAGAGGAATCATACGATATTTCACAACCCGGAGGCGAGGGTCTGTTTACAGGCTCATTAAAGGATATTTTAGAAAGAATCGGAACTACCGGTATTATTATTTTTGCGAGTATGTTGATTTTGCTTGTTTCTGTTTTCATACTTGTAAGAACGGTATTGAAGATGAAAAAGAAAGTGAACAAGATTATGCTCACTGGGAAATTCGGTGCTTCGGAGGAGAAGAGAAGTCCTACCGCTCCAAATCCAAGGCAGGAGGATATGCCGGGCGAGATAGTTTTAAACGAAACCAGAGAACAGGCTTTGAAGCGTCAGATAAAGGAATTCTCCTCAAGCAATCCTGAAACTGTAGCCCAATTACTGAGGGTATGGATGAAGGAGGAAGAGAACAAATGAACCTAAAGGGAAATAAATCCGAGTCACTGAGAAAAGCGGCTACTGTTGTTCTGTCGCTCGGGGTAGACAACGCCTCACAGGTTTTCAGATACCTGCATGAAGATGAGATAGAGATGCTCACAGTAAAAATCGCTACAATGCCTGCATTGACCGCCGAGGTGGTCGAGGATACTATGGACGAGTTCTATAGTCTATGTCAGGCACAGACCTTTATAACCGAGGGCGGAATCGAATATGCGAAGGCTGTGCTTGAAAAGTCAAAGGGTACATCCGTCGCTGCAGAGCTTATCGACAAGATTACAAAGTCACTTCAGGTCAGATCCTTCGATTTTATCTATAAGGTTGATCCAAAGCAGCTTTTGATTCTTATACAAAACGAGCACCCTCAGACGATAGCCCTTATTTTGTCCTATTGTACAACAGAGCAATCCGCAGTCATTCTGAGTGAACTGCCGCGCGATATTCAGATAGATGTTGCAGAACGAATCGCTTTAATGGAGAGCACTTCTCCCGAGGTTGTAAAAGATGTCGAAAAACTCATAGAACACAAAATGTCTATGAACGAGACTACGGGTATTACGGAGATAGGCGGTGCAAAGTATATTGCCGAGGTTTTGAACTCCGTAGACAGAAGTACCGAAAAATACATTTTGGAAGAACTGTCCAAAAAAGATCCCAAGCTCTGTGAAGAGATTAGGAACTGTATGTTTGTTTTCGAGGATATTGCAACGCTCGATCCGATTTATATACAGAGATTTTTGCAAGATGTCAATACAGGTGATTTGTTGATTGCATTAAAAGGTCTCAGCAAAGATGTCACGGACAGGATCTACGAGAATATGTCCCTACGTATGAAGGAAACGATGGAAGAAGAATCAAAGTATCTGCGCGGTGTAAGGCTTTCGGATGTCGAGGAGAAACAGCAAAAGCTGGTTGCACTCGTCAGAACGTTAGAAGAGTCGGGTGATATCTATATTTCGAGGGGAAGAAAGGATGAGATAGTTGTCTAATCTTTTAAAGAACGAAAATATAGAAATAAGCGGGACACCTTATGAAACTATCAGAGTTAAGAGGATAAATCGCAAAAGTTCAATACCCGATGCAGAATCGAAAGCGAAAACAATCCTCGATAAAGCAACAGAGGCGGCGGAAGAAATCAATAGAAACGCCGTACTTGCCGCTAAAAAAGAGTTTGAAATTGCAAGTGAGAGAGGATTTGCCGAGGGCTTTAATAAAGGTCAGGAGCAAGCGACAGAAAAGTACAACGCTGGACTCGAGGAGATTAAGCGGATTATTAGCGAGCTTGAGGCGAATAAGATCAGCTTTCTTACCGAAAACAGAAGCAATATTATCGAACTTGCTTTTAAAGTCGCTGAAAAGGTTGTAAACCGCAAGCTTACTGAAGACCAGGGCTTGTTTCTTGACATATATGAAAAAGCCGTCAAGGATATAGTGGCACAGAAGTGGGTTAGGCTCTCTGTCTCGGATTCCGATGCTGTTTTCGCCACCTCCCACAGTGATCAGTTGCTCGGAATGGTAAGCGGTGCGGAGCGTATTAATATAAAGGTTTTGGATAATGCTCCAAAGGGGAGCTGCATTGTCGAGACAGCTGAAAAGATAGTTGATTCCGGAATAGACACACAGTTAAGTTTTTTAAAAAAAGCTGCGAATCGACTTTTACAAGAGGAACAGGAAATTGTTTAACAGGCTTTTTGAGGTTATTGAGAATACGAATCCGATAAATACAAAAGGAAAAATAGATAAATTAGTAGGAATGGTTATCGAGAGCACCGGACCGAACGCAGACATAGGCACTGTATGCAGGATACACAGTCTGAAAAACAATACTCATATAAAAGCGGAGGTCGTCGGATTCAAGGACAACAGGGTGATTCTGATGCCATATGAGGATACAAACGGCATTACAAAGGGCAGTGTGGTGGAGTCAACCGGTGAGTCTCCGCGTATTCCGGTAGGTAAAAACCTCATCGGCAGGGTAATCGACGGCTTCGGCAACCCCATCGATGGGAGGGGGGATATACAAACAGAGAGGAGCTATCCGGTTCAGGGTACACCGTCAAATCCGCTCCTAAGACCGCAGATAAGCGAGCCTATTATAATGGGCATAAAACCCATAGATTCCCTGCTTACGATTGGAAAAGGTCAGAGAATGGGCATTTTCTCAGGAAGCGGAGTCGGCAAGAGCACCCTGATGGGAATGATTGCCCGTAATATAGAAGCGGATGTAAATGTTATCGCACTTGTCGGTGAGAGAGGCAGAGAGGTAAGAGGTTTTATCGAGAGGGATCTTCAGGAGTCGGGTATGGCGAGGACGGTGCTTGTTGTAGCAACATCCGACCAGCCTGCGATGATGCGTCTTAAATGCGCAATGACGGCAACCGCTATCGCCGAGTTCTTTAAGGATCAGGGCATGGATGTACTGCTTATGATGGATTCACTGACACGGTTTGCGATGGCACAGCGTGAGATAGGACTTGCCACCGGAGAACCACCCGTCGCAAGAGGCTACACTCCCTCGTTATACGCTCTGCTGCCGAAACTTCTTGAAAGAACCGGGAACTTTGAGAAAGGCTCTATTACCGGGATTTATACGGTGCTTGTCGAGGGTGATGATGTTAATGAGCCGATTTCGGACACTGTCAGGGGTATTATCGATGGACATATCGTATTATCAAGAGCTATCGCTATGCGCAATCATTATCCCGCAATCGATATTTTGGCAAGCATAAGTCGAATTATGACAGAAATAGTCGAGCCAGAGCATTTGGAAGCAGCAGCAAAGGTCAGGTCCACGCTTTCTGCGTATTATGATAATTATGACCTAATAAGCATCGGGGCATATAAAAGCGGAACCAACCCGAAAATCGATTATGCGATTGAAAATATAGACAGGATAAACGGTTTTCTTACGCAAAAGATTCATGAGAAGTTCAGCTTCGAAGAGACCATGCGGTTGATGAATGAACTGATCTGAACAGAATAAGAGAGTGCGGTAAATGAAAAAATTTAAGTTTTCGCTTCAAAAGGTACTGGAATACAATACGCATATACAACGAAGGGAAAAGGAGATTCTTGCTGTTATGCGTGCCGAGTATAACGAGCTTGAGGGTCAGCTTGCGCAGCTTATGAGTGAGTATGAGCTAAACAGAATGAACTACCTGAATAAATGCATAAAAGGTACAAGCATCAACAATATTGCTGTAATGCTGATTTATATAGAGATGATAAAGAAAAAAATGAAAAATCTGAAAAAAACAATGGAAGAAAAAAAGCTGTTGATAGACAAGCAGATAGATAAATTAGTGCAGGTTTCCAAGGAGAAAACAACTACAGAAAAGCTAAGAGAGGGTAAATACGAGCAGTACAGAGCCTGTGAAAGAAAGAGCGAGGAAAAGTTTATTGAGGAATTTATAGCTTATATAAATTCAGCGGTAGAGTAAAAAATGTTTTATAAAGGAGGTGACAAAATTAAAAACATAAGCATACCAAACGCATTTACAGTGCGGAATCCCGCCATATTCGGAGAACCTGTTTTAAATAAGGGCATGCCGGCTTGTGTAGGCGCAGCGTGTGGGGAGAATACAGGATTTTTCGAAATGCTGCTGTCGCCCCTATCAAGCCAGGCCGCAGAGACCGAAGTGACCGAAGGCGGGGTTAACATGCGAGCAACTTACGGTATTTTGAAACCGGAAGACACCGTCGGGACCGAGAACGAAAAAGAGAATCCGAACCAAGTGGAAGCATCAGTCCCGAAAAAAGAAAAGGTATCTCCGGAGAGGCAAAGCATCGTTTTTATCGACACGGCTATGACAACTCCGTTGGACAATCCGCCTGATGTGGCAGCGTCCGAAATAGCCGCTGAGGAATTAAAAATCCATGTTGATTTTTTTCCATCCAAAGAGCATGCGGAGAAGGTTTTTACGGTTACAGTCAATCATTTTTCGGATAATAAGACGGAAAGGATTATAAAAGACTCGTTAATCAACGATAGCAGGGGCGTTATTGAGGGTGAATCCTCTTTAATCGCAACCGATCGAAAAGCAAACCGGACCACTATTGGAGCCAAAGAGATTTCCCGCATCGTTACCGAAACACGGGAGTTCGGTAAACTCAAGTTGCAGAACGACATCGTAGAAAAAAAACCTGTACCGAGCGAGAACAAACCCTTTTCGAAGGACCTTAAAGCCGGAGCTGTTGAAAAAAGGCCTGCTGCTTTCGGAACTGTATTGTCGGTAAAGAGCGAAAGCGGTGAACCGTATGAAGCACCTACACGCGAGCCTTCGAAAATGGAGATTTCGGCACGGGAACCTTTGAAAAAGGAGATTGCGACACAGGAGGATTTGGGGGTTGCAACAACCGGACAAAAGGGAAAAAACATCCCGGAGGTCAAACCGAAGAAAATCTTTAGTGCCGAAGAAATCAGTTTAGGGCAGGATACGGTTTTTAATAAGGTGTTTACTTTCAAAACGAGCAGACCTGAAACAAAAATGACCGTAACGCCGGAGGAGGTTGTTCCGCAGATTGCAAGAGCGATCGAGTCAGAAGCCGTAAAAGGTACTGACGGCAAATTCAAAATCAAGCTGAAGCCCGAGGGCTTGGGTGAGATTACCGTTGAGATGAAAAACAACACCGACGGGATTGAGATTGTCATTAAGACCGAGCTTACCGAAACCAAGGAGCTAATCGGTGAGGAGTTGGACACTCTTCGTAACGAACTTATTTCCAATAACGGAGCAAACGAGATTAAACTGTCTTCTTTGACGGTTAAGCAGGAGGTAAACGAATTCGCACGGATGTTTTCCGGCGGACAGTTTGCAAAAAGAGAACAGGGCATGATGGACGGAGGAAAAAGACATTACATGAATGAAGAACAGTATGGTTTTATGGAATCCGATACTGTAACAATTCTGCCGACAGTAAAAATAAGGTCGGGAACGATCGACTGCCTTGTATGACTTTAATGAGAGGAATGATATTCAATGATTGTAGACGGTATTAACGCTGCGTTATCCGCAAATGCGTATATATCACCTACCAAAGCGATTCAATCCAATGCGGATCTTGGTATTGACGATTTTTTCGCACTGATGGCAGCACAGCTTGAGAATCAGAGTATGGACAGCACGGTTGACAACACGCAGTTTATAGCTCAAATGGCACAGTTTGCGACATTATCGCAGATAAACCAACTCAGTGCAGCGACGCTGTCTAACACCGCTGTATCCCTGCTTGGAAAAACTGTCAGCGTTCAACAATACGACAGCAGCGGTTTATCGGGTGTTGTTATAGGTGAAGTTGAGCAGGTCAGCTACAAGGACGGAGAGCCCTATATCCTTGTGGAAGGTGGATACTACAAGCTTGGGGACATACTGGATATAGACATCTGATAAACAACTCAATCCTAAACGGAGGTGATGAAAAATAGGAGTAAGAATAGACGGTCAGTTCTGGAAATATACCCCCGGGGTGACAGAAACAAAGCCAAACGGAGATATATTTACAAAACCAGAACGCAAAACAGAAACCGAGTCTTTTGAAAAGATATTAGAAAACTCTTCTAAAACAAACGGTATTAACTTTTCAAAGCACGCACTCTCCCGCATGAGCGAACGTGAAATCGATCTGAGTGTGGAGGAGCTTGCAAAGCTGAACAGCGCAGTTGAGGCTGCTGAGGAAAAGGGTATCAGGGATTCCTTGATTCTTATGAACAGCAGAGCCTTTATTGTGAACATCCCATCAAATGTCGTGATCACGGTAATGGATGGCGGTGAGGTAAGCGAACAAAAGGTTTTTACTAATTTGGACGGAGCAGTAATTTTATAGCCGGACCATTCGGAGGCTAACGGGCTTTGACTGACAGATAAGCCCGAAACGATAAAACAGTACATCACCGTAACGGTGTTCTCGTGCGAATAAAAAATAACTATTTGAAAGGAATTATATAATGATTAAATCAATGTATTCAGCGGTTACCGGGCTTAGGAATCATCAGACCATGCTTGATGTAATCGGTAACAATATTGCTAACGTAAACACGACGGGATTTAAGTCGAGCAGCGTGCTTTTCACGGACTTGTATTACCAGACACTAAGCGCAGAAAGCGCAGCTACAGCGACTTCCGGCGGATCGGAGATAAACCAGATAGGCTATGGCTCCACGCTTTCGTCCATTGAAATAAACACTTCAAGAAGCGGCTACAAACAGACGGGAAGCACTCTTGATATGTATATTTCGGGTGAGGGATATTTTGTAGTGCAGGACGCAACCAGCGACATTCTATACACAAGAGTCGGCAGCTTTGAGTTCAACTCCGATGGTTCGCTCGTCGATTCCAACGGAAACTTTGTTCTCGGTGTAATGGAGGGCGCACTCACCGATGACCTTACGAAGCTCACAATCACTGACTTTTCGGATTACACGGGTCTTTCGATTTCCGAGAGAGGTACGATAACCGGCACAAACTCGGTGACAAACACTATCGATGTATTAGGCAGCGTAATGCTTGCAGTATTTGCGAATCCCAGCGGTTTGTCCCAGGAAGGAAACATGAATTATAAGGAAAGCTCCAGTTCGGGTGTGCCGTTGATTACAAATGCGGGCAGCAGCATTACCGGCACTCTTATATCCGGCGGTTTGGAAATGTCCAACGTTGATTTAACAAAGGAATTTACTGATATGATTATCGCTCAGAGAGGCTTTCAGGCAAACTCAAGGGTCATCACTACCTCAGACCAGGTGCTTGAGGAGCTTGTAAACATCAAGAGATAATTTTTATCGGTTAGAAGGGAAGGTTTGAAATGATTGAATTAACCAAGCTTAATCAGGAAAAATTTTACATGAACTGCGATCACATCGAAACCATCGAGCAGATGCCGGATACTCTTATAACGATGATGAACGGCAGGAAGTATTACGCGCTTGAGAGTGCAGAGGAGGTTATAAAAAAAATTACCGAGTATAAAAAAACACTTTACGCAAACTGCAGTCTTATGAACAAACGCAAAACAAAGAGTGCTCCTGCGAAAGAAGATATTTTAGATAATTAGGCTTATGGAAAAATCGGACAAAGAACATGACGAAAAAGGATGACGGCAGATGGCTGAAATTTTATCACAAAACCAAATAGATGAATTATTAAGCGAGCTTGCAAACGAGGCTGTTGACAAGAAAAAAACGGAAATCATAGACCATACAGTCAAAAACTATGATTTCAAAAGCCCTAAGAAGATGTCAAGAGAACAAAACAAGGCTCTGTCAAGCATAACCGATGTTCTGGCAAGACATCTGTCCTCCTATTTCGCCGGTCTTATGCGTAACTATTGTGAAATATCGGTTGCCTCGATAGAGGAACATCCCTATTATGAATACAATAATGCGCTGCCCGATACCCTTATGACAGGAGTCATAGATGTTGCGAATATAAACGCTGTTATACTCATGGATATGTCTAACTCCATTACATTTTCACTTATCGAGAAAATGCTTGGAGGGAGTACGGATACGGCGTTGATACCCGAAAGAGAGTTTTCTGAAATAGAGATCGCCCTGATGGAGCGGGTTTTCAAAAAAATTTCGTTCTTTATACACGAAACGCTCGGTAACATTTCGAATCCGAACGTAACACTAAGACAAATTGAAACGAACACCCGCTTCATTAAAGCGGTCCGCATAGAGGAAATCGTCGAGGTGATTGTCTACAATGTTGAAGTAGGAGATATAAAGGGCACGATAACCATGTGTATCCCATACACATTTATAGATGCTCTTACCTCAAGTGGCGATAGGGATGATTTAAATAAAGACGGCATTCCTACCGACGAAGTCAGAAACGCTATGCTTGCCGAGCTTAGCGAAACATATGTGGATGTGGGCGGTATTATCGGTACTGCAAAGCTGACTTTGCATGATATTATGAATTTGCAGGTGGGCGACGTTATCAGGCTTGAACAGAGGGTCGGAAGCCCTGTTCTTATGACCATAAATAACAATAAGTGGTTTTTGGGGGAACCGGGCATAAAAAAATCCCAAAAAGCGATAAGGTTTTGCAAATACTACAAAGGCAGGATTGAATTATGAGTATCAATGTCGAAAACAAGCATCTCACAAACGTAGAAGAGGATACTATCGGTGAAGTTCTCAATATAAGCATGGGGGCGGCAGCGACAGCAATATCGATTATCCTCAACAGGCAGGTAACCATAACAACTCCTGTCGTCAGCCAGATAAAAAAGGAAAAGTTCGAGTACAAGAGCTTAGAACCCGCAATCGGCGCTGAGATCAATTATACAAAAGGATTGCATGGTTCCAACCTTATGATAATGAGCGTCGCCGATGTAAAAGCAATCGTAAGCATTTTACTGGGTGAGACTTATGTCGAAAGCAGCGAGCTCGACGAAATCCATACAAGCGCACTTGGAGAGATAATGAATCAAATGATGGGTTCCGCCAGCACGGCACTCGCTACCTTTTTTAACAAGGGTGTTGAGATATCTGCTCCCAAAATAGTTAACCCGCATGAATTCTATGACGATTTTTTCTCAAAAAGCGAAGATAACATTATAATAACCGTCAGCTTCAAGTTCGTTGTCGAAGACCTTTTTGACAGTCAGTTCATAACCGTACTGCCGCTTGAATTTGCCAAGGAGATAGTGAATAACGCCATGAATCTCAGTGAATCGCAGGTAGTTGAACAATCAAATGAATACAAGGATAATGTAACCGGTCACAAACAAATAAACAGTCCCATTTTTGCGGACGAGACTACACCGACTCCAAAAACAACACCAAAACCACAAAAAACCGAACCCGATAACAAACCCAAGAAAAATATAAGCGTTCAGAACATACAGTTTGAGCATTTTGACGACGACGGTGTGGAGAACGAAACTCCCGAGCAGGTCAATCTTGACCTTGTTATGGGCGTAGAGGTTACCGTAACGGTAGAGATCGGTCACGCAAAGAAATTAGTAAAAGATGTACTGAACATATCAAAGGGCTCTATTATCGAGCTTGACAAGCAAGCAGGTGATCCGGTTGATGTTATTGTCAACGGTCAGCTTATCGCAAAAGGCGATGTGGTTGTAATCGACGACAATTTCGGAATAAGGATTACAAAGGTTCTAAACAGCAAAGGGTAATTCCGAACATAGACAAGAAGGGTGATAATGAAGGATTTTTTTGATATATTGCTTCCGTTATTCGTGGTGGTGCTTGTAATCATCGCGGCATATTTGACAACAAGATGGATCGCAAAAAAACAGAACGCTTATACCTCCGGGAAAATAATCACGGTTCTCGAGAGGGTTATGCTTGGCAGGGATGTCTATATTGCGGTAGTAAAGGTCGATACAAAAATATATCTTATGTCTATTTCCAGCGGAAAAGTTGAGCTTTTATCGGAGCTCTCTTCCGAAGTAATGGATAAGTACTCGTCTGATGGACAGAGCACAACCGATTTTATGAAAATTTTAAAATCCATCATTAATAAAAATGGAAATGACAAACAATCGGGGAGGGATAAGAAGGACAGATGAAAAAATTCAGAAAGATTATCCTTCCGATCTGCTTATTTCTTATTCTGCTGTGTATTGCAACGATTCCGGCGGCTGCCGAGGAGAGTGCGGCGGATAACTATACACAAGGCCTGCCGGACGACTTTAATCTGCTGGGAAACACGGATACTTTAGGTATTGTTATCACTCTGACTTTAATTGCGCTGTTACCCTCAATTCTTATAATGACGACTTGTTTTACAAGGATAATAATTGTGCTTTCCTGTCTGAGAAGTGCTATTGGACTCCAGCAGACACCGCCAAACCAGGTTTTGATAGGCATTGCGTTGTTCTTGTCGCTGTTCATCATGTCACCCACTATTTCGGAGATAAACACAACCGCTTACATCCCGTATAAAAACGGTGAAATAACGCAGGAAGCCGCACTTGAAAAAGCAGCGGTTCCGCTCCGGAATTTTATGCTCAGGCAGACCAAGGAGGACGATCTGAATTTTTTCCTGAACGTAAACAATTCAAGCCGTCCTGAATCTATGGATGATATTTCGTCCTTTGTTATTATTCCGGCTTTTATAACAAGCGAGCTGAAACGGGCGTTTATAATAGGGCTGCTGCTGTATCTTCCGTTTTTGATAATAGATATGGTTGTGGCGAGTACTTTGATGTCTATGGGAATGGTAATGTTACCCCCGACGATGATAGCGTTGCCTTTTAAGCTGATGTTGTTTGTCCTTGTTGATGGCTGGCAGCTAACCTTCCAGTCGTTGATTACCGGATTCAATTAGCTTCTAATAAAAAACAGAATGGGAGTGAGAGCATGTCGCAATCGGAAATCACATACATAATGAAAGACGCGGTCGTGACAATGCTGTTGATTGCCGCTCCCTTTCTTGCCATAACTGCGGTTATCGGGTTAGTGGTGTCGATAGTACAAGCAGCAACTCAGATACAAGAACAGAGCATCGCATTTATATTGAAGATAGTAGCTGTAGGATTGATTCTGATATTTTTGGGTTCGTGGATAATTTCGATTATGACGGATTATTCAAAGAACATATTTGAAAATATAAATGGAATGTTTTAGCCATGATAAGCGAATACGGTGATAGTTATATAGTATTTTTGTTTGCGTTAACACGGATATCGGGAGCATTCCTGTTCAATCCCCTTCTCAGCAAAAGAAGCGTTCCTGCAACAGTGAAAATCGGGCTTGCAATCGTTATCGCAATAGGTATTTTTCCTACTATGAAAAATGCCGAACCCGAAATCACCTCCTATCTTCATTTTATTGTAATAATATTGAAAGAGCTGCTCGTAGGATTTGGAATCGGTATGATTATGCAGATGTTTATGTCGATAGCCATGATAGCGGGCGAATCGATTGATATACAGCTCGGTATCGGTATGGGCAGAATATACGATCCGCAAAGCAATGTATCCATGGCACTGACGGGAAGCGTTTATAATATATTGTTTACGCTGATATTCTTTGCTTCCAACGGTCATCTTACTTTAATCAAAATAATCACACAATCCTGCTTGTTGTTCCCGCTCGGAAATGATTTTTTCAACTTCAGCTTCGGCAGTTATCTGGTGCTTTTATTCGGAGACATTCTTATTCTTGCCCTAAAGCTCGCAATACCTGTTATCGCCATCGAATTGCTTGCGGAGTCGGGGCTCGGCGTACTGATGAGGATCGTCCCTCATATCAATGTATTTGCCGTCGGTTTACAGGTAAAACTCGCGGTAGGCCTTGGTATAATCATTCTTACGATACCCCTAACATCAAGAGTGCTTGACACATCTATTACACTTATGTTCGAAAGGATTGAAGAAGGGGTTAGCAAAATGCTTTCATCATCCTGAAAAATAACGTAAAAGGATACGGATAAATGGCAAGCGGTGAAAAAACCGAGAAAGCCACGCAAAAAAAGCGTGATGATGAGCGAAAAAAAGGTAATATTTTTCAGAGCAGGGATGTAACAAGCTCACTTGGATTACTCGCGATTGTGTTTATTCTTAAACTCATCGTTTCCCCGATCTTACTGTTCACCCAATCAATTATCGTAAACAGTATAAACAGCATATCTACGACAACGGAATTCACGGACAATACCGCGATGCTGATTTTGGCGGAGATAATATTAAGGGCTCTGCTGATCATTTTGCCGGTAGGATTGGCCACCGGATTTATTGGTTTTATATTGAGCGGTGTACAGACAAGATTTTTGGTAACAAAGTCAAGACTAAAACCCGATTTTTCAAAGCTGAACCCGTTAATGGGCATAAAAAGGATTTTTTCCCGCAGAGCACTTATCGAGTTTTTAAAATCGGTTATTAAAGTAATAATTATCGCTTCTGTCTTGTATACACAGATAAACTCAAAAATCCCGGAGCTTATACTGCTTCCGGAAATGAGCTTGGAGCAATCCTTATCCTGGCTCGGAAACGCTATTTACGATATAGTTATCTTACTGGCGGTGTATATGACGCTGTTCGCGGCAGCGGATTATTTATATCAGTGGTGGGAATATACAAGAGAAATCAGAATGACCAAGCAGGAAGTAAAGGATGAATACAAGCAGACCGAGGGCGACCCGCAGTTGAAGAGCAGGATAAAGGATGTCCAGCGTAAAATGGCACAGATGAGAATGATAAAAAAAGTGCCTCAAGCTGATGTCGTGATTAGAAACCCCACACATTATGCCGTCGCGCTGAAGTATAATCCGCCAAAGGATAAGGCTCCAGTTTTGATAGCAAAGGGTCAGGATTACCTTGCGTTAAAGATAATAGAAACGGCAGAGCAAAACGGGATTTATATAACCGAAAATAAACCGCTCGCCCGCGGTTTATACGAAGCGGTCGAATTAAACAGAGCGATACCCCCAGAGTTTTATCGTCCTGTAGCAGACATACTGGCATTTATATACAAGCTGAAGAAAACTAAGAAAGGCGAAAAACGATGAGAAAGATATTCGACAACATTCTGACCATATTCGTAATGTGCATTATCTTCCTGATCGTTGTACCGATAAGCCCTGCGGTTCTTGATGTACTTATCATCATAAATATCGCACTTTCTATGATAGTTATGCTTATAACAATGTATATAAAGGAAGCGCTTGAATTCTCGATCTTTCCGTCAGTGCTCCTGATCACTACGCTTTTCCGTGTGGCTTTGAACGTTTCCTCGGCAAGATTGATATTAGGCAACGGCGGTGAGGCAGGAAAGGTAATAGAAGCGTTCGGCTCGTTTGTAATAAGCGGAAACGCAGTCGTTGGATTTATTATCTTCCTTATTATAATTATTGTACAGTTCATCGTGATTACAAAAGGCTCTGAGAGAGTTGCTGAGGTTGCTGCCCGATTTACACTCGATGCGATGCCCGGTAAGCAGATGGCTATTGATGCTGATTTGAATTCAGGACTGATTTCTGATGAAATGGCAAAGGAAAGGCGCTTGAAGATTCAAAGGGAGTCTGATTTTTACGGCTCGATGGATGGTGCGACCAAGTTTGTTAAGGGTGATGCGATTGTCTCAATACTCATAGTATTCATTAACAGTATCGGAGGCATCATCATTGGTATGGTTCAGGGTGATAAGGAATTCAGCGAGGTGTTGTCAATCTATATCACCGCCACCGTCGGAGACGGCCTGGTTTTGCAAATCCCTGCGCTAATGATTTCAACCGCGACCGGTATGATCGTCACCCGTGCCGCTTCCGTCAACGATTTGGGAACGGATTTCAAAACGCAGTTTCTTTCATATCCGACAGTAATTATGATAACGGGCGGTATACTTTTGGCTCTATCTCTCATACCGGCATTTCCGACGTTAATCCTTGTCATAATCGGAGCGGTGCTTTTGTTGGGTACATACAGCCTGAGCAAAAGGAAGGCGAGAAAAGCAAAAGTGACCGAGAACGCAGAAGACCTTCCGATGTCGGAAACGGAATTCTACAAAAATTCAGACAATATATATTCGCTTATAACAACAGAACCTATCGAGGTGGAGTTCGGTTACAGCCTTGTGCCGCTTGTTGACGAGAGCAAGGGCGGTAATTTCCTCAACAGGGTTGTAATGCTAAGACGTCAATATGCGGAGGAAATGGGTTTTGTTATTCCAACAGTGCGCCTTCGCGATAATGCGGAACTGGGCATCAGTCAGTATGTAATAAAAATAAAGGGAGAAGCGATAGTAAGCGGCGAGGTGCTTGCCGACAGATTACTTGCGATGAACCAGACGGACAGTGCTGAGGAGATTGAGGGTATCGAAACGATAGAGCCGGTATTTAAAATACCCGCAAAATGGATTACTGAGGATAATCGCGAAAGAGCGATGATGAACGGCTATACAATAATAGACCCTCTTTCCGTAATCATAACTCACTTGTCCGAGGTTATAAAAACCCACTCCGACGAGCTGTTCGGACGTAAGGAGCTAAGCACGCTCCTCGATAATTATAAAAAGTTCAACAAAGAGCTTGTTGAGGACACGGTTCCCGGAGCGATAAGTATGGTATCCCTGCAGCGGGTGCTTTGCAATCTATTATCTGAGCAGATACCAATCAGGGATCTTACAACCATTTTAGAAACGATTTCCGAATATGCGCCGACTATTAAGGATTTGGATATACTGACCGAATATGTCAGACAATCGCTCAAGCGAACCATAACCAGGATGTATGTCCGTGACAACACCATAAAGGTTATCACAGTAAACCCCGATCTTGAGAATCTTTTAATGAATAACATAAAAAAGTCGGGCAATACCTCATATGTTTCGCTAGACCCGGATACGATGCAAAAGATAATAACCTCGCAGATCAGGGAGGAGAAGCGGCTTAAGGACAGCTTGGACGATATTATTGTTTTAACCTCTCCTGTAGTCAGGTTTTATTATAAAAGGCTTATAAATCAATTCTCATCTCAAACTATTGTTTTATCTTTTAATGAAATCAGCTCAGACACAAATGTACAGGCAGTCGGGACAATTTCGTTGACATGAGTAATGAAGAGGGCATGACTATGAACTTTTATAAAAACGATGTTAACACCGTCACTGAAAAAACGTGGGCGGAATACGCAAAGACAAAGGATATAACGCTCAGGAACAGAATCCTTACCGAATATCTGTATATTGTTACTTGCAATATCAAGAAAATGAGCTCCATTTGCAATAAACGCGAGGACATTGAGGATATGACTAATCAGGGAGTTCTTGAGCTTATAAACTGTATTGACAGGTATGATTATACCCGTGAGGTGCAGTTTGACACTTTTGCTTCCATTAGGGTAAGAGGATCGATAATCGATTACATACGCAAGAGGGATTGGGTACCGAGAGATGTCAGAAAGCGTATCAAAGAGGTAAATGACACTGCGATGAAAATGCATAATGAACTCGGCAGAACACCGCTTGATAAGGAATTGAGAATGCGTTTGAATCTTAGCGAGGAGGAACTTAATAAAATCAGATGTGATGAAGTCAGTACGAACTTATTGGCATTTGATGATCTTATTCAGGAAAACAATACCTGTCTTGCCAACGCAAAAAGCGCGACATCCTTTACGCATCCCGAGGATAAGGTTTTGAAAGACGAATTTAAAGAGGTGCTGGCAGAGTGTATTGACAAGCTTGACGATAGGGAAAGAACCGTTATTTCATTATATTATTACGAGGAGCTGAAGCTCAAGGAAATCGCATTTGTTATGGACCTTACTCCCTCAAGAATTTCGCAGATACATTCAAAAGCGCTCGAAAAAATGAAAAACAGTATTAGTGAGTATATGAAGCTCTGATAAAACGAGAAAAGGAGAATCCGTTTATGAACAATATTATATATTCTGCGGCGAGCGGTATGCTATTTCGGCAGAGAGCAATGAACATTACGGGCAATAACCTTGCGAATATAGAGACCGCGGGTTTCAAGAGCTCGGATTTGGTTATGTCTACTTTCGGTGAATATATTACTAACAGGACGGACAGTGACGGAACTACAAAAATCGGTTCAAGGTCATATGGTACAGAAGCGCAAGTTGTTTACAGTAATTTTATGCAGGGCTCGATTTATTCAACCGGGCGGTCACTTGACCTTGCTTTGAACGGTGACGGATTCTTTACGCTTATGAATGCGGACGGAGTGGCGAGATTGACAAGGAACGGCAGCTTTTTTATCGATGACGAAGGCTTTTTGATAAATGATGCCGGCAGCTATGTTATGGGTCAAAATGGCAGGATAAGCATCCGGGATGTGTCGGATATATCAGTAAACGAGCAGGGAGTTGTTTTTAGCGGCAGGGATGTATCCGATGTTCTTTTAATAACGGTTCCCGAGGAAACATCGGGTATAGAAAGGTTTGAAAACGGAGAGTTATCTATGCCCGAGGTGAATATGCTTGTTTTCAGCGGAAAAATTATACAAGGCAGCCTTGAGCATTCAAACGTCAGCTACGTTGAGGAAATGACCTCGATGATAGAGGATTCGAGAGCTTTTCAGGCTTGCAGTCAGATAGTAAGGATGGCGGATCAGATTATGAAAAAGACCGTCAATGAAATAGGACAGTTATAAAAAAGGAGTCTTGATATGATCAATGCTTTTTATACCGCTAAATCAGGCGTAAAGAATTACCAGTATTATCTCGATGCGGTCGCAAATAATATCGCAAATGTAAATACGCAGAGCTTTAAGGCGCAAAACATCAGCTTTACCGATCTTTTGTATTCGGATTTCTACAATAAAGAGGGCGTCACGCTGCAAAACGGAAACGGTAGCAGGATAGTAATTTCGAGGGATATGGGGCAGGGAGCTGCACAGAGGAGCGACGATAAATCCGATTTTATGATAGACGGAAGAGGGTTTTTCGCCATGATGGATTCGCGCGGTGAAATCACATATACGCGTTCCGGTAGCTTTTCTGTACATGAATTTGAGGGAGTAAATTACCTCGTTTCGCATTGCGGGGATTATGTTCTGGATGAAAACCTTGACAGAATAGAGCTTGACACCCAATCTCCTGTTTTATTTATGTCTCCCGGCGAGGCGGCGGGGGCGACAGATGAGGAGAAAGAAAACGCTGTCTGTGTAGGGTTGTTTTACTTTTCGGATTCTGAAAAGCTAATAGCGACTGGAGACGGGAAATATGAACTGCCGATAAATACGACGATGACGACGCAGGTTGACATGGAATCAAAAATCGTTCCGGGAATGAACGAGGCATCGAATGTAAACCTTGCTTCGGAGATGGCAAAGCTGATAACTGCTCAAAGAGGTTTTCAAATCAACACCAGAATGATTCAAACAGCCGATGAAATGGAGCAGAATGCAAATAATTTAAGCAATTAGACATAATTAAATGCTAATTTTTTATTAATCTTATCCGATATATCACTACGAGAAAGCATTAATGCGTTCAATTTTGCAGGAAGGACTGGTTGTTTTGAAAATAAAGAGAAGCGAACTTGACAGAATATATAATTCAAGAATATCAGAGAACAATAACGACAAAAAGGCAAAAAGCAGCGCTGGCGAAACCGCGGTTGAAAAGGATAGTGTGATTCTTTCCGACAAAGCGCGTGAATATACTGCAATAAAAAATCTGACCGCAGCCGTTGTCGAGGAAGTTACTAAAAATACCGCACCGGAAAAGCTATACAATCTTAAAAAAGACATTGCTGCCGGTACATATCATACACCAAGCAAGGACATCGCCGGCGCTATTCTCGGCGAAAAAAAGGATTCCTGATTATCAGGGACTGAATAATAACCCTGCAGAACAGGAGAAACGGATTTATTATGGATACTATTAATCAACTCAGAGGATTACTCTCTGCAATGGATGTTAGTCTACAAAAGCTGCTTGAAGTTGAAGATCAAAAGACCATGATACTTGAAAAGGGAAGTGTCGACGATCTTAATGCGCTTATGAATTCTGAGCAGGCGTTGATTATGGAATGTAACGCACAGGAAAAGCGAAGATTAGTACTCTGCGACGAATTGAATGTTGAGACAGTAGCCGAGCTTATTGAAAAATACCCCGATACAATTAATACCATAGGTCCGTTACATGAGAGCATCGGGAATACCGTAAACAGCATAAAAAAGGTCGGTACTCTGAATATGAAGCTGATAGAAACAAGGATGAAAATAATAAATTTTCTGACTTCACAGATTGGCGTTATGTCAGACAATACGAAGTACGGAAAAAACGCTCGCATTGTATAAAATGAGGTATCGATTGCCGAATGCGAGTATGGAGAGATTTATATGAGAGCTACATTTTCGGGTTTTGAGATTGCCAAAACAGGAATACAGTCAGCAGAAACGGGACTTGATGTTACTGGTCAGAATATAGCAAAAATGAACACGGAGGGCTATTCGCGCCAGACGGTAGAACAGTCTTCAGTTTATTTTGAGTCCTCAAGTTATAAATATGCACCTGTCAACAATACCGTTGTGGGACAGGGTGTTTCGCTTGATAAAATAAATCAGATCCGCGATCAATTCCTTGATTCAAGATTCAGAACGGCTAATTCTCAAGCTTCGGAGCTTAAAAAACTGCATTCTATCCTGTCCGGCATTGAGAATATTATTGACGAGACTTTGACTGACGGTTTGGGCTCGACTTTGGAGGAATTCTATAAGAGCCTGCAAACACTTGCCTCAAACGCAGGCGATATCGAATATTCCGGACTGACACGCTCCTCGGCAAAGAAAATGATTGAATCCCTTAATTATTATATAGAGCAGCTTAACACCGTAAAGGAGCAGGAGGAATACGACCTTTCTGTTACGGTTGACGATGTCAACACTCTGCTCAAGAACATCGACAAGATGAACAGGGCGATACAGGTTGAGACACTGAACGGAAACCCGACTAATGAGCTGCTCGATACGAGAAACCTGTACTTTGACAAGCTGTCAGAGAATTTAGAGATAACCACAATATCAAATGCGGACGGTACCGTCAGCGTAATGGTCGGCGGGGAATATTTAGTCGATCCGCAAAACAGCACTTACGAGACGGTTTCTTTGCAGAATACTGCGGGTTATATGACAATAAACGCCGGCGGCACAGAGCTTTCAATAACCTCGGGAACGCTTAAAGGTTATTTGGACGCACTAAACGGTAAGGGCGCTTATGCCACCGCCGGAGAAAATAATTTCAACGGAATACAGTATTATAAGAGTATGCTGGATGATTTTGCCGCAAGCTTTGCAGATACCATGAATGATTTAAACGGTGCGGGCAAGCCTCTTTTTGAGGGCAACACCGCCGAGAGCATTGCAATATCCCCGGAATGGCTTGAGGATGCCAACTTTATTACCTGCACAATACTAACAACAGCCGAGGACGGAGCATGCGACAACATACTCAGAATGATAAACACTCTTGATAGCGATATCAGCATTACACCATATTTCAATGGAACCTTCGATGAATTCGTAAAATCCATGATGTCCGATATTGCTATAGACACAAAATATGTTTCCGACGTAAAGTACACGGCGGCAAAGGTGCTGTCCTCAATAGACAACCAGAGAGAATCGATAAAGGGTGTTTCACTTAATGAAGAAACAGTAAATCTGTTGAAATATCAAAAAGCATTTGAAGCATCCTCAAGAGTGATAACTGCACTTGACGAGATGCTTGATACTATTATAAACAAGATGGGAACAGTCGGAAGATAAACAGCGGAGGTGACTAATAATGAGAATGACCAACAGGATGATGTCAAACTCTTATCTAAAAAATCTTAATAATAGTCTTGAGAAGATGAACGAGACAAACTATCTCATAACTGCCGAAAGAAGCTATATGAAGCTTTCCGATGACCCAGCCACTGCACTTAAAGCAATGAAGGTCAGGAAGAGTCTTTCCCGTATCGAAATATACGAAAATAACCTTTCTGACGCGCAGGGAATCATAGATCAATACGAATCAACGATTTCGAGTATAAACTCTATTTCGAAAGAGGCTTTGGCTCAGGTATTGCAGGGTATAACCGGAACGAGTGATATAAATGTAAAAAAGACCGTTGCCAAGACCCTTCGCGGCTTTCAGGAGACAATCCTTGCGGCGGCGAATACAAAATACGGAGATGACTATATCTTCGGCGGCGATCAGGTCGGCAAAGCGCCTTTTTCGCTTGATGGTAGCGGCAATCTGCTTTATAACGGACAGAACGTGGAAACCGGCACTTTTCATGACGAATTCCGCTATATTGATGTCGGGATCGGCTTGGATGTCGACGCAAGCGGAAATGTTGCTCCAAAATCGGCATTCAATGTTTCCACTTCCGGTGCCGTTCTTCTCGGAACCGGTGTTGACGGGAACGGAATTACAAACAACCTACATAACCTTTTAGGCGATATCGCCGAAAAGTTCGAAAACGACGACCTTTCGGATATTCAGCTTTATTCTGACAAATTGAATGAAAAAGCATCGGATATAAGGATACAGTATGTTAGTATAGGAGCAAAATCCGATTATATAAGCTTTTTTTCCGAGAGGTTGTACTCGGAAAAGACAAACGCGGCAAAAAGGCAAAGTGAGCTTGAGGGTATTAATTTAGAAGAGGCAATTATCATTTTCAGTGAACAGGAACTTGCTTATAATGCCTGCCTGCAGATGGGTTCAAAACTGTTACAACCCTCGTTAATGGATTATTTAAGGTAGCCGACAACGTATAAAGGGGTGATTTTTATGCAAGTATACCGTATTACTCTAAGATATGAGATTACGGTTGCGCAGCTTCTTATAAAAACTACTCCCTCCAAGCTTGAGATCGAAACGGAAAAAAACGGGTACGAGATAGAGCACCACCCTATAGAAATGAAGCTCGACAACACTAAGTTTTTTGAGTCAATCGGAATTAAATCGATGGATAAGGTATTGAGGGAAGCCGCCGAGTATGGTAAGCAGGCTGTTATCAAATCAATGAAGCGTTACGCAGAGGAAAAAAACGCTATGCTCGGACCGGACAGCCTTACGATTGCTCAAATTGCAGCAAAGCGTTCTATTCAAACGATCGCAAGTGCGCTTAAATTTATACCGGAAAGCAAACCTGAAATAAGCTGGGAGGGTGGGTACCTTGACATTAATTATGTAAAAGACGAAATGAAGATATCCTGGTCTCCACCGGTGATTGAATATGAATACATTCCTTATTCAGTAAAAATATATGCCGAGAGAACAGCAGAAGAAATTGACCTGCCAATCGAATCAGAGTAGAAATTTCATACATCATGGGGAGAAAAAAATGCTTATTAAAACAAAAGATTTCGATTATGTGGACATTTCCGAGAACGATATAATTGCATTTCCTAACGGTATATACGGATTTGACGGAGTCGATAAATTTGTACTGCTGAAAAACCCTGAAAATCAATGGATGATGCATATGCAGTCAACCATTGACAGTGATCCGAGGTTAATTCTGTTTGATCCTTTTATTTTTGTGGAGGATTATAAACCCATATTACCGGAAGGCTCTTTCGAACTGCTTAAAGCATCCGATACGGAGGATATATGTTTTTTCGTTGTAGCTGTCATCCCCGAAAACATTAAGGATGCCACCATAAATCTGAAAAGTCCGATTGTTATAAACTTTAAAAAGAAAACAGGTGCGCAGATAATTTTAGAAAACAGAGATTATTCTACGACAACTCGCTTGTTTTCCGGCGAAGGGATGGGTGGATAATGCTTGTTATTACACGTAAATCATCCGAGAGCTTTACAATCGGCGATAAGGTAAAGATTAATATTCTTGATATCAGCGGCGATAAAGTCAAGATAGGCATAGAAGCTCCAAAGGATATTGTTATTATGAGGAGCGAGGTTCTTGAGACGATTAGTAGTAACATTGAGGCTGTTGCAACTGACAGGATTCCGGATCTCGGATTATTGAAAAAAAAGCTTCTCGACAAAAAATAAATCTGCTTCAATTGTCATGCGGTGCTATGCATTGCATGACTTTTTGGCTCTATGTCAATAGTTGGGGTAAAGAAATCCTAAAAAATTTATCAAAATCCGAAGTGGTGTTAAACTGCTTCGGATTTTTCTGTGTTTTTATCCGAAAAAATATGGAGAATACGATTTTTGAAACGTTTAAAATTACGATATCCATAAGCAGTTCGCTTAAGAACCTTAATTTTGTTGTTACACCCTTCGGTAAATCCATTTGTATATGGGTAAGCGAATGAATTTAATATACCGTCAGTAATAATTAAATTGTGATTTGAATAGAAATAGTCGCCAAGCGTAATATTGTAACCATAATCGCACCAGAATGGTGGAGTAATAATAACTTCTTTACCCATCGAACCAATCATACTATCTAGAATATCCTTTTGTGCGGTTCTGTCATTTGGAGAAAGCTGATTGTATTTGTAACACTTGTCTTTGCACTTGGCTATTTCTTTTTCATATTCAGGGTTATAACAACCTTGAAAATAGCAATTTATCGGTATTACCGGATGTTTACTCATGTCTTTATCACCTCTCAAATTTATGTTTATCGAACTGATTGTACCAATTGATAATCTTTAAATAAAGCCATCTTTACATACAACGAATGGTGCCTCAAGTCGTTGTCGGTGGAATCGTGAGAAAGGATTTAACAGGATGAAGGTGAGGTTTATTTAGTTTATACAGGCCTTCTCCATAATATCGTAGAATGCAGGATGCCCGGAGTTCAGCATTACACATCAGTCTTGGAATTACGGTACAAATCCTGATATTCAGAAGTTAGTTTTAGAATAGTTGCTGCCATAAAACGCGGTGACTTTTTCATATCATCATTCAGCCATTTTTGAATAACTCCTATACAACCTGTAAGTGTAAAAGCATGTATATATTCAGCATCTTCTTTTGAAATTGAATCATTCCAAACAATGTTATTTATAATATTTTCATATACAAGCATAAAAACACGTTTTTGAAAATTCAAATCTCCACGATCGCTGAGCAGGAGTTTGCAAATACGCGCATTTTCCTTTATGTATTCAAATATCTGCTCAACCATATCAACAATTGCAATGGGAAGGTCGTTTTTTGAAAAAGCAGCAAGATGATTTTCCACATTTCCAAGCAGCTCGTCTTGAATTTGATTCATAAAGTCATATTGATCATTGTAATGGGCATAAAAAGTTGCACGGTTGATATCTGCATTTTCACATATTTCCGTAATAGAGATTTTCGAAATATCCTTTTTTTCCAGAAGTGTTATAAAACTATCCTTGAGCACCATCTTTGTGTACTTGACTCTTC
Organism: Eubacteriales bacterium; assembly: GCA_028702135.1. Taxonomy (GTDB): domain Bacteria; phylum Bacillota; class Clostridia; order Oscillospirales; family CAG-382; genus UBA1049. The sequence goes on along the minus strand of JAQVPJ010000012.1, from coordinate 22,365 downwards.
TATCATCTTTTTTAGTAATCATTCTAATATCCTTTCCACCGAGAAAAATTATTTTTTAGAAAATGTTATTTTCTAAACATTTTTTTATCATGTGTTTGTCAACTATCATCTGATAATAATCTGATTGTTGTATTATTATCAGATTATATTATAATATATATGTGATTGATTTTCAACACTATGTTTGATTAAATATTTTAAAATCTATAAAGATTTCACTTTCGAGGAGGAAAAAAGGTGAAAAAGCTTATGCAACTTGTAATAAAACATAAAAAATCGGTGCTTATTATATTCATTATATTAGCAGCAATCGGAACGTTTCTTTCCACTCGTGTTTCTGTTAACTATGATATGGTAGATTATTTACCAGAAGATGCGCAGTCAACAGTGGCTATTTCTATAATAGAGGAGGAATTTGTAGGTGACGCGCCTAACGCAAGAGTTATGCTTGAAAATGTGACCATACAACAAGCTCTTGAGTATAAAGTAAAGCTTTCTGCAATTCTGGGTGTGTCCTCTGTCAGTTGGCTGGACGATGTTATCGGTAAGGATAATCTTATTACCACTCCGCTTGAATTTTTAGATAATTCTATAACCGAAAACTATTATAAAGACGGAAATGCTTTGTTAAGTATATCAATTAAAAGCGGTCAAGAGCTTGATACAGTGAATGCTATCTACGATTTAATCGGAGATAACGGTGCTGTTGGTGGTGATGCTGCTAATTCATCGGCATTTCAATCCATGACTGAATCCGAGGTTTTTTCTGCCATGGCATTTATTATCCCGATTATTTTGATTATCCTTATCTTTTCAACGAAATCATGGCTTGAACCTTTTTTGTTCCTAATTACTATTGGTGTAGCTGTGGTTATAAATATCGGGACCACTGCTATTTCTGATGAAATATCTTATATAACACAAACTGTAACTCCGATATTGCAGCTTGCTGTTTCTATGGATTATGCAATTTTCCTACTTCATAGCTTTTACGAGTACCGCTCAACACACGAACCGAATGAAGCCATGCAACTTGCTATGAGACGGTCATTGCCTACAGTTGCAGCCAGTGCTGCGACGACAATAATTGGATTTTTAGCTTTGATTTTTATGAGATTTGGCATCGGGTCAGATTTGGGTTTCCATTTAGCTAAAGGTGTTATATTGAGTTTCTTATCAGTAATGGTTTTCCTGCCTGCATTAACGCTTGTCAGCTATAAATTGATAGATAAAACAAAGCATCGGAGTTTTGCTCCCAGTTTCAGTAAGGTCAGCAAAGGAATATCAAAACTCAGAATACCTTTCCTTATATTAGCTCTTATTGTCGTAATACCTTGCTTTATCGCACAGTCAAGAACTTCTTTTATATACGGAACAGGAGGTTCGGTCGAAGGTTCACGTGTTGAAAAAGATACGGCATTGATTGAAGAAACCTTCGGCAAAGAGAATCTGTTGGTGCTTTTGGTGCCTAAAGAAACATCAGGGAAAGAAGCTGATCTATGTGACGAGCTTTCTTCAATTTCCAATATTACGAATGTAGTTTCATATGTAACAGCTGTTGGCGCTGAAATACCACCCCAATATGTTCCAAAAAATGTTGTTAACCAGTTTTACTCCGAGAACTACTCACGAATTATATTGTATACATCTATGCCTGAGGAAGGGGAACAGGCTTTTAATACCGTAAAGTCGGTGCTTGATTCAACTGCGAAGCATTATGATTCTTACTATTTAACCGGTCGGAGCGCAACACTTTATGACATGAAGAATGTCATTGAAATAGACACAAACATTGTCAACCTAGTAGCAATAATCGGTATTTTTGTCGTAATACTTATAACATTTCGTTCAATCACGGTTCCTGTATTGCTTGTGTTTACAATTGAAACAGCGATTTGGATAAACCTTTCATTTGCATATTTCACCGATAACACATTGAGCTATATAGGCTACCTCATTATCAGTACAGTACAACTTGGTGCCACGGTGGATTATGCCATCTTACTCACCAATCACTATTTAACAGAGCGCAAAAACTTGCCGAAAAAAGAAGCAATGTATAAAACACTTACAGATAATCTTTCAGCTATTCTTGTATCAGCAAGTATACTTGCTGCTGGGGGATTTACCCTTGCTGTGACATCCGGTAACCCGATCGTTTCAGAGCTCGGTACTCTGCTTGGCAGAGGGACGCTACTCTCTTTTGTAATGGTGATCTGTGTGTTACCAACACTACTTATCATTTTCGATAAGACTATACAAAAAACAACTCTTAAAAACGCTTTCAGTCTACATAAAAAAACTAAAAAATAACTTAAAGAGGTGAATTAAAATGAGAAAATTTCTATCAATATTTGTAGCTTCGCTGATTATACTTATTATTTTAACCATTCCTGTGTCTTCTATAGAAGCACCTACGCAAAAAGAAGAAGTGGTATATGGATTATTAACATCGGATGGAATGGTACAGAGTATTTATGTAGTTAACAGCTTTAAGAGCGGTATGATAACCGATTACGGTGATTATAATGAAGTAAGCAATATGACTTCATCAGAAAAGCTGAATATAAGCGGAGACAGGATTACCGTTAACACTGCTGATGATAAATTTTATTATCAGGGAACTCTTCAGTCTAAAGCGCTGCCCTGGAACATAGACATTCGATATGAGTTAGACAGTAAAGAGATTTCTGCTCCTGAGCTTGCAGGTAAAGCCGGTGCACTAAAAATCGAAATATCTGTTACACAAAACAAAGCTGTCAACCCTGTATTCTATGAGAATTATATGCTCCAGATATCGCTTACACTGAATACAGATAAGTGTACGGATATTATATCTCCTAATGCTACAATAGCCAGTGCAGGCAAAAACAAGGTGATCGCTCATTCTGTTTTACCGGGAAAGGATGCAAATATTTCGGTCTCAGCAGACGTAGAAGATTTTGCAATGAGCAGCATAGAAATAGCTGCTATACCACTTGCTATGATGATCGAAATGCCGGACACAGAGAACCTGACTAAAGATATGACTAGTCTGTCGGATGCTGTAAGTAATTTAAACGAAGGAGTTAAAAAACTGTCCGAGGGTATTACAAAGTCCTCTTCAGGAGCGAGCGAATTGTCTGTCGGCTCATCTGATTTTTCAGATGGACTGTCAGAATTAAGCGCTAATTCAGAAGGATTGTTGAACGCATCCGCTCAAATAAATGCAGCTTTAATTAACATATCAGAAGCTCTCAATCAAAGCATCGGGGAAATTAATTTAAGTGATATCAATGCACTACCCGGCGGATTAAATCAGCTTGCTGATGGATTAACGAACATTAATGGTGGAATACAACAATTAAAAAATGGATTTGCTTCTGCTTATTCTGCGCTTGATTCGGCAATGTCGTCAATTCCTGACACCGAGATTGATCCTTCCGGATTATATGCAGCAGTATCGGGTAATAATGCGTTAAAAAATACAGTTGACCAGCTCATGGCTTATTATTCATCTTCAAAAAGAGTAAAAGGAACTTATGACGAAGTTAAAATTGCTTTCGCATCCGTTTCCGGTAATCTGGACAAGATGAGCAGTTCAATTAACACGATTGAAGAAACGCTTTCGGGATTATCAACTGAAATAGAGCAGGTAATAAATGATATGGACATCACCGGGAAAATCAAGCAACTACAAGAAGGTCTCTTTGAAGTTGCAAACAACTACAGTCTGTTTGATGCAGGACTTGGTGAATATGTTGGTGGTGTTAAAAGCCTTGCAGAAGGATACGGTGAAATTAATGAAGGTCTTAAGTCTCTTGCAAGCGGTATCGGTGAATTAGACACCGGAGCTACTTTCTTGAATGAAGGTACAAGCAAATTAAACGATGCAGTGGCTGACTTGCCAAAAAGAATAGAGTTCGAAATAGATGAGATAATCAGTCAATATGATAAATCCGATTTTACCCCCGTGTCTTTTGTTTCGGAAAAAAATACAAATGTGACCGCTGTGCAATTTGTAATGAAAACCGATCCTATCGAGGTTATAGAGATTTTGGAAAGTGCCGAAACAGTGCCTGTTAAGCTGACCTTTTGGCAGAAACTTCTCAAACTGTTTGGGTTATATCCGTAACGGATTGGTATAAAAGCAAAACGTAAAAAACTTATCAGTGTTCATATTTTAACGAAAAGTTTATACAGTATTCAGTGGTTGTAAGTTTTATCGCGGATAACGGTTTATACTTATGCTAACGAAACCAAACCTACGCTTTCGATATAATATGCAAATGAATACTTTATCAAGATTATAAGCCATGTAAAAAATTTTAAAACCCTTGACTTTGCTGATTGTTAAGCATTGTCAAGGGTTTTTTGTGTTTATATAAATAAATCTGCTTCAATTGTCATGCGGTGCTATGCATTGCATGACTTTTTTACGCATTTCAGATGCTGTTACTTTATTTTAAAAATATATGTTCGATATATGTAATGAAGTAGAATATACAAATTTTCTGTATATTTTACCGGTTCTTTTAGGTACAGTAACAAAATCTGTCAAAAAGCCCGTGCACCCAAGTCTTTTTAGATTTTGTGCTGTTTGAAAACGAAGAAAAAAAAGGGAAAGGATTCCCGAAAAAAATTCAAGGAGGATAATTTAATGCGTATCAGTCACAACATTGCTGCTATGAACACCTACCGTTCATACAACAGCAACGCAGTAACTGCAAACAAGTCCATGGAGAAGCTCTCCAGCGGCTCGAGGATCAATCGCGCAGCGGATGACGCGGCAGGTCTTTCGATTTCCGAGAAGATGAGAAGCCAGATTCGCGGACTCTCCCAGGCAATGAGGAACGCAGAGGACGGTATCTCATTCCTTCAGACGGCAGAGGGTGCTTTAAATGAAGTATCCGATATGCTCACCAGACTCAAGGAGCTTGCTGTTCAGGTTAAGAACGGAACCTACAGCACCCACGACAAAGCTAACATCGGCTCAGAGATGAATGCGTTAGGCACGGCTATCGCTGGAATCTATGCGGACACGAAGTTTAACGGAATTGCCGTATTCGGTATTCAGGACGATGACACTACAGCCGGTGTTCTTGCCGCGCAAACAGTACCCGCTACACCTTTGGCAGCGGATATTGCAGCGACCATAGCATACGGTGAGGATGGTGCTCAGTCGATCACGGTTTTGCAGGCAACTACAACCGCGATGAATGCTCTTACCGTTGAGACAGCAACGGCAGGAACTGCTCCGGAGGATGTAACGGTGGCTTTAGTTGAAGCAGCTATTACCGAGGTAAACACCACAAGAGCTACCTATGGTGCACAGCAGAACCAGCTTGAGCATGTTACCAACAACATGGCGACGACAAAAGAGAACCTTCAATCGGCGGAATCTCGTGTAAGAGACGTCGATATGGCCGAGGAGATGACCGAGTACACAAAGAACAGCATTCTTCTCCAGGCTGCACAGTCGATGCTTGCACAGGCTAATTCACAGCCTCAGGGCGTACTTCAGCTACTTCAGTAAAAAAGTATGATAAACGGTCATACAAAAAAAGGGGAAAGGAATCCCACAACAAAAATTCAAGGAGGATTATTAAATGCGTATCAGTCATAACATCGCTGCTATGAACACCTATCGTTCATATAACAGCAACGCAGTAACTGCAAACAAGTCCATGGAGAAGCTCTCCAGCGGTTCGAGAATCAATCGTGCGGCGGACGACGCGGCAGGTCTTTCGATTTCCGAGAAGATGAGGAGCCAGATCCGCGGACTTACTCAGGCAACAAGAAATGCAGAAGACGGAGTTTCGTTCCTTCAGACAGCAGAGGGTGCATTAAACGAAGTATCCGATATGCTAACCAGACTCAAGGAGCTTGCTGTTCAGGTTAAAAACGGAACCTACAGCAACGACGACGCCGTAAACATCGGTTCTGAGATGAATGCACTCGGCACAGCTATCGCCGGAATCTATACGGACACAAAGTTCAACGGCATCACGGTTTTCGGAACGCAGACTGCGGCAAGCGGAGTTCTTGCTGAAAATGACGGAACTGCTACCGCAGCAACCATCGCTTATGGTGAGAACGGAGATCAGACAGTTACTATTCTGGCAGCTGTCACAAGCGAAATGAACGCACTTACCACATTGACGGCAGCAGCAACAACAGGTGCCGATGCTGCGGCAAAAGCAACAAACGCAAAACTGGTTGATGTTGACTCCGTTGAAGCAGCTATCACAGAGGTAAACACCACAAGAGCTACCTATGGTGCACAGCAGAACCAGCTTGAGCATGTTACCAACAACATGGCAACGACAAAAGAGAACCTTCAATCAGCGGAATCCCGTGTAAGAGACGTCGATATGGCCGAGGAGATGACCGAGTACACAAAGAACAACATCCTTCTCCAGGCTGCTCAGTCAATGCTTGCACAGGCTAATGCACAGCCTCAGGGCGTACTACAGTTACTCAGATAACTTACGTTCCGAGTCTAATCAAGTAAAAACATATTATGGGAAAGGAATCCCAATTTAAAATTCAAGGAGGATTATTAAATGCGTATTAGTCATAACATCGCTGCTATGAACACCTATCGTTCATATAACAGCAACGCGGTAACTGCAAACAAATCTATGGAGAAGCTCTCCAGCGGTTCGAGAATCAATCGTGCGGCGGACGACGCGGCAGGTCTTTCGATTTCCGAGAAGATGAGGAGCCAGATCCGCGGACTTACTCAGGCAACAAGAAATGCAGAAGACGGAGTTTCGTTCCTTCAGACAGCAGAGGGTGCATTAAACGAAGTATCCGATATGCTAACCAGACTCAAGGAGCTTGCTGTTCAGGTTAAAAACGGAACCTACAGCGGCGATGACAAGAAGAATATCGGTTCTGAGATGAAAGCACTTGGCACAGCTATCGCCGGAGTTTATACGGATACAAAGTTTAACGGAATATCTGTTTTCGGCGGAGCTACATATGCTGTCGCAACCGGTGTCATCACCGCGGGAACAGCATCCGCTTCAATCGCATACGGTGAGGACGGCAACCAGACCATAGACATCGCACCGTTAACGATTACAAATATGTCGGCTCTTACAGCAAAAACGGCTGTTATAACGGACGGAACCACCGCAGCGGCAGTAGCTGTTACGGATGTTGAGAATGCTATCACCGAGGTTAACACCGCAAGGGCTACCTACGGTGCACAGCAGAACCAGCTGGAACACGTTATAAACAACATGGCAACGACAAAAGAGAACCTTCAGTCGGCGGAATCCCGTGTAAGAGACGTCGATATGGCCGAGGAGATGACCGAGTACACAAAGAACAACATTCTTCTCCAGGCTGCTCAGTCGATGCTTGCACAAGCTAATTCACAGCCTCAGGGCGTACTACAGTTACTTCAATAATATAGTAGCCTGAGGTGTAATGATCATTCTGCGGGAGTAAATATACTCCCGCAGAATTAGCTAAATGCATTTATATTAAAAAAATAATGAAGTAAGACGTTAAATTATAAAAGTATAAAATTACCTGTTATCAGTGCATTTTGTAGTATATGACGTTGACAGGTCTTGGGGATTAATATGAGATTCGTTCAATCGACAAACTTGAAACCCGGGATGGTTTTAGCAAAAAACATATACGGAATACATGGTGAGTTACTTCTTGCGATGGGAAGCGAGCTTACGGAAAAATTTATCGAAAAATTGTTGGACTCGGAATGTGACGGTGCATATATCGCAGACGATTCTGTGGAAGACTCAGGCGTTAAAGGAATTATAAGCACAAAGCTTAAGGAAAACACGGTCAGAGCAGTCAGGAGCTTCTTTATAGGTATAGAAAAGAACAATACCTTTGAAGCGAGAAATTCGCTCTCGTCGATGAAAAACTTATTGGAGGATATTATCGATGAGATTTCCACGGATAAGAACGCTATGGTAAATATGGTAGATCTAAAAGTTTTTGACGATTACACCTATTATCATTGCGTGAGTGTCGCCGGTCTTGCAATTATGGTAGGCGTATCAGCGGGTATGAACAGAAAGGCGCTGTACAAACTTGGTATGGGCGCATTGCTTCACGATGTCGGGAAAATTTTTATACCAAAAGAGATATTAAATAAAAACGGACCTTTAACCAAAAGCGAATTTGAAATAATGAAAAAGCACAGTCGGCTCGGCAGCGATTATTTAAAAAGACAAAACGCACTTCCGCTTGAATCGGTTATCGCTGTATTGACACATCACGAGAGATATGACTCAAAAGGATATCCGCTGGGACTTCCGCACAACAAGCAGACTATAGAGGGTAAAATTATTGCAATATGCGATAATTTTGACGCTATGACTTCTGACAGACCATATAGACCCGCATTTTCTCCGTCAGAAGCAATAGAGCATATAATGGGGAACGCCGGAATTATGTTTGATCCCAGCATTTTAAACCTTTTTATCAAAAAAATAGTACCATATCCGATCGGAACTATCGTAAATCTCAGCAATGGTAAGAGAGGCGTTGTTGTCGAAAATTATCCGAATAGCTTTATGAGACCCAAAATAAGGATAGTTTCATCAGAAAACAATGGCGGAAAAGAAGAAATCTATGATTTGTGTAACAATCCTGAATTGTTGAATGTTACCGTAATTGGATTACATAAATAAAATTAAGCAAGCATAGAGGGGGAAATTTATTATGATCAATGTATTGGTTGTCGACGACGCAGCTTTTATGAGATTAGCGATTAAAAATGTTCTTGAAAAAAGCGGTTTCAAGGTTGTAGCCGATGCGAAAAACGGACAGGAGGGTATAGAAAAATATCTGGAATACCGACCGGACATTGTGACTATGGATATTACTATGCCGGACATGACCGGAATCGAAGCTTTGAAAAAAATCCGTGAAGCGGATCCGACAGCTAAGGTGGTTATGATATCCGCAATGGGGCAGGAGCGAATGGTTAAGGAAGCGATTATAAACGGAGCAAAATCGTTTATCGTAAAACCATATAAGGAAGAACATATAACGCAGACGCTTCTGAAAATTGCGTCAGACAAATAAATTATTACGGAGTTGAGTATATGGCAGTGCAGAACAGCGGGGATTCTTTGCTTGAAATGTTTATTTTTGAAACATTGCAGAATACTGAGCAACTGGAACAGATAATACTTGATACGGAAAAGGAAGACGGCTTTTCCAATAATGCTATTAACGAAATATTCAGGATAATGCATACCATAAAAGGGTCTGCAGCGATGATGTCATATCCTGAGATAGCTTCATTGGCACATAAAGCGGAGGATCTGTTTTACTTCATTCGTGAAAACAAGGATGTAAAATACAGTTGTTCTCATGTATCCGATTTAATTCTTCTTTGCATGGACTACATAAATAACGAAGTATCCGGTATAAGAGAGAACAGGGATCCAAACGCTGATGAATCAAATAGGCTTATTGAAGAGCTTGATAATTACCTGTGCAAATTGAAGGGAGCTTCCACCGATACAACGAACAGTGAGAAGATGCTCGCACATATCAGTTATAAAGCTATTTTTTACTTTGAGTACGGCTGTGAGATGGAGAACATCAGAGCTTATTCCATAATCAGAGATATGAGGGAGTATGCGTATGATATCGTAACCGTTCCAGAAAACGTTTTAGATAACGACGAAACAACGAATATAATAAGAAAAAGCGGATTCCTCGTATATTTTACATCCGATAAAGCATATAGCGAGCTACAGAGCTTATTCATGAACATGCCCTTTATAAGGGACATTGATTTAACACTTACTGATGTGGATATATGTCTGCAGGCTGAAAACGAAAATACGACAAGCGGAAGAGTAACTGTTGAAAGTGAGTCCGAAAAAATAAAAAACGAGGAGACTTTAATCAAACAGGACAACCATTCGTCAGGCCAGAGTATCATAAGCATCAATATTTCAAAGCTCGACAAATTAATGAATTTAGTTGGCGAGGTTGTCATTTCGGAATCTATGGTCGCTAATAATCCGGATCTGAAAGGATTGGAATTACAGTCCTTTCAAAAGGAAGCACTTCAACTGCATAAGATTATCGTGGAGATGCAGGATTTGGTTATGTCAATGCGTTTAGTACCATTGACTACAACTTTTCAAAAAACTCACAGAATTGTACGCGATATGTCTAAAAAGCTCGGCAAGGAAGTAAATCTGGAATTGTCCGGCGAGGATACAGAAGTGGATAAGAGTATCATCGAGCATCTTTCTGACCCACTTATGCATCTTGTAAGAAACTGTATAGATCACGGTTTAGAGAGCGAGGAGGTGCGTATTGCTCTAAACAAGCCCGCTATCGGAACGATTACGCTTGAAGCATATAATTCCGGCAGTAATGTGTACATTCTCGTACATGATGACGGAAGGGGTTTGAACAAGGAGAAGATTCTCGAAAAAGCGAGAAACAACAATATCCTTACAAAGCCCGAAAGCGAAATGACTGATAAAGAGATTTGTAGCCTGATATTCCTGCCCGGGTTTTCTACAAACGCAGAAGTATCGGAATTCAGTGGGCGGGGCGTAGGTTTGGATGTGGTTATGCAGAACATCACCTCCATCGGTGGCTCTGTTTCGGTCGAAAGCACTGAGGGTATGGGTACTACCGTTACTATGAAAATTCCTTTGACGGTTGCTATAATAGACGGTATGAACATAAAGGTCGGTGCTAAAAACTTTACTATCCCCATTACAGCCATAAGAGAGTCGTTCAAGCCTGAAAACGGGAGTATCTTCATGGATACTGAGGGTAATGAAATGATTATGGTCCGCGGGGAATGCTATGCAATTATGAAGCTGCACAAGCAATGGGATATCGAAACCGAGGTTACGGAGCTCTCCGACGGTATTCTGATAATGGTTGAGCAGGAGGAAAAGAGGAGGTGTATTTTTGCGGATTGTTTATTGGGACAGCAACAAGTAGTAGTAAAATCCATGCCGGATTACATTAAGAGAATAAAAAAGGTTGAGGGGCTATCGGGCTGTACACTGCTCGGTGACGGCAGTATCAGCTTGATTCTTGATCCTGCATGGTTAATTAATTCGGAAATAAAATATGGAAAAGGGGAGTAAACGATAATGGCAGATGTGAAAAGAATTACGGATATCGAGGAAGATACCCAATCGGGAAGATTTCTTACCTTTAATCTTGATAACGAATTTTACGGTATTGAAATCAGATATGTCACGGAAATTATTAATATGATGCCGATAACAACAATACCCGGGCTGCCGGAGTATATCAAAGGCATTATCAATCTCAGAGGAAAAATCATACCTTTAATGGATGTAAGACTCAGATTCAATAAGCCTGTACTTGAGTATAACGACAGAACCTGCGTTATTGTCGCTCTTATCGACAATATGGATATCGGTTTTATCGTTGACAGCGTGGCAGAGGTCTTGACTATCCCCGACACTGATATAGTTGATCCGCCGGATATAAATAAGGCAAGCAATAAATTTATAAAGGGTATCGGCAAGGTGGGCGAGGAGATAAAGCTGCTGCTTGACTTTGAATGTATGATTAATTGCGAAGAAGAAGCGATAATTGCCGAAAAGATATCGAATTATTAGCAAGGATTTGTTAGGAAAAGACAAAAATCAGCACAAAAGAACTTTAAATGCTTTGTGAATATTAGGAGGGAAAAATGAAAAAAAAGGGTTTTAAAAGCATATCATATAAGCTGGTACTGTACATCACTCTTATTGTTTTTCTGGTCAGCATCTTTCTTACGGGAGCTTCATACTTTTTCTCAAGCAGTTCGCTTGAGGAGAGCACAAGCGATGCTATGAAAAACATTGTACAGCAGGCCTCACTAAAGGTTTCTGCGGAACTGTCAAAACATTTTAACAGTCTCGCGGCAACCACACAGGATGAAATATTTCTTGATATGTATGCGAACAAAGATCTTATTTTAGCGAGGTTGGAAAAGGTTGCAAAAGAGAATGACAACTTCGATATGATGGTCTCTGATCCAACTGGGCAATCCTACTCACTCTTGGCTGATTCGATTGAAATATCCGGGCGCGTATATTTTCAAAAAGCGATTAAGGGTGAAAACTACATCTCGGAACCGTTAATTAGGAGCGGAGATGATAATCTGGTGGTAGTATACGCTGTTCCTATAAAAGGTAGAGATGGTAAAATTATTGGTACATTATCGGCAGTCAGGAACGCGGCTGAATTAACTGAAATGGTTAAAGAGATTACATACGGAGAAAAAGGCAGTGCGTATATGATTGACAGCCAGTGCACAACGATCGCTCATAAGGATTACGAGCTTGTAATGAATTATGACAATGATATAAAAACAGCTGAAAAGGATCCCGAAGCAGCAAAAAAGTTAGCAGAGCTTATATCATTGGAAAGAAAGATGATGGCTGGTGAAACTGGAGTCGGTGAATATTCATACGGCGGTACTGAAAAATACATGGCATACACACCGGTTAAGGGTACTACATGGTCAATAGCGCTGACTGCTCCGAAATCAGAGGTTTTCCAACAGATTACTCGCTTGACTATCATCTTGGCTACAATTGCTATTCTATGCTTAGTATTAGGAGTAATTTTAGCAATATTTATCGGCAGAGGATTCAAAAAACCTATACAATTGGCCGCGCAGCAAGCACACATATTTGCAGGTGGGGACTTCTCAAAGGATTTGTCTGATGAATACTTAAAGAGAAAAGATGAGATCGGTGTTTTGGCAGAGTCTTTTCAGGCTCTGACGGAAAATATAAATGAGCTTGTGTCGAATATCAGCATAGCCTCCGAGCAGGTGGCAACCGGAGCGAAGCAGATATCCGATTCAAGTATGGAATTATCACAGGGCGCAACCGAGCAGGCAAGCTCGATAGAGGAGCTTACAGCTTCGATAGAGCAGATCGCTTCACAGACAAAGCTTAACGCGGAAAACGCTAAAAATGCAGATACATACGCCTCCGATGCAAGAGTATTTGCTGCGAAAGGCAACGAGCAGATGGAGCAGATGCTCAAAGCGATGGAGGAGATAAATATTTCCTCAAACAACATATCAAAAATCATCAAGGTTATTGAGGATATAGCTTTCCAGACCAACATACTTGCGCTCAATGCAGCGGTTGAGGCGGCACGCGCGGGACAGTACGGAAAAGGCTTTGCCGTAGTGGCAGAGGAAGTAAGAAGTCTTGCGGCCAAATCTGCAAAAGCAGCTAAGGAAACAGCGGACCTTATCGAAGGGTCAATGAATAAGGTTGACGGCGGAACGAAGATAGCCAACGAAACAGCGGATGAGCTTAAAAAGATCGTTGAGGGAGTTGAAAAGGTCGCAGAGCTTGTAGAAAGAATATCGGTAGCGTCTGATGAACAGGCAAGCGGTATCGAGCAGATAAATCAGGGTATCTTACAGGTTTCTCAGGTTGTCCAGAACAACTCTGCAACCTCAGAGGAGAGCGCCGCGGCAAGCGAGCAATTATCGGGACAGGCTGCCGTACTGGAAGAGCAGGTATCAAAGTTTACTCTCAAAAACTCAGGTGGTAATAAAAGCCGGTCGGTCATTCAGCAAAGCGGCACACAGTTAAAAAAGCCGGCTGTTGAAATACCCAAGGAAAAAGCCTCAAATGAAATAAAAATATCACTCAGTGACGGTGAGTTCGGTAAGTATTAAACTTTGTAACGGAGACTTCGGATGGAGAGGAAACCCTATCCATCCGAAATACTTAGAATTATGATACAAATCACAGATAAAGAATTTCATCAACTCGTAGGATTTATAAAGGATAATTACGGAATTAATATCAAGGAAGAAAAGCGGGCTCTGTTGACAGGACGTTTGAGCAACACATTAATTCAAAACGGATACAGTAGTTTTACAGATTTTTACAAAGCGCTGACCTCGGACAAATCCGAAGCCGTCATATCGCAGCTTATTAATAAAATAACTACCAACCATACCTTTTTTATGCGGGAAAAGGATCATTTCGATTATTTTAAGAACACTGTTCTCCCGGAACTGTATACTGGCGTAACAAACAGAGACTTAAGAATCTGGTGTGCCGCTTGCTCTACGGGAGAGGAGTCATATACTCTTGCGATGTTGATAGACGAGTTTTTGGGAAAAAAGAAGATATTTTGGGATAAAAAGATTCTGGCGACAGATATTTCAGAAAAAGTTTTGCATGAAGCTATGAAAGGGGAGTATGCAAACGAAAAGCTGAAATCGCTACCCTTGAGTTGGAGGATGAATTATTTTAAGGCAGTTGACGATGAAAACTCCGTTGTAGTGGATAGTATAAAAAACGAAGTGATATACAGAAAGTTTAATTTGATGGAGAGCAGGTTTCCGTTCAGGAAAAAATTTCATGTAATCTTTTGCAGAAATGTAATGATTTACTTTGATAACAATACAAAAATCGATCTGGTAAATAAATTATATGAAAGAACGGGGAATGGGGGGTATCTGTTTTTAGGACATTCGGAGGCTATTGCAAGGAATGAATCGGATTTCAGATATGTAGCACCTGCTGTTTATCGCAAAATATAACAACAAAACGGAGTAATGTTATGGTAAACGGAAAAATTAAAGTCCTTATTGTAGACGATTCGGTATTGTTCAGAGAGGTATTGGCGAGAGGATTATCAGAAGATCCCGAAATTAAGATTGTCGGGAAGGCGAGTAACCCTTTTCAAGCCAGAGATATGATTATTAAATACAGTCCGGATTGCTTGACCTGCGATATACAGATGCCGAGGATGAACGGAATTGAGTTTGTAAGACAATTAATACCCCAGTATCCACTGCCTGTTATTGTAGTCAGCACGATTTCGGATGCGATATTTGACGCCATGAACGCAGGAGCGGTCGATTTTATCACAAAACCGGAGGGTAATCGTATATCATCTATGGAAGATTTCATTGCTGAGTTAAGGTCGAAAATTAAAATAGCGACAAAAGCGAAGGTCAAAAAATCCATAAAAACAATAACCAAACCCATCTTTGAATCGAATAAGTTTGATGAAAAGAAAATAATTGCGATAGGTGCGTCAACAGGGGGGACAGAAGCTCTGTACAGTGTTTTGAGGAACCTGCCTGAAAACATACCCGGTATTGTGATAGTCCAGCATATACCTCCGGTTTTTTCAAAAATGTTTGCGGAGCGAATGAACACACAGACTTCCCTTAACGTAAAAGAAGCGCAGGGGAATGAAGTGATTGAACCCGGAAAGGTATTCATCGCACCGGGGGACAAGCATTTAGTTATAAAAAAAATCGGTCAGATATTTAAAACCGACATCGTTCCGGGCGATAAGGTAAACGGTCATTGTCCGTCTGTGGATAAACTGTTCTTCTCTGTAGCAAAGGAATGCGGTGCAAATTCCATAGGTGTGATATTGACAGGAATGGGTCAGGACGGAGCAAAAGGGCTTTTGGAAATGCGGAAAAACGGAGCTGTAACTATAGGTCAGGACGAAAAAACCTCGGTAGTGTACGGAATGCCTAAGGTGGCTTATGAAACAGGTGCGGTTGAAAAGCAGTTCGCATTAGAAACCATCCCTGACGCTATAAAAATGGCTTCAAAGCTAATAAAAAAGAAAATAAACAATTGCGAAAAAGGGGAATCGTACCAATGAAGAAAAGCAGAAGACTCAGTAGCAGGGTTTTGTTGTTTTCAATACTCACTTTCATCGTTGCTGTAACCGTTATTGTCGGAGTGATATTACTGCAGGTAAACTCTTACAACACCGGGAATAGTGAAAAACAAGCCAATAATGGCGTAAACGGTCTCAAAACCAAGGTGTTTGATGTCTTGGATACCGCGACAATCAACGCTACGTTCGGAGCTCGGGAAGATGCTATAATCAACGCATTGTTGATTGGAGACTCTGACAATATAAAGAATGTCGCTTCGGTATTTCAAAAAAATACGGAAACCGAATTCTTTATAATCACCGATATAAACGGTAAGGTTAATGCAAGCGCTGGAATTGCGGTCGACAAGACTGATATTAAGAATAACGAGAGCGTTGCCGCTGCGTTGAGTGGAAAAACCGTTTCCACAATTGAATCGGATATTATGCAGCAACTTTGCGCAGTATCCGCAGCTCCTATTAAAAACACGAAGGGGGAGATTATGGGAGCAGTGGTTGCGGGTTATACTCTTATCAACGAATCGATTGTTGATGGGCTAAAATCTTTATATGGTACTGATTTTACGGTTTTCGAAGGTAATATAAGGGTAAACACAACTATCACAAAAGACGGTCAGCGTCAGATCGGAACTACTCTTTCAAACGAGGTTGCTGAAATTGTTATAAACCAGGGTAAAGCGTATACGGGCGAAGCCGAGATATTAGGCAGCCAATACATATGCTCATACCTTTCGCTCAATAACTCCGATGGTGATGTAATCGGCGTTCTGTTTGCGGGTCAGCCGCTTACTGAAGCACAGGCACTCATGTTTGATGCGCTAAAAACCGCGCTGATAATATCGATTTTCGCGGTTATTGTCATCTTAATAGAAACGACAGTGTATCTTACAAAAGTCATGGCTAACCCTCTTAAAAAGGTTGTAAAGGCAGCAGAGGATATCTCAGAGGGCGATTTAAATGTAAGCGTAAAAATTAAATCAAACACCGAAATCGGGTTGCTTGCAAAATCATTTACCGATATGGCAGAAAAATTGCGTTCTCTGATAAGAAGAGTAAACGAATCCGCAGTACAAATAACCACGGCTTCTGAGGAGATAGCATCGTCAAGCACCGCACTTTCGCAGGGAGCTGTTGAGCAGGCCGCTTCAGTTGAGCAATTAAGCAGCTCCGTTGACGAGATTTATACAATGACAAAGAGTAATTCCGATATGGCGAATAATGCTTCGAAACTATCTGAAAAGGCAAAAAATAAATGCGTCGAGGGTAATACAAGTATGCGGGAGTTACTCACGGCAATGAATGATATAAGTCTTTCGTCAAACAGGATTTCTAAGATAATCAAGGTCATCGATGATATAGCTTTCCAGACAAATATCCTGTCCTTAAACGCAGCAGTGGAAGCGGCACAAGCAGGTCAATACGGTAAGGGCTTTGCTGTTGTTGCAGACAATGTAAAGCAGCTGGCAAGCCGTTCTGCAGATGCAGCAAGCGAAATTGCAGAAATGATTGAGGAATCGAACAAAATTTCAAAGAACGGTTCGGATATGGCGTCTGTGACAGCGGAAAAACTATCTGAGGTGCTCGATATTATAAACGAGATGGATTCATTGATTATAAAAATATCGGGTTCTTCAGAAGAACAGACTAAGGGGATTGCTCAGATTAATATAGGTATTGGTGAGATTTCCAATGTAATGCAGACAAACTCCGCAATGTCGGAGGAAAGCACGGCATCCGGTATCGAGTTATCAAGGCAGGCTAAGGTGCTTAAAGAACAGGTGGAAGCATTCAAGTTCTAAGTTAAAAACAAAAATCAACAGAGCTTCAGAAAACGGAAATCGTTTTGAAGCTCTGTTTGTTTGTAGATTTTGGATATTTTCTTGGCTTATTTAAAATGAAAGTTTGATATTACTGTGTCAAAATCATCTATCAAATTGCTATAATCATCCTCAGTTCCGGTGAATGTGATAAGGTAAACGATTGAATTACGAATACAGATGACCTGTGCGAATTTATAGGTATTCCCGTCCAGGGTGCCTGTGTATACTTTCCTTGCGGAAACGACATTATCGAGTCGTATTTCGCTTTCATCCTTAATTGCGTAATCATCACCATCGCCCTCAAAAAGGTTAGCTATTGAGCTTACATTTTCTTCCCAGTATTTGTTTACAACCTGTGCGGTATCCTTATTTGTAAACGACATTACCGATATGGATGCGTACTCCTCAAGCCCAACCTTTTCCGAGGTGTTGTAGCGTATAGAGATCATACCTTCGTTTCTGTCAATCTCCCAACCCTCAGGGTAATAGAAGTAATAATCAACTGCTTCGTTATTTGCCAGAAGCATACCATCAGGTAATGATTCGCCGGAGGGTTCGCTTTTGCAGGAGACAAGCAGAAACGCAACGATAGCAATCAGCAATGTCAATGTTTTCTTCATAATTATTATAACGCCTTTCCGCGGCATAACTGCCACCGATTTAATATCGGAAAATGTACACACTTTGTTTACAAACGAACATATGTTTTGGTGTTGAATTTTACCGCTGACTTAGATTATACTATACATCACACATAAACTCAATACAAAATATTGAAAATTTTTATTGTGTACCTGTAATTAGTATGGTATAATTAAAAGATACAAAAAAAAGAGAGGGTGCGGAAAAATGGCGGATTTCAAGCTGAAAAGCGATTATAAGCCAACAGGCGACCAACCCGAGGCTATTGAACTGTTATCAGAGGGTATCCGTAAAAATTATCGTAATCAAACGCTTGTAGGCGTTACGGGCTCGGGTAAAACTTTTACGATGGCGAATATTATAGCGAACATAAACCGTCCCACCCTTGTACTTGCTCATAACAAGACGCTTGCCGCACAGCTTTGCGCAGAGTTCAGAGCGCTTTTCCCCGAAAACGCTGTCGAATTTTTTGTTTCCTACTATGATTATTATCAGCCGGAAGCATATGTACCGGGCAAAGATGTTTATATAGAAAAGGACTCCTCAATTAATGATGAGATTGACAAACTTCGTCATTCTGCCACAAGCGCGCTGTTTGAGCGCAGGGATGTGATTATAGTATCGTCTGTTTCCTGTATTTATTCGTTGGGTGATCCCAATGAATACCACGATCAGGTTATTTCTCTCAGACCGGGGCTTATCTTTCCGAGAGAGGAAATAATAAAAAAGCTTGTTGCACTCCAATATACGAGAAGTGATATAGGCTTTGAGCGTAACAACTTCCGTGTCCGCGGTGATGTTATCGAGATTTTTCCTTCCAACACCAATACAGAGGCGCTTCGGGTTGAACTGTTTGGAGACGAGATAGAGCGTGTTTCACAAATAAACACTGTTACAGGCGAGGCTGTATCAAGGCTTGCTCATGCGGTAGTATATCCTGCGACGCATTATGTTACGAATGAGGAGACACGCAAAAAGGCGCTTGAGGAGATTTTAGCCGAGCTTGACGAGCGGATTGAGTATTTTGAATCGAACGGAAAGCTGCTGGAAGCACAGCGTATAAAAGAGCGGGTTTTGTTCGATGTAGAGCAGATAAAAGAGATAGGTTTCTGCAGCGGAGTCGAGAATTATTCGAGGGTGTTGTCCGGCAGAGCTCCGGGAAGTACTCCATATACGCTGATGGATTATTTCCCTAAGGATTATATTATGTTTATAGATGAGAGCCATGTGACTGTTCCACAGGTACGCGGAATGTCCGGCGGTGATTATTCCAGGAAAAAGAACCTGATAGATTACGGCTTTCGTCTGCCCTCGGCATACGATAACAGGCCTCTCAGATTCGACGAGTTCAACGATAAAAGAGGGCAAACCATATATGTAAGCGCCACCCCGAACGAGTATGAGAAAAATCTTTCAAAACAGATTGTTGAGCAGATAATAAGGCCGACCGGACTGCTTGACCCTGTTATTGAGGTTCGTCCGGTAAAAGGACAGATCGACGATCTACTCGGAGAGATAAGACAACACGCTGAGAGAAAGGAAAGGGTACTGGTAACAACGCTTACAAAGAAAATGGCGGAGGATTTAAGCGAATACCTTGAGCTGCATCAGGTACGCTGTCGGTATATGCACTTCGGAATAGACACTATAGAGCGTATAGATATTCTAAAAGGGCTGAGAACGGGTGAGTTTGATGTTCTGGTGGGTATAAACCTTTTAAGAGAAGGTCTTGACCTTCCTGAGGTTTCTCTTGTGGCGATTCTTGACGCGGATAAAGAAGGTTTTTTAAGGAGTGAGACTTCTCTGATCCAGACAGTCGGCAGAGCCGCCCGAAATGAGAACGGAAAGGTAATCATGTATGCTGATACGATTACAGGCTCTATGGAACGGGCTATCAGAGAGACTAATCGTCGCCGTAAGCTGCAGAATGAATATAATCTTGAACACGGAATAGTACCCAGAACGATAATAAAGGAGATACGCGACAATCTGGAGATAACGAGCAAAGCCGAGATCGAAGCTGGAGAAAAGGGCAAACTGTCAAAAGACGCAAGAAAGAAATTGGTGGAAAAACTTACTGCCGAGATGAAACGTGCCGCAAAGGAGCTTGATTTTGAAACAGCGGCGGCGATAAGGGATAGAATCAAAAGATTGTATTAAAGTTTAAAAATAGGAGCATATATGACTACAGATTTGGTAATCAAAGGTGCACGTGTACACAACCTTAAAAATATATCATTG
The DNA here is from genome assembly GCA_028702135.1 of Eubacteriales bacterium. Classification (GTDB taxonomy): domain Bacteria; phylum Bacillota; class Clostridia; order Oscillospirales; family CAG-382; genus UBA1049. Next base: position 2,005 of record JAQVPJ010000012.1, on the reverse strand, counting down.
ACTTTACCGAGGGGTAAGTATATCGTTTTTACCGGACTTTCCGGCTCAGGCAAGTCCTCTCTTGCGTTCGACACAATATATGCAGAGGGACATCGCCGTTTTGTTGAATCGCTTTCCTCATATGCGCGTATGTTTCTCGGTCAGCTCGACAAGCCGGATGTAGACTTGATAGAGGGGTTGTCTCCGGCTATATCAATCGACCAGAAAACTACATCAAAAAACCCTCGCTCCACCGTTGGAACGGTTACCGAGATTTATGATTATCTGCGTTTGCTGTACGCAAGAATCGGTGTTCCTCACTGCCCGATTTGCGGCGAAGTGATAAGTCAGCAGTCGGTTGACGAGATAGTGGATAAAATCATGGCACTTGAGGATGGCACAAGATTTATGGTTCTCGCACCGGTTATTTCAGCAAAAAAAGGTCTTCACGAAAAAGTGATCGAGGATGCAATGAAAAGCGGTTATGTCCGTGCTCGGGTTGACGGCAATATGTATGAGCTTACGGAAAAAATCGAGCTTGATAAAAATAAAAAGCATGATATCGATATTGTCGTGGACAGGCTCATAATGCGGAAGGACACCATTCACACAAGGTTGACAGACAGCATAGAGACGGCTTCCGGTCTATCCGGTGGCATAGTAAAAATATTGATTGTCCCCGATGAGGGTGATGCTGAAACAAGCACCGGAGTTTCGGAATTCGATGAAAACGAAATGGTATTCAGCCAGAATTATGCGTGCAAAACCCATGGAATTTCTTTGGGGGAGCTTGCTCCGAGGATGTTTTCCTTCAATAGTCCTTTCGGGGCATGCGAGTCGTGCGGAGGTTTGGGAGAAAACTATGTCGTTTCCCCGGACAAGCTCATCCCAGACAGAGAGCTTTCGCTGTTTGGCGGGGCGATAATATGCAACGGATTTAAATCAATCGAATCAAATAATTATTTCGGTGAGTCGATAAATGCGGTCGGTAGGTTCTATAACTTTGACATTCACAAGCCGATAAAGGACTTCTCGCCCGAAGCGCTGGATGTTTTGTATTACGGTAATCTTAAAAAAAAGCGTCCCTTTGACGAGCCGAGATTCGAGGGCATCGTTAATATGGTGAAACGCCGTTACGACACTAACACCTCTTACGAAGCAAAGGAGTATTACGAGGAATTTATGGAGAATGTTCCCTGTCCTGATTGTCAGGGCAGGAGGCTAAAAAAGGAATCCCTTGCCGTCACGGTGGGAAACAGGAATATTCAGCAGCTGTGCGAGATGAGCATTTCCGATCTTAAATCTTTTTTTGACAGGCTCAGGCTCACAAAAACAGAAACCGCAATAGCAAAGGAGATAAAAAAAGAAATAAACGAAAGACTCGGATTCTTGCAGAGCGTTGGATTGAGTTATCTTACACTCGGCAGACGCGCAGGCAGTCTTTCGGGCGGGGAAGCACAGAGGATAAGACTTGCGACACAGATAGGTTCCGCTCTGGTAGGAGTGCTTTATGTGCTGGACGAGCCGAGCATAGGTCTTCACCAGCGTGATAACCATATGCTTATAGAGACTCTGAAAAGACTGCGTGATATCGGAAACACGCTTATTGTCGTCGAGCATGACGAGGAAACTATGCTCGCAGCGGATTATATAGTAGATATCGGTCCGAAAGCCGGAGTGCACGGCGGAGAAGTTGTTTTTGCCGGCACACCTAAAGAACTTTTATCCTGCGAGAGCTCCATTACCGGGCAATATCTTTCGGGCAGAAAGTTTATTGCCGTGCCCCAGCAGCGCAGACAGGGAAACGGAAAATTCATTACAATTTTCGGTGCGCAGGAGAACAACTTAAAGAATATCGACGTAAAATTCCCGCTTGGCTGCTTTATATGCGTTACAGGTGTTTCCGGCTCGGGAAAAAGTTCTCTTGTCAACTCAATTTTATATAAATCGCTTGGCAGGATGCTCGGCAGAAAGAGCCTGATACCCGGTAAATACAGGGAAATAACCGGAGTGGAGGAAATCGACA
>JAQVPJ010000001.1 GCA_028702135.1 Eubacteriales bacterium | reverse complement strand
AGCAAGGACTTACCGTCGCTTCGTAGTTTCACTTTAATATTTTTCTTCGCTCTGCGAAAAATTTGATTCTTGCAGGGCTTTTTTTCTATGCTTTTTAGGCAGTGCGTTCGTTGTTTCTTTCACGCTAATACTCCCTGTTACTCCTCGGAGGAAACGTCCTCAGCCTCTTCGCTTGCCTCTGCTTGAGAACTCTCTTCTATTTCGGATGTTTGTGCACTTTCCTCTGCGGAGACCACGTCAGAAACAGTGCTTGAGATGTTTGACGCCTCCTCGTTCTCCTTATCAACCCGTTTTGCGTGAACAATATAGAGCGTAAGAACGAGAAAAACAAAGATTGTTCCGAGTATGGCTGTGAGCGTGCTGTAAAATCTCTCTTTGGTTTTTGCCCTGTTTTTTCCAAAATATGATTCGTTGGAGCTGCTTCCGCTGATCGCACCGGATAAGCCTTTCTTCTTGCTTTGCTGAAGCATTATAATTGTTATGAGAACCAGCGCTATAATAAGGAGCACTCCACCTATGATGTATTCGATTAACGATGTTTCCATGTTTAAAAAATCCTCCGAAATGTTTTGCCTGTATGTTGCGGAATTCTTTTAACTATTTTGCCGCATATGCCATATTATCACAACAATGATGCTTTTGCAAGAGAAATTTTCTTTATTTTGCGAAAAATATTCAATCCGTATCGTCGTCGTCCCTTGCGTCGCGCCTTTTTGTTGTCTTTTTTATCCTTTTAACGCCTCTGATTATCGCAGAGACGATTGAAAACAGCACATATACAACAATTAGCACGACGAAAGCAATTAGAATGTATTTCATTGTGCTACCGAAAAGGAAGCCCTTTATCCTGTTTAATGTCGTCAACAAACCGCTCGAATCGACCGAGCTTTGCGCAACCAGATTAACGCTGCCAAGCTCCTCCCCGTTATACGAAAAAACCAAAGTGCCGACAACCTGACCTTTCAAAACCGGCGCGCTTATCGTGTCTACGACCGTTCCGCTCTGCTCACCCTTGTGAACCGTTTCCGTGTCGTATTTTATTGTTCTTTCTACAAGAGAGAGGTTTGTGCTTTTATTTATAAGTTGCTCAAATTTCGACTCGGGGACTACCGAAACATAATCATAATCCTTGCCAAGGTCAACCCTAAGCTCTGCGATAATTTCGCCCTCCTCCGCAAGTGTCTGGTAGCCGAAGGATGCACGCGTCCACGGTATAAGTATATTCATATCGGTATATGCATTGTTTTCCTGAAGCGACCTTACGCCATTCTTGTTGAGCTCGTTGCTCGCTCCCATCACAACGATTATATAGCAGAGCCCCTCTTTTTCGACGGCGGTTATAAGCGTGTATTCGTTTGCGTTGCTTCCCTGACCGGCAATTATTCCCTTTGCATATTCGTTCTTCTGTCCTGTAAGCAAAAAATCAGACAGAAGATAGTTTCTTGTGTGAATCGTGCTTTTTCCCAGTGAAAAATTCGCTTTCTGGGAAATTATCTGAAGCTCGTTATATTTGTAAAATGCTGCTGCTATTAAAGCGACGTCCTCGGGAGTGGTAACCATTCCCGCCGCATTTATTCCGGTTGGGTTTTTGAAAACGCTGTTAGTCGCACCTATTTCCACCGCTTTTTTATTCATGCGCTCTATAAAAACACCGATTTCACCGCCCAAAAGTTCTGTGGAGCAATAATACGCCAACACATTACAAGCGTCGTTCTCGTTTGCTACGATTGAAGCGTTTATTAGTTCCTCGGCGGTCATAACATCGCCCGCGGACAATCCAAGCGTTGGCGTAATCCCATAAACATCCCTCAACGAGTCTGCGGTTGCTGTAATCATCTGGGTGTTTGAGTCGATACCCTTCTCGGTAAATATGTCCCGAACTACCATCATGGAAATTAGTTTTGCAGCGGCTGCAGGAGCGAAAACTTCCTCTTTGCGTTTAGAATACAAAACCTGATTGCTGTCTATATTATATACAACCACTGCGTTGTCGGAGACAAGTTCGGGGTAAGGAGAGACAACATCCTGCGAAACTTCGGAAGATGACATATCTTCCCCTGAAAAAGATTCTGACGATTCCTCGGCAGCACCGGGAAGGCAAAGCTGCACTATAAACATAACCGTAAGGAAAAAAATTTGCATGCTGCGTATTGTTTTTCTGAACATTTGCTATCCTCCCGTGGCGGCTTATTCTCCCCGAAAATAGTCGCCCGCCGCCTCAATGTCCCTGTTTATCTGTTTTTTTAACTCCTCTAACGAGGAAAATTCAATCTCTCGCCTCAGTCTTTTCTTTAAATATATCCGAACCGTTTTATCATATAGATCGCCATCAAATCCAAACAGATGAGTCTCGCATACCGGACCGTCTTTTGATTTGGAAACAGTCGGGCGTATGCCTATATTTGCAATCCCGCGGTATTTCTCGCCGTTTGCCTCACAGTCCACCGCGTAAACTCCGTATGCCGGAATTACCCTGTATTCCGGAAAAATTTGATTTATTGTCGGAAAACCAAGACTTCTTCCGATTTGTCTGCCGTATACGACGGGAAGAGTAAAGCAGTATGGTCGTCCGAGAAGTACGGTGGCTCGTTCACACTCTCCCTCGGCAAGTAGCCTTCTGACCTCGGTAGAGCTGACCGGCAGACCGTCAATGCATACCGGCGGTTCTATAATACATTCCACATGATGCTCGGCAAGCAGTTCTTTGAGCCTCTCCGCACTGCCTCTACGCCCTTTTCCGAATCGGAAATCATATCCGCATATAACAGCTTTTGCGTTGAATCCGTTTATCAGTATTTGCTCTGTAAAATCCTCAGGAGTAAGAACACATATTTCAGAAAAGTCGGCAAAATATATGTTTTCTGCGCCGTACTCTGACAAAAAACGCATTTTATCAGCAGTACCCGTAAGATATTTTACCTCTCCGCCCGTCAGAATGTTCTTGGGATTCTCAGCAAAGGTATACACAATGCCCTCTGTCTTGCTTTCCGCAGAGCGGGACACCAAGCTCTCAATAAGCCGCTTATGACCAATATGAACACCGTCGAAGTTGCCGATTGAAACGATTGTTTTGTAAGATAACGGCAACTCGTTGTCGGTTACTATTTTCATTTGCTATCTTCCCTCACTACGGCTATATTAGAATGCTTTTCCGCTTCTTTGTTTACTTCTTAATATACCCTTTTTTTAACCCCTTGTCAACTTGAAGCCGTATATTTTTCAACTCACTGCGAAAAATAAATGTAAAAGCAAAGAAACGGGGTTTTTGACATTACAAATGATAATAATGCTCGCTTCAGCGCGGTTATTATGGCGGGGGGTTTCGGCAGCAGACTTGCTCCTATGACAAACAGCAGACCAAAGCCGCTGCTGCCCGTTTTCAACCGCAGTGTGTTTGAAAGGATTCTTGATTTACTTGCGGAAAACGGCTTTAATTGCGCGGCAGTAACGACTATGTATCTTCCCGAGCAGATAGAGGCTATAAAACACAGCCGAATAAATCTGTCCTTTTTCAGAGAGAGCGAACCAAAAGGCAGCGCAGGAGCGGTCAGAGCACTAGCCGAATTGTTGGATGAACCGGTGCTTATCATCTCCGGCGACGCAGTATGTGAGTTTGATTTGAAAAAGCAGATTGAAAACCACAAACAGAAAAAAAGACAGGCGACTATCCTTCTTACCAAAACGAAAAAGCCACAGGAATTCGGAACCGTCCTTGTCGATAAAAGTACGAACAGAATTATGCGTTTTATGGAAAAGCCTTCCTGGACGGATACCGTTTCCAATCAGATAAACACCGGAGTCTATATTTTAGGTAAGAGCGTTATCGAGATGATTCCCGATAATGTGTTTTTTGATTTCGGCAGAGATCTTTTTCCTCTGATGATGAAAAAAGGCGTCCCTATTTACGGAGAGGAAGCAGAAGGTTTTTGGTGCGATATTGGCAGTTTTGGTGATTTTTATGACTGTAATATGCGTTTTTCGGACAATAAAAGCATATTCGGAATAGACTGTACCATAAGTGAAAACGCAAAAATAGAAAGCAGTATACTTTTTGAAGGGGTCAGCGTCGGCAGCAGCGTTATTAATAACAGCATACTCTGTGAGGGCGTTTCTGTAGGAGACGGTTGTGTTATACCGGACGGTTGCGTTATTGCGGCTAACTGTAAAATCGGAGATAGCGCAGTTCTGTCGGCAGGCGTGCGAATAGCCCACAATATTAAAATCGGAAAGGGTACAAGGATTATGGGTAATGTTTTTCTTAGCTCTGCGCGCCACCTGTTCGGCGATGAAGGCATTAACGGAATATACGGCAGTGAAATAGACGGCGAGCTTTGCTTTAAGCTCGGACAGGGGCTGACCTCTTTCGGAAAACCTGCGAAAATAGGCGTTATGAACGACGGAAGCGAAACTGCGGATTTGCTTTCGGACACGATAAAGGTCGGAGTGCGAAGCGCAGGCGGAATTCTGCACGACTTTGAAAACGGTTTTAACGAGCTTGCTGCGTTTGCAGCTTATGAGTACAGTTTGGATTGCTGCGTTTTTGTTGCCGCCGATTCAAGCGGCAGGGAGAACGGAATATCTATAAAAATGTACGAAAAAAACGGTGTGGGCTTATGCAGGGAAAAGCAGAGAAAAGCCGAAAGCTCAATGCGTGAGCGGATGTCTGCACCCAAAACCATTTTCGCCCCGCGTACTTTAGAGGGAGAGGAGCGCGCAAAGTTTCGTTATTGTAAATATCTTCAGGAGATGACCGGACCGCTCGGTGGCGTAAGCGTAAGCGTTTTTGGGAAAAACGAACAGTCAAATTTTTTTAAATCCAACGCTGAGGTCCTTGGTGCAGAGGTGTCGCTTGTGGACGACTTGAAAAAAGCTGACGGAGATGCCTTTGTTTTCAATTCCGAAAGTCTAAGTGCATTAACAAGCGAGTACCTTGATCTCGACTTCTGGCAGCTTTTTATGCTTGCCGCACAAAGTGGAGGTAGAAAAGATCTGTACCTGCCGCAATCAACCCCGGAATTCGTCGAAAACTACCTGTCAAGCGAGGGTATAAATCTGTTTTTTTATAACGACAGCGAAAGCGAGGAAAGGATAAGAGCGTTTGAAACACATTTCTATACCGATAAAATTCTGCTCGCTCTGCTGGTCTGCCGCTTTCTCCACGAAAACACGATAATGCTTGACGAAGCGCGGCAGTTTTTGCCTCAGTATTATCTAAAAAGCGTCGTGGTTGATATTGAAGATGACGATAGAGCGGACACAATCGGCACGCTTGCGGCAGAGTGCGAGGATTGCTCGCGCGGTGTAAGGCTTCGCGACGATAAAGGCAGTTACTCTGTTTTTCCACGGGCGGAAGGAGGTTTCCGTGTTTTTGCGGAAGCGTTAAGTTCAGAGCTTGCTGAAGAGCTTTGCGATATAGCGGAAAAGAAAATCAAAGGAGAAAAATAAACAAAACACAAAAAGGGACTGCCAATAAATCACAGTCCCTTTTATATTCATTTTAGTTATGTTGTCGCTATGCTGCCGCTTGCGGCATATAATTTTGTCACTTATTGCGTAGGGGGCGAGAATTTACATCGTAAATTCTCCTAAGCTGCCGCTTGCGGCATTAGATTTTGCCACTTATTATGTAGGAGGAGAGAATTTACATCGTAAATTCTCCTAAGCTGCCGCTTGCGGCAGCATTTATTCCACCCCGGCGATCGCAAAGATATATTCGCTGCTGCCCGGAAAGTTGATAGAAAACTTTTTTATTGGAACTCCGTTCACTTTGGTATAGAACCTCTCACCGTCGGTAACCGAAAAGTTAGAAAAATCGGACAATCCCTTGCCGGTTAACTTTACATATGCCTCTTTACGCACCCAGACACGGACAAAGCGCATGGGATCCCCATCACCATCCCGTACATATTCTGCCTCTTCCTCCGTGAAAAAACGATCAGCCAATACTTGATAATCGGTTTTGTTGTCAGGACCGAACCTGCCAAGATGCTCTCCGTCTATGCCGATGGGCATATCCGAAAAAACACATAGCATAACCGTTCCTGTGGTCGTCACCGATAAAAACTTCTCGGTAGGAGTGCCCTTTATATAAGGCTTTCCCTTGCTTGTATAAAGCACCTCTGCTTTATCATTTTCAAGATACTCCTTAATCGCTTTTTCTATTGCGGCATGCCGCTTTTCTTTTTCCGGATAATTCTCCAGAACGAAGGTTTTGATCGCCATAATCTTATATACCCTTTCCTGTTCGCGCGGTTATAATCTGTTCGATGTTGTTTTTATTATAATTACATGCTGTCGTTATCCCTCTCTGTTGTCTCGTCGTTTTCCTCGATTTCTTCAGTTTCTTCGATGTTCTCGGTTTCTGCTTCGCCGTTGTCAATCTGATCGGGCTTTACGGCGGTAAAGCCAACAATGGAAGCTCCCTCGCTCAAACGCATTACAATAACGCCGCCGGTGCTCCTTCCGTAAACGGGAATCTCGTCAACCTTTGTTCTTATGATTATCCCGTTGTCCGAAATAAGCATGATCTCATCGTCCGGCTCGACGATGGCAATTCCGGCAAGTTTTCCAGTTTTTTCGCTTAACCTGTGACAGATAAGACCTTTACCGCCTCTGTTTTGAACCGTGTACTCATCAATTTCACAGAGTTTTCCATAACCTTGCTCAGTAATCGTCATAATCTTCGCTTCGGTTTCCCTGTAATCGCCCGGAATAACTGCGCTGCCGACTATATAATCATCGCCAGACAACATCATGGCGCGAACGCCTCTGGCTTGTCTGCCCATAACACGGACATTCTTCTCGATAAAGCGTATTGACAGCCCGTTTCTTGTGGCGGCGATAATCTGATCGTTTCCGGTCGTTTTCATTACATACAGCAGCTCGTCTCCCTCATCAAGAGTAACGGCATATAGCCCCGAGGTACGGCGTGTCCTGTAATTCATAAGAGATACCCGCTTAATAACGCCGTACTTTGTAAGAAGGACAAGGTTTTCGTCATTTGTGAACTCATTTATCGGAATAATCGCCGTAATCTTTTCGTTCTCACCGAGGGACAGGACGTTCACAAGGTTGATTCCCTTTGCGGTTCTTCCGCTCTCCGGTATTTCATAACACTTCTTTATATACATTTTACCCAAATTTGAGAACATAAGCAAAAAAGCGTGACTGTGAGCGATAAATACGTCCTCGACAAAATCCTCTTCTTTTGTCGCCATGGCGGTGATTCCCTTTCCGCCCCTGCGCTGGGCGGAGTAAGTTTCCGCGGGCATGCGTTTGATATAGCCGTCATGAGTCGCCGTTATTGCGCAATACTCACGCTCTATCAGGTCCTCTATAAGAATCTCGTTTTCTACCTCGACTATATCGGTACGGCGTTCGTCACCGTATCTTCTCTTTATTTCTTCAAGGTTATTCTTTATAATGCCGTTTATTTTCTGTCGGTCTCCGAGAATACCTTTAAGCTCGATTATCAGAGCATAGAGCGCCGCCAAACGGTCCTCTATTTTTTGCCTTTCCATTCCCGTAAGTCTGCCCAGGGTCATATCTACAATCGCTTGTGCCTGTATATCGGAAAGTCCGAACCTTGCGCTCAGCTTTTCCTTTGAGTCGCTAATGCTTTCACTCGCCCGGATAATTTTAATAACTTCGTCTATGTTATCTATCGCTATCTTGTAGCCCTCGTTTACATGCGCTTCATGCTCCGCTTTTTCAAGCTCATATTGCGTGCGTCTTGTAACGACATCAATCTGATGCTGTACGTAATATTCCAAAATCTGCTTCAGGTTAAGCAGCTTCGGTTCGCCGTTTACAAGCGCGATCATATTCATCGCACAGGTGTCCTGGAGCTGTGTGTACTTATAAAGCATATTCAGGACAATCTGAGCGTTTGCATCCTTTTTCACCTCAACGACTATACGCATTCCGTTGCGTCCGGATTCGTTTCGGATATCGGAGATTCCCTCAATGCGTTTGTTTTTAACGTTATCGACCATATTGTCGAGTAGCAGTGAACGGTTTACCTGATAGGGCAGCTCGGTGATTATTATGCTTGTTTTTCCGTGTTTATCCTCAAAATGTGCTTTCGCTCTAACCTTAACCCTGCCTCTGCCGGTCATATAAGCCTCGTAAATACCCGCCATGCCGTAAATAGTGCCGTAAGTGGGGAAGTCAGGCCCCTTTACAAACTGCATAAGGTCGATTATCGTACAGTCCGGGTTGTCCATTAAATATGATGCGGCATCGATGACCTCGTTAAGGTTATGAGGGGGTATTTTTGTCGCCATTCCGACGGCTATTCCTATAGACCCATTAACGAGCAGGTTTGGAAAATGTGACGGAAGCACAACCGGTTCTTTGCGCATATTGTCGAAGTTGGGTATAAAATCAACTACATTTTTTTCAATATCGGCAAGCATCTCATTTGCAAAGCGTGACATTTTTGCCTCGGTATAACGATATGCGGCTGCGCCGTCACCGTCAATATTGCCGAAGTTACCGTGTCCCTCTACAAGCGGATACCTGAGGGAAAAGGGCTGTGCAAGGCGCACCATCGCATCATATACCGCAGAATCCCCGTGCGGGTGATATCTGCCAAGAACGTTACCTACGGTTGTCGCTGATTTGCGGAAGGGCTTGTCATAGGTAAGCTTGTCCTCGTACATCGCATATAATATGCGTCGGTGAACCGGCTTTAATCCGTCTCTCACATCAGGTAGGGCGCGATCGACAATTACCGACATCGCATATTTAATAAAAGCTGTTTTTACTTCTTTTTCAATGTCTACATTGCGTATTATCTGCTCTGAATGAGAGCTGTAATCGTATTCTTTTTCGTTCGCCATTTTTTACAGTTCTCCTTTATATATCAAGATCTGTTACGTATTTTGCGTTCTCTTCGATAAACTGCCTTCTCGGTTCAACCTTGTCTCCCATCAGCACGGTAAAAGCAGAATCCGCTTCAAAAGCGTCGTTTATTGTAATTCTTTTAAGAACTCGTTTTTCGGGATCCATGGTGGTTTCCCATAACTGCTCCTTGTCCATTTCGCCAAGACCCTTGTAGCGTTCAACATTCACGTTGCCGCCCAACTCAAAAACATAACGCTCCTTTTCCTCGTCGGAGAATGCGTATCTCTCCTGCTTGCCCTTTGAAATCCTGTAAAGCGGAGGCAGGGCTGCATATATATGCCCAGCCTCTATCAGAGGCCGCATATGACGGAAGAAAAAGGTTAAAAGCAGTGTTTTTATATGCTCGCCGTCTACATCCGCGTCCGCCATTATTATTATTTTTCCGTATCTCAGCTTGCTTATATCAAACTCGGCTCCTACACCTGTTCCTATGGCAAGAATAATCGGTGTTATCTGTACAGAGGCATAAATCCTGTCTATTCTGCTTTTTTCCACATTAAGGATTTTGCCCCTTAAAGGTAAAATAGCCTGAAATTGGCTGTCCCTGCAATCCTTTGCTGTGCCTCCTGCTGAATCTCCCTCTACCATATAAAGCTCTGTGTATTCCATCCTGCGTTCGTTACAGTCCGCAAGTTTGCTCGGCAGTGTCGAGCTCTCGAGTAAACCCTTGCGCCTTGTAAGCTCACGCGCACGCTTTGCAGCTTCCCTCGCTCTTGAAGCCGAAATCGCTTTATCCAGAATATTCCGCGCAACCGCAGGGTTTTCCTCAAAATATATCTCAAGCTTTTCATTTAACATACTCTCGACAAGCGTTCTGATTTCGCTGTTTCCGAGCTTTGCCTTTGTCTGAGACTCAAACTGAGCGTCTTCAAGTTTTACGCTTAAAATCGCTGTAAGCCCTTCACGAACATCCTCGCCCGCAAGTTTTTCGTCATTTTTAAAAATGGCGTACTTTTTCCCGTAGTCATTCAGTACCTTTGTAATCGCGGATTTAAATCCGGTTTCGTGCGTTCCGCCGTCAACGGTATGCATATTATTAGCAAACGAAAGTATTGTTTCGTTATATGTGTCGTTGTATTGCATTGCGACCTCGGCAAAAGATGTGCCCCTAGAACCAGACACATAAATAACCTCGTCGTGAAGAAGCCCGGCAGCTTTTTTTCTGTTAATATATTCAACAAAGCTCTTTATGCCGCCCTCATATACAAAAACCTCTTCGGTTTTACTTTCCTCGCGCTCATCGATCAGGTTTATACACACTCCTGCGTTGAGGAACGCCTGCTCCCTGAGCCTTAATCTGATAACTTCCTTATCAAATTCCACAGTCTCGAAAACGTTTTCGTCAGGATAAAACCTTACGATAAGTCCATGTTTTTCGGTTGGACCGACAACTCTGAACTCCTCGAAAACCTTGCCGTACTCAAATGCGATGTAATATTCATTACCATCACGGAAGTTCTTTACCTCCATACGTTTTGAGAGTGCATTGACGACGGAGGCACCTACTCCGTGAAGTCCGCCGGCGATCTGATATCCGCCTCCTCCGAACTTTCCGCCAGCGTGGAGAACGGTAAAAATTACTTCAAGCGTAGGTCTGTCCATAGTCGGATGCCTTCCGCTGGGAACTCCACGTCCGTCATCCTCAACCGTTACACTGCCGTCTTTGTTTATTTTAACAATTATTTTACTACAATAGCCACCAAGAGCCTCGTCGATTGAGTTGTCAACTATCTCATAGACAAGATGATGCAGGCCCTGCGCGGATGTGGTTCCGATATACATTCCCGGTCTCTTTCTTACCGCTTCAAGACCTTCCAGCACCTGTATCTGACTGTCTTCATATGATTGATTGTTTGGGTCGTTCATAAATCTCTATACATTCCTTTCGGGGGTTTTATCCAAAATTTCTCTGTTGTTTTCAGCCCTTTTTTTCAGCGACTCTGCGGAAATCTGTGAGATATAAATGCTCTCGTAAAGTTCGTTTTCTACTAATATAAAACTTTTCGGAAGATCGTCGCACAGATTAACTACTCTTTTCTCCTCCTGTAACTTTGCGAAAAACACCCTTGTATCCGCTGAAAAAGAAGCTGTTTCTATATCAAAAATACCTACTATTTCCTTTTCGGAAACACTTTCATTTTTTCCTAAGTGTAAAAACATGCTCTTCCGTTCTCCACATAAATCTTATTTCTGCTCTCAAGTCCCGAAAAAAACTCTTTATCACAACCGGTTATAATAACCTGCTTTCCATAGGTGGTGTCAAGAATATATTTCTTTCTTTTTGAGTCTAATTCGCTTAAAATGTCATCGAGTAAAAAAACCGGATATTCTCCTGTCAACTTATTCGAAAGCTCTCCCTCGGCAAGCTTAAGCGAGAGCACTGCGGAGCGCTGTTGTCCCTGAGAAGCGAAAAGACGCGCATTTTTTTTATTAATAAAAATAGTGAAATCATCTTTATGGGGACCAAACAGCGTTACTCCTTTATACTTTTCCTGTTCTTTTTTGCTTTTATAAATATCAAGATAGCGATTTTTTATATCATCAGTTGATTCAAAGCCTTCGCCTGCCTGAGAAATATAATCTAAAGAAAGCTCCTCTGCTCCGTTGGTCATATCGTGTTGAAAGGCTTTTGCTTCAGGTTGAAGTTGTTTTAAAAATTTCAACCTGTTGCTCGTTATATGCGCTGCCAGAAAAGAAAGCCTTTCGTTGTAAACCTCAAGCAGGTCCTCTGAATCAATGCGATTTTTAAGCAACGCATTTTTTTGTGCAAGAATGCGGTTATATTCGCTTGCGGTAGCTACATAACGGGGGAAGGACTGGCAGATTGCCAAGTCTATAAAGCGCCTTCTGAATTCCGGAGAACCCTTTACTAAATTAAGATGATCGGGTGTAAATATCACCGCTCTGAAAAGCCCTAAATACTCAGAGAGCTTTGAAATCTGAACACCCTCCCTGAAAATCTGCTTTTTTGCATTCTTAAACAGCTTAATTCCTAATTTGCAGTTTCCTGATTTGTTTTCAAAAACTATCTCCGTAAAGGCATAATCCTGCCCGAATCTAACAAAATTCTTATCTTTTGAGCCCCGGAAACTCTTGCCTGCAGCAAAAAGAAATATTGCTTCGAGCAGATTCGTTTTTCCGGCAGCATTGTCACCGAAAATTATATTTATTCCGTCTTTGAACTCAATTCTTTCTTTTTCGGAATTTTTAAAATTATTTACGTTCAGTGAGGTTATTTTCATAGTGTATGGCTGCTAATCCTTCAATCTGCAGGGGAGAACGAGATAAGTGTAATTACTGTTTTCCTTTTTAACAGCAGGTTTAATTACCATTGACATCAGAGGAGTTGACATCTCAACATTTATATATTCGTCCGAGCAGGCATGGAGAGCGTCTAAAAGGTATCTGCCATTAAACCCTATCCCTATATCTTCGCCGGATTTTTCTATTTTTATATTATCATTTACTCTGCCGTATTGCGTTGAACATGAAATATCAAGAATATTATCAGTAAAATTACATTTTAGCGGGGTTTTCAGCTTTTCGTCTACAAGCAGAGAAGCGCGGGATGCACTATCAATAAAATCTTCTGTTCTTATTTTTACAAATATTTTATTCTGCTTTGGAATCGCCCTGTTATAATCCAAAAACTCTCCCTCAAGCAGTCTTGAAAAGAATATTATATCTTTTATTTTGAATATAATATATTTGCTTGTAAACTCAACAATCACCATTTCCTCAATGTCAGAGAGCAGCCTTGAAAATTCCAAAAGTGTTTTACCCGGGACTACAAAGCTGTAATCGGTTTCGTTACCGAAAACCGCATTTTCTTCTTCTCTCAGTGCAAGTCTGTAATTATCAAGTGCGACTACAGTCAGCTTTCTTCCCTCTATTTTAAATAATTCTCCTGTAAGTATAGGTCTTGCGTCAGTCTGAGCCACAGAAAAATGCGTTGATATTATTATATCCCTTAAAAGACTCTGACTTATTGAAAAGCTCCTGTCACCGCCAAGCTCCGGAAGATTAGGAAAAGCCTCTGCAGCTAACCCGTGAATCGAAAAGTCACTCATCGCACCGGTTATTCTGACAATATTTTTATCGTTTGTATCAAAAGTTATTTCACATTCGGGAAAACTTTTGATTATGGAACTGATTTTCTGTGCATTCAAAATCACCGCACCGTCTTCTTTTGCATAAACAGGTATGGATGTTTTTACTCCCTTTTCAAGGTCGTAACCGCATACTGTCAGAATGTTATCCTCGAGTGAAAAAAGCAGACCTTCAAGCGCAGGCAGGGTACTTTTTGTTGAGGTTGCGGCAAGTGCCGGTGTTATTACCGATAACAGCGCACTTTTATTTGAAGAAAACTTTAATGACATAAAAAACAGTCCTTTCTTAATTGCTTTGTGCTTATAAAAATGCATATTTTGCAAAAAAATTAAACAATAATAACAAGAGGAATTAGTAGTCTTATTATTAGTAGTCCCTGTGTATATGTGGATAAGTGGGAAAAGTCGTCATTTATCGGGAAAAATAAAATAAAAAAGTGTGTAAAACTTGATGAAAAACCTGTGGAAAAAGATAATTTTGTTAACAATATGGCACATGATGGTTTTTGTTATCCACGCAACTCTTCCATTATCTGATTTATCTCACGTTCAAACTGAACATCACTTCTGATTTTCTTTTCAATAACGAGAAGTGAGTTATATACGGTTGTATGATCTTTTCTCGAATATATTTTAGCTATGCTTTTCTGTGATAAAGAAGTCAGCTGTCGGGTAAGATAAATTGCAACATGACGCGGATATGCTATGTCTGCACTGCGCTTCTGGCTTTTAAGAGCGTCCTTTGAAAGCCCATAACGCTTTGTAACATAATTAAAAATCTTCTCGATGATATTGTCAGAGTTCTCGGCACTTTTTAGAAAGTCTCCCAGAACGCTTTTCGCCATTTCAAGGGAAATAGCCTCGCCGCTGATAAAGCTATGCGCTTTCAGCTTTTTTAGAGAACCCTCTATTTGCCGGATATTGATTTTTATGTTCTCTGCAAGATAAATAAGAACATCATTAGGTATTTCAAGCCCCATATCGACAGTTTTTCGTTTGAATATTGCAACTCTCAGTTCTAAATCGGGAGGCTGTATATCTGCGACCAAACCCATTTCAAACCTTGTTTTAAGCCTGTCCTCAAGATTATTAATATCGCGGGGCTGGCAGTCAGAAGCTAATATAATCTGCTTGTTTTGCTTATATAGGGTATCGAAGGTATGGAAAAACTCCTCCTGAATTCCGAGCTTGTTTGCTAAAAATTGAATATCATCAACGAGCAGAACATCGAGATTGCGGTATTTCTCTCTGAAAGCGACCGGCTTTTTCTGTGCAAGTGAATCGATAAGCTCGTTTGTAAACTCCTCGCCCGTGACATAAAGAATCTGAAAGTCCTTGAAGTTCTTCCTGATTTCGTTTACAATGGCGAAAAGCAGATGAGTTTTTCCCAAACCCGACGGACCGTAAAGGAAAAGCGGGTTATTCAGCTCTGCCGGTCTTTTTGCAACGGCAAGGCTTGTCGCCTGTGCAAGCTCGTTTGACTTTCCCACCACAAAGTTTTCAAAGGTGTAGTTCGGATTAAAACGAAGCTTATAAGCACTTATGTCCTCGTCCTGTTCTTCCTTAACGGGTGCAGCGGGTTTTAAAGACTCCTCGCTCTCTGCGGAAATCAGCTTTATTTCAATATCAAAGCCTAAGATTTCTCCTAATATCTCTTTTATAACCGTAAGGTATCTTTTTTCCAATATGTTCTTTTTAAATTCGGTGGGCGCAAGCATAACAGCCTGCTTTTCATCAAGCGAAACTATAGACAGCTGGTTGAACCAAAGACTCATCGTAGTGCTGCTGTAAAGCGTTGACAGCTGGTCTTTTAGACTGTCTGTAATAGTATTGAATTCCAAATCCGCCATTTGCTCACTTCACTTATAAATAATATATAAATACATATATTATAGTATAGCATAAAAACCGAAAAAAGAAAAGGGTTTTAGAAAAAAAGAATAAGAACTGCTCTCTTTGGCGTTAATTTTCAGAAAACAAACAAAATACTTGACAACAGGTAATTTTTGTGCTTATAATTAAAGTTGACTTTTAATCGGCGCGGCGTTTTTTACGGTAGACGCTGCTGACACAGAAAATGAATTATTTATATCGGGAGGTGCATTTATTGTGCTTAGAACATACCAGCCAAAAAAGAGACACAGGAAAAAAGAACACGGCTTTAGAAAGAGAATGGCGACAGCAACCGGCAGAAAAGTTCTTAAAAGAAGAAGGGCAAGGGGCAGATTCGTTCTGACTTATTAAAAGCCACAATCGTAAAATGCAGAGCTTGCACTAAAAATGTGTTTATAAAAGGGCATAATGCATTTTCAAGGTGCATTATGCATTTTTGCATAAGGATATGTCAATTCAAATGCTTAATACGAAAATATGTGCTTTTCTCTATTTACTCTTAGGGTTTCGGTGATTTTTAATGGAAAAAACTAAAAAAATATTATCCTTAAAAGAAAATCATCTGTTCCAAAAGGTATATAAAAAAGGCAAGAGCTATGTCTCCTCAACCCTTGTGCTTTATGTGCTGAAAAATTATGACAGGAAGCACACGCTTGTAGGAATAACTGTCAGAAAGAATCGTGGCGGCGCAGTTATCCGAAACAGAATACGAAGGAAAATAAAAGAAGCTTACAGAATTCTGAGCCCGTTCGTAAAGGATGGTTTTATTATTGTTATTGTCGCCAGAACTGCATGCAAGAACGCTCATTTTACCGTAATACAGGACGAGCTGTATGCACTATTGAAAAAGGCGGCCCTTTTGGGTGATACAGAATGAAGAAGCTGCTTATATTTCTTATTAGAATCTATCAGAAACAAATTTCTCCATATAAGCCGCCGAGCTGCAGATATACCCCTACATGTTCGCAATATGCGGTAGAGGCTCTGCAAAAACGTGGAATTGTAGTCGGACTATTTCTTGCGATTTACAGGGTATTAAGGTGCAACCCCTTCTCAAAGGGAGGATACGACCCTGTACCGGAAAAAAGTAAAAAGGCATAAGCGTGATTTTTTTCAAGAATCAGTCAGACGTTTCCGTACTGCCGCCGTGCCGACGACGGGGCAAAATACGAATTTATTAAAACACCTTCGTCGGGGAAACGGATAGTATATATGAGTTTTACAGAAATAATATCCTGGCCTTTTGCGCAATTAATGAAGTTATGTCTTTTGATTTCGGGAAATTACTATATTATTGGTCTATTATTTTTTGCACTGATAATGCAGATCGTTCTGTTACCTATTGCGATTAAGCAGCATAAAAGCTCGGTAACGCAACGTAAATTGCGCCCAAAGGAAATGGCTATAAGAAAAAAATACGCAGGAAGAACAGACCGCGCCACGCAGCAGAAAATGACACTGGAAATACAGGATATGTACAGGGAGAACGGATATAATCAGTTCGCAAGCTGTCTTCCGCTGTTGCTGCAGCTGCCCATTATTCTGATACTTTTCTCAATTGTAAAGTCTCCGATTCAATATTCGTCCACATCGGCGGAGCTTGAAAAGGACTGGATAAGCGGCAAGCTTTACACCGATGCGGTTGACCTGGTAAAGGAGTATAAAAACAACGACCTTTATGAGGGTGGGGATTATGCCGGATATGAAAAGCAATTAAACACGGTTCTCGCTTCATTCGGAGCAAAGGATGACGGTAGCGGCAACTTTGAATATAAGGCTGAAAACCCAAAGGGCACTAACTCCCAGATGGAGCTTACAAAGCTTATTCAAAACGGCAGAGATTATTTTAAGAACATTGCCGAGGAGAAGGGCGTTACAATTAAAGACGATGCCAACCGCATTGATCTCCGTTTTCCTGAGGAATATAAAGAAGCGTTACCCAGTTTCGAGTTTTTCGGCAAAACTTCTCTTTTGGATACGCCTACGCTGAGTTTAAACTTCTTACTTTTGATCCCTCTGCTTGTATTTGTAACCAGCTTTTTCAGCGGCGTTATAAATAGAAAAATAATGGGCGACACGATGGCGCCGGAGGGCGGCGTAAATACAAACGGCTGGCTTATGAAGTGGGGAATGCCCGCTATGTCATTCTATTTTGCATTTAACGTGCCCGGAGCGGTGGGTGTTTACTGGATATGGAGGACTATAGTTGGCGGCCTACAACCTATCATTTTAAATCATTTTTATCCGCTTCCCATTATCAGCGCGGAGGAAATAGCCGCGATTGAAAAGGAAATGAAAAAGAAGAAAAAGAAGAAGGTAATCATGATAGAGGTTGACGAGGACGATGACAGCTACAGGGATATCGAGGTCAAGGGCCGTCCTGTGACGAGTTCCGGAAATAAAAACAGCAGCGGGAAAAAGAAGTATATAGTGAACAATAAGATCGAGATGCTTTCGGCGGATGACGACGACGAACCGGAGGAGAGCGCTGACGAAGAGGAAAGCGACGACAAATAATTTAATCTGAATTTGATTCAACCCGTTAAAAAGGAGTAATATTTAATGTTAAAAGAAATAATAGCTACGGGAAAAACAGTTGAGGAAGCTGTTTCAGCGGGTGCGGAGCAGCTTGGCAGAGACACAGAAAACGTAAAACACGAGGTAATTGAAGAACCGAGAAAAGGCATTCTCGGCATCGGAGCTACGGCTGCAAGGGTTAGGGTTTATATAGACGATACTCCTGCAGGAATAGCTGCCGAATTTATCGCAACAATGCTTAAAAACATGAAAATCGATGCAGAGATTAATATTGAAAAAGAAGACGACGAAGGCGCCCTTATTGCTGTAAACGGTGAGAATTTGGGTCTTCTTATAGGCAGACACGGAGATGTTCTTGATTCGATACAGTATCTTGCAACTCTTGCCGCAAACAAAAACCTCGGAGCTTTTTATCGGATAACCGTCGACATTGAGAACTACCGGGAGAAGCGCGCACAGAACCTACAGGCGCTTGCGAGAAGGATGGCGGACAAGGTACTCAAATACAAAAAAAGTTTCGCTCTTGAGCCCATGAATGCCTACGAGAGAAGGATAATTCATTCCGAGTGTCAGAACATCCCAGGAGTGACAACATACTCAATCGGAGACGGAGCGGAAAGAAAAATAGTCATCGCTCTCGAAGGAAAGTTGAAAAAATAATGTTTAAAGCGTGCTGCAAAAAATGCAGCACGCTTTTTTTATATAATCTGTTGACAAAATGATTTGATTATGATATCATTATGATATAATAATTACTGGAGGTTGTCATGGAAGAAAAAATATTAAAAGCTAAAAAAGGAATGCCGATTTTGCTTATCAGCGTTTTCGCATATCTGTTTGCGATCGCACTGATTATTGTTGGTGCTGTTATGTTGGAGAATGGACAGGAGTTAGGCACATTACCTATGGTTGTGGGCATATTATGGGCTACATTAGGTTTTATACCGTTTATTGGCTTGAAAATACTCAAGCCTCAGGAAGCTCTCGTACTGACCTTGTTCGGGAAATATATCGGCACACTTAAGGGAGACGGATTTTATTTTGTAAATCCATTTTGCGGGTCGGTTAATCCCGCCGCCAAAACAAAACTTAATCAAAGCGGTGATGTGGATGCAAAAAACTCGTCTAAACTCGTTTTATCCACCGGCGAAGCGAATGTAAATGTTGCTGTCGCAAGCAATAAAATCTCTCTTAAAGTGATGACATTGAATAACAACAGGCAAAAGATTAACGATTGCTTGGGTAATCCGATAGAAATCGCTATTGCCGTGATGTGGCGGGTGGTCGATACTGCCAAGGCGGTGTTCAATGTGGACAATTACAAAGAATATCTGTCTTTGCAATGCGACAGCGCGCTACGCAATATTGTCCGCATTTACCCATATGACGTAGCAAGCAATGTAGATACCACGGGCGACGGAATTGCCGACGAGGGCAGTCTTAGAGGATCGAGTGAAATTGTTGCCGAGAGGATACGGAACGAGATACAGCAAAAGGTCAGGGATGCCGGACTTGAAATTATTGAAGCGCGGATAACATATCTTGCATATGCTCCCGAGATTGCGGCTGTTATGCTGCAACGGCAACAGGCGAGCGCTGTTATAGACGCACGCAGGATGATTGTTGACGGAGCTGTGGGAATGGTAGAGATGGCGCTTGAAAAGCTGAGTGAAAACGATATAGTGCACCTTGACGATGAACGGAAGGCTGCTATGGTGTCTAACCTGCTGGTTGTTCTCTGCGGAAGCAAAGATGCCCAACCGATAGTAAATTCGGGAAGCCTGTATTGATATGGCTGACGAAAAAAAGCAGATACCGCTCCGATTGTCTTCCAAACTCTATGAAAAAATCGCTTCATGGGCTGAGGACGACTTCCGTTCAGTTAATGGGCAGATTGAATACCTTCTTTCGGAATGTGTAAAGCAGAGGAAGAAAAACGGAAAGTATTTACCGGAAAATCTCGACGATAACATAGATCTTGATATTTGACAAAAAAAGAGTCTGTGAAACCGAAAATCGGAACTCACAGGCTCTGTTTTTGTTTGTTGATTAAACTCCGTATATGTTGTTATGCTTTGAACGGCTCAAACTGCTTGAGTACTTCGGAGTCGTCGTGATATGCGATAAGCTTGATGGGCTTCATTAAATCAAGACTGAAAATTCCCATAATACTCTTTGCGTCTACAGTATAGCGGCCGGAGGAAAGATCAACCGAAAACGGACATTTTTCCACGACGCTGACGAACGTCTGAACGTCCTTGATTGTCTCGAGCTTGATCATCATTTCTTTCATAGATAAAGACTCCTTTAAATTTATTTAAGCGTAGATTCCCACACATCATAGCAAATCAAGAGGGTATCGCCTGTTTTGCAGCTTGTCTCTGACCAAAGACCGGTGACCTCCTGATCGTTGATATAAGCGTTCCATTGGCGTATTGTAATCGGAACGGTTGTGTTATCATTACCGTTTACATACTGGTTTATTGAAGCGAGGGATGATGTTCCGTCTTCCTCGGTTGTGTATTTAACCGTCAAATCGCCGTTCTTATTCAACTCATCTAAAATGTTTGCGATTGAGGGATTCTTTCCGCTAAACTCCACGGTGTTTTCATAAATCTTTTCTTCAAATACGTCGTCAGCGCCCTCGTCTCTTACAACAACAACCTTAACGCTTGTCTTCTCGGCAGCGCAACCTGAGAACACAGCTATTGCAAAAACCAAAACTAAAAATAAAGCGAATATTTTTTTCATTCTTAAGAAACCTCCGTAAAAATTGGTATGCGAGTATAAAACGCTTTTACATTTCGCATTGCATTTCAAAACAATCTGCGAAATAAAGTACAACTGCACTCCTATTATATATTTTTTTAATTTGAATGTCAATAATCAAAAAATGAATTTGCAGGCTTTTTAAGTAATATGTTTTTTAAAGTAAAAAGCTATTGTAAATAATTGAGAAGTGTGTTATTATTTATACAAACTATTTAAACAAATATACAATGTTTTGTACAACAACTTGTAAAGGGGAAACTCTATGACGGATTTTTTTGAAAACGAAACAGTGGAAAATGTAAAGAGAAACATTAATGAGTTGGCATACCCTGCGTTAATTCTCGACAGAGAATACAAAATTATTTACAAAAATGACTTTTGCATAAAGCGTCTGATACCGCTAAGGATGCTTTCGAGCATTAAAAACCATCTTTCGTCGGCGGATTTCCGGAGGTTGATTCAGCTTTCCGACGGCGAGATTATCAGTGTCAGCATCGAGCTTGCAGTGTTATGTTATGCATACATATACAGATATAACGATATTTTCGTCGTTAGCATAAAAACATTATACGCAATTATACAGAACCGTATAAGCGAATTACTTGATATGGGCTCCGCATTTACTGAGGCGATGCTCTGCCAGATAAATACCGTAACGGGACACGATAAAAAGAGCATAGCCGAAACAATAAAAAAGAAGGGAAACAGAATAATCAGGTCGCAACAGCATATCAGCGAATTTCTCAGGATCGTTAACGGAGTCAAGAACACAAAAACGGAGTTATGCGATACAACAATAGTTATGAATACATTGATGCGATCTTTGAGCGACACGCTACGCCCGCTTGGATTGAACATTTCCTTCAATGTCGGATCAGAGATTAACGAAGCAAGGAACGCTTACATCAGCGAACCCGATTTTAACACGATAATTTGCCTGTCACTTTACAATTGCATACGAATCTCACAGAGCGGCAGAATTCAGGTAAACAGCAATATCATCTGCGGAAAGCTGTATATCACTATGATAACCGATAGTATTTTGCCTGAGGAGAAAGCAAAGTACCTCTGTTCATGCGAGTTGGAATCCGAGAAGTTCTACCCCCCGGACGGCTGGATTTATTTTGAGCTTCTGCTTATAAAAATGTTGTGCGAGTATTATTTCTGGGAGATTAAAATAACCTCTCCCGGTTTAAACTATTCGCGATTGCAGATTGCAATTTCGCTGCCGCTTGAACCGGATAAGAAACCTGACTGTGTTACCAGAACAAGCGAAGCGGAAGAAGCAGAGAACAAACGACTGATTTCGCTTGAGTTCTCAGATTTTCTTGACAAGCCGGAAGGAGCTGATTTTTATGATAAAAATTGCGCGCCGGTTTAATTTACGGCGCACAGAAAAATAAATATACAAATCAAACACCTACATTGTCTTGTGGATATAGTCTGCAAAACAGGTAAATGAAACGAGCTCTGCCATCAGCAGCGCATAAAATTCACATGCGTCTTTATATTGAGCGCTCATATATTCAAGATTCGCTATGTAACCTACACACAGGACCGTAACTAACACTGCTCCGCAGAATAAAATATTTGAGGCAAAACGCGACAATGCGCGTCTTCTGATTGTTTTTTCCATTAAATTTTGTTCCTTTCTTTACAATTAGATTAATTTGTGTTATGCTTTAAATAAATTTACAACAGTAAATATAGTTTTTATATATTATTTTAAGATTAGGAGGTCATAAACCGTGAAATGCCCTTCCTGCTCTAACCCAGAGAGCAAGGTAATCGATTCCCGTCCGTCGTCGGAAGGCTCGTCTATCCGCAGAAGAAGGGAATGCTTAAAATGTCAAAAAAGATTCACTACTTACGAGACAATAGAGACTGTGCCGATCATTGTAATCAAGAAGGACAGGTCCCGTGAGAGCTTTGACAGAAATAAGATTTTTAACAGTATTATCCGCGCCTGTGACAAGCGTCAGGTTACAAGAAACGATATGGAAGAGATTGTAAACGAAATCGAATCGGCTTTGCAGAATTCGTTTCAGGGCGAGGTTTCCTCTACCGTTATTGGTGAAATGGTAATGGAAAAGTTGAAAATCTTGGACGAGGTCGCATATGTAAGGTTTGCTTCCGTATACAGGCAGTTTAAGGACATAAGTGCTTTTATGAACGAGATCAAAAGCCTTATCGCCGAAAAAAAGTAAATACTCCGCAAAAAACGGGGAGGCGACATAAGTCGTTTCCCCGTTGTCTTTGGTGCATAAAATCAGCCTGTAAACTCGGCGGGATTGATAAACACTCCGTTTACAGCGACCGAAAAGGTCAGAATTGATTTGCCGTCCGTAAATCCCGTAGAGCCGGAACGCCCTATTATCTCACCCTGAAGAACGCTGTCTCCCACAACCGAATCGAAACCTTTTAAATTAAAGTAGCAGGTCATCACCCCGTACCCGTGATCGATTATCAGAGTGTTTCCCGTAGACGGAAGGCTCTCCGCAAAAACAACAACTCCCTTTTGAGCCGCTTTGACCGCCGTTCCGTCAGGCACGGAGTAAACCGTCCCGAGAATTTTTCTTGTCGTCGCATCGACTGAAATAAGCTCGCTTTTTCCGTATGAGGAAAGAACTGTGCCGCTTACCGGTGCGGTAAAGGTTTCACCTAAGGAGTAATACGCTTCTTTGCCCGCTTTTGTGAATACCGCCGCAAGTCTTTCGTTCGTTTCACGAACAGCGACCTCCGAGAGCATAGCGTCATATACCTCTTGGGCAACGTTGACAAATACAGGTTCGGTATCGGTCTTGCTGACATTTACGGTGTAGCTGTATGAAGCCCCGCTTACAGTAAAGACAATTGTATATGTTCCTGCGGTGTTATCCTCTGAAATGGGAAGTAACGCAACGGTAGTATTTTTGTCGGTGAAGGTGTATTCGATAGTTTCTGATGTAATGAGTTGAGATTCGATGGTGATCTGCTCGTTCTCGTTCAAATGGCGGATATTTAAAACAGCAGCATCACCGGCGTTGAACTCTGTTCGGAACATCTCAATTTCCGCCGGAATATCGTATAGGAGCGGAAAGGAATAGGTCGCCTCGCCGTAGAAATCAGGGGCGCCGACATCTGACCACTTTGCTGTTATCGAAACCGTTATTTCCGTGTCCTCTGTAAAGCTGAGATATGAAAGCTCGCTTATATACTCTTGTTCATCGGTGATAAAGGAATATGCGACCTCACTTGGCTCGACCGAAAACTTCAGAAAGCTATTTAGATTTGGATATATGCTGATTATTTCGGCGGAGTTTTCGTCGTATGTTCCGGTCATATTGTCGGAATAATAATTGTTGTCTACCTTTTTATAAAGCCATGTATAACTTTCAGGTAAAACCGTGTTTATGTTTTCGCCGGAAACCACCGACAGAGTCGGCAGGAAATAATCATTGTAAAGGTATTGCAGCTCGGAACGGATCAACAAACTTTTTGCAGTATCGTTTGTCAGAAGAAACATCGAACCATCGGGATCTATGACCATACACCCCGTAAGATTGAGCTGCGGATAGAGCTTGTATCTGAGTATTTTATCTCCTCTGTCAAACTGTATCGTTATCGGGGACTCGCCGGATATGTCTCTGATAGGGGTGCTTATTTTTTTCGAATCGAGCATCGCGTTCACAAAAATACCGATCTGTTCATCGCTGTCATATGTATATTGCTCACCACTCGGGATTGTCAGACTTACCGAACGAACGCTCTCGGGAGTAATATTTAGCGAAGAATATGATATTGCAAAATATACGATAAAGGCTATCGGAATACAAAAAATAACTCCGAGAACAGCCTGCGGACTTTTTCGTCTTCTTCTTGTCAACTGCATTATCCTCCTTGATGCGCCCATGTATTTCAACATTTTTACATCAATACGCAAGTAATATTATATGCAACCTGCCGCATTATGTCAATAGAATACGAATTAAAAAAAATATTAAATTTTACCAAAGAATAAAAAGCCGCAATTATTGGAAAAATATCGAATAAGATTAAACATTGCGGGAGAGCATATGGATAAAAATTCAATTCAGGAATTATGCGGATATATTACACAGGTTTTCTCCAAATGCGACGATTTTCTCGAGAGAAGGATTAACAGCGAAAACTCTTCCGTATATATCTGCTATTTTAAAGGAATAACACAGCGGGACTATATCAGCGAAAAGATTATCAAGCCAATGCTCGAAAACCTTACAGCACTCGATAATTTCAACGGAAATTTTGAAACGCTCCTGCAGTGCGCCACGCTGAAATATCCGCCGGACAGCAGCTCTGTCAGCGAATCTCTCTTGCGTGGGGAGGTTTTGATCGCGATTGAAAAACCCGGCGAGAAAAAACTGTATACCGTACTTGCAAACGCTCAGTTCACAATCGGAAGGAGCATAAACGAGCCTACAAGCGATGTAACCATAAAAGGGCCTAAGGCAGGCTTCGTCGAGGACGCTGAAACTAATGTAACAGAGCTGCGACGTTATATACGCAGTACGTCATTTAAATTTATATCCCTTAATCTCGGAGATGTGTCGGGAACAAAAATCCTGCTCGGCTATATCGAGGGCAGGGCGGATCAGAAAGTCGTTGACGAACTGAAAAACAAAATCGAATCCGCCTCGGCAACCGGCATCGTCGATTCCGGAAACATCGAAATGATAACCGACACGCGAAAAGTGCCCATTTTCCCTATTATGGGGAGCAGCGAAAAGGTAGATAAGGTTGCATCAAAGCTACTGTCTGGCAGGGTGGCGGTCATTGTTGACGGGAGCCCGTTTGTGCTGACCGCTCCGTATGTATTTGCCGAAAGCATTCAGTCTTCGGAGGATTATCTGCGTTCGCCTTATTATGCGACGTTCATAAGAACGCTGCGTTTTTTGGCGCTTATCACAGCTTTATATCTTCCCGCGCTCCTAATCACAATAATTACCTCGCACAATGAATTATTGCCGGAGGTAATGGTAAAAACAATAGAGGAAATGCGCGCGGATATGCCGTTCTCCCTGTTCTGGGAGGTGGTCATAGTGTTGTTGATTTTTGAAATGCTGCGTGAGGTAGGCGTGCGTATGCCCCGCGCCGCCGGAGATGCGATCGGAATAGTGGGCTCACTTATCCTCGGCGATGCCGCCGTTCAAGCAGGGATCGCTTCCCCTGTCGTAATTATCGCTGTCGCAATGGCTGCGGTTTGTGCCTTTATTGTACCGACATACATGTATTCCACGGTGATTCTCAGGTTTGTTTTTTCGTTTATCGCTAATACATTAGGCTTTTACGGATTAATTCTTGCAACTCTTATGGTGTTATATATTATGAGCACGACAAATAGTTACGGATCTTCGTATATGTCCCCGATTGCGCCGTTTGACAAAGCGGGTATGGAGGATTTCATTTATGCCGAGCCCCGGAAAACTCTTGGCAGAAAGGAAAAACCGTAAATGTATTTTCTGTTCTCGACCGTTCTGACGGCATCATTTCTTGTTTATGCGGAATTATCAGCAGTTTGCTTTGTTTTAACGCTCCTTTTCACTGTGCTGTTTTTGTACCTTTTTTCCGTATACTTCCGCTGCTGCACAAAAACGGTGGTTTTTATGCCGCTCGTAACACTTTCACTTAGTATGCACATAGTCTTTTTTCTGCTGGAGCAGACCAATAAATATATAAAAAATGTCAGCATTTGGGTGTTATGCGCTCTTTTGCTTATTGTGTGCGGATTTATGTGCTTCGGGAACAGAAAAATCTCTGGAATAAACGCAGTTACGTTGATGTCGGTACCTGTTTTTTTTCTTTTGGCTGTTTTTGCGCTCATTTCTGTACTCGGGTTTAAAACGGCTCAGATTCCGCTTTGGAGCGGCAACCTATACCAGTATATATTCACATTCATATCCCCGCCCTCTACAGCGCTTGCGTTAAATTTCATGCATCGCTGTCGTTTTAAAAAAATCTGGCCTGCTTTTGTCAGCTCGGTTTTGATAACAGTGTGCTTTTCCCTATTTGATTCGGCGTTTTTCAAAAACCTCGCACTTACTTTTATTGCGCCATTTATAATTTCGGCGGAAATGCTGTTAATAAAAGAAACATTTTTACCGAGCCGTGAAACTATCGACCGCAACGGCAGCACTGACACAAGACAATAACCGGAGTAATATTTATCACCTTTTGCGAATAGGTTGTAGCATAAAAAATACCGTTTTACAAAACCTTTTTTACAGAAGGAAGGCTTTATTATGTTTTTCACAAGAAACGAGAATACGGTTATAAAACAGGAAGAAATCAAAAAAGCAATCAGCGGCGAGGACGGCAGGGTTTTGCTGCACATAAACATTACATACCCGAGTTTTATATTAAAAGACAAGGACAAATTGAAAACAAACGCACAGCCGTTTTACGAGAAAAGTGCGAATAACTTTTTGCGCTTTGCCGAGGGAGAATTATGCGAGAGGGCAAAAACTCTTGCCAAAAAAGAAAATTTCCGTCCGCTCGGCGCAGTTATGAGGTATACAAATTCATTTGAAAACAAGCGGTTTTTATCTGTTTACACAGATATAAGCGTATTTGACGGTGAGAATGGGCAGAACCAGCTCAGGACATCACAGTTCTGGAACAAGGACAAGGGCTTTATACTTTCTTTTAATGATGTTTTTCGTCCGGAAACAAGAGAGTATTTATTCAGCCGATTTTCTGCCGAGGGAAATTCGGGCGTTCTTCCCACAGAGGAATACCGAAAAAACTTGAAACGCTTCTTTACCGACAATAATTTCTATTTCACAGACAAAGCGGTTGCCTTTTATTATCCGGCAAACAGGTTGGGAGCAAAGCAGGGCGTTAAGGTGTTTTATGTGGCAATATATGATCTTGTTGAAAAAAAGTTGATTAAAATCTCGGTATAATACTTTACTTTTGCTTACGGCATGTTATAATGTCATTAATAAAGAGCTGGTAGGAGCAAAAAATCACGCTGATGCCGGCTTGTGAAAGGATGTTCACACAAATGAATCAACTTAGAGTGGTAATTATGGGTCAGGGCAGAAGCGGACGGGATATTCACGGTCTGCACCTTAAAAAGGACACCGAAAGGTTTCATGTCGTCGGAGTGGTTGAACCCTTGAAGGAGCGTCGCGAAAGGGCTGCGTTGGAGTTCGGCTGCGATACTTATACTGATTACAGGCAGTTATTCGGCAGAACGGACATAGACCTTGTAATCAATTCCACACCGAGCAACCTGCACTTCACAATTACAAAGGATCTGCTTGAGCACGGCTTCAATGTGCTGTGCGAAAAGCCCTGCGTTCCCACCGTCGAGGAATTTGACATACTCTGTGAAACCGCAAAGAAAAACAACCGCATACTCCTCGTTTTCCAGCAGTCGCGGTTTGCGAACTACTTTGTTAAAGTTAAGGAGGTAATCGCATCCGGAAATCTGGGACGCATAGTTCATGTAGGGGTGCAGTTCAACGGCTTTGCAAGACGCTGGGACTGGCAGTGCCTGCTTGAGAATAACGGCGGAAACCTTGCAAACACTGGCCCTCATCCGCTCGATCAAGCGTTGAATATTTTGGATTATTATAACGGAATGCCGAGTGTATTCTGCAAAATGGACAGATGCAACACCTTCGGAAACGCCGAGGATTATGTAAAGCTGATACTGACCGCCCCCGACCGTCCGCTTATAGACCTTGACATTTCCTCCTGCGACGCTTATCCGAGCTACACCTACAAGGTCGAGGGAACAAGAGGAACGCTTAAGGGGACAATGGCTCACATAGACTGGAAATACTTTAAGGAAGAAGAAGCACCGAAGCAGGTCCTTGTAAGGGAAACTTTGACCTCCGGCGCAGAAAAACTGCCCGCATACTGCTCCGAACAGCTTAAATGGTATGAGGAGAGCTGGGACGGCGACCCGCAAGCGCCCTTCATAGCCGCAGTTGAGACATATTACGACCAAATCTACTCTCTTTTTACAGAGGGCAGAGAGCACGACATAAAGCTTTACCAGGTGCGGCAGCAGATAGCAATCATTAACGAAGCACACAAGCTGAATCCTTTATCATAAGGGATCAGGAAAAGCGCAGGATGCTCTGTACCAAACAGAAAAATCCGCTTAAAAGGGCGGATTTTATAGCGTTTATCGGAAGTGTATATAATATTAAGAACAATAAATCAAGGAGTAACCGCAGGATTTTTTATGCGGAGAAATCTACATGAAAAAGTTGGACAAAGAAAAGAAACGCCGCTACACTATCGCCTTTTTATCGTATTTGCTCGTCGTCGCAGGCGGGGTTTGCGGAATAATTACCTCACGGTACTTTTCGGATGAGGTAAAACCGGTTTTAAATCATATCGTATGGTGCTGTATACTGATAACCGCTGTTATGTTCCTTTTCGGACATATTGCCAAAAAGCATTTTACAAAACGCAGAAAAAAAACAACCATTGAGGAGAACGATCGATTTTATTTGTCGCTTTTGGAGTCGGCGGAGAAAATCTCGGCTAAAGAGCTTGCTCTTATTAAGCTGATCCGGCGTATATCTTATGTGTGCACGGTAGCTTTGGGTGCGTTTGCTTTTGCAATCTCTTTCGCAGCGGGCGTTAATTGCGGAGGTCTCTTTTTGCTCGCACTGGCTATATCTGCTTTTACCCTGTCCCTAACGGGAGCAATAGCTATAGGCAGTTTATATTTTAGTGTGGTACTTGGATTGTCATTATCGTCAAATGCCGGTTTTGCAAACAATTTTTTGTTATACTTACTTTTTGCGGTTATAGCTCTGATCCCCGCCCGTGCGTCGTTGATGCGCAAAAGATTCGGAAAGCCGGACAAGGATTTTGCAGAACGTAAAAGTGTTTTGTCCGAAACCGAATATCCTCTATTATACAGCATAGCCGAAAAAGCGTCCGAAGCAACGGGCTACAAGGGCACATTTCGGCTCGCTTTGGATAATGACTGCGGCGTAAAAATTGTAAAAATAAACGATATGTATATGGTTTTTATCGGAATTATTTTCCTTAGTCAGGTTTCGGAAGATGAGTTATACAATGTTTTTCTTCACGAATTCGCACACTGCTCCGATGAAAGCTCAATACCCGAAGTGGAGTTTAAATACGCTCTATTTATTAACAGTATACCGAAAAGCTTTTTCAACACAGCATTGATTTTCCTTGATACGGCTTACTATTATCATTATAACTTATTCTATTTTATCTCTTCACAGCGTATGGAACGTTCGGCAGACGAAGCGATGATCAAATACGGCAACGCATCATCGGCGGCATCGTTCCTTTTAAAAATCAGTTATTATTATTACTATTCATGGGAAAGTACAAACGTCGATTATGAATCGATTTACTCGTTGGAAAAACCCGACAACCTTTTCTTTAAAAAAAGCATAAAGCTGTTTGAAGATTCGCTCAAACAACGCAAAGACGAGTGGAACAAGCTTATTAAAAGAGAAATATCTTTACCGGGAGAAACACATCCGTTACTAAAAACGCGTATAGAAGCTCTCGGGATTTCAGAATACACAATCTTACAAAGAAATCCTTCCGAGCGATATTTA
This sequence comes from Eubacteriales bacterium, assembly GCA_028702135.1. GTDB lineage: Bacteria > Bacillota > Clostridia > Oscillospirales > CAG-382 > UBA1049. The sequence continues at coordinate 154,003 of JAQVPJ010000001.1, read as the reverse complement.
AAAGAGTACTCACAAGCGTTGTTGCTCGCTGAGGATATTACTTACCGAAACAGACTTGTTAATTATGAGAAAAATCGCAAAGCGTTGTTCCTTGATCCAAAAAGCAAAATCGAGAGCTGGGAAGCAGGCGGAAAACCGATCTATACGCATAATTACGCCGAAATTTCATATTATTTCAGGTTACTCGGCAGGATCAGCGATGCAAATAGTATATTAAACACCGCAATACAAACACTTTCCGAAAAGGAAGCCGCTTACGCAACGCTTTTAACCGGCTACAGGATGCTACACGAATATGACGAAACGGGAATAGAATATGTTTATCGTGCAATTGGTTTAAACAGAATGTATGCCGCAGAGGGACTGGAAGAAATAAAAATGTTCTGTCGTTATTCCGGAAACGAAGCAGAATTAAATAAGTACTTGACAGAATCAGCAAAAATTCTTCAAAGAAACATAGATATCGACAAAGAGCTTAAGATACTCAGAAAAAAGGATCGTATTTCAGCGGAAAGACTTCCCGCGAAAATGAGTGAAAATTTATTAAACATTGCTGTTAGCGCGGGCTGCGGAAAGGTAAAAAACATATATGTCGTCCGCAAAACAATAAGCGACGACTTGTTTACAACAGCGATAGTCGTCCGTTTCGCACCACAAACCGACGTGTATACACAGGCTTTGGTAATCAGTAGCCTTCGTTCGTTTCTTGAAGTGTTTAAGGACAGGCAATTCAATGTGTTTCGTTATCAGCATGTTGCAAAAGCAAAGATAGAGAACATAGACAGCAGCTGTATTTATGTGTCAAGATAAGACATTTTCATCAGAAAAGGTGGAATTTCGGGAAACAATTAAAGCGGAGCTAATCGGCTCCGCTTTTTCTCGTACTATTTATAAATGAGCATTAATACTTTTCCTGACGCCACTTGACTATAAACAGGGTTGCCGCACAAGCAAGAGCAAGGAAAACTATGATCAGGGAAACAATAAGAGCGGAATTTTTTCCACCGTTTTCCAGAGATTGCTCATAATCCTCCTGCATTAGGAACTCGGCGGATATAGTATGATCCTGCGAAACGTTTTTAAATGCAGAGTATGTGTAACTTGTCTGACCCAAAGCGTCCGAAACCTCAACGCCGTCAACCTTTAAGGAGCTTATAACATAGCCCTCATTAGCCTTTATTTCAAAGACAATTTCGCCGCCTGTTTCAATCGTCTGGTTGCCCGCGGGGTTAATGGTTCCGCCGGCGGAAGCTGATGCGGCTATTTTATAATAACCTTGCAGCTCCTCGGAAAAAATAATGTCAGAATCGTTGTTGTAAATCACGGTAACCCAACCGTCTGAGGTCGCAGTCTGTACGCTGACTTCCGATACTCCCGAGGAGTTTATCGGATTGACCAGCTTATTTTCCGCACCATTATAAATAAGATGCTGAACGGGCTTGTTGCTATAATCGCCGCCCATATAAAAGACAAGTTCAGTGCCTTTGGGGAAAATAATGCTTCTTCCGTAAGTAACAACCTTATAGTTCAACGACTCTACCTTCATATTTATCAGGCTGGCGATGTTATTATAGTTGCTGCCTCCGTTTACTGTAATGGCAAAATCCCCTGCGGCTGATGAACAGGTTATCTCTCCGCTCTCAGGTATAATCCATTTATAGCTCCCGGATTCGAATACGACTTTTCTGTCCGAATAATCCGTTTTTATTTTTTGAAAGACTTCTGCCGAAACTTTTGTCTGCTTCGAAATGTCTATCGTAATCGTGCCGGTTGTGGCCCAGTCTATGTCTTCCGGTTCTATAAAGTCCGAGGTGGGGGAAACGGCTTTGAAGGTTGCGTGTATGGTGTGGTTTGAAATAACACCGCTGAAGGTATATTTGTTATTGGATATTGCGACCGCATTACCGTCTACAGTAACGGTATCAATTTCGTATCCGGAGTTGGGATAAATCTCAAAGGATTTGCTTTTACCCGACTCAACGGGATTTGTGTTTCCTGAGGGCGAAATAGTGCCGCCCGGTCCCGCGGTTGCGACAATGTTATATTGTGTTTCGGTCGTCGCTTCAAACGAAACCTGTATTTTAGCGCCTGACGAAACAGAGGGTATCGTATAACTGCTTTCCTCATTAAGTGCAACTGTGATGTTGTCAATCCTTACGGATGCGACTTTGTAACCGAGATTGGGCGTTACGACTAAAACCACATCGGTTCCCTCGGCAACCTTTACGGTCGAACTTCCGCTGACTGTCTCGCCGTTTATGGATATTTTTCCCCCCACGCCTACCGTGGTTGTGATTGTATATGATTTTTTATAGACAACGGTTACTACCGTATCCGAGTTTATAATAAAAGAATATTTGTTGCCGGAAATTTGCCCCGGTGCGATTTCCACTCCGTTTATTGTAACCGAAGCAAGGGTGTAGGAAGCGCTTGCGGCAAAGGTAAGCTCTAAGGATGTCCCCGCAGGATAAGTGCTTCCCTCGGGGGAAACGGAAACATTTCCACCTTCGCTGACAACAACTTCGAGAGATGCATAAACAATAGAAGCACCCTCTGTAATTATCTCGAAATTATTGGTTTCCCCAACCGTAAAGGTATATTCGTTTCCTGCGCCGACCTCCACATCGTTGTAAAGTATTTTTGTGACGGTATATCCCTCGTTGGGTGTTATTCTGAGGGTAACGCTTGAACCGATCTCAGCCGAGCCCCCGTCTGCGCCCTCAAAAACGGTTGTGAACGAACCCGAATTAACTGTAATTGCCGCCATTTGCACCTGAGATGTGTTTATGGTGATTTCTGTGGCGGAATATAGCTGGTAACTGGACTGATAAGGAAGCGTTACCGTGCCGATTTTAACCGAATCCACCTTATATCCAGTCGCGGCGGAAACACTCATCGTGACCACGCTTCCTGTTTTAAAGGTATATGTAGTATAACTATCAGACGGTACCGAGAAATCAGGCTCGGGATTGAAGGAGACCGTCGCTCCTGTAGGATGCATGAGTTTAACCTCAAAAGTCTCCAACTCTGCCGCCACAGATATTGTGAGCGTTGAAAAAATCAGCATAATCAGCATAATAAGAAGCAAAAATGCAGAAAACTTCTTTTTGAAATTCATAAAAACCTCCAAAAATTCATTCCGAATAAAAGAATTGACTTAGGACATATTTTCTGATATACTTTCTCAATACTAACCATTATACACGAAATACAAGACATTTCAATACAGATAAAAGAAAAATTGATTAAAAAATATGGAAGGAGTGACGATTTTTGGCTGAAAAGAAGCTCGTTGAGGAAATAACCTCAATGGAAGAGGACTTTGCCAAATGGTATACGGACATCGTAAAAAAAGCAGAGCTGATAGAATACACGAGCGTAAAGGGGTGCATGGTAATACGCCCCTATGGTTTTGCAATTTGGGAGAATATACAAAAAATTCTCGATAAGATGTTCAAGGATACTGGGCACGAGAACGTCTGTATGCCTATGTTCATACCGGAAAGCCTGCTTCAAAAGGAGAAGGACCATGTCGAGGGATTTGCTCCCGAGGTTGCGTGGGTTACAATGGGAGGCAACGAGATTTTAGAGGACAGACTTTGCGTCCGCCCTACAAGCGAGACTCTTTTTTGCGAGCATTATGCAAATATCGTTCATTCCTACCGCGACCTGCCGAAGCTTTATAATCAATGGGTAAGCGTTGTTCGCTGGGAGAAAACAACACGTCCTTTCCTTCGTTCCAGAGAGTTTTTGTGGCAGGAGGGGCACACCATTCACGCCACTGCCGAGGAAGCCGTTGAGGAAACGAAGAGGATGCTTGATTTATATGCAGATTTCTGCACCGAAAGCCTGGCAATGCCTGTAATTAAGGGCAGAAAAACGGAAAACGACAAATTCGCAGGTGCGGAGGCAACTTATGCGATAGAAGCGCTTATGCACGACGGAAAAGCCCTTCAGGCGGGTACAAGTCATTATTTCGGCGACGGGTTCGCAAAAGCGTTCGACATTATGTATACCAACAAAGAAAATAAGAAGGTATATCCCCATCAGACCTCCTGGGGAGTAACAACACGGCTTATAGGTGCGATTATAATGACGCACGGTGACGACAACGGGCTTGTCCTTCCCCCTGCCGTAGCTCCGATTCAGGCGGTAATCATACCGATAGCACAGCACAAGCAGGGTGTTCTCGAAAAGTGCCGGGAGATCAAAGCGGCACTTGAAAATAACTTTAGAATAAAGCTTGACGATTCCGATAATTCCGCCGGCTGGAAGTTCTCGGAGTATGAGATGAAAGGCGTGCCGATCAGAATCGAGATAGGACCAAAGGACATAGAGGCAGGTCAGTGCGTAATCGTCACCAGGCACAATAGACAAAAAGAGACAGTCCCTCTTGTAAACATCACCGAAATGGTCTCGAAAAAGCTTCAGGAGGTTCATTGCGGATTGTATCAGAACGCTCTTAAAAATCGCGAGAACCGGATCTACTTCTGCACCAACACCGATGAAATCATCGAAACTCTCAGTAAAAACGGAGACGGCTTCGTAAAGGCGATGTGGTGCGGTGAAGAGGAGTGCGAGGACGGGGTTAAGGAAAAGACCGGAGTCGGTTCACGCTGTATTTTGGAGGAAGAAAAAGCAGCCGGCAAATGCGTATGCTGCGGAAAACCGGCAAAACATCTTGTCGTTTGGGCAAAAGCGTATTAATGAAAAAAGGGCGTATTGCAAAACGCAAGCAATACGTCCGGTTTTTTGCCGTTTTTTGTCATACAGGCAAATCAACTTATAAATGAACGCTTTATCAGCGTGCCACATTGTCTTAACGAACCGGTTATTACCTTTCTCACGCTCTTTCTGTAATAGAACAAATCGTTTCCCCAGTTCAGAGAAGACGTCAGAGTAAGGAAATTTCCCTCGTATACGACATACTTTGAAAGAGCATTTTCCAAATCGACGATTGAATAATAGCTGTTTATATCAATGCTTGTTTCGATTTTGCAGCTGTAAAGCACGCTGTAAACGAACTCAAGGCAGGTGTAGGATTTTTCTATCTGTACCTTTTTATGTATCGAAGCGGCGGCGAGAGCGAATAAATTGTATACATATTGTTCCGAATTATTCCTGACAGACGAGATATAATCGAGAACTTCCGTGTGCTTTTGCGGAGTAAGCGGGATTTTACATATTTTTACAGGGATATCCTTTTGCTTAAAATAATAATACCTCAACGCAGATTCCTCAACAAATCCGGCGACTAACGGGCTGTTAACATTGTAACGGGCAAAGGAATACATAGTTCTGAGGTCCTCGTTAAATGACAGAACGACATGGCTGTATTTGTTTTTTGTAAACTTCCGTATAGCCTTACCGATTTTTGTCGGCGTGGTAAGGAAAGCAACGTATATATATTTGACAGTATCGGTACAAACAGGACAGGGCATTCGGAAATCACCTTTTTTTATTTAATCAGGCAATTATAACATCGCGTCAAGTAAAACGCAAGAAGAAATCTCTGCAAAAGGTAATTGTTACATTTTATTATTGAATAATTGCAATAAAGCGTTTAAAATGACCATCATAAGACAGCATTACTGAATGTTTCACGTGAAACATTTTATCACAACATTAGTGTTGTTGTTTCACGTGAAACATCCGCGACGGGAGGTCGGTCGTATGAGTTATAAAAAAATAACAGTTACTTTACTTTGCGGTGCAATACTGCTCACCATGCTTGTTTCCTGCGAGAATGTTTCCGGGATTTCAAATGCGGAGACTTCGGAAAAGAACATCGAGGAGGAGCGGGTTACAGAACTGCCGGAATCGCCCGCGTATGAAGGGACGGACTTTATTATAGCCGTTCCGGAGGATAGAAAGCCGCTGTTTTCTTCCGAGGAGGACAGCGAAAGCATTGTAAAGACGGCGGTTTACGAAAGGAACAGACTGATAATAAATAAATACGGCATAAACATTGACACAAAAAGCGTTTCTGCGGGTAAAATATCGGAATATATGAAAGACGCAGAAACAGCCGGAATGCAATTCGCCGATATGCTCTGCTTCCCCGGAAGCACGACCGTCTCGCTTGCGGATCAGGGATTTTTATTAAACCTATTATCCTCGCCGCATTTTGATATAAACGCCGAGTATATTGATACAGAGAGCGCAAAAAGCATAACAACCAACAATTCTCTTTATATGCTTTACGACAGCACGACACAGTATTACGAGCAGAGCTGGGTGGTTTTTTATGATAAAAAGCTTATAACAGATCGAGGTCTTACCGATCCCGCAATGCTTGCAGCTACGGGAGAATGGACATGGGAGAAGTTTCTTTTTTATTCGGAAACGATAGCCGAAAAAGTGATGAATAAAGGCTCTCCGGACCTTGCGACAGATATTTTCGGATTCGGTGCATATGACAACGACAGGGAGCTGCCGCTGGCTATGTGGGAGAGCGGCGGAATTCCGATGTTTAAAGACACCTATAAAAACGAGGTTAAGCTGACGGATGATCTTACAGGAGTGAAGGAAAAGCTTGATAATCTTGAGAGTATATATACAAGCAAAAGTCTTTATCCCCTTGCCGGAACAAATGTAAAAAAAGCGTTTTTAGAGGGCAGGCTCGCCTTTTTTATCGGAACACTGCAATTTTCTGCGGAATTGACCGAGGCGATGGAACCGACACCGAATTCGGAAAACACGAGATACCAAAGGGAATGGGGCTTGCTTCCCCTTCCCAAGCTAAACGTTCAACAGAAAAAATTCTGTTCCTTTATCGATGTGAACGCATATGCGATTTCAATACCCTCTAATGTTTCCGACCCGCAGAAAAGCATCACTATGCTCAATGCCTTCTGTGCCGCTTCGGGCGGAGCTATAAAAAAAGCGGTGTATGACAAGTATGTAAATCTGTTTTTTCAGAACAACACCTCGACTGTTCTGCTCGAAACGGTTATGGACACAAAGCATTTTGACATGGCGGCGCTGTACGGAAGCGCGATGAGCACGGTGGCGGATATTTCAACAAATCTGATTATCGGAGCGATTGCGGAAAATGGTGTTATCGACAGACCTATTTCCGATAAATTACCCGGCTTTACAAAGTTTTCACAAGAAAAGTTCAAGTAACGGCGGTTTTGGAAATAATATAAAAAGTATTGATTTTGAAATGTCTTTATGCTAAAATAATTTGAAATTTTGTATAATACTCAACAGCGGGTCAGAGAAAAACCGCAATCGGCGTAAAACGCCGGGAAGGGATATGTTTTTATGACGTATAACAAAAAAGGCATCGAGGATATCGATGTTACGGGTAAGAAAGTTCTGGTTAGATGTGATTTTAATGTGCCGCTCGAGGACGGCAAAATCACAGACGACAACAGAATCGTCGGCGCGTTGCCGACTATAAAGCATCTGCTTTCAAAAAAAGCAAAGATTATTTTATGTTCGCATATGGGTAGACCCAAGGGCGAATTCAATATGAAATATACTCTTGAGCCGGTAGCGGGAAGACTTGCCGAGCTTCTCGGTGTAAAGGTGACGCTTGCAGCTGATGTAATCGGCGAAGATGCAAAATCAAAAGCAGCGGCGCTTAAAAGCGGCGAAATACTGCTTCTTGAAAACGTCAGATTCCACAAGGAGGAGGAGAAAAACGATCCCGATTTTTCAAAAGAGCTCGCCTCTCTTGCGGAGATCTATGTAAACGACGCTTTCGGAACGGCACACAGGGCGCACGCTTCAACCGCCGGAGTTGCGGATTATCTTCCCGCCGTCTGCGGTTATCTGATTCAAAAGGAAATCGCTGTTATGGGAAAAGCACTATCTGACCCAAAGCGTCCTTTTGTCGCTATTTTGGGCGGGGCAAAGGTTTCTGACAAGATCGGCGTTATCAACAACCTGCTCGAGAAGGTTGATACTATTATTGTGGGCGGAGGTATGGCTTATACCTTTGAAAAAGCAACAGGGGGCAATATCGGAAAATCCCTGTGTGAGCTTGATAAGCTCGATATGGCAAAGGATTTGCTCGAAAAAGCAAAGAAAAATGGTGTAAACTTCCTGCTTCCGATAGATACGGTCTGTGCAAAGGAGTTTGCAAATGAAGCAGAACAGGCTATCTATAACACAAACGATATACCCGACGACTGGATGGGCCTCGATATAGGTCCTAAAACAATAAAAGCCTTTTCGGATGCCCTGAAGGGCGCAGGAACGATAGTGTGGAACGGACCGATGGGTGTTTTCGAGTTTGACAATTTTGCAAATGGTACGAAAGCGGTTGCACAAGCGGTTGCGGAAAGCGGCGCGATCTCCATTATAGGCGGCGGTGACAGTGCCGCAGCTGTCGAGAAGTTCGGGTTCGCGGATAAAATCACGCATATTTCCACAGGCGGCGGAGCATCTCTGGAGTTCCTTGAGGGGCTCGAGCTTCCCGGAATTGCCTGCTTAAACGAGAAAAATTAACGACAAGACTGTATTCCATACAAAAGAAAGGTCATATATACAATGAACAAAACAACAAGAAGAACAGTAATCGCAGGCAACTGGAAGATGAACAAAACACCGTCAGAGGCAGAGCAGCTTATCGGAGAGATTTTAACCGCCGTTTCGGGAAAATCAACCTCCGGATGTGAAATCGTAGCCTGTGTACCCTATGTGGATATCGATGCGGCGGTAAAAGCAGCGGCGGGTAGCGTTGTCAAAATCGGCGCGGAAAACTGCCACTGGGCAAAATCCGGCGCGTTTACCGGCGAGATAAGCGCCGATATGCTTAAAGCCTGCGGCGTTGAATACGTTATTATCGGACACAGCGAGAGAAGACAGTATTTCGGTGAAACGGACGTAACCGTAAATCAGAGAGTAAAAGCAGCGCTTGAAGCAGGACTTAAGGTTATATTATGCGTTGGCGAGCTGCTTGAACAGCGCGAACAGGGCATTACCTCGGAAATAGTATCCCTGCAGACGAAAATCGCACTTATGGGAATAAACGAAAATCAAATGTCCGATATCATCATCGCTTACGAGCCGGTATGGGCTATCGGAACGGGCAAAACGGCTACCTGTGAGCAGGCGGACGAGGTATGCGGCATCATAAGGAACGTTATTGCGAGCCTTTACTCCGATAAAGTCGCTCAGGCCACAACAATACAGTACGGCGGGTCTATGAACGCCAAGAACGCAAAAGAACTGCTCTCGATGGTCAATGTGGACGGCGGGCTTATAGGCGGCGCATCGCTAAAAGCAGAGGACTTCGCTGTTATCATCGAAGCAGCACAGTAACTACAAAGTATATTTACTGAGAATGTCTCAAAAAAAAAGACTTGCACGGGTACTCCCTGTGCAAGTGTTTTTTCTGCGTTTTGTTATTCAGGCAGAATCAGCTTGATCTCTTCCGGCAAAACGGATATGACCGGGTTTGTCATAGGTACAATCTCGCCGTCGATGTTAACATCTATCTTTTCATCTGCGAGAATAGCCAGTTCCCTGCAACGCATATGTGTAACGAACTTCCCCATTTTCGAAAGGTGCTCTCCCCTTTTAAATGCCCCTATCAAGGTGGCAAAAGTCAGGCGCGAAACTGGTTTTATCCGGATAAAGTCAAGCATACCGTCACGGATATCGCTTATTGGCGAGGCTTTGAAGCCACCGCCGTAATAACTCCCGTTTGCCGCTATCGTAAACAAATATTCGTTATTGTCATCCTTTATCTCGGCTCCGTCCGCAATAAGCGTAAAGCTGTGCTTCATCTTTGAAATAAAACATTCTATAACGGACAGACTATAAGCACCGCTTCCGTTTATAAAAGGCAATCGCTTGTATTTACCCATTCCCTTGGCGACTGCAGCATCAAAGCCCGCTGAAACTATGTTTATGCTTACCCTGTTGTTATCGCTTGCGCTGTCTTTGACTGAGAGAATATCACAGTTTTCGGTTTTGCCCCTGACCATATCGGCCAGCGAACGGAATTTTTCCGCCGGAATATCTGAAAAATATTTTACAAAATCATTTCCCGAGCCTATAGGAACGACGCCTACAGCGCAGTTTTTGTTTTCGGAGCGATAGACACCGTCTATTATCTCACACAAAGTGCCGTCGCCGCCGCAGGAATATATACGCAGGAAACAATCCTTAGAAGCTGATGCAAGATGGTTTTTTACAATCTCAGTGGCATCCCTGACGCAGCTTGTTATTACAATCTCATAAGGATCTGTAAGGAGCAGGCGTTCCACTGCTTTTCTAATTATGCCCGAGCGATCTTTTTTTCCGGCTACGGGATTGATGATGAATAAGTGCTTTTGCATAATCGCATTTCCTCTTTGTGTTATAAAAATCTTTGCGTTATTGCAGTATAAAAGGCGTTTTACAAAACGGCTTATCCGCTCTTTCCCCGGGTGTAAACAGGGAGATTACATTGTCTATGCAGCACTCTCGCATAAAAGCACGGGCAACCGCAGCCGGTTGTCTATTGATGTGAGAGGGTTTTGTTATCACAGGCAGAGCGATTTTATCCTTACGGTTTCTCAAAAAATCGCATCCTGTAGAATCCGCTGTGAGCAAAAGAGCATAGTTAGGTTTACATAATGCGTCGGATGCGGTTACGCCAAAAACAGCGGATAGCACGCTTCTGCGGACTCTTGCCTCTGTATATATGTTGTTCTGGCATTTCTGAACAAGCTCGGAAAATGAAGACACGGAAAGCGAAGTTGACATAATGCTGTTGAACAAATCGGGCGGCGTACCATAAATATCCATATCCGAACCGGAGCTTTTTACTTTAAACATCCGCAAGGTCGCAATTATATACTGTGACATTTTTTCGGTCAGGCGGGGCAACTCCCCTTCTCCGACGGCGCCGTAAACTGCAGCGCTCCTTTCCGGCAAAAAAGATAAAAACTCATCTAAATCAACGCTTTTTCGTATGGCCGAGGAGGATAAAAACGACTGGTTTCTTTTTATCGGGTGCGGTTTTATTTCATATCCGCCGTTTTTTATTGCAGACAGGTACTCGAGGGCTAAAATGTTGTTCGGTTTTTTTATAACGGCGGCTTTTTCTCCGAAAATCTGTTCCACAGCGGCTTTCTTCGCCTTTGGATACGAAAGGTTTTTATTGGATTTTATCAACTCGACAACGCTTTTTTCAAAAACACCGCTGCCGGTTTTTTCAGCTATGGAGCTGAGAAGCGAAAAATCATCCTCACAACCAAAAGCGAGAGAATCCGCGCCTAACATGGCAGCTATATATACTCCTGCCGAGGCAAAATCACGCGCAGAGAGCATACAGAACGGAAAAGGCAGCTCAACGACAAGGTTTGCGCCGCACATAACCGCGGCTTTCGCCCGCAGATATTTTTCCGCAACCGCAACCTCACCGCGCTGGACGAGATTACCGCTCATAATGCAAATAATGCCGTCATATTCTTTTTTCAGAGCTTCTATTTGGTACAGATGTCCGTGATGAAAAGGATTGTACTCACAAATAATAGCGGAATATCGCTTTTTTGTCATATATCTGCCTTTCGGAAAAACCAACCTTTCAGTAAAAAGCAAAAAACTTATTTGTTTATTAATATAGTGAAAACATAGCAAAAACAGGCGATATTTGCTTGCTTTTTGTATATATGGGTAGTATAATGGACTTTGTGAAAAAAGTCAACACCACGCAAAAGGAGATAAAAATGTTTGTTTTAGTTGTAAACGCGGGGAGCTCGTCGCTGAAATATCAGCTTTTCGATATGGAAAACAAAGTTGTTATGGCAAAAGGACTCTGCGAAAGGATTGGAATTGACGGTAAACTGAAGCATCAGACCACAGGCATGGAAAAGGTAGAAAAGAGTATCCCCATGCCCACACATGCGCAGGCGGTTTCAGCGCTGGTCGATAGTCTTACTGACAAGGAATACGGTTGTATTTCCGATATGAGCCAGATTTCTGCCGTGGGTCACAGGGTTGTGCACGGTGGACCATGGCTGACAAAAAGCGTTCTTGTAAACGACGCCGTTATCGCCGACCTTGAAAAATGCTGCGATATCGCACCGCTCCATACCGTACCACATCTGCTCGGAATAAGAGGCTGTATGCAGGTAATGCCAAAAACGCCGCAGGTACTCGTTATAGATACCGCGTTTCACCAGACAATGCCGGATTACGCCTATATGTATCCGATTCCCTATGAACTTTATGAAAAATATAAGGTTCGCCGCTACGGCTTCCACGGAACCTCCCACCGATATGTCTCGGGCAAAGCGATAGAACTGCTGGGGAAAAAGGCCGAGGACACGAGAATTGTTACCTGCCACCTCGGAAACGGATCGTCTATTTCCGCCGTAAAAGGCGGCAAGATCATAGACACAAGCATGGGATTTACACCGCTTGAGGGTGTTATCATGGGCTCGCGTTGCGGTGCCGTTGACCCCGCAATCATTCCGTTTCTGATGGAAAAAGAGGGTATTCCCGTTTCCGAAATGGGCAGCTGGATGAACAAAAAGTGCGGCTTTCTGGGCGTTTCGGGCGTTTCGAGCGATATGAGGGAGATAACTGCGGCAATCGGCAAGGGCAACGACAGAGCAAGACTTGCATATGATATATTATGCTATCAGATAAAAAAATATATCGGCTCATATACTGCGGCAATGGGTGGTCTTGATTGCATCGTATTTACCGCCGGTATCGGTGAGAACACTCCACGCTTGCGTGAGGATTCACTTTCCGATATGGAGTTTTTCGGCATAAAGGTTGACAAAGCCAAAAACAACGAAAAAAACCCCTGTTTAATCAGTGCCGACGATTCAAGGGTTAAGGTCTTTGTGATTCCGACAAACGAGGAACTTGTTATCGCCTGTGATACAGATGAAATCGTAAGCTCGCTCTAAGTGTTGTTAAAACAGAAAAAATTTTGCAAAAACAATAATTGCGGGCGGGTAAACAAAATCTCAAAAATTTATGGCGACATAGCCGATAGCATTTACAGTAATGATCAGAGTATAGTTTCTAATCATAAAGTCAGAAATTATAAGTAGGTTTGATGATGAAATATAAGTGTTTTTGCTGCGGCTTTCGAACTTTGGAACATAACCCGGAGGATCCGACATTAGAAATTTGTCCGGTTTGTTTTTGGGGAAATGATCCATTACAAAATGAAAAACCTGATTATTTAGGTGGTGCTAATGATTTAAGTCTCAATCAATCGAAAATCAATTATCAAAGATTCAATGCTGTAGAAGAACGATTTATAAAATATGTAAGAAAACCCTTGCCAGAAGAGACGATATGACTTATTTATGTCTTAAAACTGCCATACCCGAACAGATAAATGATTTATTATCTGACTATATGGACTCACCACAACCTATCTTAAAGTCGAGATTACAGATTATTCCATATGGTGAAAATAGATAAGCGTAAATCTATAGGTCTGCGGAAAATGATAAAACAAAACATCATAACAGCTCACAAACACTCATTAAGAACACAATTTTCAAACATGTCAAAAAACTGCCTATTTTTAACCGAATAAGCTGTTTTTTTATACCCGAAATGTAATATGTTACAAAAATAACAGGAATAATTGAACTTGACAATTCATAAAAAATGATTTACAATATCCGTGTAACAGTATGTTCATTTGTAACATGAAAAAAGTTACTTTAAACCATAGGAACCCTTTCAATAAAAATCGTACAGATTGATCACCTTTCGTTATAATAACTATTAATATGATTCCGTAATAGCTATCTTTCAATCGGTATATATTTCGCACATCAAAGTTGAAACGAGGTTTAGTAATGAAAAACAGACGTAAAATAATCAGCTTGAGCTTATTAGTTGTTGTATTTATCTTTGGCTCGGTTTTATTGATAAGGAATTTTTCTATTGACAGAACAGCCGAGCGTGGCCAGGAAGGCAGCTTTATCATAAAAGGCGAGGAATATGTGTCCATGGATATAGGCTTTTCAGAAGAAGGCAAGACTATAGCAAAGGCGGCCAATTTTAACATTATGGAAATTACCGAGGATAGTGAGAAAAATTTCCTCGCAGTAAGAAGCTTCCTTGAGAATTGGACTATCGTAAAAAAGTCCTATGATATACCTTCTGGTGATGTTAATGTCGCATATATCGGGGAACAGCGAGTTACCGATGGACCGGAATGGTCTATGGTAGAGTCAATTATAAAGCATGATTTTGCAGGGGATTTTGCAATTATCAATGATAACGAAACAGATATATATAATGCTACTAAAGAAATCTTTGTCGGATATGGAAATTGCCCGGTAGGAACAGATAAAATCGGTGTCTGCGGTAATATAAACGGACAATTGGTTTATATTGCATTTGAAGATTTGGTGGATAGCAATTTACAATACAGATGCTTTATACTCAAAGACGAATTTCAAAACATCCTCAAAGATAGCGTACATAAAACTTTTGACGTGTCGGAAAATACTGAGCCATCTCCCATAGTTGCCAGTACTGTCCTTGCGAAGTTTTCGTCAACCCTTGATAGCAAAGGAATCAAGACGGCAATGACTCAAATGTCTCTCATCGACTTTGTAGATTCGCTTACATATGAGGGAAAGTCACTCCAGGAAAGCGGAATTGCGCCGGATTTCATGTACTACGATAGTGAAAAAGGTGGCGGAGTGCTTGCTTCAGGTGACAAGTTGGGATATCTCCATGATTATGAAGCACATAAAAAAGGAGGATCAACTGTAAAGGTTAGCTTTTATACCAAATGTGCACTTGTCGGTCTGCCACTGCCCGAAGGAGTAAGTTTTGAAGATGATGTAAACGGGATTGTATCAACGCTCCTCGGAGAGGAATTTATATATGATGAGGATTTCCGGGTCGATGAGAATTCAGATACTGATATGACACTGGTAAGGGATAAAAACGCTTCTCTTGTGTTAAGGGATTTAAGACTTGATAGCAGTCTTTCAGAACAGAGCCACCCGATAGCATTAATTTACACCGAAAACGGCATTTCCGGGAAAGACACTTATAGCCGTGTTTTAACCCTGTATTTTGGAAATGAAGATGAAAAGATTATATCAAACCCAAAAGTCTCCGAGTTGGAATTTATGCTGTGCGAAAACAGAGCGAAAAATTAATAAAAACGAGAAAGGAAATGTATTTGTTCGTATTTTTATACCAAATGTGTACGGTGCTTTCTTCAACAGTCCCCATTCCTTTTATAAATCTATAAGCAAACATATGTTGTTGAACTATTATGATACTGTTGACAGGGATTTAAAGAAGTAAAATTACTAAATTAATTATTTATTAGGTGGTATTAATATTAAATTATTTATTGAGAATGCTTTCATTTATACTTCACTTGTACTAATGTTCACTTTATTAATTAATATTGTGATTTATTTAATTAATAAAAAAATTAATAGAAAATTCTTACAATTAATTAACAATATACTTATGTTTATTGTTGTATTATTAGCAATATTTCTATTAATTACACTTTTTTTATTTTTGTTGATTTATACATTTGTTTCTATTTATGATATTTTAGATTTAATTCTTTCAAATATATTAAATGAAAAAATAGCTATATTTGTATCACTGTTTTTAACGTTGTCATTATGTACATACTTACCAGATAAACTTGGAATGCATTTTCTAAACTTTCTGTCAAAATTTAATAAAAAATTTAAACTATCAAGATTCTACTCTATATTTGTGAAATCAATAAAAATAAAATCATGGGTTTATTTAATTGCATTTATTTTTACATTTATTTCTTCTTTAGAATTAATATATGGTAAAAACATTATTGATGCAGCCTTTTGGCTTGAAATAAAACCCTATATCTTACAAGTAGTTGTTGCATTTATTGCGTTTGATAGGTTTGTCAAAATATTTAAAGATGAAATCGGTAGTATTTTAAACAATATAAAAAATATTAAAGGATTTATAAAAGATATTTTAATTGACATTTTTAGAAATAGTAAAGGTGATGCAGAATGAAAATAATCTATATCTTGAAATTAGGAACTCATTCTATTAAAGAATCATATTAATTAATAATATAATTTTTATGATTAACCAAATTAATTAAAAAGATCTAGAAAGAGTCCGCAGAAAATTTTGTGTAAAAGTGAATAAACATATTCTTTTTGGGGGGTGATCGGTTAACAAGGGCAAATCAAATCCTGTGTTTTGTCGAAGCAAAACCTTGTTTTATAATAGGTTTTTGTTTCGAGGGATAATCAATTTATCTAAAACAGCGGTTTTACAACTTCGAAAACCCCGATTTGATAGCAAAATAATTGCAGGTGCAATTATTTTAAAAAACAAAATAAGGCATTTCTGACTGCATAAATCAGTAATGCCTTATTGTTATTCAAAAATGTTATTCAGCATGTCACGGGTTTCCAAGCAAAAGGCAATAAAGCACTTGTTTTTATCTTAATCAAGTTCCCGTTTTCACCATATTACGCTTTATTTCCGTACCGTTCGGGCATATTTTTCATAATAGGCGTGTACTTATCGCCCGCAATAATATAGTGCTCGATAAGTTCGATATCGTTTATAAGCAGCGCCGCCGCAACACGCTGGGTTGTGTAGATGTCCTCATTTGAAGGTATTATTGAGCCGTTCGGATGGTTATGTGCAAGAATAACGAAAGCACAGGAGCTTGTTATTGCCGTTTCTGTAATCATACGCATTGAAAAAGCCGCAGAATTAATGCTTCCTCTATGGAGCTCTTTTCTTTCGATCAAGCCGCCGTAAGCATCGAGGCAAAGGAGCATTACGCGTTCCTCCTTAAGCCCGGAAAAACAGTTCTTTAGGTACTCCGCGGCAACTTTTTCTTCATGGAACGATAGGCAGCTATCTGTCTTTCCCGAAAGATACCGGCGTGAAAGCTCAGGCAGCATAACTATAAGAATAGCTGTATGCTGCCTGATTCCTTCTATTTGAGTCAGCTCTTTTATTGATGCGTCAAAAACTCTCGTAATCGTTCCGAACCGCTCGATTAGCTCGGCGGCAAGCGGACGTGTGTCGATACGAGGCAGAGCAAAGGATAAAAGCAGTTCGAGCAGCGTTTTGTCATCAAGGCTGTTTGCTCCCTCGCTGACAAAACGCGCTTTCAACCGTTGGCGGTGATTTTTGTGCGGATTAACTGCGTTTTTATCCGTTCTGCCCATTATCCGAATATATCGTAAGTTCCGATAACGTGGCGCTTGAGCTTCAGATAATCCATCGATGTTATGCTTCCGTTGCCATCAATATCGCCGGCGGCAAGGGCATCGTCATTTAAATTTAGAGTTCCGAGGAAGCTGCGTTTTACATACAAATAATCCTTTGCGGTAATGTCTCCGTCACCGGAAGCATCTCCCTTTAAAATAACAGTAAGCTCGTCAATGACTGTGTCGCCCGATTTAAGCTGCAACACGCTGCCTGTTCCGACGAAAGAACCGCTTTTCGGGGTGCAGGTTACTCCGGCTGTCTTAATCTGAGCCAGAACATCGGCTACCGAAAGTTTTGCGCTGTTTATAAACAGAAAGTCTTCGCTTATTGTAAAACCGCTTTGTCCATCCAATTCTATCGTCTTATCAGCCTCGGAATACATAAAGGTCACGGTCTGAGCTGAGGATGTGAATGTAAAGCTCTTCGACTTTGTTGCAGAGACATAACCGTCAATATCTGCACAGGGGATAAGAACAGTCGAGCCTATCGCACCCTTAAGAGTAACGGAATCCGCCAGTAAAGCGTCTTTGTCATCGAGATATCTTATCTCGACGGTGGAAGCATTATTGTCGTCATAAGCAGCTACGAGATAATCTCCGATAAGCTCGGCGTATCTCTGATGACCGTAAGCGGACTGATGTATTCCGTCGCCGGCGTTTAAGAATTTCGTGAGGTCTTCTTTTCCACACTCGGCGTTTATATCGACTAAACCGCAGCCGTACTTCAACGCTACTTTTCTCATTGCCTCGCAATACTTGAGCATATTGTCTGTGCCGTAGTTCAGTCCGTATCCGCCCGGCGAATAATAACCCTCGGCGGTGCAGACGGGGTTGGGCGTGACAAAAACAACATCCACACCGGATTCCGTTAGTTCCGTGGCGAAATATTCAAGGTTTTCGGTGTAAATATCCAGAGCGATTATAGGTTTTTTGGTTGTTATTCCCATCGACTGGTCGTTCATACCGAAATTAATTAAAACAATATCAGGTTCACGTGCGACGACATGATTTGCAAACCTTGACCTTGCGTTAAATGTAGAGTCACCGCCGACACCGGCATTTATTACTTCGGCACCGAAGCGTCCGCCGAGAAGGCCGACCCAACCGGATTTTGCGGTTAAACTGTCACCGAAGGCGACAATGGTTTTTGTGCGTAGACTGCTGTTCAATGCGTCCTCGCTGATAACCGCGAGCCTTGCTCTGCTTATCATGCTGGGAGCTTTTCCCGTGCCGGTAGCATAAACGGAAACGGTGTAGGTGTTTCCTATCTCAAGCAGACTGCCGCTTATTGTATACGAGGTTCCTGTTACTGAGGCGTTGCTGACGGTAAGAACACCGTCGGTTACATAAGTGGAATTATTGACGTTTATCACATAACCGGTAGCCCCTTCAACAGCAGACCACTTAACTTCAAAATTGGTGTTGGAAGTAAGCGTTCTTTTTTCTGTCATGTTAGTAAGGACCGGCGCTTGAAGTCTTGTTCCCGCAAGCGTCGGGGTATATGCGGTCAAATCCCCGTCGGGCTTGTTTACACAAATTTTAGGCGATGTTCCGAGCGTTCCCGCCGCAATATTTATGTCGTATAAATACGCCTTTGAGCCCAACTCCAATTTACTGATGTTCGAATATGTTACCGCAGTGGGATCGTTTGCGTCTGCAGTGTCAGTGCAAACTGCCAAAACAAAACCATTCTCGGGTATTACGGGCTGCTTTGCTGAGTTGTTGTCCATAGTCGTGTTTATGCTCGTTATGACATAACAGTCGTCGACATCGTTCCAATCAAAGACAACCGTCTTCCACCATTGATACTTTGGGGCTGTACCGTTGCCATAAATATTTGTTCCGTACGATTTTGTAAACAGAACTGACTTGCCTTTCGTATAAACATCGGAGTTTATGTCGGTAGGCTCGAGCGTGTACTGCTTAATAAGTTTTTCTACATTGTTCGGATCGTATAAAACTCCGGTGGAATCAGGCGTTCCGATCTTTATGTATGACTCCGAAACATAATCCTCCGCATACCAATTGTGACCGTTATCAAGAACTACAAGATTTGTTATATCGGTATTATACAGATATGCTTTTGTACCGACTGTAAGTGCTTTTGCATAGTTGAAAGAGTTGTCGGTTCTTGTTGTTCTATAATTAGGTTTGTTTTTGTGAACGGCGTATTTTACAGGGTCTTGATTATATAGATAGGGGTAATTATTACCTGTATTTACCGCATAAACAAAACCGGTTTCCGGTATCACCGTTGAGGATTTGTTAACATTCATTTCCGGTTGTACATTCGTTACTTTGTAGCAGGAATCCGCTTCGCTCCAATCGAAGGTAACAAGAACCCACCAATCAAATCCCGACCCTACGGTTGTCCCTGTAAGCGGCGTCAGTATAACTCCTGCGCCCTCGGGGCTGCTTGTGTTCAGATGTGTAACGATAAGCTTACTGTCGTCTGTACCGTATGCAAAACCTGCAAGCGGGAAAATGCTTGTAAGTACTAATAATATCAGCACAAAGGACATAAGCCTTATGGTTTTTTTCATTCTTTCATCCTCCCAAAATTAATTATAATAATATTAGCCTATTTTTGCCTGTAAGTCAACATATATTTGTTTAATTTCATGTAGTTTTAAATAAATATATACATATTAAAAATATTTTTGTCGAAACAATCCGGAACAAAAAGCCTTTAGACTATTTACCCTTGATTTTCGCACGAAAATGTTGTATAATAATTTGATATGTATAATAAAAGAAAGATGTGAACTTGGTGAAAAGAGAAGGGTTTATTAGTTTAAAGAGAGAGCTTTTTGACAAATATTACGGACACCTGAATCAGATGCAACGCAGCGCTGTTTACAGCGTAAACGGGCCTCTGCTTGTGCTTGCGGGCGCGGGCAGCGGAAAAACTACCGTGCTTGTAAACAGGATTTTCAATATCATCCGTTACGGAAACGCATATAATTCGGAGGCCATACCAAAGGAAGCGGACGCTCTGTATGAGCGGATGACGGAGCTTGCAGACAGGGGGACCCGTGAGGAAATAGGGGAATTTTTAACGTGTTTTGCCGAGACCCCGGCAAAACCATACAAAATTTTATGCATTACCTTTACAAACAAAGCTGCAAGTGAGTTCAAGGAAAGACTTAACTCCCTGCTCGGCGAATCTGCCGGGGACATCTGGGCGGGAACCTTTCATTCGGTATGTGTAAGAATATTAAGAAGGCATATCGGTCATCTCGGATATGACAGCAGCTTTACGATTTATGATTCGGAAGACACTAAGAAACTGATAACGTATATTTTAAAAAGAATGAATATTGACGAGAATCTGCTCGCTGTGCGTACTGTGATAAACACCATTTCGAGAGCCAAGGAGAAGGGACAAACGCCGGATGACTTTAAAGCAGACTCCGAGAAAGATACCCGTATGCAGAAGCTATCGGCGGTATATTCAGAGTACCAGAGCAGTCTGAGGCGTGCAAACGCTCTTGATTTCGATGATATCATAATGCTTGCGAATACGCTTTTTACAAAAAACCCGGATGTGCTCGCAAAATACAGGGAACAGTTCGATTATATACTTGTGGATGAGTATCAGGATACCAACCCCTCTCAAAGCCGGCTTATATCGCTTTTAGCGGGTGAAAAGAAGAATGTTTGTGTAGTGGGGGATGACGATCAGAGCATATACGCTTTCAGAGGTGCGACGGTCGAGAATATTCTGTCCTTTGACAAAACCTTTAAGGGAGCAAAAATCATACGTCTTGAACAGAACTACCGCTCAACACAGAATATACT
This sequence comes from Eubacteriales bacterium, assembly GCA_028702135.1. Taxonomy (GTDB): domain Bacteria; phylum Bacillota; class Clostridia; order Oscillospirales; family CAG-382; genus UBA1049. The sequence continues at coordinate 133,007 of JAQVPJ010000001.1, read as the reverse complement.
TACCGCTGCGAACGGACTGATACAAAACAACATAGAGAGAAAGGGTAAGAATCTCTGGACAGACGCAGGCGATGGCGAACCCGTGCTTATCAAAAGGCAATCGACTCAAAGCGACGAGGCAACCTTTATAATTAACAACATAAAAAGTGCGGTATTGTCACATGAATATACTTATAACGATTTTGCAATTCTTTACCGTATGAATGCACAGTCAAACGCACTTGAGATAATTTTTTCAAAAAGCAAGGTACCTTACAGGGTTTTCGGGGGAATACGGTTTTACGAGCGCAAGGAGATAAAGGACATCATCGCTTATCTTTCGGTAATAAACAATCCGAGTGACGATACAAGACTTAAGAGGATAATAAACACTCCGCGCAGAGGTATCGGAACCAACACCATAGCCGCGATCGGAGAACTGGCGCAGAAAAACAACATATCGTTTTTTGAGGTAATAAAGAAAGCTTTTGATTATCCCGAACTGCAAAAGAGCTATACTAAGCTCGAACGGTTTTATGCTCTGATCGCCGACTTAAGCGAGTTTTCGAAAACAAATACGTTATCCGAGCTTGTAAAAGAGGTTATCATAAGAACGGGATATAAGGAAATGCTTTTAGAGGATGAGATTGATACAAGCAAGGCGGAGAACCTTGATGAGTTCGTCTCGTCAGCAGTTGCATTTGAGGAAAGCACTCAGGAGCCTACGCTTTCTTTGTTCCTTGAGGATATTGCACTTGTCAGCGATACGGATAATTACGACAAGGATACGGATGCCGTCACTCTTATGACCGTGCATTCCGCAAAGGGTTTAGAGTTCCCCGTCGTATTTATTCCCGGCTTTGAGGAGGGTATTTTCCCGAGCGTGCAGGCGATTACGGAGAGTGACAAAGGGCTTGAGGAGGAACGAAGGCTTGCGTATGTGGCGATTACAAGAGCAAAAAAGAAGCTGATTATTCTGCACGCCAATACAAGGCTTTTGTTCGGTCGTACATCGTCAAACCCCGCTTCCCGGTTTATTGGAGAGATACCCGCCGAATGCAAGGTCGAGGACAACAAACCGCAACCTCCCGTAACAACGATCAGCGAGGCGAAAAAGAAGTATAAGAGCTCTCAGAAATCATTTTTAAGGAATGTTGGTTACTCTCAGGATCCCCGTGAGGACCAAAAGTTAAAGGTTTTCAAAGCCGGGCAACGGATTTCCCATATTATTTTCGGCACCGGAACGGTACTTTCGGCAGAGAAAATGGCATCGGATGTGCTTTATGAGATAGAGTTTGACAACGGTTCTAAAAAACGTCTTATGGCGACTTTCGCAAAGCTTACGGAAATATAGGCATTATTAAAAAATTCATTTTACAGAGGTATTACTGTATGGCAGAAGTCAGGAAAATCAAAGCGCTTTTATATACTGAAAAGGCCGGAAGGCTTGAGGATAACGTATGCCCTCCCTATGATATAATTTCGGGAGAGGAAAGGGAAAGACTCATTAAGAGAAGCCCCTATAATTTAGTTAATTTAGAGCTGCCCGTCGATACTTTTCCGGATTCGTGCGACAGGTATGACGAAGCAGGGAAAAAACTGTCTGAATGGATACAAACCGGCATACTCGGACGTGACAGTAAAGAGGGAATGTTCGTGTATAGGGAGAAGTTCTCCGTGAAAGGCAGGGAATATACCGTCACAGGACTTATCTGCCTTGTAAAGCTCTATGATTTTTCCGAAAAAATCGTACTCCCGCATGAGGAAACGCTGTCTAAAGCAAAAACAGACAGATTCAATCTGATGAACGCCACATATTGCAACTTTTCATCGGTGTATTCGCTTTATCTCGATCCGGCGGGAACAATTAAACGCGTGCTTTTAAAAGCTGTCGAATCAAAACCCGAAAAGGAATTCACGGATGAAGAGGGAGTTACCCACCTGTTATGGAAGATTGAGGATGAGAACGAGCTTGATACGCTGATAAGAGCGTTTTCCGACAAACAGCTTTTTATCGCCGACGGCCATCACAGATACGAGACTGCGCTCAACTTTAAAAAGCATCTTGAAAATCAAAAAAAGCTGAGCGGAACTACCGCTGATTGCATGATGATGACTCTCGTCGATATGGATGACGAAGGTCTGGTTATTTTTCCCACTCACAGACTGGTAACGGGACTTGACATAGACAAACAGGAACTTCTCGAAAAAATTTCCGGGTATTTTGATATACAGGAGTATCCCGATGTATCAAAGGCCGGAGAGATTCTTGAGAAATTCAGAAACAAGCACGTCTTTGCGATGTATGACGGCGGAGAGGGCTTTACGCTGCTGAGTGCAAAGCCACAGGTGGATGATATGGTTTTTGAGAGCAGGTCAAAAGCCTACAGCAGCCTTGATGTTACGGTTTTACATTCGCTTATACTTGAAAATGGGCTTGGTATAGACAAACAGAATATGGCGAATCAGATAAATCTGCGTTATACGCGTTCATCGGAAGAGGCGGTCGAGCGAGTGAGAAAGGGCGAGTGTTCGCTTGCCTTTATAATCAATCCGACACAAATAAACGAGATAAAGGATGTATCGCTTGCAGGCGATAAGATGCCGCAGAAGAGTACATACTTTTATCCGAAACTTAAAACGGGGCTCGTTATGAACCAACTCAATCAGAGGGGATGAATCGACAATATGCAAAAGCAATTAAATAAAAAATACAATCCATCGGATTTTGAGGATAAGCTCTATTCAGAATGGGAGGAAAAGGGTTATTTCAAGCCGAGTGGAGATAAAAGCAAACCCGCTTTCTCTATAGTAATGCCGCCACCTAATATAACCGGACAGCTCCATATGGGACACGCGCTCGACAACACGCTTCAGGATATTCTGACGAGATACAAGCGTATGTGCGGTTTCAACACCCTATGGGTACCCGGAACTGACCATGCTTCTATCGCAACCGAGGCAAAGATCGTCGAGGCGATGAAAAAAGAGGGCTTAACCAAGGATGATATCGGCAGAGAGGGTTTTTTGCAAAGAGCCTGGGAATGGAACAGAGTTTACGGTGCAAGGATTATTGAGCAGCTTAAAAAAATGGGTTCTTCCTGCGACTGGAGCAGAACCCGCTTTACGCTTGATGAAGGTTGCTCTGAGGCTGTTAAAGAGGTTTTTGTCCGACTTTATGAAAAAGGACTTATATACAGAGGTATCAGGATAATTAACTGGTGTCCCCACTGTCTGACTACGATTTCCGACGCGGAGGTTGAATATGAGGACCAAAATGGGCATTTCTGGCATATCAGATATCCGCTTTCGGATGGCAGCGGATATGTACTTCTTGCTACCACACGCCCCGAGACAATGCTCGGAGATACGGCAGTCGCCGTCAACCCGAACGACGAAAGATATAAAAGCATAATAGGCAAGAAGGTTATTCTGCCACTCGTCGGCAGGGAGATCCCGATTGTTTCCGACGAATATGTAGAGATGGATTTCGGTACGGGAGTTGTAAAGATCACTCCTGCACATGATCCTAACGACTTCGAGGTCGGGAGCCGTCATAACCTGCCGCTTGAAAATGTGATGACCGATGACGCCAGGATTACCGACGCCTACCCGAAATATGCCGGAATGGACAGATACGAGGCCAGAAAAGCGATTGTAAGGGACCTTGAGGAGGGAGGCTTCCTCGTAAAAACCGAGGAACACGAGCACAGCGTCGGTATCTGCTATCGCTGCGGAACTACGATAGAGCCGAGAGCTTCAAAGCAATGGTTTGTAAAAATGGAGCCACTTGCAAAACCTGCAATCGAAGCGGTCAGGAACGGGGATGTGAGATTTATCCCCGAAAGGTTTGAGAAAAACTACCTGCATTGGATGGAGAATATCCGCGACTGGTGCATTTCCCGCCAGCTCTGGTGGGGGCACCGGATACCCGCATTCTATTGCGATGGCTGCGGGGAGGTTATCGTAACAAAAGAGGAAAATCCCGTATGCAAAAAATGCGGCGTACCTATGCGGCAGGACCCTGATACACTCGACACATGGTTTTCGTCCGCATTATGGCCTTTCTCCACATTGGGGTGGCCAAAGTCCACCGAGGATATGAGTATCTTTTATCCCACAAGCGTGCTTGTTACAGGATATGATATAATAACATTTTGGGTTTCGAGGATGATTTTCTCGGGGCTTGAATATACGGGCAAAAAGCCGTTTTCAGACGTTCTTATCCACGGACTTATCAGGGATTCGCAGGGCAGAAAGATGTCAAAGTCACTCGGCAACGGAACGGATCCGCTCGAAATCATCGAAAAATACGGCGCAGACGCTCTCAGGTTTACGCTTGCAACCGGGAACAGTCCCGGAAATGATATGCGCTTCTTTAATGAGCGTGTGGAAGCGTCGAGGAACTTTGCGAACAAGCTATGGAACGCCGCGCGCTTTATACTGATGAATATCGAAAACGACGTAAGCGCCGATGAAATAGACATTTCCGTACTCGAAGACGAGGATAAATGGCTTCTGTCGCAGTACAACTGTCTTATTACGGAGGTTCGGGAAAATCTTGATAAATATGAGCTGGGTATCGCCGTTTCAAAGCTATATGACTTTATCTGGAGCATTTTCTGTGATTGGTATATAGAGTTGGTAAAAACCAGACTTAATGAAAAAGGGAGTGTATCTAACAAAGCGGCGCAGAATACGCTTGTTTATGTGATGTCCGGCACGCTTAAGCTGCTCCATCCGTTCATGCCTTTTATAACCGAGGAGATTTGGCAGACACTCCCGCATAAGGGCGATTCAATAATGATTTCCGAATTCCCCGTAAATATTAAGGAGCATGATTTCCCCCTCGCGGAGGAGGGGATGAGGGTTATTATCGACTCTATCCGCGCTATAAGAAACCGCCGCGCCGAGATGAATGTCCCTCCGTCAAGAAAAGCAAAGTTATATATTAAAACCACAAAACCGGAATATTTTAACAAAAAAGAGGGCTTTTTCCTGCGTTTGGCCGGCGCATCACAGGTTGTTATCACAAACAGCGTAAATTTAGATAACACGGTTCGGATAATAACCGATTCCGCAGAGATTTTTATACCAATGAACGATATCGTGGATAACGAAGCGGAGAGAGAACGCCTGACAAAGGAGCTTGAAACGGCTGAGAAAGAGCTTGAACGCGCGCAGAGCAAGCTTGATAACGCCGATTTTATAAGCAGGGCTCCCGAAAAGGTAGTAAACGCTGAAAAAGAAAAGATTTCAAAATATACCTCGATTCGTGACAAAGTGCTCGAAGCACTTAAAAAGCTGTAAAAAATACAAGCCCGAAAAGCAGTAAGGCGTATGCTTTTTGGGCTGTAATTATTTATTGAAAAAAATTAGTCAAGTATGAAACAAAACAGCAGAAAATCGCCACTATTGAATTAGGAGGATAGGTCGATGGACCGTAAAGACATAAATCAGTATATCGAACATGTCTATGCGGAAACCAGTTCATATCTGATTAAGTACATAACAGTAAAATGCAGTCATACGGAGGATATACAGGATATATTGCAGAACACCTACCTCAGATTTATTGATTCGGTTACAAGAAACGGCATAACAAGCGTGTTCAACCCAAAGCACTACCTTTTAAGGATTGCGAAAAGAGAGCTTGCAAAATACTACGAGCTTTCAAACAAGAAAAACAGTACCTTTTCGATGTCGATCGATGATGAAAATTACATAGAGAGTGCCGAAAGCGGGGGTAGCGAGCTCCCGGGGGGTGCTCTTGACGAATTTCTTGAGCAGGAGTTTAAGACAGACGAAGGGATTTCGATTGAATTATGGGACAGGATTGAGAGTTTTGGCGAACTTACAACAAAAATTTTCACATTGCGATTCGTCTATGACCTTACGCTTGAAAGGATAGCTAAGGAATTGAAAATCACACCCTCCAACGCCAAAAACCGTCTATACAGAGGGTTGAAGATTTTAAGAGACGAGATGCTTTACAAGAGTGGTTCGGGAACAGTGGAGAAGTGAGGGGCGTTATGAAAAATAAAGATTTTATAAAAAAAAGCATAGAAGAGAATATTGTTGACCACAAAGCTGTGCTTAATAACCTCAAAGCAAGGGCACTTACCGCCGAAACTAAAAAGTCCTCCGAAGTATTGCACGGAATCTGGTTGAGAAGAGGGGCGCTGGTCTTATCTTTACTGCTTATAACCTCCATGGGCGTATACGGTTTGGCGAACCTTTACGGTAGTGATAAAATCACGCCGATGAAATTTTGTAGTTCAGATATCGTAGAGGAATCAACATTATTCTCAAACAGCTCGCCGTGTGATAGCATGGCAGACGAGGATTTAAGCGAAAGCACCGTTTCCTGCGGAGATGAAAGCGAAGAAACCGATGACTGGAGCAGGCAGCCGAGCGGAGAGAGTGTGGTTGTTGAGCATACAACCGAGCTTTCCGAGCAGGATGCGTTGTTCTTTACTACATTTGCGGAGGAATACTCTGTATTTCAAACGCTTGCATATGCGAATCTGAAATACGACAGCGATTTGTATTATAACGGATATGCACCTGTTGACGATGAGAGGTTCGGGAGCCTGAAGGATATAAAGGAGTATCTGTATTCATTTCTGACGCGGGACAGTGCAGGCGATATCTATTCCGATTTGACAGGCGGTAATTTGCCCGTATATTACGAAAAAGACAATCTTTTATTCATGCTCATCGATAATACGACCGAAAACGTTGCGGTCATTTTGCCCGAAACAGCAAGACAGGTGGTCAAAACCGATGATTACCTTGAGATAAGAGCATATAAACAGCCGGGTGAATCCGATTTTACGTATTTTTACGATTTCTGTTTTGAAAAGGATGCCGACGGCAGATGGCTTTACAAATATGATCCCGATGAGATAGATCCTTTATAGTAAAAACGAACTATAATTCCGTATTCAGTTGAGATATATTCTGTTAAACTTGCCATTGATATAAAAAGCATTTGCGATATAATGAAGCTGTATGTTGGAAAACTGCAGCTTTGTTTTTTATGAGCGATTGAGGTTTTATCCGTGCATCATAGGTGGAGATTGTGATGAAAATAAAGTCGGCATGGCGAAACTCGACCTTAAAGAGACTTTTCAACCATAATTCGGAGGAAGCTAAGGGACGCAGCTGTATGCTCGCATCCTCGGCGTTAAGCGGAATCGTTACGAACATAACCGGCGGAATTTTTTACTCCGGTTATCTTCTTGAATACGGCATAACGATAACAAGCATAGGTATTCTGACCTTTATTCCGTTTATAGCAACAGGGTTCAGCCTGCTCTCACCCATGATATTGGAGCGTATCCCCAAAAGAAAGTGGGTACTTGCGGCAAGCAGAGCGACTTCATATACCATAAAAATCTTAGGCATGATACTGCTGCCTATGATAGTACACAGCGAGAACGGAAGAAATATCGGGTTCGCAATAATCGTTTTTACCGCGAGTGCGATTAATTCCCTGTTCTCATCCGGTTATTCGGTATGGCATATTAACTTTTTACCCGAGAGCATACGCGCTGATTATTTCAATGTTTCAAATATCATCGTCAACTTTATCGTCGGCTCGACAACGCTGATAAGCGCTGTTATTGCCGACACATTCACAGGCAGCGCGCACCGTTTGCAGATAATAACCGCACTTTATATAATAGGATTTATCGTATCAATAATTGATGTAATCGTCATAAGCCTGCCTAAGGAGGGCGTGTACGAGCGCACTTCTAACAAAAAACCCCGGCTTTATGACACTATACGCCTCGCATTCAGCCAGAAGAAGTTTATGCTTACAATGTGGATTATGTTTGGGTATACGTTTGCGTCCAACCTGTCTGCCTCTGTAATCAACACCTATTTGTTAGGCAGGATCGGAGTATCATATTCCTTTGTTACCGCAATCAACGCTTCGTATTTTTTATTTTTCATAGCCTTCGGCTGGCTTGCAAAAAGGATGATAGCCCGTTATGCATGGTTCAAAACTTTCGCTTACGCTGTTTTTCCGCTTTTTATTACATATGTTCTGTACGCCTTTGTCGACAGCAGCAATTACAGATGGCTAATGCTTATAGTCAGACTAACTCAGCACACTCTTAGCATTATGATAACGCTTACTTACTCAAATTTTCCTTACATAAACCTTCCCGTCGGTGATCGCACGAATTATATGTCCTTCTATGTTGTTTTCGTAAACACCGCTTCACTTCTTGCAATGCTGCTTGGTACGGGCTTTGTCGGCTGGTTCGGGGACAGGAAGCTAAATCTGCCGGGAAGACAGTTCGACAGCGTTCAGATATTGATGCTCTGCACAGGAACTCTGCTTGCGTTGCTTGCGGTAGTGGTTCTCAGGCTTATACCACACCTGACGCCCGATAAAAACGATTAAATGAATACGAAAAAAGGATGTACCGATTGCGGTGCATCCTGTGTTTTTTGTATAGCTATTCCATAAGGGTAAAAGTAAATTCAATATTATGATATGGAACAACGAATTTAGGGTAAATCATAGTTATTTCCTTGTCAGTGTTTGCAGAGATCTCATCGCATACCGAAGCATCGTGATCATTATTTAAAACCCAGATTCTTCTATCGGTTTCATCGACCTCCGACAGCTCGGTAATGGTTTCCATGCCCGGCATATAAGCTTTATAGGCTGTCTTTACATGCCAATCCTCGCTGTTGTAGAAATACATTTTCACATTAGGATATTTTACGGAAATTACTGTCAGAATTAAAACATTTTCGCTTATGATGATATCCCCGTCTTTTACATTCTCGGTCATAAAAGCGTTTAAATTATCGTTATTAGACGCATACATTACCTTATATAAAGGAACAACTCTTAAAATAAGAACAACAACCAATAAAAGAATTAAAGCGGGCTTGACAAAAGGCTTATTGATTTTTTCCAACGCGAAAGCAAAGAAAAGTACAACAAGTCCGGACAAAACAGTCAGATACCGAACATAATAGAGGGGACGTATTAGCGATACTGCAAGGAAGAAGCCGATAACAAGACCGATAACCTTGAGAACAAGTAGCACCGTTGTGTTTTTATCTCGATTTTTTCTATAATCCGATACAACGAAAAATGCACACACACCCCATATTACTACGGCTATCGCATCATAAATTGTAGCAGTAATTTTCGTAAGGTTTACCGCATCACCCGGAACATCGCCTATCAAAAAGAAAGACAGCGATTTATATATAAATTCCGGATATAACATCGTTATCCAAAAAGAGCTTACAACATGTAAGGATTGTGCAAACAGACATATAAAACCGGGAATATAAAATAACATTTGCATTTTGGCTAACTTTTTCCACAAAGTCATCAGGTCATTCTTCCTGCAATATAGGAGGAACAAAAAGGTTACCGCACCGGCGGCAGCGAGTGCATAGTAATGTGTGTAAGCCCCCAGAATCGAGAATACTAAAAATAAAATCCTGTTTTTTTTATCTGTCAATCCCGACTTATAAAAACGATATGCGTAAATACACATAAGCGTAACAAGCAAAGGTGCCAGCGTATACATTCTTATTTCATTAGCATATTTAAAAGTGGAACAAAACAAAAATGTCAGCGTGGTATACCAGAAACCGACTTTTTCACCAAAGTCTTTCCGTATGTGTGTTATGCCTAACCCAGCCAATAAAGAAGCACATAAAACTGAAAACGAACGCAATGATGTGATACTGTTTCCAAAAAGCAAGGAATACAGCTTTAGTACTATGTAATAAAACGGAGGGTGCACATCCGCAGCGCTGATTATGCAAACATCAAACAGATTGTGATTGACGATACCAACCGAATAGCTCTCATCAAACCAAACATTATTGTGAAACATTCCGACCATCAAAAAAGCAGTTCCCAATAACCAGACCGCTATATGTGCTATAAACAAAAGTCTTTTTTTCATATAATTCCTTTCAAGGAATAACGTAGTTGCCTTATAAATATGATTTAATAGAGGATGTACCTGTTTAAGATACATCCTTTAAGTTATTCCATAAGTGTAAAGACATATCTTAAATCATGATAAGGCAATTCAATCACATCATATATATTCGTAATTGTTTTTCCTGATTTTTCAGTTATGTATTCACACAGCTCGTCGGAAGCGTCGATTATCCAGACACGGCTGTTCTCGTTAATAACACCACTGATATCACGCAGAGTAAGCATATTGGGTTGGAACGCCTCATATGCTTCTTCAACGCCCCAGCAATCTATATTATAGAAAACCATTTGTTTATCGGTGTGCTTGACAGCAACAACGGGGATGAGAATTACATTTTCACTGATTACAATATCGCCTTCTTTTATACTCTCCTCAATAAAACTATCTAATTCTGCGGTTTTCGGGGAATACATATCCTGACAAAAAGGAACGATTCTAATAATAAGTAAAGCAACCAAGAAAAACTGAACGAATGTTTTTGCCGTCTTATAACGAATTTTATCGTAAAGAAACGCAAGAACAAATATAATCAGTCCCCATAATACCATTACATATCGAATATAATATAATGGTTGTTTAAGTGATGCTACAAAGAAGAAACCAATTACAAGTCCGATAGTTTTCATTGTAAGTGTGACAGGTTGCATTTCATCAGGATGCTTTTTGTTATATTTGTATCCGAAAGTTATAAAAGCAATCCAGAATGTAAAGCAAACTAAATAATAAATATTTAACGTGGTTTTGGAAAATCCGTCGGCTGTAATATCACCAAGCAGGAAGAAGGAAACCGCCTGATAAGCGATATCCGGATAGTTCATCGAAATCCAGAAACCACCTTTTACTGAAAGAAACTGTTGTAAAATTAAAAATAAGCCGTATCCGTATGCGGCAATTTGTATGGCCGCCATTAAAAACCATTTCTTGAGCTGCTTGTTTCTTTTACTGTAAATAAGAAGCATAAAATTCACAGCACCCGCAGCAGCAAGTCCATAATGGTGTGTATATGCACTTAATACCGAGAAAAACATAAGAAGAATGCCGCTCTTTTTGTCGGCCATCTCGGATTTATAAAAACGGTATGCGTAAATACACATAAGCGTTACAAGCAACGGAGCTAATGTATACATTCTTATTTCGACTGCATAATTGAAGGTAGCAATAAATAAAAACGTAAAAAGTGTGTAATAAAAACCGATCTTTTCGCCAAAATCTTTTCTCAGATGAGTAAAACCTAATCCACCCAACAGAGATGCGCATAATACTGAGAACATACGTAATGATATAATACTTGTTCCAAATACCATGGAATACAGCTTTAAGATTATGTAATAAAAAGGGGGATGTACATCTGCTGAGCTTATCTTTATTATTTCTGACAGACTGTGTTTAACAAGCCCGACAGTATAGCTTTCATCAAACCATATATTATTATTGAATGCACCTGAAACCAAAACAGCGGTTCCCAATATCCATACCGAAATATGAGCGATCAAATAAAGCTTTTTTTTCATTTACTCTCCCGTTTATTCGTATTTGCGGATAATTATACTACCATTAAAAAAACATTTACTCTCCCGTTTATTCGTATTTGCGGATAATTATACTAACATTAAAAAAACATTTCCTTGTAAGTAACGATTAAAATACAAAATATGACATATATTCTGTTTGAGTATAAAAAACGATTTTCAGGCGAAGGATGGGTTTTTAATAGGCATCCTTTTTTTATTTCTTTGAAGCTCTTTGCTGTGCTGCATATTCGATCTCAAACTGTGCACCGTCAAATCCCTCGTCGCTCTCGTTCAAATCTGAGATCAGCTCATTCGTTCCGCCGTTGGTTTTGCTTTTTTTGCCGGCGAGCATAATTCTTATGCTGTCACACATCTGGCTGACAGAGCAGAGATTGTTTTCTTTACCCAGAAGCCAGTTGCAGACCTGCTTGAGCATAGCCTCATATACCTTGTTTATATCAATTCTATAAGCAAAACTTGTTTTTGTAGTCATTACAAGAGCGGTGCTTGGCTGCCAGCCCTTCAAGCATATATGATAGCACGCGGACGCACCGTTTTTGAAGAGTATATAGTAACTGTCGCAGGGAGTATCGCCGACTTTTGAGGTGCCGATATATCTTACCGATTCGGGTGCTGAATCCTTTATAAAGCCCATAATGCTTTCGACTGAATGTATGGCATAATTGAATTCATCCACTCCGACCATAGTGGAAACATGTACGATATCGCCTCTGCTCTCGGGTGCAATGGCAAAAAAGCCGTCATGCTCATAAGTGTAGCGAAGCGCGCTTGTACCCAGAATAGCCGCGCCGTTATCAGAAAGCTCCTGAATCTTATTCAGGTCCTTTACGTTTCCGACAAGCGGTTTATCTACAAAAACCGGCACTCCTGCTCTAACGAAGGGAAGCATACATTCAATGTGTCTGTCCCAATTGCATCCCTGAATGAACGCAATGTCTATATTCTTTGCCATCTCTTCAAGTGAATAATACCGCTTTTCCAAGCCGTATTTTTCAATAAACGCATTTACTTCCTCATCGGTTCTGAAAGCGTCGTTATAAACCGCAGAATAGCGGGCAATGTTATCTTTTAACAATATCCCCGCAAAAGAGGGTGCGTGTGAGGTGTCAATATTAACCGTGCCGATTCTGTACATACCAATACTTCCTTTTTTCCTGTTTTGTTTAAAAATTATGAATTATCTCAGTAATATTAGCATCTTGCGACGGTTTTGTCAATACGACAAGGGAAAAAGCGGCTCAATAAAATCTCATCGCACATACCGACATGTCATCTTCGGAAATATCGTCGGAATACCCTGCGCAGTTCCTCGCCTCTTCAAGTATTCGCGCCGCCATTGTGTGTGCGCTTTTACAGCACCCGCTTTTTATTAAGGGTACAATATCGAAAAATTCGGTATCGGTTTGAACAACACCGTCGGAAACCATGATAATATAATCACCCTTGCGCAGAGTAATGCTGATTTTCTCGGCAATAACCTCCTTCATTATTCCTGCGGGCGGAGTTTTTGCCTCTATTCTGTGACACTCGTTGCCCCGGACTAAAAATGTCGGAGCTGCACCGACTTTGAAAAGAGTGGCTTGCGCTGTGATTCTGTCGACTTCAAGCAGGTCTATGGTTGCAAACACCTCCTCGTTTTTTTGAGTAAGCATCTTGTTTACCATTTGCAGAGCAACTTTTTTCTCCGCACCGATAGTAAGCAGCTTTTCGAGCATGATAGCAGAAAGCCGGGAGGTAAGAGACGCATCCCTTCCGCTACCCATCCCGTCTGAGATAAGGCTGTAAAAATACTTATCTTCGTTTTCAAAAAAACTGACGGTATCGCCACAGACAGGTTCTCCGTTTTTGGCAAGCGTGGTTTTCGCATACTCGATATGCAGCTTAGGCAGGGTTGTCATCCTCAAAATAACATAATCATCGTTGATAATAAACTCAGGCATAGATAGTTTTATTCGTGCGGCATCGGATAAAATCGCCGTTAGCCGATTTGACGAGATTTCCATTTTATCAGGCTTTATACCAAAAACCTCAACAACCTTTTGCCGCATTCCAACTACGCGAACTCTGTCGCAGGTTATTTTGTTTTGGAAAAGTACATTTTTTATCTCCTTGGCAAGCTGCCTATCCTCGACAATGTTGTCCTCCTGCTTCTTCGCGGCGGTATTCAAAAGAGACGAAAAAGCATAATATTCCTCAGCCATCGTCCTTAAGCCTTTTTCGCATTCCTCGTCCTTCATAACGGCAAGCTTGTTTACAGAACGGATTATCTGCTCAGCGTGTGCGCAGCCCTGCTTTATATGCAGAGGCAGGTTTTCACTGCTGACCATTCCCTTGCATCTCATCTCGGTTGTGAGATGGTTGCAAAAATCATTCCGATCCAGTTTACAGCCCTTGCATCGATCACAGTACATCTCCACGTTTTTACGGATACTGCGGCTTGTCTTGGTAATACTGCTGACCGCTGCGCTGTCGCTGATAGTGAAAAACACTCCGGAAAGCGCGGAAAAAGCTGAGGCGAGTTTTTTTAGCTTAATATCCCTTGATAACGGCAGAACAGATTGTGTAAACCCTGTTTCCATATTTGAGAGCAGCTTACTTACGGGTATAAAGACCAGAATAGCAGCCAGCAGCATTCCGCCCGGTACGAATACGGGAGCGAAATCGGAAAGGTATGCGTAGCCGGAAAGCGATAACATAAATGACAGAATCGAGGCGGCGACGGGGCTGTTCGGAACTAAAAGCCCGTATGTAATCCCGAGTATACCGAGCGCCGCTATCGCCGGAACATTGCAGGCAATACCACATACAAAACCAAATAATCCTCCGAGCAGAAAACCTTTGGTTTTGGAGATAATCAATGTTATCAACGCACCTGCGAAAAGGGAAAGCGGAACGCCTGCTATTATAAAAAGTCCAAAGAATTTCGTGATTGGGAGCGCGAACGCAAGTCGGAAATAGTCGATTACCGGTTTCGAAAATACTCCGTTTCTTTTATCAAGGCAGACAGAAAAAAGGAAGGTAAACAAAGGTATGGATATTATTGTTGATATTAACATTAAAGCTTCGGGAAATACCGTTATACCGTCGATAATAATTTTCGCACCGTGTAAAATGGAGCTGACGATAGCAAATATCAGCTTAAGATGCAGCGGACAGGGTTTTTCCTTTTCATAAGCGCGGGCGGCAAAAAAGATAAACAACGCAAGGCACGCCGGCAGAAGTTTGCTGCTGCCGGTCAGTGCGATTGAGAGCAGATGACCGTAAAGGAGAAAAGTGCGTTCTTTTGCTGAGGCTATCAGCAGGCTTATTCCGAATGGGTAAACTCCCGCAGTTAGCGGGCTCATCGAGAATGCAAATGAGACGACGAAGGCGAGCAGATTCTTTTTTGTAATCCTGACTTTTTTTCCTGAGATAGCGGTATCCATGCTTTTATCCATTCCTTTCGCATTATGAACATCCCCGTCAGCGGAATCTGTTTTTTCCGCACGGGCTGCCTGTATAAATGCATTTCTTAATTAGCTCTACTGCATTTTCAAGCCGGGAAATCATTATATCCCCTGCTGCGGGGATGTCCTTGTCGAAGGCTGAATATATAATTTTGTTCTTTTTACGTCAGGTGAAAAATATTTGGTAAAAATTTAAGACAAATACATTGTTTGATTGTTTATTAAGGAGATTTATGCGATAAATTTTCTAAATTTTATGTTTATAGCTAATCATTCCGTAAAATCCGCCGATATATAATGCGAACAGGTGAAAGTCTGCTCTTAAGGAGGGATAAACTTGGGCATTTCGGTTTCAAATCAAGCGTCATATTATTATAAGGTATATGAGTACCAAAACACAAAAGGCGATCCGGGCACCGAAAAAAGTGCGGTATCGGCAATAAAGGATTCCTATAATATTTCAAGCCTTGCAAGTGCTTTCGACGCTGTGGACAAAACAGTATCAACCGAATTTTATGCTATCGGAAATGTCGCTGCATATGCGAAAAGCAACCTTAAACTGAGCCAGTCCGATTATTACAAAAGGCTGATCGATTCCTCGGAAAAACCAATAAGCAGCTTAGTTACCGGCACTACCGGTTTGTCCGGAATTTTCAGCAGACTCATAGCATTGTCCACCGTAAGCAACGATTATTTTGAATATTATTCTCAGGATGAGGATAATCAAGGAAAGGACAGAAACTCCGGTAAAAAACGATACGGGAAATTTTTGAGCGGTGAAAAGCAGGAAGGTATACTGGATATCCAGGCATAATTACAGCAAATAACAAAAACGTCTGCAAACGAGCAGACGTTTTTTAATAGTAAGCGTTTACTTTTTTATATCTGTACTCCCGAAGCCGCCGTTGCGGACCGCATCGGTGCAGTCATCCGACGTTATACCATACGGAACGAAAACACCCTGAGCGAAAGCATCGCCTTTTCTTATGCAAAGAGGAGAGTCACCATTGGTAAAACGAATAAAAATATGGCCTTCGTTATCGGAATAAAAATAATCCGAATCAATTATGCCGACTGTATTGTTAAGCATAAGACGGTACTTGAATCCAAGCCCGGAGCGTGGAAAAATCATCAACACCCAGCCTTTGTCTATCCTTGCACGGATACCCGTGGGAACAGTAACCGTCTGGTGCGGTTCAAGCGCTATGTCATAAGGTGCGAAAAAATCATAACCAGCGGAACCTTCAGTCGCTCTTAGCGGAAGCTTTATATCCCCGTAATGCTCTGCAGGCTGGTAATTCTGCCTGCTCACTTTTAAAAATCCGGCAATTTTCCTGCCGTCCGGCGCTTTTCCCTGTTCGGGCTTTATGCCCTTTGTCAAATAATCCTTCAGTAAAATAAGCGCATTTTTGTAACCATCGAAACCAAGCCCATAGATCGTTGTGATACAGGCCTGAGAGGTAAAGGACCGATGCCTGTACTCCTCTCTTTCGTATATATTAGAAATATGTACCTCTATCGCCGGAACTCCAACCGCTTTGATAGCGTCGGGAATGGCGATACTCGTATGAGTATAAGCCGCAGGATTGATGACAATACCGTCAAAAACGCCGTATGCAGCTTGAATCTCATCAATAATAGCGCTCTCACTGTTAGATTGAAACAGCTTATACTCAATATTATGCTCTACGCACACATCCCCGATGAAAGTGCATAAATCCGAATATGTTCTGCTGCCGTAAACAGCAGGTTCTCTCAGACCGAGCAGGTTCAAATTCGGCCCGTTTATGATTAGAATCTTCATTACATCACCCTATCACTATTCATCAATCAAAGTTTTAAAGCAAAATCCTCTCCGATTTTTCTAAGCGGTAACTATTTTGCTCTCCGTCTGCAAACCTAACTTTTCAACGGCGTTTTCACGCATTTTATACTTCAGTATTTTACCCGCCGCATTCATGGGGAACTCGGCTACAAAATCAACATAACGCGGAGTTTTATGCTTTGCCATATGAGTGCGGACATAATCCTTGAGTTCGTCCTCTGTCATCGTCTGTCCTTCCCTCAGAATGACACAGGCCATAATCTCCTCGCCGTATTGTTTGTCGGGAACGCCTATAACCTGAACATCTCTTACCTTTGGATGCGTGTATATAAAATCCTCTATCTCCTTTGGATAAATGTTCTCGCCTCCGCGGATTATCATATCCTTTATCCTGCCGGTAATCTTATAATAACCGTTTTCGTCCCTGCGCGCAAGATCCCCGGTGTGGAGCCAGCCATCGGCATCGATTGCGTTTGCCGTTGCCTGGGGCATTTTATAATAGCCTTTCATAATATTATATCCTCTTGCAACAAGCTCGCCGTCTGTGTTGTCGGGCAGAACCTTCCCCGTTTCGGGATCGACTATCCTGCACTCCACCCCGAACATCGCTTTTCCTACTGTGTTTACCCGAACCTCTACGCTGTCGGTAGTTGTGCTCATAGTATCACCGGGAGAGGATTCGGTCTGTCCGTAAACTATAGTGATTTCAGTCATATTCATCTTATCGACAACATCCTGCATTACCTTGACGGGGCAGGGAGAGCCTGCCATTATGCCGGTCCTTATGTGAGAAAAATCTGTCTTTTCAAAATCCTCATGCTCCATCATTGCGATAAACATTGTTGGAACACCGTTGAACGCAGTTATCTTTTCCTTGTTTATACATTCGAGCGAATCCTTAGTTCTGAAATACGGTATTGGCGACATAGTCGTACCGTGTGTCATACACGCCGTCATGGAAAGCACCATTCCAAAGCAATGGAACATCGGCACCTGAATCATCATTCTGTCGGCAGTGCTTAAATCCATACCATCGCCTATGGATTTGCCGTTGTTTACTACATTGTAATGCGTGAGCATAACACCCTTCGGAAATCCGGTAGTTCCGGAGGTATACTGCATATTGCAGACATCGAATTTACCTATGGAAGCAGCCCTGCGGTGAACCTCCTCAATCGGGGTTTTTTCGGCATATTCCATCGCCTCATCCCAGGTTAAGCATCCTTTTTGCTTGCTGGTTACGGTAATTATATTGCGCAGAAACGGTAAACGCTTTGAATACAGAGGTTTTCCCGGCTCTGTATTTTCAAGCTCAGGGCAGAGTTCTTTAATAATAGAAACATAATCGCTGTCCTTATAACCGTCTATCATAACGAGGGTATGGGTATCGGACTGGCGCAAAAGGTATTCCGCTTCGTAAATTTTATAAGCGGTGTTGACCGTAACCAAAACCGCACCGATCTTTGTAGTCGCCCAAAAGGTTATGAACCATTCGGGTACGTTTGTCGCCCAGATTGCCACATGATCCCCTCTTTTTACACCGATGGAAATCAAAGCGCGTGCGAAGCGGTCCACATCGTCGCGGAACTGTACATAAGTACGGGTGTAGTCGCAGGTGGTATATCTGAAAGCATATTGATTCGGAAAAGCCTCGCATACCCGGTCAAGTACCTGAGGAAATGTGAGGTCGATAAGCAGGTTCTTTTCCCATATATATTTTCCGTCGCCCCTCATATTGCTTATGAGAGTCCCCGAATATTGTCCTTTGCCGGTGTATTTGGACATAAAGTTTACATAATGTGGGAAAACGATTCCGGCGTCCTCAAGATCTGGAGCCCATCTTTTAACCCATTCGAGCGACAAATAGCCGACATAATTAATTGAAGCCAAAGCTGCAATCATTTCGGAAACAGGCAGGTCGCCCTCGCCCATAAGGCGGTATTTTACCTTACCGTCAACCACAACACTGTCTTTTACATGCACATAACGTATATACATACCGAGATTCTGAACAGTTTTTTCGGGAGTTTCGTTTTTATACCTGTAAGGATGGTGAACATCCCAGAGCGCGCCGACATAATCGCTTTTAAGACGGTCAAGCAGTTCCTTGAGGCGTCCCGTATCGCTGTAAACCCCGTTCGTTTCTACAAGCAGGGTTACATTATTCTGTTCCGCAAATGGTATAAGCTCCGAGAGCTGTGAATAAACGACATCATCGTCCACCGGCTGTTCATCATCGGAAGGCGCGGGATTAAGGTCGCCGAGAATCCTTATATACTTAGTTCCAAGCACGCCTGCAAGCTTTATATACTTCTTTATTTCGGAAATGTTCGTTTCCGCCTTATCTGCATATTTCAAGCAGCATCCGGAGGAAAGGCAGGATATCTCAAGATTCAGGGATTTCAGCTTCTTTACTGTTTGCGGTAGTTGATTTTCAGAGAACGGGAGCGTCCTTCCGTCAAAAATATCAAGGCCCAGGCCTCTGACCTCAATGCCGTCAAAACCGAGGTCTGTCGCCATTGAGTATATCTCCGGAAAGCTGAAATCCGGACACGCCAATGTGGAAAAAGCAATTTTCATAAATATAACCAACCTTTCCTTGAGGGTGAAAACCACCGAAAGCGGGAATTTGAATTAAGTATAAAAAACCGGTTCAAATATACTTAAAGTTGCTAAGCATAATATGAGCCGTAAAAGGTATCGTCGTATTATCATATGTTACAATGTCAGTCAACATCGCCTCTTTGATAACGGTGAGAAACCCGTTCTCGCCTACTTGCAACAAATCACATAACAAAATGCGATTCTTGTGTTCAGCGGACAGCTCCGGGGCGAGCTCGCGAAATGCCTGCGTATCGCCTCGCACCGACCGGCGACTCTCTTAAAGCGCAAAACTGCAAATGCTTATTCCCCTTCAATGCTTTTTTTAAGATAGTTCGATTATAATGACATTTGTATAAATTGTCAAGTGTTTTTTGCTTTTTTCAGCACAACATAACGGTTTGGTTATAACCTATTCTGAAAAATTGTAACATATTACAAAAACAACAGGAATTATTCAGCTTGACAATATATGTAAAATAATTTATAATATTCGTGTAAAAGTATGTTCATTTGCGGTATGAAAAAATTTACTTTCAACCTCTAAAACCCTTGCAAAGACTGTCGGTAAATTTAACCCCTACCGTTATCGTATGTATTATTGTGATGTAGAGACGGGCTTCTATTCGTTACAATAGAGATATTATGATCCGGAAATAGGTCGCTTTATTAATGCGGATGATGCAAGTGTTTTAATGCTTGCTCAAGGTGAACTGTTGGGTTCAAATTTATTTGCGTATTGTGTAAACAATCCAGTTATGAATATTGATCTTTCAGGACTTTGGGCAATTAGCATTAGTACATTTTGGTCAGGCGTTGCGCTTGATTTCTTTATAACAGTTTTTTACCGTATATCTTTACTGCTTTCAAAGCAACGAAATTAGTAACTTGGGCAAAAACTTCCCGATGGTTTAAAGAATTATATGAAAAAGCAATAAAGGGAATATCCAAACTGATTTTCAATTCTATGGACAGAATTTTATACAAAATTATGGGGAAAGCTGCCAATGCGGCCACGAGAGCTTTTACTTTAGCACGAATACAAACTTGGGTTGGGAATGTACTCAATTTCTCAATTGGTTATGGTATTGCATGGATCATTGACTGTTTAGATCGTGATGGTAAAAGCGGATATATAAGATTTTAGGTGATTTTATGATTTTTTTGAATAAGAATCCTGTTGTGAGACTAACATTCATTATCACATATTTAGTAACAGCAGTATGGATTGTTATTAAGGATTTTGCATGGTTAAATATATTTTTTGCGCTGTTAATACTATTTGGCTGTTATATTGCACTGGTTAAATCAGGAGTAATAGAAGACAAAAAAGCAAAGAGCATTAACAATCTCCATTTTGATATTTTGAGTATAGCTATAACTGTTTTTCTTATTATTGATATTTTACTCAAAATCCTATAAACCGCCAAATAATGGTGATTGCCTGCATTACTTCGCTGTTGATCGGCATAGTCTGCTTTTTCAGCAAGCTGTCGTTTAGCGGCTTTTACCTTTCGGGATAGATCACGGGCGTACATACCGTTGAAGATGCGTATTACTTTCACACAGTGCTTTAACTCCTCCATATCTATTTGTATAAACACTAAAGGATGGTCATCAAACCCGTCCTTTAGTGTTTATAATTACTTATTAACTTTAATTACTGTTTACTCTTATCATCACATCATAGATATTGTCGCCCTTTTTTAGAATCGTGTTCCGTAAACATTATCATACATTTTAACCACAACGGTTTGTGACAATAGCTGAACGGGGAAGAGAAATCGCCAATACGGAACAGATATATGCATAAAGTAGAGTAGCGTAGTATATTTCTCGCCTCTTTATTTTAAAACCTATTGACAAGTACAGACTGTTATGATAGTATAGACTACAGTAATAGTCCGGCGGAGGTTTTTTGTGAAGGAAAAAATTTTTGACAGCGAGATCAAGGTAATGGAGATTATCTGGCAAAACAGCCCGATCTCCGCAAAAGAGATCAGCCTGATTGCGGCGGATTCAATCGGATGGAACAAGAATACCACCTATACCGTATTAAAAAAACTTGAAGCAAAGGGATTTATCCGGCGAGACGATCCCGGATTTATCTGCACGGCGCTTGTTTCGAAGGATGAAATCCGTAAAACCGAGGCGGAATCGCTTTTGAAAAAGATGTTCGGTGGATCGCGAAAAGCGCTGTTTTCGGCTCTGCTTGAGGATGAGTCATTGTCTGATGGTGAGATCGACGAGCTACGCAAGCTGATCGAACGCAGGTGAACGATATGCCGGATGAAGTGTTCTACTGGATATTCAATATGAGCATAACCGCTGTAATTGCTGGAGCCATCGTGATGCTGGTACGGATGATACGGAAAATTCCCAGGAGAATCGCGGTATTATTTTGGATTATTCCTTTTTCCAGAATGATAATACCGTTTGGATTAAGCAGTCCCTATAGCTTAATGTCTCTGATGTCAAAAATCACTACAAAAACCGTTGTTGTATATCAGCCCGCCGACGACAGTGCCTTTTCAATGATGAACAGCATTACGGCGGCAAAAAGTTATTTCCCAATTACATATAAGGTTAATATCCTCGAACAGGTTTTCAAAACTGCTTCTGCAATATGGATTACGGTGCTTTTGGCAATACTTATAACACTTGCTGTGCTGTATTTTACAACGCTTCACGAGCTGAAAGATGCACGGAAATCTCACGATAACATTTATTTTTCAGATAAAATTCAATCGCCCGCAGTCTACGGAATATTTAAGCCAAAGATAATTTTGCCTGAGAGAATGGCCGGAGATGATGTCGAATTTATCCTGATGCACGAAAATATGCACATCCACCGAGCGGATAATCTGTGGCGGATCATGGCGTTTCTGATTGTCACGGTGCATTGGTTCAACCCATTAGCATGGATATTTCTTAAATCGTTTCTTGCCGATATTGAGCTGTCCTGCGATGAGTGCGTGCTTCTGAAAATCGGGAAAAACAATGCAAAGGATTATGCACGGACACTGCTCGAAAGCGCGAGCAGCCGGAGCATATTCGCATCGTCGTTCGGCGGAGCGAAAATCCGCACTAGAGTTGAAAATATTCTCTCATTTAAAAAAATGACAAGGTTATCGTTATTTGGGTTTCTCACATTGATTGCTACAATCTTCTATGTACTACTGACAAATACGGGATGAAAGGAATCTGTTATGAAAAACAAGCGCTTTATCAGGTATTATCTATTCACATGCCACGGCGTCCTCATTGCTTCGTTTTATCCGCTGTATATGGGAACGAGAGTCGTTTGGGATATGATTTCAGACGGTACGGTTATGAAAGAGAATTACCCGAAGTACATCATCCCATATACACCGATTGCCGTTGCGCTGCTTGTCGGCGTATTAGTCTTGCCCTTATGCATGAAACTGTTCAAGCGTTTTGCATTAATCGGCGGATCGGCATTAGCCGTCAGTACCTTCTTTGCTCTCGAAACACTGTTTGAAAAAAAAGTGGTGGTTACAACAGCGGAAACGGTTACAAAACTTGAAGATTGGCAAATGTATATGTGTTATATTCCCCCCGAAGGATGGGGTAAAACTGTTACTACATACAAGACACAAACGCCAGTTGATATATTAATGGGCAACTATAACCCTGCTTTTAAATTGCATTTCTACATTATTTCTATTGTCCTTATCCTTTCGGTATTGAACTGTCTGTACGGATTTGCTCAGATGATACGAAACGGTGATAAAAAGCGTTTGAAAGCGCTCGTTTTGCAATCGATATCATCTCTCGTCTTCCTCGGATTGTGCATTCTTGCTTGCTTCACTGCTTTTTGGCGCGACGGAAACATTCAGGTATCACCCTTGTCCGCTACGCTTATGGCCATATTTTTCATTCTTTTAGGTGTAACGGTTGGAATATATGTCGGTTCCTTCCTTCTCGGCAAGCGTAAATTTGTCACAGTAGGAATTTCGGCAATTGTATCGGCAATAATGACCACCCTTATGTATGTTGGTGAGATGATCCTTCTCCATGGGCATTTGTATAGTTTCGGCACCGGATTCCTATTTGAAAGTATACCGGGAATCATTGTTGCTCCGATTAACATATTGATAATCATAACGTCAGGATGTGTGACAGCTTTGATTTTTTGGTTAATACACCCAGAAAGAAGACAACCAAATAGATAAAAATTTGTTTCCGTATTCGTCTTGGATTAAGTAATTTTATGTATAATACTTATCAGGTAAAAAACCCAAATTGTTATCCATTAACAATAATCATGCTGTTATCAAGGTTGATAACAGCATGAAAAAAATCTTACACATATTGAGGAATTGCAGATAATCAAAACAATCAATAGAATATGTATAACAAATTTAAAAAGTCGTTTAAAACACATTCTTATCAGGCGAGTGGGAATAAAAAATGAAAAGCTGTAAACCCATACAAGCACTGAGTCTTAAGCTTAAAAGTGTCTTGAGGCAACGTTATGTCAACATTTGAATTCTTTATAATAAAGAGCTAACTGTTTTTTTCTAATCAATTAGCTCTTTTTGTATGTATTTTAATAATTCCATCTGATTCTAAGCGCAGTCTGTAAAATATCTGCAGCCATTCAGGTTGAGAGTCCATGTCGGCAAGCAACTGATGCAATCGTCTTTTCCCGACGCGTTTGTCCATGATTGCAAAAAGTCTGACAACCGGGTCTGCAGATATTAAACTGCTGTCAATACTGCTGTTAAAGTAGACATGAAAAGCGTTGTAAAAACTATATTGGTCAAATCCACCCTTATTTAATGCTTCAAGCTCCATCTGGTCAGCTGATTCTGAATAACTTGTTTTCCTGCTCTTGTCTATATCTATTTCGTTCCATGCTTTGTGACGCTTTATATCCCAATCATAAAAGCAGGATTTAAGAATCTCCTTGCCATCTAAACGCACAGCCACGCGACCTTCTTGGTCATGTGACTTTCTATACTGGGTGGCAAAATATTGTATTCTGCCTTTAAGGGAATCACAAATATAATCTTGTTCTAATAATTTACGCATTGCACTCCATGAAAGTCCCATTACTCTTCCTCCTGAATGTTATGAGATTTATTTCGCATTTTATAAAGTCGTACACCTGTGTGCTCAGACTAAATATTTGGGTAGTTATATCTCAATTGATCATATACTTCTTTGCTAATCTCACCATTTTTGAGCTCTTCAATCATCATTCTGCCGAGCAGAAAACATATAGAAAATAGTAATGTAATTTGTACCTCTGCCCTTATCAAAACGTATGCATACTTCCCCGTCAATACTATCAATACGCAGATTTTGCAATTATAGCTATATATATCAGGAACAGACAGTACCTGCGGTGAAACTTCCAACGCTGAGACAAGTGTATTTATTAAATTTGCTTTTAGAGTTCATGTACCAGGTTCATATTGAACTATGTGAATGTCTGCTGTCTTTTTCACGGTCTTATTTTATAAGGTGCAAAGCTTAAGCTGTCCGCAGAGATCAGTTTAAGTTTAGTCGAACCAACCGCAGGCGTAAGCCTATCGTATGTCGATGTATGCAGGTGCCCGTAAAAACAACGGTCTATTTTGTATTCCTTAAGGATATCGGTTATTTTTTTACACTCTACTCCGCCGTAAGCCGGAGGATAATGCAAAAAACAGATTATTTCTTTGTGCGGGTTTTCTTCCCGTAGTTTTACTCCCTCATTGAGGGAGAGCCTTAGCCTTTCTGACTCCCTGTTGACGATTTTTTCGTCCTGTGGAGAATAGGAGTTCTCGACAAACCATCCTCTTGTTCCGCAAATTATGAAATCCTCGCATACATAAGCGTTATTGTATAAAAACGAGATTGTTGTTATACTGTGCTTTTGCAAAAATTCTCCCAGCTTTTTCATGGACTGCCACCAGTAATCGTGGTTGCCCTTTGATATTATCTTCTTACCCGGCAGCGAATCCAAAAACAGAAAATCCTGTACGGCATCATCGGTTTTCATACCCCATGAAACATCACCGGGGATTACAACCGTGTCGTCGTTGCTAACGGTTGCTACCCAGTTTTCCCTTATACGCTCGGTGTGGTTACTCCATTTATCGCCGAAAACATCCATGGGTTTGTCACTCCCATGCGAAAGGTGAAGGTCTCCGATTACAAAAACAGAAATATATCATCTCTCCCCTCACAGCGGTTACTTAAAATAATGGTATAAAAAAGCTCATAGTTGCAAAAATAAACATATCGAAAGCTGAAAATCAGCTTTTTAATATATGAAAGGATAATATTATGGACCCGATAAAAATAGACGACGTTCCGAAGCCGATAAAGGGCATAAGCTGTTCTGTGTCAAACTGCCATTATCACGACGGAAACACATTGTGCTTAGCGGGAAAAATCGCGGTAGGTCCCTCGTCCGCGACGGCATGCAAGGATACTCTTTGCGCGACATTCAAGATGAAGGAAGAAGACCAATAATGCCAAAAGCGTGTCGTTGAAGGCACGCTTTTGTAATCAACTCTTACTTTGTTCAGATGCGAAACGAAGTACCTCGCGCTTCATGTCGCTTTTTTCTATTACCGTATTAAAACGCGGCTTTTTACTCTCAAGCGCGGCAAGACGTGTGGGTATTTTTATACCGCTTATTTCGTTCAGCTTTCTTATCGCTTCAAAATCGTTCTCCTGTCCCGCAGCTCCGAGAGAGGTCAGCACCGCAGGTGCGAACTTATACGGCGACGCGGTAGAAGCGATGAGCATAACGGAGTCGTCGCCGCTCTTTTTCTTATATTCCCCGGCGCAGAAAAGCGCTACTGCGGTATGCGTGTCGGGAAGGTAGTTATATTTATTGAAGTAAGATGCTATCGTGCTTTTTGTGTTTTCCTCACCACAGTAAAAACCGCAAATATCCGCGCGGATCACCTCAATAACATCATTATCAACCTCAAAAAAGCCTTTCTCAGACAGGTTTTTCATATATGAAGAACAGCGTTTTGCACCTGCAGTCATAAACAAAAGGCGTTCAAGGTTGCTCGATATTAGAATATCCATCGACGGGGATATTGTTGTGTAAAAGGTGCGCCGCTTGTCATAAACGCCTGTATTTAAGAAGTCGGTCAGAACATTGTTGGAGTTGGACGCACAAATTATCTTTCCTATCGGAACTCCCATTTTTTTTGCAATATAGCAGGCAAGTATATTTCCGAAATTACCTGTAGGCACGGTTACGTTGACTAAATCACCGTATTTTATTCTTTTAAGCCTCATAAGTTCGCAATAGGCTGAAATATAATAAACGATTTGCGGAGCGAGTCTGCCCCAATTAATCGAATTTGCACTCGATAGGAACAAACCTTTTTCGCTTAGAAGAGCCTCGGTGTCCCTATCTGCGAAAATTTCCTTAACGCCGCTTTGAGCATCGTCAAAGTTCCCTTTTATCGCCGTAACCATCACATTTTTACCGCGCTGGCATGCCATTTGCTTTTTTTGGATGCCGCTGACACCTTCTATTGGATAAAAGACCTGTATGCTCACTCTGTCGGCATCGGCATAACCTTCAAGAGCGGCTTTTCCGGTGTCGCCGGAGGTTGCCACAAGGATCAGAGCGTTTTTATCCTCCCCGGTCTTTTTTAGAGCAAGGGACAAAAGGTGCGGCATTATCTGCAGTGCCATATCCTTAAATGCGCTTGTAGGCCCGTGCCAGAGCTCGAGTATGAAGTCGCCGTTTACCTGCGAGAGTCCGACCGGCAAAGAAGGAAATTTGCGGCTTCCGTATGCGGCTGCCGCAGCGGAGTTCAGTTCCTCTTCGGTGTAATCCGTAAGGAACAAGCCGAGGATATACGACGCTTTTTGTATATAATTCATTTTTGAAAGTGCGCACATTTCAACCTCGGAGAGTGCGGGTATTTGTTCCGGAACATAAAGTCCCCCGTCATCTGCAAGCCCCTGCTTTATTACATATGCACTTGTTTTTTTCCCTTTTACTCCGCCTCTTGTGCTGATATAGTTCATAACGAAAAGTTCCTTTAAAACGCATCTTTTATGTGGTTGATCTTACTGATTCTCAATGTTTTCCTATCGGCGTAAACCTCAATTATATCGTTTCTTGTCCGTTTGTAACGTCTTTTTAAGCTGATTCCGAACGGATAAAAAACCCTCACCCTGCCGTTTTTGCATTGCTCCCTGATAAATGCGGAGGCGGCTGAGCGAAGGCAGGCTATCTTTTTTTCGCCAACCGCTTCCGCAGGCGTCCCGTACCTGTCGCCGGAACGTGTTTTTACCTCGGCAAATATTAAAACACCTCTTTTGAAAGCTACGATATCGAGCTCGCCCGCGCCGGCTATGTAGTTATCGGTCAGAATTTTATACCCCGTTTGCAACAAACGCTTACGGGCGGCTTTCTCACCAGCCTTGCCAAAAGTCACGCTGCTCAAAATTATCACCAAGTGTTTTTTTCAGAAAGCTCCTGCGGTGAACCGGACACGGGCCTAACCTTAGTATTGCCTCTTTATGTTCTTTCGTTGCATAGCCTTTGTTTTTAGTGAAATTATACCCCGGGTAGAATCGGTCCATCTCACTGCAGAACCTGTCTCTTGCCACCTTTGCGAGTATTGATGCCGCCGCAATAGAGGGGATTTTTCCATCACCTTTTACAATGGGCTGAGTCGGAAAAGGAAAATCTCTTGCTATATTGCCGTCGATTAAAGCAAGGTCGGGCTTGATATCGAGCATTTCCACCGCTCTTCTCATCGCAAGCATCGAAGCGTTAAGGATATTTATCGCTTCTATCTCATAAACCTCGGCATGAGCTATGGCGTATGCTACCGCCTCACGCCTTATTGAATCGAAGAGAGCCTC
The DNA here is from genome assembly GCA_028702135.1 of Eubacteriales bacterium. Taxonomy (GTDB): domain Bacteria; phylum Bacillota; class Clostridia; order Oscillospirales; family CAG-382; genus UBA1049. The sequence continues at coordinate 104,761 of JAQVPJ010000001.1, read as the reverse complement.
CCGAACTTTCCTGCTGAGCTTTTTTGAGTCATAAAGCCCTTCGATGACATGCCCTTTTGGCAATATAACAGCCGCGGCGAAGACGGGACCGGCAAGAGGACCTCTGCCTGCCTCGTCACATCCGCATATTACTTTTACATTGTCATTGTAAAAAGCGTTCTGTATTTCCCATGTTAGCATATAGATACCCCTTTCCATATATTCGATAATACCGAAAGTGAGATACATTAAGCCAAGTAACAGAAATATTTATAATCATAGAAAGTCAACTAACCAGCGTCAGTCTAATGTTATCTTCCCTATTTTTCCGCCACGGAACTCGTCGAGCAGTACGGAAGCACATCTGTCCTCATCAACGACACCGCCGGACATCAAAAAGCCTCTTTTCACACCGATTTTTAAAAACAGCTCGTAAGGACTCTCATCCGCAAGCGGTTCGACCTTATAACGCTCGGCTAAAAGATGCGGATATTTCTTACACAGCATTTCCAGCAGCCTTAAAGAAAGACCAAGCGTATCGAGAATTTCGTCTCTGATAGCACCGGTGCAGGCGAGTTTGATTGCGACTTCTTTTTCTTCGAACTTATGCCAAAGTACTCCGGGTGTATCTAAAAATTCCATGCCGAAATCGGTTGGAATCCACTGGTTTTTGCGGGTAACGCCGGGACGGTCCTCGGCTTTTGCCGTTCTTTTACCCGAAAGGGTGTTAATAAAGGTTGATTTTCCGACATTTGTAATACCCACAACCATTGCCTTGACCGTCTTGTTCATACCCTTTTGCTCATATCTTTCAAGCTTTTCTTTTAACAAAACACGTATAGCAGGCATGATTTTATTAATATTTTTTTTTGTTTTGCAATCGATGGCAATAACAGCGCTGCCGTCCGCAGATAGTGTTCTTATCCAATATTCCGTTGCGCTGTCATCAGCAAGCGAGCTTTTTGTCAACAGCGTGAGGCGGGGTTTACCCGAAAAAATATCGGCAAAATCGGGATTCCTGCTTGATTGCGGAAGTCTTGCATCCAAAAGCTCAATCACAATGTCGACAAGCGAAAGACTCTCTTTCATCTTTCGCTTCGCTTTTGCCATATGTCCGGGATACCAAACTATTTTATCATCCATCTTTTCTTTTATATCCGTTTACTGATTATCCACGTTTCCGAATTGAGAGAGGGGGAAAACCCGGAAAATGACCCTGCCGAGAATATCCTCCGCGGAGAAAGAGCCGAAGGCACGGCTGTCCAACGAGTTGTTCCGGTTGTCTCCCATAACATAGACCTCGCCTTCTTTAACTACAAACTCCTCGTAAAGTTTTCCGCCGACGCTGTCCATAATCTCACTGGTACGCAACACATAAGGCTCGTCGAGCAGTACGTCGTCGACAAAAATCTCCCAGTTCTCGTAATTAATTTTCACGGTCTGACCGCCGGTTGCGATAACCCGCTTAATAAGCGGCTTGGGAGAGTGCTTAAGGACTACTATATCACCGGTTTGCGGTGTATAGGCGAGATTGGAAATAACGAGCTTGTCATTATCCTGAAGGGTATCCCTCATAGATTCCCCGTCAACGGAAACATAGCGGAAAATAAACATAAACAACAGAATCATCAGCACAAGAGCATAACAAAAGGTCTCAACATATTCGTAAAGCTCCTTTAGAAAGCTCCGGGGCTTAAGTGCTGAGGTTTCTCCGGCTTCGTTTTCCAAAGCATCTTCCTGTGTCGTTAATATTTCGACGGTAGTCTCTTTATTTTCGTTATTTGGATTAGGGTTGATCTCTGGCATATAAAACAGTCACTGTTCCTTTTTCGGTTCATTTTAGAACAAAAGTGTCTGCATAACAGACACTTGTTTGTTGCAAAGACTTAGATTTTCTCTTTAACCTTGGCAGACTTGCCTATCTTGTCACGCAGGTAGTACAGCTTCGCTCTGCGAACCTTACCGTGTCTGATAACCTCAACATTCTGTACGTTGGGAGAATGGAGCGGGAAGGTCTTCTCTGTGCCGACACCGAAAGACACGCGTCTTACGGTAAAGGTCTCGGAAATTCCGCCATTTTTCTTAGAAATAACGACGCCCTCAAAAATCTGAGTTCTTACCCTGGAGCCCTCGACTATGCGCTGGTAAACCTTTACGGTGTCACCCACGTTGAAAGAGGGAATCTCCTTTTTGATCTGCTCATTTACAAAAGCTTCAAGCGTGTTCATAAAGCTTTTCCTCCTTAGATTTTGGATTTACGAAGCGTTCGTGTCGAGCCACAGAGGACCGCTCCGATAAAAATACATCTAATTATATCACAGCAAAGGTGTCTTTGCAATACTTTTTTCTGAAAAATTGAATGAATTTACTAAACTTAGAATGCATCTCAATATTTCAGCGTACGAAAACCTTCTTGAAAACGCTGTATAAAAGCACTTATTCAGGTTTTCCATGAGTTTTATAAGAGGCTTTTTTTCTTGACATCCTATTCAAAAAGTGGTACTATAATTTAGTATCTATAATTGTACTTTGGAGGACTGCCTCTTGAGCAATTCCGGAAGAGTAATATTTATAACAGGCTTCAAAGGCGGCGTTGGAAAGACAACGGTGACCGCTAATATCGCTTCTGCCCTGAAAGCGATGGAAAAGCGGGTGCTTATTATTGACGGGGATTTCGGAATGCGTTGTATGGATATTGTTCTGGGTTATGAAAACGATACCGTGTTCAACTGTTTTGACGTTCTTCTCGGAAGGTGCGAGCCCGAAAGTGCGATAACGGGCGAAGAAGGTCTGTATTTTATGCCCGCACCGCTTAACTACAACAAAGAAGAGATTCCGACCGGACGCTTTATTGAGCTGTTCGCACAGTTAAGGAAAAGGTTCGATTATTGCCTTATTGACAGCTCCGCCGACCCATCGCCGTATTATCTATCCTTTGCGGCAGCAGCAGACGATGCGATAGTGGTAACTCTGCATCAGTCGACAGCGATAAGAGCGTCGGAGAAAACAGCGTTAAAACTCACGGAAATGGGCTTTAAGAATCTAAGGCTTGTTGTAAACGGATACCACGCAGAATATGCGCAAAAAAACAAGCTCCCGTCAATACTCGATATTATAAATCGCTCGGCGATAAGTCTATTGGGAGTAGTCCCGTTTGAAGACAGTCTTCCCTGCGATCAGGAATCCGGATACTTAGCATTTACGGGTCAATACGATAAAAAAATAAAAAGATACGAGGCAGCTTTTTTTAATATCGCAAAGAGAATATGTGGCGAGAGAGTGCCTTTGTTTGAGGATGTATACAAACCAAAAAGGAAGAAGCACTATTTGAAAAAATAAGTCGAGGAAGGATTTGGATATGAACATTGCGATAATTGCAAATGATAAGAAAAAGGAATTAATCACTGAATTCTGCATGGCTTATTGCGGTGTTTTAAGCAGGCATAAGCTCTGTGCGACCGCAATAACGGGCAAATATATCAGCGAAGCTACCGGCCTTAATATTGAGAAGCTGCTTTCGGGGACACACGGCGGAACGCAGCAGATGGCCTCTAAAATCGCTTATGACGAGGTTGATATTCTGATTTTGCTAAGGGACACTTCCTCGGACACCGAATATGTGGACACCGAACTTGGGTTGGTACAGCTTTGTGACAAGCTCAATGTCCCGGTTGCAACCAATATCGCAACCGCTGAGGCTCTTATACTTGCGCTTGACAGAGGAGATCTTGACTGGAGAACTCTTGTCAGAGACAAAAGAGAGAGGAAAAGAATCTAATGCCAAATTTTCAGAAGCCAAAGGGAACGCTTGATATTCTTCCCGACGAAAGCGGTGCATGGCTGTATGTGGAGGATATAATCAGAAAGCAGGCGGAGCTTTTCGGCTTTTCGCAGATACGCTTTCCGACATTTGAATCGACAGATCTGTTTTGCCGTGGAGTGGGTGGAAGCACAGATATAGTACAGAAAGAGATGTATACCTTCATAGATAAGGACGGCAGCAGTCTTACGCTGCGCCCGGAGGGAACCGCCTGCGTTGCGAGAAGCGTTCTCGAAAACGGGCTTTATGCGGGTGCGATGCCGATTAAGCTCTATTACCTCTCTAATTTTTTCCGCAGGGAGAGACCTCAGGCGGGGAGAAGCCGTGAGTTCTGGCAGTTCGGTGCGGAACTGTACGGCAGCAGCGGGGCTGAGGCGGACGCTACCATTATTCTGCTCGCAAACAGTGTTTTTAAAAGACTCGGGCTAAGGAACATAGAGCTTAAAATAAATTCCATCGGATGTCCGGAATGCAGACCCGTTTTCAGAGCAGCACTGAGAAAGCACTTTGAAAGCCGAAAAAAGGAGCTTTGCGATACCTGCTTGGGACGCCTGGAGACAAACCCTCTGCGGATTCTTGATTGTAAATCGCCGGCGTGTCATAATATTGCGAAGGAAGCACCCGCAACTATGGATTTCCTCTGTGGGGACTGCAGAGCGCATTTTGACAAACTCAAGGGTTATCTTGACCGTTGCGGTATCGTTTACGAAACAGATACAAGCATCGTCCGTGGGCTCGATTATTATTCAAAGACGGTTTTTGAGTTCGTTAATGACAGCATCGGCGCGCAGAGCACCGTTTGCGGAGGCGGCAGATATGACGGTCTTATTGAGGAGCTGGGAGGACAACACCTGCCGGGTGTTGGATTCGGTATGGGACTGACAAGGCTCCTGCAGTCTTTAAAGGATGAGAATCTTCTACCCGAAACGGGCACTTTGACAGATATTTACATCGCACCGCTCGGCGAAGTCGCACGTGATGCCGCTCTTGTTTTAGCGGACGGTCTGCGTGAAAGAGGGATAGCAACAGAAATGGATTTATGCGACCGCTCCCTGAAAGCGCAGATGAAATACGCCGATAAAACGGGTGCAAGGTATGTGCTTGTTTTAGGCGAAAACGAGATCAACATCAACGAGGCTTTTTTGCAGTGTATGAAGACCGGCGAAAAAATAAAGGTTGGTTTAAGCATAAACGATATAATGAATAATGTCATAAGGTGACAAAAAACAGAGGTAATATATGATAGAGTTATTGGGAAACGAGCGTCGCACGCACTATTGCGGAGAGATAAAAGAAAACGAGATCGGCAAAAGAGCCTGTGTAATGGGATGGGTTCAGAAACAAAGAAATCTCGGAAGTCTTATTTTTGTCGACCTCCGCGACAGGACGGGAATTATTCAACTTGCTTTTGATGAGTGGAGCGACAGATCCGTTTTTGAAAAAGCCTTTTTTGTCAGAAGTGAGTATGTTCTTGCAGCTGAGGGAATTATCAGGGAGAGATCCAGCAAGAACCCGAATATACCCACCGGAAATATAGAGATTTTTGTCGAGAGCCTGAAGGTGCTTGCTACCGCCGAAACGCCGCCGTTCGATATTGTTGAAAATTCAAAGGCGAATGAGGAGCTTAGGCTTAAATACCGCTACCTTGATTTGCGACGCGCCGATTTACAGAAGAACCTGCTGTTCAGGCACAAGGTGGCGAAGGTGACAAGGGATTATTTTAACGAGAACGGTTTTATTGAAATAGAAACACCAATCTTAATAAAATCTACACCCGAGGGTGCAAGGGATTATCTTGTTCCAAGCAGGATTCACAAGGGTGAGTTTTATGCTCTGCCGCAGTCGCCACAGCTGTATAAGCAGCTTTCTATGGTGGCGGGCTTTGACCGTTATATTCAGATTGCGCGCTGCTTTAGGGACGAGGATTTACGTGCCGACAGACAGCCGGAGTTCACCCAGATCGACTTTGAGATGAGCTTTGTAGACCAGGAGGATGTTCTTGATATTGCCGAGGGCTATATGAAGCGCTTGTTCTGGGAAACGCTTGGAGAAGATATTCAATTGCCATTTCCCAGATATACCTACCGTGAGGTTATGGAGCGCTTCGGTTCGGACAAGCCGGACATTCGCTTTGCAATGGAGATATGTGATTTTTCGGAAATAGTGAAAAAGTGCGGATTTTCGGTTTTCACGGAAGCTGTTTCGGACGGGGGAAGCGTAAGGGGCTTTACAGTAAAGGGTAAAGCGGAAATTCTGACAAGAAAAGAAATAGACAAACTCACCGAATACGCAAGAAGCTGCGGTGCAAAAGGGCTCGCATGGGTTCGCAGAGCCGGACAGGTTTCAAGCTCATTTGCGAAATTCATGACACAGGAGGAAATGGACGCGTTGCTCCTGGCAGCAGACTGTAAAGAGGGCGACGTGCTCTTAATAATATCGGGTGGAAACACAGCAAACGTCCTTTCACAGCTCGGACAGCTCCGTGTTGAGGTGGCCAACCGCATAGGGATAGAGAGGAGCGGCTACAGCTTTTTATGGGTCGTTGAGATACCATTTTTTGAGTATGACAAGGATACCGGTGAATGGGTTGCGATGCATCATCCGTTTACAGCGCCGCTTGAGGAGTGTATTCCTTATCTTGAAACAGATAGGGGGAATGTCCGCGCAAAGGCGTACGACCTTGTTTTAAACGGAACCGAGCTTTCAAGTGGCTCAGTAAGGATTATCGACCAAGTTCTTCAGGCAAGAATATTCAGGATTTTAGGACTGTCGGAGGAGGAAGCAAAGGCAAAGTTCGGCTACCTTCTCGACGCCTTCCGTTTTGGACCGCCTCCCCATGCGGGAATGGGACTCGGTCTTGACAGGCTTGTAATGCAGATGCTCGGTGCAGGCAGCCTAAGAGATGTGGTGGCGTTTCCGAAGGTCCAGAACGCCTCGGAGCTGATGACAAATTGCCCCGCTGAAGTTTCGGAAAAAGCACTTGATGAACTCGGGCTCTGTATAAAGCAAGAGCGAAAAGGAGACCAGCCAAATGATTGAGATTTTAAATGTATCAAAGAGTTTCGGCAATAAAAAAGCGGTTGAGGACCTTTCGTTTAATGTAATCGAGGGTGAAATTTTAGGATTTTTAGGACCTAACGGAGCCGGCAAATCGACCACGATGAATATTATCACGGGTTATTTGTCAGCGACGACAGGAACTGCGAAAATCGATGGGATAGATATTCTGGAAAATCCGATAGAGGCTAAAAGAAGAATAGGCTTTTTGCCCGAAATACCGCCCTTGTACCCGGAAATGACGGTCAAAGAATTTCTTGGCTTTATTTATGACCTTAAGGAATGCAGGTTCCCCAAAGAGCCGCATCTCAGGGAGATCTGTGAGGTTGTAAAAATTGACGATGTTTACAATCGTATTATAAAGAATCTCTCAAAGGGGTACAGACAAAGGGTTGGCATTGCACAGGCACTGATAGGAAATCCAAAGGTGCTTATTTTCGACGAGCCTACGATCGGACTTGATCCGAGGCAGATAATTGAGATCAGGAACCTTATAAAAATGCTCGGCAAGGAGCATACCGTAATCCTTTCGACACACATACTCCCTGAGGTTCAGGCAGTGTGTGACAGGATAGTGGTCATAAACCAGGGCAAGCTGGTTGCCAATGAGAAAACAGAAGATTTGATTCTGGCTGTCGACGGATCGAGAAAGCTGATGGCAAAGATAGTCGGGCCTGAGGCGGATGTTCTCAAAATGCTGAAATCCACAAGCGGGATAAGATATGTAGAATCTCTCGGCAGACGCGATACCGACAGTATCAGTTATATGATAGAGTCGGAGGATAAGATAGATATCAGAAAAACCCTGTTCTATAACCTATCCAAAAACGGATGGCCTCTTGTCGGGCTTGAGGGTATGGAACTTAACCTTGAGGACATTTTTATAAGACTTATCAACAAGGAGAAAAAGGGAACCGAAAAGAAAAAGAGAGGTGCAAAATAATTATGTTCGCCATATACAAAAGAGAATTGAAAGCGTACTTTTTGACACCTATCGGTTATATATTCTGCGGAATATTCCTTGCTTTATCAGGTATCAGTTTTTCGGTTACTACGCTGCTTGCACAATCCACAAACAGCTTGCCGTTTTACTTTATGATAATGATCGGGATTTTTGCGATTATAATTCCGATACTTACAATGAGGCTTTTTGCGGAAGACAGAAGAGGCCGCACGGAGCAGGTTCTGCTTACTGCCCCGGTTTCGCTAACCGGAATTGTAATGGGCAAGTATTTAGCCGCGTTGACCGTTTTTACGGCAACACTCGCCGTAAACAGCTTCAACTTTGTGCTTTTATTTCAATACGGTGAGCCGAATGCAGTTAATATTCTTGCCAATATATTCGGCTTGTTCCTTATAGGGAGCGCTTTTATTGCGATTGGAATTTTTCTTTCATCTCTGACAGAGAATCAGCTCATCGCTGTAATTACTTCGATCGGAGCGACGATGGGACTTATTTCCCTGAAATTTATTGCGGATGAGATTAAATTTGAGTTTGTTCGCGTTATTATAAAATGGTTTTCGGTTATGGACAGATACGCTCCTTTTACCAACGAGCTTTTCGACATCACTTCAATCGTATATTTTATCAGCCTGTCGGCGGTATTTATCTTCCTTACCGTAAGGGTTTATGAAAAAAGACGCTGGTCATAACGGGAGGAAAAAAATGAATGTACGTAAAATACTAAAATCAAAAAAAGTAAGGTACGGCTCTCTTTCCGTGATTTTCACCGTTTCCTTTATCGCAGTTATTATAGCGCTTAACCTTATACTGACTGCAATTGCGTCTAATGTGAACCTTACGGTGGACCTGACACAGCAGAAGCTGTATTCCATCAGCGACGAGACAAAGGCGGTAGTGGATAATTTAGGCGACGATTTGGATATAACCATATATTTTCTTTCTGACAGGGATCTTTATGCGGCGGATAAATATACTCTTATGGTATGTGAGCTTGCCGAGGAATACGAAAAGCTTTATCCCGGTAAGATAAGAGTCGAATATAAGAACATCGTCAGAGATCCTTCGTTTGTAAAAGAATATTATGATGAAACCCTTACAGCCATCAACCCCAGCAATGTAATAATAAAGGGAAAATATCACGCGAGAGTATTGACATTAGACGCCTTTTTCTATCTCAACGAGGCGGGAAATGCTTTTTACGCCTTCAACGGAGAGGTTAAGTTTACAGGCGCTATTTTACAGTGCTCTATCGCTGAGCCCCAGGTTATAACTTTTACAAAGGGTCATGGAGAGACCTATTCAAAGATGCTTCAAAATATACTGACCGAAGCCGGATTTGAACTGCAGTATAAGGATTTGTCATATGAGGAGATCGATTCGCGTACGAGAATCCTGATAGTGTCCAATCCTTCCAAGGATTTCACAAGGTATGAAGGCGGCGGTGAAGATTCCGACAATTCTGCCGCGGGCAATATTATCGGTGCAGAGGAAATGGCGGAGACCGAAAAGATAGGAATATATCTTGGAAGGAGCAACGGATACAACAGTATGATTGTGCTCGTTAACAGCTCTACGCCCAAACTCCCCACGCTCGAGGAATATTTGTTGAACAGTTGGGGGCTGGGCTATAATGCCGGACGGCAAATTATAGATACCTCGCATTCGATAGGAAACGACGGCTCCTCCGTTGTCGGAAAATATATTACAAAGATTGACGAAGAAACAGGAAAAATAAACGAAAATACGGTAGGCTATAACATTCACAAAACCGCTTCCTCTATCGGAACGGGATCGAAAACAGTATTTAAGAACGCCGTGGAGCTTTATTACAACGCCGACGAAGCAGATCAGGATGTTACGATAGAAACGGTAATTTCAACAAATGACACCGCCGAAATCGTTTATACGGACAGCGAAGGCAACGAGATCAGAAACGACGCCGGAGAAACACCGCTGATGCTTGTTTCGACAGTCTTTGACTACGGCGAAAACAATGTCGGGCTTTACGGATATGTCATGCTGGTATCCTCCACAGATTTTGCATCTGACACTTATCTTGTAAATAAATACGGCAACAACAATGTTCTGTTGGGAGCCGCAAGGGTAATGAGCACCGAGAGGGTTATTCCCGACCTTGAGTACAAGACCTTTGTTGACGAGGCTATGGATATAGAGCTTGGCACAGCTACCGCTCTTACCTGGATGGTTTCCGCGATTTTACCGACAATGATAATTATTATAGGATTAGTTGTATTCTTTAAGAGGAGACATTTATAATGAAGAAGCAAATAATTATTGTCGGAACGGTGCTTTTGGTAGCGTTGCTTCTTGTAGGAGTATATCAGATTTTCTTTAAGACAGATGACGAAAATACAGAGGAAAAATTCGATTTGAGCGATGCGGTCAAGAGTGAAATAGAAAAGGTTGACCGGGATTTCAAAATAATAATATCAGGAGCAGACGAAAACGCCATAAAATCCGATCCAGCAAATAAACTGATGTATATGCTCGCTAATGCCTTGTCCGAAGCAAACGATAGAATTTCCGTCAGTTTTGATAAAAACGAGAGTTTTTACGGCATTATTATAAAGAGCGGCGGAGATCAAAAACAGATCTCCTATGACGAGTTATATAAAAAGCTGGAAAACGGAACGAAATATGCCTTTGACGGAGAGCGTCTCTATACGAATGCGATTCTTTCGCTATGCGGAAGAACGGAGATTTCAGGAATCGGCTTGCGCGCCCTTGAGGGATACGATACCGACGGCGACACCGTTGTTCCGTCAACGGGCTACCCGTTTATGTACCCGAACATCTCACGTTCCGATGTGCTCTCTATTTCGGTTAAAAACCAGCACAGCAGTTATAAGGCATACAGAGCTAAAAACAACAAATTCTATTTTGAGGGTGCAGAGATTGTCGGTTATGATGAAGAGAGGTTTTCAAGTCTTGTTGTAAACTCAACCTATGTTCTTACAAGGGGAAAAATAAGCAATCCCCAAGCACTTTCGGTTTACGGGCTTGACAGCGAGGAGAACTGCACCGCCGTTATAACCGTCGTAACACTTGATAATGCTACTCACAAGATAATAATAGGCAACAAGCTTCCCTCAGGCGACCTTTATTACGCTAAGTATGCAACAAAGGACTTTGTGTATCTGCTGCCTGCCGCCGACCTTGAAGCGGCTGTGCTCGGTCCGGTAGAAGCATATTTTAAAGCGAATCTTGTAAATGGAATTTCTTCGGAAACTGACGTAACAAAGCTCAGAGATGTTACCCTTGATTTTTATGACGATGGCACAACGCTTAAAGCGGATTTTTATGCACGACTGCTCACATCATCAAATCTATTGGCTTTTACGAATGACGACATAGTCACCCTATTTACAAACAAGATCGGATTTAAGGGAGATTACTCAAACTGGCAGGAAACCGCAACCTTGGGCGGATTCACAAGCACCGACGGCAAACCCGTTCATCTTGAAATCCCGCTTGCCATATACGGACCGGAGGGAAATTATACGGTTTCGTTCGGAATACTCAGGGACGAGGACAAGGGAGCATTCCTTCCGGGCGGAGTATCGGCATCCTATTCGGTTGACGGTGATACTTTTACCGAAATTGACCTCAGCGGATTAAAGCTGTCTCAGGGAAACAAGGAGTTGAAAAAATACTCTTTCGATTTTCACAGCGATGAGAAAGTACTCTATGTTCGAGTGTATTTCAACACCGAAAAGGGGAAGTATACTGTGCTTGACGAGCTTACCGTATATGCGGACTCTGTAGACGCCCATCCCAGCGACGGTATCGTAGGAGTATGGAAACTGTCCTCCCCCGCCGAATATATACCGGAAGGAAGGAATTATGTATATCCGAACTATAACTTCGCCTCGGATTTTGTCCTTAAAATAGCGACACTTGTCGGTGACAGGGTAGTCGAGATTGGTTTAACTTCCGACCCGTTTAATGCGGATACAATAAACCGGGAGACGCTTGCAAAATATGGCCTTGATAATCCGGAAAAGCATTTTTCCTATGTACTGAACGATATAAAAACCGATGTTTACTTCAGCCATATTAACGAGAACGGCAACTACTATTGTTATTCGGTTATTTCCGGTGACAAGATCAACACAAGTTCGGATATAATCGCTGAGGTAAGCCCTGCCACCGCACCGTGGTTGAACTGGGATATCGTTGATTTTCAGGAACAATCGCTTGTTTCGATGTATATAAACAACATCGACACACTGACACTGTCCTTTGATAATAAGGATTATATCTTCGTGCTGGAGAAGGACGACAACGGTGAACTTTTCAGAGTGACATGCGACGGTAAGGGAGTGGATTTAAAGAACTTCAGATATTTGTATATTTCCATTCTCAGAATAGGTTTGAAGGATGAATATGTCTCAACCGGAGAGAAGGCTACCGAGATTTTCAAGGTAAAAATAGAGAGCACGTCCAAATCTCCCGAGATCATATTTTACAGGGTTACGACGAGCAAAGTCTACTATACTATTGACGGGGTTGGCAAGAATTACGTTCTCATCGATTCCATAAACACCATCAAGAACAACGTAATACTTCTCCTTGCGGGCAAGGACGTGCCGCACAATTAAAAAAGGCAAATAGAAAATACTTGACAAGCCGCGCAAGTGTAAGTATAATTAGAACAACAAACATTAAAAGCTACAAATACCGATCGATATAATATGTTTTATCGGTTTCGGTTATAGTATGGGGTGCTGAGAGATCGGCTGAGATTACACCCAAAGAACCTGATGCGGATAATGCCGCCGTAGGAAACATATTTCACAGCAAGAAATTTCGGGCTGTACCGTTTCCGGTACAGTCCGTTTGTTATTAATAATAAGGAGTGTTGGTTTTGAACAGAAAAAAAGATTTGTTGATTTTGGTGGAGTGCGCAGTTATGGTTGCTCTTGCAACGGTATTGTCTTACATCAAGGTGTATGAATTTCCGTTTGGCGGCTCGATAACGCTTCTTTCCATGTTGCCCATATTATTAGTCTCTTTCAGACGCGGTGTTAAAGTGGGTTTGGGTACGGCATTCGTGTATTCCGTGATACAGCTGATACAGGGTTTTTCATATTTATCTTACGCTCCGACGGCGTTTGGTGTTGTAGGTCTTATTTTCCTGGATTATATACTTCCCTTTACGATACTCGGACTTGCGGGCATATTTTACAAAGAGGAATATAAAAGTAAAAAAGCTATGCTGAGTATTGTTTCGGGAACCTCGTTGGTATTGCTGGTGAGATATGCCTGTCATGTATTGAGCGGAGTTATCATTTGGTATGCAGTCACGAAGGCGGAGGCAAAAGAAGGCGACTGGATTTTAACAGTCGGATCGTGGGTTTACTCGATCGGATATAATGCTGCATATATGGGTCCCGAAATCGCCATTACGCTGCTTGCTTCGCCTGTTATAATAAAACTGAAGGATTTTATAAAGGAATAATTCATAGCAAAAGATGTAAAATACCACAGCGTGTGGTATTTTTACATTATATTATAACTTTTTTAATTGACGGTGAAATATAAATATGATAAGATATAATAAAATGGTGGTGTGTGCTGTTGGTAATATCTGTTATCGGATGTGGAAGATGGGGTTCTTTTATTGCCTGGTATCTTGACCGTTGCGGAAATAAGGTCTATTTATACGGAAGAAGCGGCTCGGTGCATATCGAGCGTTTTTTAAAAGAGAGGACGAACGGAATCATTACACTCTGCGACAGCATAGAAATCGGAACGGATTTATGCAAGGCAGTAAAGAGTGATATTATTGTTATTGCAGTCGCCTCACAGGGGCTCAGGGAGCTTATTGAGCAGCTTGTGGTTGCAGGATGTAACGGCAAAACCTTTGTCTTGTGTATGAAGGGGCTGGAGGTCAGCAGTAACAAAAGACTTACCGAGGTCGTAAGCGAATATACCGATCCGGGCAGCAAAATTGCCGTATGGTTAGGGCCCGGGCATGTTGAGGATTATATAAAGGGGATTCCCAACTGCATGGTAATCGACAGCGAATGTGAGGAAGCAAAGAGCTTTTTGGCAGATAATTTTTCAAGTGATTTAATACGTTTTTATTACGGAAACGATTTAATCGGTAACGAGATAGGCGCAGCGGCGAAAAATGTGATAGGTATAGCTGCCGGGATGCTGGACGGAATGGGGCTTTCTTCTCTGAAAGGCGGTTTGATGTCCAGAGGAACGAGGGAAGTCGCGCGGCTTATAAAGGCAATGGGCGGAAACGAACTATCCGCATACGGGTTGTGTCATCTCGGCGATTATGAGGCGACTCTGTTTTCCGAGCATAGCCACAATCGCCGTTACGGAGAGGCTTTCATAAAGCGAACAAGGTTTGATGAGCTTGCCGAGGGGTGTTATACGGTTAAGGCGATAGTCTCCATGGCGGCGGATAAAGGTATTGAAATGCCCATTTGCGAAGCGGTGTATGAGGTTCTGTATCGGAACAAAGATGCCGCAGAAACTATGAAGGCACTTTTTGCCCGAAGCAGGAAATCCGAATTTTAATAAAACAAACAGTAATAATAATATAAAAGGGGGTATTATCATGTTTGGTTATCTTCTATATATGGCGCCCGTGATTCTGTTGTCATTGATAGCGCAGCTATTAGTTTCGGGTTCTTATAAAAAATATAACAAAATCAAATCAAGGAGAGGTATTACGGGAAGAGAGGCAGCGGCTCTGATTCTTGAAAGCAACGGAATAAGGGACATTAAAATTAATCGCATTCCGGGGAATCTTACGGATCATTATGACCCTCGTGACAACACGATCAGTCTTTCTGATAATGTATATGACTCTGATTCCGTTGCCGCTATCGGAATTGCCGCTCACGAAGCGGGTCACGCTCTTCAGTACAAAACAGGATATTCTTTTATAAAGTTAAGAATGTTAATTCTGCCGGTATGTAGTTTCGGTTCAAGGTTAGGTCCAATTTTGATTTTCATAGGTTTGATTCTGAGCAGCTTTGAGTTTTTCTGGGCTGGGATTATTCTATTCGGCGCGGTCGCTGTATTCCAGCTTGTTACGCTTCCTGTTGAGTTCAATGCCTCGGTACGTGCCGTGAAAATATTGGAATCCAGCGGAACTCTCGGCAGTGACGAGTTGAAGGGTGCGAAAAGTGTTCTAACTGCAGCGGCTTTGACCTATGTTGCCGCGCTTCTAACCTCGCTGATGCAGATAATGTATTATATCTCCCGCGCAAACAGAAGATGAGCAGCAACGTTGAGTTTCACGCTGCCTGCGAATACTGCCTTTCGACAGACAGGGGTTCTGCGGGCATTGGGACATATAAAGAAAAGACGCTTCACGCCGTTCTAAAACGGTTTATCGAACCGGACGACGATTATCAGGAAGTATCTGTCGGTAATTTTGTTGCGGATATATATAATAATGATGGTATTACCGAGATTCAGACAGGCGGATTCAACGCTATGCGTAAAAAGCTCGAATGTTTTTTGGAGCGTGAAAAGGTAACAATAGTCTATCCGTTAGCAAGTACAAAGTGGCTGTTATGGGTAGATCCCGAAACCGGAGAGGCTACCAAGCCGCGGAAAAGCCCTAAAACAGGCAAACCCTACGAGGCTTTTTATGAACTCTATAAGATAAAACCCTTTTTAACTCACCCGAACATCAGACTGCGCCTTATGATGATAAATATAAAGGAATATCGATATCTTAATGGCTGGAGCAGGGATAAAAAGAAGGGTTCGTCACGCTGTGAGCGCATACCGACCGAGATTGTCGAGGAGGTTTTTATCAACTGCCCTGCCGATTACATAAAGCTGATACCAAAGGAGCTCCCGAAGGCGTTTTACTCAATCGACTATGCAAAAACGACGGGATTGAGTAAAAAAATGGCGTTTACCGCCATCAATGTACTTAATTCCGTCGGCGTTATTACACGTTTGGCAAGAGATAAAAAAGGCTTCTTGTATAAAATAGTAGAATAAAATTAATGAGTTTTAACACGCCTGAGTTTTCTTGACATTACAGATGTTTGATATTATAATAATATCGGTGAGTGGGTAGTGAAAGGTAACAACAGAGGGTAATGATATGAGAGATTACAAATCGGAAACTGAGAAAAGGATTGCATTTATAAGGGGTATTTTAAACGAAAGCAAAGCTTCGGGCATAATTTTCGGCAACAGTGGCGGCAAGGACAGCGCACTTGTGGGAATTTTAAGCAAGATGGCTTGTGACAGTACCCTGGGAATTATGATGCCCTGCCAGTCCAAGCGTAACTTTGCCGAGGATATGAAGGATGCGAGCGACCTTGCTGTTAAGTACGGAATTTCCTGCCGTGTTGTCGATCTCAGTGAACTCAAGGCGATGGCGGTGAGAATTTTCGGTGAAAAAACAACGCTTAGCGACAATGCTGTCTCAAACATCGCTCCGCGTTTAAGGATGCTCGCTCTATATACAATCGGGGCGGCTGAGAACAGGCTTGTAGCAGGTACCGGAAACAGAAGCGAAATATATATGGGATATTTTACAAAGTGGGGCGACGGAGCTTGTGACTTCAATCCGATAGCCGACCTGACGGCAACTGAGGTTGTTGAGTACCTTGAATATCTTGATGCGCCCAAAAATATACGCAAAAAAGCTCCCTCTGCGGGCTTATTCGAGGGTCAGACCGATGAGGACGAGATGGGAATCACTTATGAGGCGATTGACAACTACCTTTTAAACGGCATTGTCAGCAGAGAAAACCTGAGAATCATCGAGAATTACCATAAAAAGGGCGAACATAAAAGACGAAAACCAAAATCTTTTGGCGACTAAAAAAGTAAAAAAATACAAAAAATGAATATTCACCTTATAAAGAACTGCTGAAAAAGGGGCTGCTGTTATAGGTTTTAGTGTGTATCTTTAACCGAAGCGCGGGGTTTTTTTTGAAAGAATCAAAAAAATCGTGCGCTTCCACTTTGCTTTTATAGTATAAAAACTACAGGTAATAGCAAACTTTTTGCATATAATATTAACAATTGATAAAATCAGTAGCGCAAACCAAACGAAAAATATTTTTAAAATATGAGTTCGTGTTCATAAATCATAAAAATTAACAAATATTTTATACAAAAAATGATAAAAATATACACATTATATAAAACGGTTGACAACGGCAGCTTCCTGTGGTAAAATACACATTATAATAACATCAGTATGGAAATCTAATTAGGGGTTTTATGGGAAAAATATGAAATCGATCAGAAAAACCGTTTTATTTATAATAGCAGCGACAATCCTGTTGACGTTTTCGTCTTGTACAATAGGCTCAAAATCATATGCCGATCCATGGGAAATCGATCCGGACTATCAGTATTATGTAGTATACAACGCTTTGGGTGGAACAATAAATATTCTTCCGACAAGAACCGCTTATTACAAGAGCGGGGACTTGATAAAGAAGCCCGAGGGCTCGGAAGGAATGCTGACAACGCCTATTAAGGAAGGAAAAATAGTTATTGCCTGGTACACCGCATATGAAAATACAGGCACGGCAGAGAATCCCGTGTACGAATTCAAAGAGGAAGACAGATGGGATTTTGACAAAGACAGAATCAGTGACGAAAACACTGACGAAAGTAAGGGAATGACGCTTTATGCTTGCTGGATAGATCCTCCCACACTGTATTTTGTCGATGCCGACGATATCGAAAATGACCTGATGACATGGCCGGGTGTAACGATTGACGAACCCTTGAGCCGTCCGACATACTCCGCAAAACTAACCATTCAAAAGGGGACGGGAGAAGAAGCGGTTACCTATACGCTGCTCGATTACTATTTCGACAAAGAATGCACTCAGAAAGTAGTTTGGGGCGAAGGGACAAGAACCGTTGAAGAGATAATAGCCGATAATAACGAAGACCCTGCCATTATGATTTACTGCAAGTATATTGAGGGCGAGTATACAAGAATAAACAGCGTATCTGATTTTAAAAATATGGATAATCTCGGCGGAAGGTATATTCTTGCCAATGACATAGATTTTAAGGATGAGGTCTGGAAACCGTTAGAAAAGGATATGCCCTTTTCCGGTACTATAATAGGAAACGGATACTCTTTAGAGAACATCAATATAGACGCTACAAACCGTGTAAGAGGAGTTGCCGCTGCCGGTGCTCCCGAAAAGTCCTACGGTCTGTTCATGGAACTGAAAGGCGCGAGGTTTACGGGTGTGAATTTTAAGAACGCCAAAATAACCGTCGGAAGCACAAGCAATTCTCGGTTATGCGCAGGCGTTTTCGGAGGAAGAGCGTCAGAGACTACTTTTGAGAACTGCACCATCGACGACATCACGGTAGTTTCAGAAGGCGAGGTTAAGGTTATTGTAAGCCTTGGTTCGGGTGCATACCTTGACGATACCTGCAAAACGGTCAACTGCGAGTTCCCTGCTCCAAACACGGAAGGGCTTGAGATTGACGCGGAAAACCTGATAATTGGCGGAAAACCGCCTGTTATAGAATGATTAATATCAATACATTTTAGGAGGGTAATTTGGTGAAATCTACAAAGAGAATTTTAGCTCTATTGCTTTGCATGGCTTTTATATTTAGTTTTAGCGCATGCAAAACAACACCGACGGATGATACGTCCAAAGACACTTCGGGAACGGTTTCCGGTGGGGATGCTGCTCCGGATGTACCGGCAAACAGAAGGGATGCTTCTGCACGCACCGGAAAGAACGAAAACACGCCGCTTGTTCTCAGCTCGGGAACAATGGACGGCAAGTTCAATCCTTTTTATGCTACCAGCCAGTATGATGTTGATGTTATGAACATGACACAGCTCACGCTCATAACAAACAATGAAAATGCGGAACCGGTAGCCGGCATTAACGAGCCTTCTTTTGCTTACAGCCTTAAGATGACCCGCGATGAGGAAAAGGATACCAGCACATATGAGTTCATACTTAAAAACGGAATCAAATTCAGCGACGGCACTCCCGTTACGGGCAAGGACGTACTTTTCAATCTTTATGTTTTGCTTGATCCAGCCTATACCGGTTCGAGCACTCTGTATTCAATGGACATACAGGGACTTAAATCCTACAGAACGCAGGTAATCGGCGAGGAAGCCGCTATCGCAAAGGATAGCGAATTCGCAAAGGCAGCTCTTGACAGAGTAAAAGCCGTTGTTAATGGAACAGCACCCGAGGAAGATAAGGAAGCCTCCTGGGAGCAGGTAAAGGCATATATTACCGAGGACTCCGGGGTTCTTGGCGGTTATCTTGCACAGGGATACACACTTGCTGATTTTGGTGTGGGAAGTAACTGGCCTGAGGATTTCAAAGCTGCAGCGGCTATTTTGGGCTATATGGGCAATATAACCTGCACCGACGGAACGGTAGCAGCAGCCGACACGAATGTCGATCTTACCAAACTGGCTACTTATACCGAGGAAGAAGCCATAGAACTTGCTTACAATTATACAAAAGCAAACATGACGATTGCGGAATATGACATTAACTATGGCTGGACCGTTATTACGGACGGCAAAACAGAGGAAGCATCCGAAGCATCCGCAATGTTTGAAGAGTTCAAGAAGGACGAATCCTCTTCATATCTTGAGGCAAACAAAGGTACCGTAAAATCGATTTCCGGTATCACTCTTGATAAGGTTACAGAGGATGGTGTCGAGAGAGAGAGACTTACTGTTGTTCTTGACGGAGTAGACCCCAAGGCTATTTGGAACTTTTCTTTCCAGGTAGCTCCGATGGCATATTATTCAACTGAGGAGCTTGCAGCGAAAGCTGACGGCACCGAGAATTTCGGCGTAGATTTTTCAAGCACCGAGTTCCAGGATCAGTTAAAGCAGAAAACACTTCCTATGGGCGCAGGTCCGTATGTAGCTGCTGACAGCGCAGGAAATAGGACAAACGATTTTGATAAATACTACAGTGACGGAATTATCTACTACGTAGCGAACGACGATTACTGTCTCGCAGCTCCGCTTATAAAATATCTCCGTTACAAGACCATACCGCTCGGAAATGAGCTTGCTGCTTTAGAGAGTGGCGATGTTCATTATTCAGATCCGAACGCAACCACCGATAATATCAACAAAATCGCCGGAACAAAGATTAAAAACATACTTGTAGACAATCTCGGTTACGGCTATATAGGCATAAATGCCCAGCTAATCCCCGATCTCAATGAAAGAAAAGCAATCGCTTCAGCGCTTGATGTTACGCTTGCACTTGAGTACTACTCGGGCGGTCTTGCTTCAAACATCTTCCGCAGCATGTCAAAGGTTTCGTGGGCTTACCCGACCGATGCGAAGAACATGTATCCGTTTGACGAGACAGGTGCCGCATCTAAGGAATTTTTCCTTGCGTCAGATAAATTCAAGGAAGTAGACGGAAAAGTTGTCAAATCCGACGGCTCTGCTGTTGAATATACCTTTGTTCTTCCGTCTGCAGCATCAGAGCATCCCGCAGGAGCGGTATTCCTACAAGCTAAGGAAGTTTTCGTTAAGATAGGTGTTAAAGTTACGATAGATACAGACGACGCCCTTCTCAGCAAGCTTGAGGATAATGTGGTAGCAGTCTGGGCAGCAGCATGGCAGGCAACAATAGACCCCGATATGTTCCAGGTTTATTATTCAGATGATGCTGAAAACACTGCAAGTTCACCTAAGGCATACGGTTTATACTGGTTGTATGATAACGGATCAGAAGAGGAAAAAGCGGCTCTTAAGAAGCTCAACGAGCTTATTATACAAGGCCGTAAGTCCCTCAATGTTGACGAGAGAAAACCCGTATACTTCGATGCGCTTGATGAGCTTATGAAGCTTTGCGTAGAGATTCCGACTTATCAGAGAAAGAATATGTACGCATATGACAGCGAGGTCATCGACGGTACATCTCTGTGGCAGAATGTTACTCCTTATAAGTCTCCGATATTTGAAATCTGGAATGTAAGTTTCGTTCTCGAATAATCAGTAAGAATTATATTGAATAACTAAGAGTCCGGGGCTTAATAGTCCGCTATTAAGCCCCGACTTGCACTTTCAATAAAGAAGGTAAAGTAATTAATGAAGCATAAGCACCAGGATGTTAAGGTATTTACGGTTCATTGATTATTTTAAGATATTTTGTCGTTTATGCAGTATTAATCAACAAAGTTTTCAGGGGGAGTTTTTTTGTTAAAGTATATTATAAAAAGGATACTGCTGGGTTTGTTGATACTCTTCGGCACCTCTGTCATTATCTATTTTCTTGTTCGGAATATGCCTGCGGATTATATAGACAGGAATACGGCAGCAAGAGTTTCGCAGGGGCTGATTACTCAGGAGCAGGTTGAACAGATGAAGCATCTGTACGGAATCGGCGACAACAGCTTCTGGGGGATACTCAGCAACTATTTTACATGGTTGGGAAATCTTTTGAAAGGTGACCTCGGCATATCTTTTGTTTACGGAAAACCGGTTGCAGAGGTTATCGGCAGATACATGTGGATATCCTTCGGGATTTCATTCACCGCATTGATTTTTGAAATAATTATATCCATTCCTCTCGGTATTTATGCTGCGACAAATCAGTACGGTGTTGCGGATTATACAGTTACGGTTCTGGCAATGATGGGTATCTCACTTCCCTCGTTTTTCCTTGGAGCGCTGTTGATAAGGGTATTTTCGTTAGAATTAGGATGGTTCCCGATGACAGGTTTGCGTGATGCGACAAAAATACTGACCGGATTTCCTGCCTTTCTGGATTTATTACATCATCTTGTGCTACCGATGGTAACGCTTGTGGTTCTCTCTATCGGAAGCCTGATGCGTTATACAAGAACCAATATGCTTGAGGTTCTAAATTCCGATTATATAAGAACTGCAAGAGCCAAGGGTTTGTCGGAAAAAACTGTTATATATAAGCACGCTTTCAGGAATACGCTTATACCGTTAGTAACGATGCTCGGCGGTATCATTCCAAGCCTTTTCGGCGGAGCGATGATAACCGAGAGTGTATTTGCGCTTGAAGGTATCGGATACACAGCTTATAATGCGGTATTGCAGGCTGATGTTCCCTTTGTAATGGGTTATAATATGTTCCTCGCCGTGCTGACGGTGTTGGGAATACTGATCTCCGATTTATTATATGCAGTTGTTGACCCTCGAGTCAAGGTAGGAGGGTAATTAAATGGATAATATTAACAATACAAATAACAACCTTCCAGATCAGTTCGATGATGAGCAGAGTCTTTATGACAGTGTGAAAATAGTCTCCCCCGGCAGACTTGTGCTTCGCAGGTTTTTTAGGAGCAGACTTTCAATTGTCGGTCTTGCTATGTTGATATTTTTATTCCTTTTCAGCTTTATAGGGCCTTTATTCAGCCCATACGGTGAAATAGAGCTTTGCCCAGTAGCCCGCGAAGTACGTATGATTACACAGGGACAGTTTACGGGTGCGGACGGCAAAATATATAAGTATTACGACGTTTCAACAAGCATAGTTCACGATAAAGCTCCGCCCTCGAGCGAGCATCCGCTCGGTACTGACGTCGACAAAATGGACGTGCTTACCAGACTTATGTACGGAGGGCGGATTTCATTAAGAATCAGCTTTACAGTTATATTTTTGGAAACACTCATCGGCGTTTTGCTCGGCGGTATCGCAGGGTTCTTCGGTAAATGGGTTGATACACTTATTATGAGGATAGTGGACGTTTTTTATTGTCTCCCGGGAATGCCGATTCTATTAATATCCTCACAGATAATTAAATCTATAAGCTTTATAGCCGCTGAGGACAGGATATACTGGTTGATGGGTATCCTTACACTCTTTGGCTGGGCAGGCACGGCACGCCTTGTCAGGGGTCAGATTCTTTCCCTTCGTGAGCAGGAATTCATGACTGCTGCAGAGGCAACAGGAATTAAATCAAGTGCAAAGATATTCAAGCATTTATTACCTAACGTTATGCCGCAACTTATTGTATCGATGACATTAGGCTTAGGTTCAATCATATTATATGAATCCACGCTTTCATATTTAGGTCTCGGCGTTCAATACCCGCTGGCGGCTTGGGGAACCATGATTTCGTCAGCCGACCCTGCAAAGGGAACAGAGGTGCTCAATTACTATCCTAATCTTTGGGTTGCACCCGGTATCCTTATAGTCGCCGCCGTGCTTGGCTTCAACTTCGTAGGCGACGGACTGCGTGATGCATTCGACCCGAAAATGAAACGATAACGGGAGCGAGTTGAGAAAATGAATTTAATAAAGAAAAACAAAAATCCTAATATACTGACACGAAGAGAAGAACGCGAAATCATCAAAGAAAACAGAAAAATGATGAAGCATTTTGAGGACAGAAAAAAGCGCAAGAATGTTTCCGAAAGCGAGTATCTGACTCAAATGCACGACTCAAAGAATGTTGTGGAATTCGATGATCTTCACACGTATTTCTACACATCAGCAGGTACTGTCAAAGCTGTCGACGGTGTCACCTTCGATATACCGGAGGGCAGTACGGTGGGAGTTGTCGGAGAGTCCGGTTGCGGCAAAAGCGTAACTTCGCTTTCACTGATGCAGCTCCTTCAGGCACCTCAGGGGCAAATAACCGGCGGAACGATAAGATATAATTCCGGTAGCAAGTGTTACGACGTGGCAAAAATGCCTACCGAAGCTATGAGGAAAATCAGAGGCAAGGAAATCTCAATGATTTTTCAGGAACCGATGACAAGCCTCAATCCCGTGTTCACAATCGGTACGCAGATTGACGAAGTAATATTATTACATCTGGATGGGTATACAAAGAAAAAAGCAAGGGAAAAATCAATAGAGATGCTTCAGCTCGTCGGTATCGCAAGACCGGAGGCTATTTGTGACAGCTTTCCGCATGAGCTCTCGGGCGGTATGCGTCAAAGAGTTATGATTGCAATCGCACTTGCCTGCAATCCTCGTCTTATTATCGCAGACGAGCCGACCACCGCGCTTGACGTTACCATACAAGCTCAGATACTCGATTTGTTAAGAGAAATAAAAGCGAAAATAAAAAGCAGCATAATGCTTATTACGCATGACCTCGGCGTCGTGGCGGAAATGGCGGATTTTGTCGTGGTAATGTATGCCGGCAGAATTATCGAAAAAGGTACGGCAGAGGAGATTTTCCTGAATCCAAAACACCCGTATACTATCGGCCTTATGAAGAGCAAACCTGTTGTGAATAAGAATGTCGAGCGTCTTTACAGCATTCCGGGACAGGTTCCGAACCCGATAAATATGCCTAACTATTGTTACTTCAGGGACAGATGCGAAAAGCGTTTCGGCAAATGTGCGGGGGATTATCCGCCGTTGTTCAGCTTTAGCGACACTCATTTTGCCGCTTGTTATCTCGGTGACACAGATAAGGAGGCGGAATGATGGACAGCAAATACAGCATACAAGTAAAAAATCTTAAAAAGTATTTCCCGATCGGTAGCTCCTTTCTGAGCAAGCCGTCACAGTTTGTAAAAGCTGTCGATAATGTATCCTTTAATATAGAAAGAGGTACTACGCTCGGTTTGGTAGGTGAATCCGGGTGCGGAAAAACGACTGTCGGGCGAACTATTCTCAGATTGAATGAAATAACAGAGGGTTCAATTATTTTTAACGGCAGGGATATAACAAGAATCAGTCACGAGGAGCTTAGAAGGCTGCGTCCTAAAATACAGATAATTTTTCAGGACCCGTATTCGAGTTTGAGCCCTCGCCTTCCCGTAGGTGAAATTATCGGAGAAGCAGTAAAAGTTCACAATATAGTGCCGAAAAATGAATATAAAGAATATATCCTTAACGTAATGCGTGATTGCGGACTTCCTTCACATTATTTTGACAGATATCCTCATGAGTTTTCGGGTGGTCAGCGTCAGAGGATCTGCATCGCCCGTGCGTTAGCTTTAAGACCGGAGTTTATCGTCTGCGACGAACCGGTTTCGGCACTCGATGTTTCGATACAGGCACAGATAATTAATTTACTGAAGGATTTACAGGAAAAGCATAATTTTTCGTATCTTTTTATTTCGCATGACCTTTCGGTCGTTGAGCATATATCTCATCGCGTGGCGGTAATGTATCTCGGAAATATCATCGAGATGGGTTCAAAGGAGCAGATTTTCAAAAATCCCATGCATCCTTATACGAAAGCGTTATTGAGCGCTGTGCCCATGCCAGATCCCACCGTAAAGATGAACAGAACCATTCTGCAGGGTGATATTCCTTCCCCGGCAAACCCGCCTGTCGGATGCAAGTTCAACACAAGGTGCCCGAATTGCATGGATATTTGCAAAAAGATCGCTCCCGTCTACAAGGAGTATGAGGAAGGGCATAACGTAGCATGCCATCTTTACCCTCAGGAGTAGAGAATAGGCATTAAAAAATAAGCAGTTCACACTGGAGTGTGTTTTATGAAGGAAGAAAAAAACACAAAAAACAAAAGTGTAGATGACGACGGAAGAACAATCGCCGACATGAACATTGAGGGCTTCCGCTGGTTTACTGGTAGAAAATCCAAACCGCATAAAAGCGAGCTTTACGGTCTGAATATTACTAAAGCAGAGCGAAGAGCGATGGTAAAGGGTGCGCTGCTTGCGGTATTGCCGATTCTGCTGGCTTCTATAGGGATCTTTGCCGCGGTTTTTATACTCACGTATGTCTGGTTGAGCTGAAAAACAAAAAGGGTGCGATTTCAACAATATGAAAAGCGTATCCTTTTTTTGTGCTTATATTGTTTTTAGCTTTTCCGCAAAGCAGTTTATTCTCTCAGGCAAAATACAAGGTGGTTGAACACCCTTTTTCAAGGACTCCTCCAGCGCTTTTTTGACGATAAGCTTGGACAAGCCTTTTTGTTTGCTTATATCCATTTCGCCTCCGAAAGAGTCGCTGCAGATCGCTTTAGTCAAAAGCTCAGCGGGTATATTCGCTTTGAAATACTCTCCGCTCCTTTCGGTATCCGCGCTGCAAACATAGAAGGCGAGCTTTTTGGATTTTAGCAGTTCAAGATTCTTTTTTATATACTTTTTCGCTGCCTTGTGGAGCATTCCTGCCCTTATACTTCCGCCTATTACAATAATATCATACTCAGAGATATCGGGATCACCGCTCTGCAGGTCGAAAAGCTCGGCGTTTCTGAGCTGTAGAGCAAGCTTTTTTGCACAGCTCTCGGTGGTTCCCGTCTTACTCGCATATATGATAAGTGTTTTCATATCCACCATCTCCATACAGTTTATTAGAACAATTTTACCATATATAGTCAGGTTTTTCAATAGATTTATTTAATTACTCCACAGGCTATTTTTTCACCAGAATTTCCTGAGGGCTGGGAGGTGAAGTCATCAGGATTGCGGTGAATGATTATGGTCAATCCTATGATCTCATCGATTTTAAATCGGTTGGTAAGCACAGAACTCCACGCATACCCCTCGTTTCCGAACAGAGGAGGAAGATCTCCGGAATGCAAAGGATGCTCACAGCCGTGCGGATTGTAGTGAGATCTTGTATCGGAAAAAGGGTCTTCCCGCGTTCCGGTGCAGCTCTTTCCCTCGTGTATATGAAAAGCAAAAATCTCTCCGTTACATTCACCTGTTTTAAAGGGCAGACCGAAAACCTCAGTAACAACGAGAACCCCCAGCTTGGTCTTGTGAAAACCAACAATGCCGTTTATTTCCGGATAGTCGGGCGAACCTTTAATGACAGCTTTAGCTGCCGGACGGTATTTTTCCATCAGGCGTGAAAACCTCCATGTATTGGCAATGTTCATGTGCATACTAACCTCCGAAATGTAATAATATATAAAAGTATATGCCACTAAACAATGTAGTTATGAGTAAACATTGCGTTGTCTATATATAAATAAAGCATCTTTTATTTAATATAGCTTGACATTTTAGGTTTTGCTGTAGTATTATTGTTTTAGAAAAAACAGATTAGCAACACTGATGTAATGGTAACATACCTGCTTCCCAAGCAGGATATACGGGTTCGATCCCCGCGTGTTGCTCCAATACGAAAAAGCCCGGGAACGCTATAAGCTGACCGGGTTTTTATAATTCGAAATATAAACTTCATTGTGATGGATATTGTACCGTCTGTTTTATTGACAAAACACGCATATTAAAGTAAGATAAGATAATGAAAAGTACCGCAGAAAGGAAGCCGCTTATGGAAATCACACCTAAAAAAGTAAAGAAAACACAGTCGAGAAACATAATACTTTCCATGCTGCTCATTCTTGCCATTCCTTTTATATACGATAAGTATACAATTGATCAAATCGAGGATACCAACGGAGCGGATTCTGCGCTGGTCTCCTTTAAAATAAAAGATTATAAAAGCGGTGATAAGTTTATCGCCGAAAACGATTCGGTTGCAAGCTCGGGTTTCAGCAGCAAAAAGAACGCAGATCTGAAGCAGAAGGCAGATTTCGACAGGATATATTATTCTTCTGATAAATTCAGCGGCATGAAAGTGCTGCAGGAAACAGAGGCGTCCGGCGGAGTTACATTCTCAATAATAAGCGAAATTCAAGAGGGAAACTTTGAGATAGCGATATTTCATGACGATAAATGCTTAAAGGTGCTTCGGGCGGGCGAAAGCGAAAAGATTACATTCGGTGAAGCGGGTGTATACAGGGTAATTATAGGCGGAGAGAGCGCAAAAGGGTATGTCGCCGTACAGCGGGACTTTGATAAGTAGATACTTTCTCAATAGGTTCATGGTCGGAATAAAAAAGCAAGGATAATTAATAATAAAAGCATAAGCTTTGTTTTTATCGGAGGATAATGGAATTGCTTGTGCGTAAAAGAGTGTTTATTTTTCTTGTGATTTTGATTTTCTTTTCTTTTCCTATTTCGGTGGATGCGGACATGGGTCCTAAACCGAAGCTAATCGTTATAGTCGAAAATCCGCCCGAGGGTGAATATTATCTTGATTTATTATTGGATTATGATATGCCTCTGTGTAAGAATCTCAGTGGTCCTGAGACATCTTTTGATGCGGAAAAGCTGAGGATTTTAAACGAATACAATGAAAACGGTTGGTACTGTGCACTTGCACACGGAACGAGATACACCGTCTGGGGTAAACTGACCGGTAATCGGAGCAAAGAAGTAATGAAGCATCCGTTCGGTTATTTCGGTCTGCCCGAGAGATATAAAATTATTATAGTAACGCCTGAAAACGAGGTCAGAGTTACCCGCATAATCGAGAGAAAATCATACTCCTCAGTCGTGCATTACGATTATAAAACAGGGGAAATAAAAGAGGCTGCCGGAATATCGCTGGTATGGACCTGCTTCCGGCAGTTCCTTATGTCTTTTACCAGCACAATTATACTTGAGAGCATAATTCTTTTATTATTCCGATTCAAAAAGGCACACACTCTTATCGTTGTTTTGATTACAAACCTCACCACTCAGGTTTTTATGACGCTTGTAATGTCGACAGCGCTGCTTGTGTTCGGCATATATGCGAGTTATGTTATACTTTTCGGAGTTGAGATTATTGTTACCACAACCGAGGCTATTATTTACGGCTCCCTGTTTACGGAAAAGACAAGAAAAATAGGGATAGCTTATGCCGTAAGTGCGAACATTGCCAGTGCACTTGCGATGCTACCCCTTATGTACCTTGAGTATCTGTTGTTTTTATAAAGATATATTCACATATTCCGAGAAGCGATAAGGTTTGCACCGCTTCCCGCTATGTTTTCAATAAGAACCTGCCCTGCTATGACAGGGCTTTTTGTCTTGCATCCGTGAATGACCGCCATGCAGTCAAAAAGCATGGATTTCGGAATAGCTATGTCGGTCCGTACGGGAAGACGGCGGTGTAACCCTCCCTCAATACTCACGGTCGAGGTAAGTATACGTTTTGGATTTACAGCTTCATTTTTTCCGTATTCGATGCCCCTTATGCAGCCGTTCCCAGTCACTGTCAGTTTCTTTTCGTCAACCTTGAGCCGGCAACCTCTCGGACAGACGGTGCAAATAAACTCTTTCATACCGTTCCTCCGGATTTTACTGAAATGGCTATGGATTCATTTATATTTTCCAACAACTTTCGTGGTATAACAATACGCTCCATCTCACCGGGAGCAAGAAATTCACGTTTAAAAGAAGAGATTATTCTGTTTCCTGAGCTAACTTCAACTATCGATTTTTCCGATTTTTCTCTTACACGGAAGAAAACCTCCAAGGATTTTTCCGGTCCGCCGATAACAACTTTTTGAGGTACTGTGTACACTACGCCGTTTCCGTTTTTAATATCGATTGTGGCAGCTTTATGTATGCTGACACAGCCTCCGGTGATATATTCGGCAGCTTTTTTTCCCGCTTTTTCGCTCTCCGAGGATACAAAATCTACCAAATCATGCACATGAAGAACGTTTCCGCAGGCGAAAATACCCTCTGATTCTGTCTGCATATCATCATAAACAACCGCACCGTTGGTTCGGAAATCGATTGGTATTTCCGCAGTCCTTGTCAGCTCGTTCTCGGGAATTAATCCCACGCTTAAGAGAAGGGTATCGCAGTCGAATTCCTTTTCTGTGCCGGGGATAGGCTTTAAGCGGTCATCAACCTGAGAGATAACAACCTTATCAAGCCTGTTTTTTCCGAAAATGTCGGTTACCGTATGCGAAAGGTACAGAGGAATTCCGAAATCGTCGAGGCATTGCACGATGTTTCGGTTAAGCCCGTTGGAATGGGGCATAAGCTCAGCAACCGCAAGCACTTTAGCGCCTTCAAGCGTCATACGACGCGCCATGATAAGACCTATATCGCCGCTTCCGAGAATAACCGCACGTCTACCTACAAGGTAGCCGTCGATATTCATGTATCGTTGAGCGCTGCCTGCGCTGAAAATGCCGCTTCCCCTGTCTCCCGGCAAACCGATGGGTCCCCTGTTCCGTTCACGGCAGCCCATCGCTAAAATAACCGCTTTTGCTTGAATAGTAAAAACACCGTCATATTTGTTTACGCAGGTAATATATCTGTCAGAATTCAGACCGATAACCATAGTTCCGAGCAAGACACGAGCACTTGTTTCCGAAAGTTTAGAGATGAACCTTTCGGCATACTGCGGTCCCGTAAGCTCCTCCCCGAAACGGTGAAGCCCGAATCCGTTATGAATGCATTGGTTAAGGATTCCTCCGAGCTCGACGTCCCTCTCGAGAACTACAATGCTCC
The DNA here is from genome assembly GCA_028702135.1 of Eubacteriales bacterium. Classification (GTDB taxonomy): domain Bacteria; phylum Bacillota; class Clostridia; order Oscillospirales; family CAG-382; genus UBA1049. Next base: position 74,716 of record JAQVPJ010000001.1, on the reverse strand, counting down.
TTATTCCGTTTTCGTATGCGGATATCGCCGCTGCAAGCCCTGCCGGACCGCCACCGATAACCGCCAAATCGTATTTTAACATGATGCTATCCATTCTTATTTAGAATTTCTCCGAAACTATATACGACCCTTTTCTGTCCTGTTCGACCTTTTCAAAGGGGATGTTAAGCTCCCTGCTGATTATTTCATGCACCCTCGGCGAGCAAAATCCACCCTGACACCTTCCCATCCCGGTTCCCGCCCTTCGTTTCACCCCGTCTATGGTTTTAGGCGGCAGAGGGGAATGCAGGGCCTGAAGTATTTCACCCTCGGTTACGGTGTTGCAACGGCAGATAATGTTTCCGAAAGAGGGGTTTTCTTTTATAAGCTTATTTTTTTGCTCATCTGTGAGTTCGTTAAAGACAATATGCTTTCTGCTGTTCTTGTAGTCCTCTTTTTGTGGCATCGCCAGACCGCCTTTTTCAAGAAGGTCAAGAGCAACTTCCGCTATTGCAGGTGCGGAGGAAAGACCCGGGGATTTTATCCCAGCCACATTTATAAATCGTTGTGAGAAAAGGGCCGGCTCAATAATAAAGTCATCTCTATTAGAGTTTGCCCTAAGCCCCGAAAAGCTCCTTACATTCTCTCTTAGGTTAATTTTATCAGTTGTTTTTGCTGCTGTTACAGCTACATAATCCAGTCCATAACGAGTGGTGGAAAGGTCTTCCGGGTGATTATTGCTCTCGGCGTTGGGTCCGATTATAAGATTACCCGCCGTTGTAGGAGAAACAAGAACTCCCTTGCCCAACTCTGTCGGACATTGGAAAAGGATATGGCGGACAATATCTCCCTGATTTTTGTCCAGCAGATAATACTGACCCTTTGAAGGCAGAATTGAAAAATCACAACTTCCGGCCATAGAGCATATCCTGTCTGAGTAGATTCCCGCTGCATTAACTATATATTTGGCTTGTAATTTTCGCTCTGTTGTTGTAATTTCAAAGAATGACGGTTCGCTTTTTATCTTCGTCACCTCGTTTTCAAGCAGGAAGTCGCAGCCGTTCTCAGCGGCTACCTCGCACATTGCGATACAAAGCTCCCAAGGAGATATTATCGCTGCGCTCGGAGCCCATAGTGAACCTTTGACATCGGTTCTTATGTTCGGCTCTATTTCAAGGGTCTCCCGTGAGGATAGAATCTTCATTCCCACCACGCCGTTCTGGATTCCGCGATTATAGAGCAGATTGATCGTATCTAAATCCCGTTCGTCGAAAGCGAGCACAAGAGAGCCGATTTGCTTGTATGGAACGGACAGCTTCGGTGCAAGCTCTTTTATCATAGCTGAACCCCTGACATTCAGCCGTGCCATAATCGTACCGGGCTTGGGATCATATCCGGCATGAATGATCGCACTATTTGCTTTTGTGGTGCCCATGGAAACATCGGTTTCCTTTTCAATAACACATATTTTTAACTTTTTTTGTGACAGATAATAAGCTACGGAAGCACCACAAATACCTGCCCCTATTATTGCAACATCATACATAAATGAACACATCCAAAACATTATATTCGCATAAACACGGAAGAGCCCCTGCCGGGTCGTATAATCGCCGAAAAAGGTCGCCGTGCGGTTTTATTGCTTTTTTGCTTTTTCTTTCATTCTCAGAGAGTTGTCAAGTATTCGTTTTCTGAGTCTGATCGATTTGGGAGTTATCTCTATTAGCTCGTCATCGTTAATAAACTCAAGTGCTTCCTCGAGGCTGAACTTGATCGGAGTAATCAGACGCAACGCTTCATCCGCCCCTGTCGAACGAATCGCGGTCAAATGCTTCTTTTTGCATACATTTACAACAATATCATCGCCTTTGGGACTCATACCGACAATCATACCGGCATATACTTTAGTTGCCTGCTCTATAAACATCGGTCCTCTGTCCTGCGAGTTGAAAATACCGTAGGAGGTCGCTTCTCCGTCCTCGTACGCTATTAGAGAACCTGTAAAGCGTTTTTGTATAACTCCCTTGTCGGGCTGGTAGCCTTCAAACACGGTGTTCATAATACCCTCACCCTTGGTATCGGTCAAAAATTCGGTTTTGTACCCGAAAAGGCCTCTTGTGGGGATAAGGAACTCAAGATGCATACGCTCACCCTTGGGACGCATCTCGACAAGCTCGCCCTTGCGATAACCCATGCGTTCCATAACAGAGCTTACATATTCCTTGGGGACATCGATAACACAGCGGTCTATGGGCTCACAACGAACACCGTCGACCTCCCTGTATATTATTCTTGGAGTACTGACCATGAATTCATATCCGTCACGTCTCATGTTTTCCATCAAAATGGAAAGGTGCATTTCGCCCCGCCCGCAGACATTATAACTGTCGGCGTTGTCTGTTTCGCTGACACGCAGAGACATATCCTTCATTGATTCCTTAAAGAGATAATCTCTTATATGGCGGGTGGTAATATACTTTCCCTCTCTACCCGCAAACGGACTGTTGTTTACCGAGAAGGTCATTTCCATAGTAGGTTCGCCGATTTTTACAAAAGGAAGAGGGTCGGAACCGGCAATGGAACAGAGAGTGTTTCCGATAGTAATATCATCTAAGCCCGAAATACATACAATATCGCCGATAGACGCGGATTCAACAGGCAGCTTCTGCAGTCCGTCAAACTGAAACATCTGGGTTATTCTGCTTTTGCGATTTATTGACGTGTTGTGGTAATCGCACACTAAAATATCCTGCTTTAGCCTGAAAACGCCGCGCTCAATTCTGCCTACCGCAATTTTCCCTACATAATCGTTATAATCGACAGAGGATATGAGCATCTGCGACTCGCCTTTCTCATCACCCTCGGGAGCGCGTATATGCGATAAGATCAGATCAAAAAGCGGAGCGAGGTTCCTGCCCTCGGATTCGGGTGTCAGCGAAGCGGTTCCGTTTCTGCCCGAGCAGAAGATTACAGGTGAATCAAGCTGTTCGTCATTTGCGTCCAGCTCCAGCAAAAGCTCCAGAACTTCGTCCGGAACTTCATATACCCTTGCGTCCGGCCGGTCAATTTTATTTATAACGACGATAATCCTGTGCCCCATTTCGATCGCTTTTTGGAGAACGAAGCGTGTCTGAGGCATCGGTCCCTCCGCAGCGTCGACGAGAAGAAGAACACCGTTGACCATCTTTAATATGCGTTCAACCTCACCGCTGAAGTCGGCGTGTCCGGGTGTATCTACAATATTTATTTTAGTGTTGTGATAATAAGTTGAAGTGTTTTTCGCAAGGATAGTAATACCACGCTCACGCTCAAGGTCATTGGAGTCCATTACACGCTCCCCGATGTCCTGATTATCGCGGAATAATCCGCCGAATTTCAACATTTCATCAACAAGCGTTGTTTTGCCATGGTCTACATGCGCAATTATCGCTAAATTTCTCAAATCATTTCTAATCATTCTTGTGTCTTTTCCTTCCATATATCAGCCAAGGATTACTTTATGTCGGGCACATACTCCTGCTCAACTTAAAAAGTATATCAAAAAAATACGAAAAAAGCAACATTTTTTATTATACAGCATAGAATAAATATTGTAAATAGATACCAATCGTACATAATAAAACAAAAAAATATGAAGGAGAAGCCCTATTGAAAAAAATGAGTTCGGGTATGGTTTCCATAGAGCTTATCAGACAGGGCGAACCCGAACCGATATATAACGCTGCGGTTGTTGTCGGCAGGGGAGAAGATGCTCAGATATTTTTAAGCGATTCGGGCGGAAGAGCAGAATTTCAATATCCGGCACCACCGGAGGAACTATCTTTAATGAAGTCGTCCGAGATAAGGCCCTATTCCTTATGTGAAATACAAATCAGCGCACCGGGAATTAACGAAACATATTATACCGGATGCCAGGTGTTCCCGGGCATCAACACTGTTTTAAGATGTGAAGTTCAACCCAAGATTAAAAGCGTAATAAAGAAAAAGAAAACCATAAGAATACCGGCACATGGCATGTGGGCGCATAGTCCCAATAATAAGGATGGAGGAGCGTTCTCAAGAGAGCTTGATTCGGTTGAGCAGATAATGCCGGTCCTTTGCAAAAATATGCTCGGAACGCCGGACTTCTTGACCGTCCATCTCGGCAGAGCGGATGAAAATGCACTGGATATTACCGTAAGCTTTTCAGATTATATAAAAAACATATCGTCAGGAATCCTTTACCCCACATGGCCGGAAGAAGCTCTGCGTGCGTATATTTTATCGCTTATTAGCGAGGTGAGGAAACGAGTAAAAACCGGTTATTACCGTAACCTAAAATACAATTTTGATATGGCAGCGGAGAAATATGCGCGTTACTTTGATGGTAGGATGACATTCGAACCTATAAACAGAATAACAGATGAGCTTATTTGCTGGCATTTGTCTGCTGATGGATGCTTATTGATTTCGCCCTGGGAGTACGTGTTTTTAACGCAAAAGGGTTTAAAATCCGAAGAGATATTAAAACACCTGAGTGGAGGTGATATAATGTTTTGCCAATACAGGAACACGGAGCAAGCAGATTTTACAGAAACTGTTAAAAAAGGTTGCGCCGGTTCGGAGGTGAAAGCCGTTCAGCAGTGTTTAAACCGCATTGCGATACATTATTTAACGATACCGTTTATAAAGGATACGGAAGGTTATTTCGGTTCCTGTACAGAAAGTGCGATAAAAGCTTATCAACAGCAGTTCGGACTGGATGACAGCGGTTTTATAGATAAAACTACATGGCAGAGTATTACATATGCCGCTAATGCGGTAAACAAATACCGTAACACCGGCAGGGATGCAAATACAGAAGCAAGTTTAAGAAAGAAAAGTGTGATTTTTCTGGGAGATACGGGGCAAGAGGTCGTGCGTTTGCAGCATTTTATTAACAGTATCTCCCGAAAGTTCGGCAAAAGGTGCGTGCCGCCTGTATTGATAAGCGGCGAATTTGATGAGCGGACAAGGGACAGTGTTAACAAATATCAAAAATATAAGCGGCTACCCCAAAGTGGTGCGGTTGATAAAAAAACATGGAGTATGCTGTATGATGATATAGCAGATTTCGCATCTATAATACAAAAACCGAAAAAACACCCCGGAATGCCTGTTGTAAAAGGATCCGAAGGTGAAAATGTTATTTTTATACAAGGTGCTTTGAATTCAATCAGCAAGGTTCTCAAAGGAAACGGCGGATTAAATATTGATGGGATTTTCGGCGGGGAAACCGAAAAAGCGGTGACAGAGGTGCAGATATTGTTTGGACTGCAAAGTAACGGGGAAGTAGACGAAAAAACCTGGCACGCACTTTCCGCTGAATACATGGATCTTGCGGGTATTGTTTCTGCAAGGGGTTATTATGCCGAGGGATAAAGCCTATTCTTTGATGTTCTTTTCTTCCTTATTCTTTTTTGAGTTTTCAATCGCTTCGTTAATGAGTTTCACAAAAATAGCATTCGGTTCAAATACGATCATACATTTTTTACCGTTCGCTACATAGACCAGAACATACGACTGTGTTTTTATATTCTGACAATGATTGTATTTTATTACAACATCAGTAAAATCTGTAGAATGCTCATATGTCGTTTTGTCTACAAGAGTTATAATCGACGAGATGTCGACCGAGCATAATACAGTCATTTTGTTCCCGACCTTTTTTGACACTGTAAATGTCTCCTCCGAAACGGAGTATTCAATTTCGGTCAACGTGTAGCGTACTACTGTAATAACGGAGAAGGTGAATATCAGCACGGCGATAAGCTGGGCAATTAAGCGGAAATCATCGCGTATAATGGAGGAAATAAAGAAGGCTACACAGGAAATGAAGGGGAGAAGCGTTATAAGCAGCAGGGCTTGACGCGGATTTCTTTCGGGTTTGCATTTATACACTGAAAATCATACCTTTCCTACTGAAAAAATAGAAATATGCGGATTTTGCATATAAATAAATATTAAAGAATTGGGGGTTCCATAATGCAACTTGATAATGACACCTTAAGAAAGTTACTTGAACTTGATGACGAGAGCTTCAGGAGTATAATAAGAAAGATATCCATAGCTGCCGGCGCCGATCAGGCGAAAACAGAAGCGTTTGCAAGCGATGTCAGCGGAATTAAGCGCAGTCTCTCTAAAATGACACCGGCGCAGGCGGAAAAAATACTCAATACGGCAGGAAAGGAAAAAAGCGATGAAATTCTGCGCATTATAAAAGGGGGCAGATAAAATTGAACGAGGATATCTCCGAAAAAGTGAGAGCTTTGCTGGAAGATCCCGAGATGCTGGCGAAAATAGCTATGATAGCAAGCAGTCTCGGCGGCGGCAAATCAACGCCGAACGCACCTTCGGAGCAGCAGTATGAATCTCCTAAAGATAAGCCTGTAATTGAACAGCTCACCGCAGAGCAAAGCAGCGTTCCTCTTGCAAAAAGATTACCCGATCCTATAACGCTCCCTGCAGCACAAGACCCGAGGTTGTCGCTGTTGAATTCTCTCAAGCCCTTTTTACGGGAGGAACGACGATCAAAAATAGATAACCTGACAAAGGCGCTTTCGGTAACGAATCTTATGGGCAGTATGAGTAAAGATAAAAAAAAGTAAAAGCTTTTCCGATAATTTATTAAGAGAATCGCCATTGATCCAACGATAAATGGCATACCGTCTTTTGTTTATAGTTATGTCGTTGGAGAATAGGAATTTGCTATGTATAACAGAGATTTTGGCGGTGTCCGTTCTGACGGACAAATGAGGGAGTTCGAAAGCAATTGGAGAAAGCAACATTCCGAAAACGTAAGCACGGGCAATACATATTCGCAAAAAGCGGATAATCAACAAAGCGGCTATCCGCTAAAAAGCTTCAGTGACCGCAGCCGTAGATCTGAACCCCGTTATTATCAGGACCCGCCAAAGGACAGCTTTTATGAGGCTCCTCCGGAACAGGAGACATTCGAAGCTACACCACCACCGCCACCGCCGGCATCTAAGGGTTTGTTCGGCAGCCTTAATTTAGACTTCTTGAAAAAAATCGAGCTTGACGATCTGATTTTGATAGGCATTGGAATTCTATTGCTCTTGGATTCGGATGCCAATAACGATATGCTGATTATACTTATTGCGTTTATGCTTTTCTTTTAATCTTCCTCACTAACTTCCGAACCGCCGCCGGGTTCACTTTTTACGCGGCGGGCAGTAAGAAAATCGACGAAATCATTTACCGTTCTCCTGTCTTTTCCCGACAGCGAACGGTATTTTTCATAAAAACTTTCCGCCGGTGTCTGCGAGGCAGAGCGTATACTCATACTGTCTGCAGCGACAGCTCCTGCTGCAAACATAAAATCCTCCAGGTCCACATCGTTGAATGCATTCATGGCAATCTTGTGTATGAGCTTAGGACGGGGAGGGTTCTCCTGCGAGCTTTGAGCGAGTTTACGCATCTGTACATAGCTGATGTCGCAGTCAGAGGCGAACTGTCTCCAGCTTCGTACACCCTTTGCCTGTTCCAAAAGCATTGAAAATATTTTTTTGTTCCATTTGTTGTTTTTCATAATTATATGTGAGTTTCCTTGTATATTTATTTAACCATACCCGACTAAGCACCGAGCTTTTCGCGTATGGATTTGTTTATTTCCGTACGATTTTCTTTAACCGCGACATAATAGGTATAATTTCCGATTGTATCGATAATAACATTAGCAAAAGGTTCGGCATCGACCGACGGGTAGTTTCGGGCATGCTCGAGAATACGCTCTTTTCTTAATTTCAAAAAATCCGATACCATAGTATTATCATTGCTGTTAATGACCTTAAATATACCTATTTCTATGCGTAAATTGGTATCAAAATCCTCAATGTAAACGCAGTATTCCTCGATTTTTGTAAAGTTGGGAACATCCAGTACATTACCGTAATATGAGGAAATCAGGGCCTCGTCAAGATATTCACCCGCAACCGTTGATTCGCTTGTAAAGGTCTTTCCCTTGTTCAGTCCATTGGCGGCTTGAATATCCTTCACTATAGTCGTTACGCTGCCGACTTCGACACTACTCTTCGATTCCTCTTGTTTGCTTTCCCCGCAGGAGAACATAGACAAGGTAATAAAGGAAAAAAGAATTAAACAGATGATTTTTTTCATAAACAGCCTCCTATCCTTATATTATTCCTGTAAGGGCAGTACCGACCACCGTCGCATATGTTGAGTTGTCCGGAATTATAAAATTAACTCCGAACATTTTGCCCAAAGAAGCGAAGGAGCTCTTTGTCTGCGGTATTACCGACAGATTGCCCGTAAGTACAATATCCGAAAGATTTTTCTGCCGCGCAGAAAAGATTGACATCATCGCTATTGTCTCGAAAACGAGATTAATAATGCCGAGAGCGATATCCGCCTTGCTCGCAATATCGCTTACCTTGCCGAAGTTGGATGCGGTAGAACGCGCACTCAGGCTGGGACTTATCTCCCTTTCAGTAATATCCTGTATGTACAGGTCGATGTTTTCAAGATTGCCGTCTTTTGCAAGCTCGGCGATATGCTTTACATCCTGCATAGATAGAATCTTTTTCGAAAGACCGATCAGCGTACCTCCGCCGACTCCGGTTCCTCCGAGGTGGGCTGAGCCGTTTACGTTTGCGTGTATAATCGCCGTACCCGTTCCCATGCTGACTATTATCGCCTCATCAAGGCCGCTAAGATACAAGCCGCCTCTGCCGGTGGCATCAAATTCATTTACATGCACCGTTTTAAGACCGAAAATTGTCGAATCCAAAAAAGTCGCTCCGACTCCGGTAATCATTACCCGCTCGATACTCGAAAGCGAGATTCCGTTATCCAATGTAAACTTTCCGAACGCCCCGTAAACGGAGGCTACGGGATCAGCCGCTTTTACAAGCTGGGGATCCAAAAGTTTTCTCCCGTCAAAACCAACAATTTTAGTTGTGCTTCCTCCGACGTCGATTCCGATTATTATACTCATTCCGTACTTTACCCTTCTGTCAAATCTTTCTAATATTAAGTTTAGCCTTTTCCGGCTTGTTTGTCAATATGCAGCTCTGATTATATAATTATTTTAAAAATCTAATTTCCTCTTTAAAAAACAATACTAATATGTTATTATATATTAGTATTTATACGATTATGCGTATTATGGGGAGTGTGAAAGGGATGACGCCGGCTTATTACGGGTTCAACAGAATCGAGAAACAGCATTTTTTGCAGGTGCTTGAGAGCGGTACTGATGGCGTCTACTCACACGCATATATCATCGAGGGTGCATATGGTACAGGGAAAACCGATTTTGTGCTTTTTTGTGCTTCTGCGATTCTTTGTAGCGGTGTTGAACGCCCATGCGGAATATGTAATTCATGCAAAAAGGCTGCCTCTCTTTCTCATCCGGACATACATTTTTACGGAGGAGAGAGCGGAAAAGCGATTACAATGAGAGAGGTCAGGGAGCTGATCTCATCCTCGATTTTGATGCCAAATGACGGAGATAAAAAAATATATATAATAAAAGCCGCACATAAAATGCGTCCTGACACGCAGAATGCACTGCTCAAAATCCTTGAAGAACCGCCCGAATCAGTCATTGTTTTCCTGTTAACCGAGAAAAAGGAAGCCATGCTTCCGACTATACTGTCAAGATGCCGTGTAATTACGCTTCGCGGCGAAAGTGATGAAAAGGTACAGGAGTATTTACAAAACAAATACAAAACCGCTTCTCGGGAGGAGGTCTTGACAGCAGTAAGAGCCTCCGGCGGCAGTATCGGACAGGCAGAACTACTGATGAGCAGGGAAAAACTTGACGAAAGGAAAAAAGCATTTGATATTATGGATACGCTTTTTGAAGGCACAAAATCCGATTTTATAAAAATGATTGCGTCTGAAAAGCTGACAAGGGATAAACTGCTCGAGTTGATTGAGCTGCTCGAAAGAATGTTTGCGGATTTACTCGGATATAAATATAAAAGCCATCCGCTTGTTCTCTTAAGCGGTGAGGATGCCCAACGGTATGGCAGCAGTGTTACAAAAAGAGCTATCAGCCTTATGGGAGATGCGGTCACTTCTTGCAGAAGCTCGATTGAGCAAAGTGGAAACATCAATGCCGCTGTCACTAATTTGTGTATAAGATTATGGGAGTTAAAGGGATAAAACTGCAGTAAAAAACGAAAGGAATCATCGATTTATGGAAGATATACAAACAGATAAACAGACCTGCGAGATAGTCGGTGTTCGCTTTAAAAACGCCGGTAAGATTTATTATTTTTCACCGAATGGAATAATGTTTGAGCAGAACGACAAGGCAATAGTGGAGACGGTACGCGGGGTCGAATACGGCTATATAGCTATAACAAATAAGCATATATCGCAGGACGAGATAATTACACCCCTAAAACCCGTGCTGCGCAAAGCTACGGAGGATGATGAGAAGCAGAATGAATTAAACAAGCAGCTTGAGGAGAACGCAAAGGCTGTTTGGGTAGAAAAAGTTATAAAAAACGGGCTTGTAATGCAGCTCGTTGACGTTGAATATACCTTTGACAACGCAAAGCTTATTTTTTATTTTACCGCAGACGGACGGGTTGATTTCAGAGAGCTTGTAAAAGATCTCGCTGCAGTTTTCCGCACCAGAATAGAGCTTCGTCAGATCGGAGTTCGCGACGAGGCTAAGTTGTATGGCGGGCTCGGGGTATGCGGCAGACCGATCTGCTGCAAGACTTTCCTTTCGGATTTTGTACAGGTTTCGATAAAAATGGCAAAGGAGCAGAACCTGTCTTTATCCTCCACAAAAATCTCCGGTACTTGCGGCAGACTGATGTGCTGTCTCAGATATGAGCATGAGGTTTACGAAAAAGAATATGCGGACTATCCGAGGGTTGACAGTATCGTTGAGACGCCTGCCGGCAGAGGCGTTGTTGTCGAGAGTAATTTCCTGACAGGCAATATCAAAGTAAAAATGAACGGTGAGCAGGGTCTTATAAAGTCGTTTACAAAGAACGAACTTAAGGTTGTCGGCTTTATAAGAGTTAAGGACGAGGATTACGAGGAACTTAAAAATTTGGAGGAATAGCGCGGGAAGATTGCGTAAAACGATATGGTTTTTTCAACTCTTATATTTTTATTTGCATTTTTAGTAATAACGATAGCGATTTATTTTATAGTTCCCTTTAAATTCAGGAATCTGGTTCTGTTCGCGGTCAGTCTTGTTTTTTATGGATGGGGTGAACCGAGCTATATACTGCTGATGCTGTTTTCGATATTAACAGCATATGTGTTCGGCTTTTTCATAGCAAAATACAGGGATACTGACCAAAAAAAAGCTAAAAAATATCTCGCTGTATCGCTAATACTTAATTTATCATCCTTGTTGTTTTTTAAATACGCAAACTTCTTTTTGGAGAATCTTGCCGCCATACCGTTTCTTTCAGGTCTCTCTCCCATCGAGGGGCTCAGACTACCGGTTGGCATTTCGTTCTATACCTTTCAGATAATGTCTTATTCGATTGACCTTTACAGGAAAGATACCGGAGTTCAGAAAAATCTTATCTCTTTTGGTGCGTATGTTGTTCTGTTCCCGCAGCTTATCGCTGGTCCCATAGTAAGATACAGGGATATTGCCGATATGCTTACAGACAGAAAAGAGAGTTTCGATAAATTTGCTTCGGGTGTTATACGTTTCTGCGCCGGCCTTGCGAAAAAGGTTATTTTAGCGGATTCCGCTGCGGCGGTCGTAAAAACTTTCCGTGCCGCGAACGAGTACGAACCAAGTGTGCTTGGGGCATGGATCGTCGTGCTGGCGTTTACGTTTCAAATATATTTTGATTTTTCGGGATATTCGGATATGGCAATAGGTTTGGGTAGGTTGTTTGACTTTGAATTCCTCGAGAACTTTGATTACCCATATATATCCCGCAGTATAACCGAATTCTGGCGGCGCTGGCATATATCGCTTTCCACATGGTTCAAGGAGTATGTTTACATACCTCTCGGCGGGAACCGTAAGGGGATTTTAAAACAATACCGCAACATAGCCATAGTATGGCTGCTCACCGGCTTATGGCACGGAGCGGCATGGAGTTTTATTATCTGGGGTGCATATTTCGGCATTATCCTGATGATTGAAAAAACATTCCTGCTTAAGCTGCTTGACAGGATACCCCGCGTTTTCGGACATATATACACCATACTGCTCATTATGTTCGGATGGCTTATCTTCTCATCAGAGAGTCTGCCCGAGATATGGCTCTATCTAAAAATGATGTTCGGTTCGGGTGCTTCGCTGGCTACCGATATGGTCATCTATGATTCAGTAAGGCTGATTCCAATGTTTGCAATCTGCATCGTCGGTTCAACTCCTCTGTTAAAAAAGCTATACGATTATATAATGGGAAAATATCATTTCGCCGCATATCTGAACCCGGTGTTGTCTTGCGGATCCCTGCTCTTATGCACAGCATACTTGGTGGATTCGACCTTCAGTCCGTTTCTGTACTATATTTTTTAAAGGAGGAGCAGAGATGAACAGAAAAGCAAATATCATCACTACAGTCGTTTTTGTCGGAATTATATTCTGTCTTTCGTTTATGTTTCTACTCAAAGAGGACGAGACCTTTTCGGAGCAGGAAAACCGCAGGCTCCAGACTATTCCCGAACTTAAATGGGATTCCTTGATTAGCGGCAAATACTCCGAGGAAATAAATAAATATTTTGCAGACCAGTTTCCGCTAAGGGATTTTTTCGTCGGTGTTAAGGGAATAAGCGAGCTTACCCTGCAAAAGGGTGAGAACAACAATGTACTTTTGGGTCAAGACGGTTTCCTTGCAGTAAGAGGTTTTACCGCATACGGAGGAATTGATTATTATAATAAGGACCTTGTTTCGGCTCATTTTCCGGCGGTAAAAAAGCTTCAGGAAACGCTTGAGGATAAAGGAAAAGATTTTGCGATTATTATCCCGCCTCGTACTATTGAGGTCGCATCATCTAAATTCGATTATCCCGAAAATAGCGCAGAACAACTCCTGAGCTTTATAAAAGAGGGCTTCAAGGATGTAGATTATATAGATATTCAACCCCTGCTAAAGGAAAAGCTCGACAACGGCGAGTATGTTTATTACAAGACCGATCATCACTATACCAGTCTCGGAGCATATTATGTCTATCGTGAGGTGATGAGGGAGTTCGGGCTTGAGGACAGTACAATTCCTCCCGAGGATTTTGATATTGAGCTTGCGAGCGACAGCTTTTACGGAACGACATGGTCTAAGGGCGGGTTTAAATTCGTTTCGCCGGACAGTATGCAATTCTGGCACTACAAATATGGTGACGAAAACGATTATACTACCAAAAACTACGCCAAATCCTTCGGTGGGTTTTACGACCGCTCGTTTTTGAAAAAAAAGGATAAATACTCAGCTTTCATAGGTGGAAACAGCAGCCTTACGACTATAACGAAAACAAGCGGGGAGAATGCCGGAAATCGACCCAGGCTGCTGCTTGTGAAGGATTCATTCGGATTAAGCCTTGCCCCGTTTTTAGCCCTGCACTTTGATCTCGAAATCGTCAACACAGAGGGTACAACGAACATAAGTGAAATGGCAGAAGAAAAGGAATGTGATTATGTTTTGATCGTATATAATACCGATAATTTTGTTAGCACCAGGGATTTATCATTAGTAAGGTAGAAAAAAAGCATAAAAATTGTTTAAAAGAGCGTGTAAAACGCTCTTTTTTATATCGTCGATTCAGTATTAAGCAGTATTAATATTAAGTTTTAATTAAAATTGAATAATATTGATAAAAATGTCGATTTATGTATTGACATATGATATATAAATACGTATAATATCAATAATATCCAAATATGCACTTATTATTCATCAATTATTTCAATTAAAAAACATATCTGCAACGGGGGTTTCTGACAGAAAGAGCCGGAGTGTAATTAAAACTCCGAACGATTGAAACATTCAACATTTTGAATTTTCATATTATCAGAAAACGAAGGGAAGGGTTTTATGAGAATTACGAGTAAGAAGGTAATCTCATTTTTTTGTGTGTTTTGTCTTTTTTCGCTGATTCTTTGCACAGGAGGTGGTTTACTGACTTCTTCGGCGGAGGTAGAGTGGGAGCGCGAATATTTTAAAACACAGACCGACTATTATGCCGGCGACAGTACAAAGGCAATTTCGGTGGAGGATTCGACCTTTGAGGATTGGAAGACAAAGGATTTGGTTAGGATAGATTCAGGAGAGAATCCCGAAAACTGGCAGCTTACCAGCGATTTGAAGGGGGTTGTATACAGCTATTCGTTCGCATGGAACGAAACTTATCTTTTTTACTACATAAAAATCGACATGGAAATGGTTTGCTTAAATAATAACTGTCCGAGGCTCTATCTGGATGTCTCTCCGGGCGGTCTTAATAAATTTACCGGGTTTGTGGAATTTAATTACGATAGCTTGTCAAGCAAAATGATAATTACAAGAGCGACATACGGTACAATTAAAAATAATGATTATACTAACTCAATAAAGTACCGATCTGCAGAGATTGACGGATGCACCCATATAGAAGCAGCTATTCCATGGTCAAAAATGGGAGAAGCAATATCGATAGAAACTTTAGAGCATATCACATATAATATGTATATAAGCAAAAAGGGTAGCGCATTGCTGCTCTTTCCGCAGGACACTTCAGTATGGACCCAGAACAATCAACCATGGTTAAAGTCTACTCATTACCTGAATCTGCACCTTTGTAAAGGAGTGCCGGTTTGCCAGCCGGCAACACCTACCCCACTTACTTTATCTGAGATACCCTCAGAGTCATTCATAGAGGTCAACAGTGCGCTTGGAAAAGTATATAGCGGTACGGCAGGTACTGATCCCGATTGGCAGGAGAGCAACGGAACGATACTGACGGAGGGCAGCTTCGGGAGCACGGGGAGCATTAACGGTTATAATATGGAGGGCTTTACGCAAACAGATATAGAAGATGAAGGCTGCATTTCCAAAATAGTCGATCTCGGAGAAAACGTAAGCGGACTGTATAAGTTCGGAGTCGGAACGGCACAAATCGCAACGGAGGGTATTGTTTTCCCCGGGGAAGTTAAGGTTTACGCCTCTGTAAACGGTTTTCACTATCAATATTTGGGCAGTACTGAAGCGTTGGGACATGAGAGTTCCGGGGAGAGCGTAATAAAGGAAACAAGAAGAGAGGTGCTGACTCTCACAGAGGGAGTAGAAGCGAGATATATAAAATATAAAATCATTCCGCCGGAGGAAAGCTACAGTTTGATTGCCGTTTCAGAGTTGACCGCAATACACAACGTTACGGAAAACGGTGACCAGGAGACCAATCCTGTTTTATCTCTTGGTGCAAAGGTGAACAAGGAGATGAAGGGTTTACGTTTTGGTGCGAGGTTTACAAGGGATAAACTGAAACAGGTAGAAAGAATAGGAATGCTTGTTTATCCCACAGCAAAGCTCGGAGATAACACGCTCGACATGAATTATTATCATGCAAACGCTTATAGCGAAACAAACGAGGCAGGAGTAGTATATGTAAAAGCGGTTGCTATTTCAAAAAGCGATTTTGTCAAGGGCTACAGCTTTGAGGATTACGAAGCGTTCACATATTTTATATCTCTGCTCGACATACCGGACGATCAGCTCTCGACAAATATTACGGCTGTGCCTGTAATAGAATATGTGGATGGCAGCGTTTATTACGGGACGCCTCTTGTCAGGAATTACAATGAGGTTTTGGCGCTGACTGATGCTATTGAGGAGTAATAGGTATAAACAAAAAAAAGAGGGAGCCGATATGAAAAAAAAGTATTTTCCGCCGGAAATCGAGTTTATTGAATTTGATATTGAGGATATAATAACCGAATCGAGTCTCGCTGTCGAGCCGGGCGATAACGAGTTCAAGCCGCCTGACGGATGGTGGAAATAAACATCTGTATACGTAAAGCTGAAAATTTGCATTGACTTTTTTTCAAAAATGGTTATAATGTATTCACACAAACTGTTATGTGAGTAATTTATGAAAGGAAAATTTTGAATGAAAAAAATCGGCTTTAAACTCTTCACTTTGACAACAGTATGTCTGATGTTAATCTCGGTTGCATTCGTTGTACCCGTATTGGCGGAAGAAATCGAACCGGCGGATTCCATCTATGTTACTGTAGTCAACGCATCAGTTACCGCAGGTTCCGGCACTATTTTTACAAGTGATTTTAACGACACAAACACCATTACCACCAATGAAGCAAACTTAAAATGGGTTACGTTCTTTACTGCCAAGCCTACATCGGCAGAGAATGTATTCGAGGTTGTTGCTGTAGATGTCAACGCCGACGGACTACCTTATAACGAGATAACAATACCTGAGGGCGGGTTTATTTACACCGGTCACTGTGATGATCGCGACATGGAATCTGAAATCTATGTAAAATCATCCGCGAACCTAAAAGCAATCAGTAATCTGTCAGAAGGCGATCTCGTAACGGTTACCGGTGTTGATTTTACAACAGGCACAGTAGCCGCAGATGCCAATATCACAGCAGGTGCAAGCGATGTTTCCTTAGATGATATAACTTCAGAGGACACCTCCAAAGAGGAATCCAAACAAGAGTCCGATATCATTTCAACGGAGTCGGATAAAGATGGTAATTCTTCCGAGGTAAAAGATGACACCTCTAAAGAGGAATCAAGGGTAAACTCGGTGGATAATTCCGATGCTGAATCTGAGAAAAACAATACTATACTATATATTGGTTTGGGTGTTGCCGCTATTGTTCTGATAGCTGTAATCGCATATATTGCAACAAAAAAGAAGAAATAGTCAAAGATATTAAAAACTGATTTATAACAAAAAAGGCGGTTGCCAATGGGCACGCTCGATAACGAAGGTTTTATCCTAAATTATCGGGCGTGCCCATAGTGATGCTTGCTCTTCGGGCAAGTGATGTACGCTGACGCGTGTAATGCACCTTCGGTGTGATGCGCACTGCGGTGCGTGATAGGCAAGCATCGCATCACTTTTCGGCATCGCCGAAATTCATCACTGCACACAGTGTGTGCGACATCACATTTGCCGAAGGCAAACGCATTACTAAAATACAATCAGGACAAGCATTTTGTCAAAAAGAACGCAAAGGCACTTTTGACACACATTTTTGTGCTTCACAAGTGCCTGCTTTGTTTCAATTATAAAAAACTTCGTTACTGCGCCTCAACTAAACGGCATCCGCTCTTTTTTTGCTTTATAATTTTTTATTTTTCCCTTGCGGATATTTCCTTTTGAATAAGCTCCACAAAAGCGTCAACGGACATCTCACCCAAGTCGCCGCTTTTTCGGCTTCTTACGCCGACTGTTCCGTTAGATTTTTCCTTTTCGCCGATAACGAGCATATAAGGCAGCTTTTCGAGTTGAGCCTCGCGTATTTTGTAGCCCAATTTTTCGCTGCGGGTATCGTTGCTGACACGCAGTCCTGCGTTTTTCAGTCGGGCAAGAACACCTTCGGCATAATCGTTTTGAAAATCCGTTATCGGAATTACCCTTGCCTGCTCGGGAGCGAGCCATGTAGGCATCGCACCAGCGAACTTCTCTATAAGAAGCGCGAGAGTGCGCTCATAACAGCCGATGGAAGTACGGTGTATGACATAAGGATACTTTTTAATGTTGTCTTTATCAACATACTCCATACCGAAACGCTCCGCGAGCTGGAAATCGATTTGGATTGTGATAAGAGTGTCCTCCTTGCCGTGTACGTTCCTGATCTGTATGTCAAGTTTCGGACCGTAGAACGCCGCTTCTCCATCCGCTTCGTAATAGTCAATCCCAATGTTGTCAAGGATGCTGCGCATGGTTGACTGGACGGCCTCCCACTTATTGTGGTCGCCTATATACTTTTCCTTGTCGTTCTCGTCCCATTTTGAAAAGCGATATGATACATCCTCATCAAGTCCGAGAGTTTTCAACATATACTGTGCAAGATCGAGAGCGTCGGAAAATTCACCTTCAAGCTGTTCGGGAGTGCAGGCTATATGTCCCTCGGAAATGGTAAACTGACGCACTCTGATAAGACCGTGCATTTCACCGCTTGCCTCGTTGCGGAACAAAGTCGAGGTCTCGTTGTATCTTAAAGGCAGATCCTTATATGAACGGGTCTTTGTGAGGTATGCCTGAAACTGGAAAGGGCAGGTCATCGGCCGCAGTGCAAAAATCTCCGCTTCCGGGTTTTCAAACTCATCCGGATCTCCCATAATAAACATACCGTCACGATAATGATCCCAATGCCCGCTGACCTTATACAGATCTCTTTTTGCCATAAACGGTGTTTTTGTCTGTAAATAACCCCTGCGTTCCTCCTCGTCCTCAACAAAACGTTGTAGAGTACGCATTATTACCGTTCCTTTCGGGAGAATTATCGGCAATCCCTGACCGATCATATCCGAAGTGGTAAAATACTCAAGCTGGCGGCCTAATTTGTTGTGGTCTCGCTTCTTTGCCTCTTCAACCTCAGCGAGATATTTTTCAAGCTCATCCTGTGTTTTAAAGGCAGTTCCATATATTCGCTGAAGCATTTTGTTCTTCGAGTCGCCGCGCCAGTAAGCGCCGGTCGACTGAGTGAGCTTAAACGCTTTCAGCTTTTTTGTGTAGTTTAGGTGAGGACCCGAACAAAGATCCGTGAACTCCCCCTGCTTATAGAAGGAAATTTCAGCGTCCTCCGGCAACTCATTTATAAGCTCGATCTTATAAGGCTCATTCTTCATCAGTTCAAGAGCGTCTGGTCTTGTAAGCACGAACCTCTCGATTTTTAAATTTTCGCCCGTAATATTCTTCATTTCCTTTTCGATTCTGCCAAGAACCTCGGGAGTGAAGCTCACCTCGCAGTCGATGTCATAATAAAAGCCGTTTTCTATAGCAGGTCCAATGGCAAGCTTTGCTTCTGGGTAAAGACGCTTGACTGCCTGAGCGAGAATATGAGATGCCGTATGCCGCAGAATATGCAGCTCGTTAATTTGAGCGTTTTCCATCCGATAACTCCAGTCGATATTTTAATATTAATAACTGATAATACTCCCTAATATATGGTATGTCAACAAAAATGACAATAAAGTTACTATCGTTATTGCACTTTTTTATGATAAGTAATTATATATTTTTAATTTTACATTGTTTTCTTTTGCGAATAAATAATCCCCGCGCGCGCAAGTGCGCCGTATATAGGCTCAACGGTAAGAGTGGTGACACGTGCATTTTCAGTCAGCATTGGTTTAAGAATTTCCATAGTGATGGGATCTTTCGCGATCCCTCCTGCGAGAGAAACCTCATATATTCCGTCAAAGAACTGCCCTGCGGTGTTTATCAGCTCGGCAAGGTAACCGGTGTGCGACAGGAGAATTTCTCTTGCATAGCTGTCAGAATGCGCATATGCATCATAGACAAGAGGGGCGTATGTCGCTATATTGTTTTTTCCGCTTGATATAAGGGTTCCGAGACCTTCGATAAGGTCGAAACCTGCTTTCTTTTTTACGGATTCGGAAAGAAGGCTCTCTTCATCCCTACCGTCCATACTTCTAAGAGCATGGGATATTGCGGCTCTGCCAATCTCATAACCGCCTCCTAATAGGTCAAAAAGCCCGTATCCTCCGATCCGATGTAATAAATCGCCCTTTTTTACAAAACAAGAGGTTCCTGTACCGCAAATCACTCCGACACCGTCGCAATCAGGGAAGGCAGCGTACAGGATATTTACACCATCGTGATTAACCTCTGAAACAGATTTGGGATACTCCGCAACGATGGCGTAGTTAATCCTCTGTTTATAATCGTGCGCAGTCACACCGGCTATGCCGGTATATATCGCAGCTATATCGTTTCTGCAAACACCTGCTTTTTCAAGCAGCGTTTTATACCCGCTTAAAATCAAACATATTGTGCTTTCAATTCCAATGTCGTTAGGGTTAGAGCGCGGCAGCGTGGTTTCGCAAACAGTATTACCCTTTATATCCGTTAGCATAAATGCGGTTTTTGAACCTCCACCGTCCGCGCCTATTAAAAATTTTTTCATCGCTTATTTTCCTGATCCGATTAATTATTTTTTTATAATATCGCGAATTTCGGTCAGTGTTGCAAGTAGTTTTTCATCGTTTGTCGGTACGGGTTCTGTTGTTGCAGGTTCTTCATCCTTCTTTGAAAGCGAAGATAGTTTTTTCCGGAAGCCTATTGCCGCCTTTACAACGATAAACATACAAAATGCTATTATAAGGAAATCAATAATATACTTAATAAACATACCGTATCTGATCGCAACCTCAGCGGTGCCGGCGACGGCGTCCGCCTCGGTAATCACATACTTTAGATCCGAAAGATCTATGTTGCCGAAAAGTGCTCCGAGCAAGGGCATGATAATATCCGCCACAAGAGAAGAAATTATCGCTCTGAATGCGGTACCGATAACAACACCGACGGCAAGATCAAGTATATTACCTTGTGAGATAAATTCTTTGAATTCGCTTATGAAACTTTTTGCCTGTTTTTTCACTTTCATATTTTACTCCTCCATATCCAGATGTGATTATAAGCGATGAGTTTGATTTTTTACCCCTTTAAGGCGTTGTTGAGTTTTTTTAGAAGTTCATCGCAATCGACACCATGCACCTGGCAAGCTTCCTCAATGGTTTCACCTCTTGAAGCAGGGCAGCCAAGGCAGTGCATGCCTATCTCGAAAAAGTATTTGGCAAGATCAATATCCATTTCGAGCACATCACCAATCAAGGAATCCTTTTTTATTTTTTCCATAACCCTCTCTTTTCTCCGGCGGTATAGTTTTTTATTTAATTGCATTCTCCCGTCGGCGGGAACTGCAATCGATAGGTGTTATTTTTGCGCAGGTAAAAGGGATTTCTCTCTTTTTTTCGCTGTATATATATCAATCCAGAGCTTGATTAGCTGCAGTACTATAAAGTATCCCCCCGAAACCGCAAGGCTTATACATATCTGGAGAAGCGTAATATTCGTATAAGCGAAAGTCACCCTCAACGGTTCAAAAAGGAAAAGCAAAGCCATTATCGAAGCGGAAAACAACGCCGTTAAAATAAAAAGCGGATTACCGAACACCTTTTTCTTAAAAATGCTTGTACGGAATATATTTGTTTGGGCATACAGCAACAGTAATACTGTAAATCCTAATAAAGTTGCAGAGAAGCTCTTTGTAATACCGTATATAACCAGAAGCGAAACTGAAGCGCCTGACGAATATATAAGCGGGTTTAGAAAATCCGCAACTCTCGGTTTTGGCTTGTATTTCGGCAGCTTTTCCATAAGCAGTTTTCGGTTTGTCGGAGAAAAAGCAAGGCTTGCCGCAAAAAACAAGTTGAAAATAATACCACCGAACAATATCTCTTGTACCCGGAACGGAAGGGGTGTTCCGACTATCAGTGAAAACAAAGCAGTTAGAAACAGCACCGAAAAGCCGACCGTAAGATATTCGGCAACCGAATGAATACGGACGAATATCAGCCGCGCATTCTGCAGACAGTCTATTAATGTGTCAAAACCGCTTGACAACATAAGAACGTCAGCTGATTGCTTGAGCGTGTCGGGTGCGCTTTCGGGAACAAATGATACATCCGCCTCGTTCATCAGAACAAGCTCCTCAAGCCTCTCTGCGGTGGCACCTACGACTCGTTTGTCGTCTTTGCGGTATTTTAAAATCTGAAGCCATTCGCTGTCCGAAAAGTTAAGGAAAAGCTTATAATCGGGACAGTTAGCAATAAAAAGCCCTTTTTCGGTGGCATACATCTGTTCGGCGCTAACAACCTGCTGCTCCGTGGTTACGATACCTGCATTTTTAGCCATGTTGTATGCGGTATAGTAGCTGTCCGAGGAGGACACGACCGTCTCGATTCCTGCCTGATCGCATTTATAAACAGCTGAGGCGTTATCAACGTCTATCGCACTGTAAAGTGTAATAAATCCCTTGAACATCAGTCTCCGCTCAGCAGTAATATCCCTCAGGTTGTCTGCGGAGGTTTCTCCGGCAGCTATTGCTATGATATATCCCGATTCATGTGAATTTTGCTCAAGGGCAGTGAGTATTCGCCTGCGGGTTATCTGGCTCATTTTATAACCGGTTCCGTTAAGCTCGTAACCGGTACAGCGCGAGAGTATAAATTCGGGCGCTCCCTTGAGAACAACAATATTTCTTCCCTTGTACAGTATAAGAATCCTTGAAACCTCTCCCGAAAGGGAGTATTCCGTATCGATTTTAAAGAATTCAGCAAGCTCTTTGGGAACATCGTAGCCCTTTTCCGCAAGAAAAAGAGCGATGGCACAGTCATAGATTCTACCTTTGAAATCAGGAACATTTTTACGCTTTTTAGAATGATTGCTGAATTTTATATCCGAGCACGCGAGAGCAATATATAAAAGTTCTTTTGCCCTGTCAGTCATCTTTTTATCCGCTGCGAGGAAGTCATTGTCCGTGTAAATACCGCTTAAAGTCATTTTCTTAGGAGGGAAAGCGGTATTCTTGCTGCACATAATCGTGTTAATCTCACAAATCGCAGGGATACAGTTAAGGTTTTTAACCACCGTCCCTTTGGAAGACATCATTTTTACACCGTATCCGAAAGAAGCTGATGAAAGCGACAGCATACTGTCACATAATGAAACCGCGCCGATTGAAATTGATATAATAAAAAGCTCCGGGATGCTGCGTCCTGTAAGAGCACCGAGTAAAAGCAGAGTGAAACATGCGAATACTGCGGTGATTGAAAGATACTTGCTTGTCCTTTGTATATATTTAAGCATCAGGGGAAGGAAATCAGTTTTTTTCTCGTTAATGCGTCTTAACAGAGTATCCTTACCCGTATAACATACTATCGCACTTCCATACCCTCCGGTGACTATTGAACCGGCATAAACCATGTTCGGATAGACAAGCTCACCGTCGTTCGCAGCTATATAGATGGAATCCTTTAAGACGCTGCCCTTCTTGCCGCTTACAGGAGTTTCAAGCACTGCTAAAGCATTATCCTCAATCAGACGGGCATCGCAGGGAACCACCATACCTTCCGACAAGACTATTATATCTCCCGGAACAAGCCGCCTGCTGTCGGTAATATCCGTTATACCCTCCCGTGTTACGCTTGCTTTTATGGCTGAATATTTCCTCGGCACATTCAAAGCATTGGATGCACGGGATTCGAGAAGGGCATTGATAATTACAAGCAAGAATGTAACACCCGCCAATGCGAGGTATGTGTATTGACTTTCAAACACATACATAAGAAGAGAGCAGGCGATCAATAGCGGGCCTATCAAACCCTTGATCTGATTTTTTAAGCTCTGTTTGAATGTGAGTCTGAACTCGTTTGTAATTATGTTCGCACCGTGCCTTGAGATGCGCTTTTTTATCTGCTTGAGGTTTAATCCGCCGATTAAATCGGAATCCAGAAATTCAGCTACCTCAAACGGTTGCATCCCTGCGGGAAAGAATGAGCCGCTGTCATATTGTCTGCCGGAATCGGAGGTAACAGTGCGTATTTTATTGATGTCGCCGATATCTGATTTGTCGTCATATAGGGGTGACTCGTTGTGTAATGTCTTTCGGCGAGGGTTATCTACCGGTTTTTTAAGCGGCACTCTATCACCTCATGATTGCGGTTATTTGCTGGTAATTTCGATTTTATCTCCTTTTACGGTAATAAATACGTTGTCGAATGGGGCAAAAAACCGTTCTATAATCCTTGCTGCAAGCTGATCTTCAACGTCGGTCTGGATTAGACGGCGCAGATTGCGGGCACCGTATTTTTCGGAAAAACCTTTATTAACAAGATATTCGACGGTCTTGTCGTCGTAATCGAGTTTGATTTGTTTATCTGCGAGCACGCTTTGCAAATCACCGAGCATAATGCGGCATATAAACGAGAAATTCTCCTTTGTCAGGCGGTTGAACACCACTATTTCATCAACGCGGTTGATAAACTCGGGACGCAGGAAATCCTCAAGCGCTTTTTTTACCTTCTCCTCGTCGCTGTTCTTTGAAGATGCTGTAAAACCCGCAGTGGCAGAAAAGTCCTTGCTTCCGGCATTAGTTGTCATAATAATAACAGCGTTCTCAAAGTTGACCTCTTTACCGTGTGAATCGGTAATGCGGCCGTCGTCGAGAATTTGTAAAAGGATATTCAGAACATCGGGATGAGCTTTTTCTATCTCGTCGAACAATACTATAGAATAAGGCTTGCGGCGGATTTTCTCGGTTAGCTGACCGGCATCGTCATAGCCGATATAGCCGGGAGGTGAGCCTATGATTCTTGATACCGAATGCTTCTCCATGAACTCGCTCATATCAAGACGAATCAATGCGTCAGGAGTATCGAAAAGGTATTTTGCGAGCACTTTTACAAGCTCGGTTTTACCTACACCGGTTGAACCTGCAAAGATAAACGACACAGGCTTTTTCTTGTATGAAATACCCGCTCTGTTGCGCTTTATTGCTTTTGCCACCTTAGAGACTGCTTCATCCTGTCCGACTATGCGTTTCTTGATCTCGTTTTCGAGGCGCTCGATTTTCTGGAATTCGTTTTCATTAATGTTAGTTGCCGGGATTCCGGTCCATACCTCCACTACTTTTGCAAGGCTGAACTCATCCAGATAAAGATTGTCACGTTCTGCGGAAAGAGAATCGAAAAGTTGATTTTTCTGAAGCAGCTTTGTTTTAATGTCAGCTAAACGGGAATAATCGTTCTCTTCCATAGTCTCTTTGCTCTCAATCGCCTCTTTTTCGGTATTAAGAGTTTTTATCTCATCAGCTGTACGGTTGATGTTATCGACAACGGGAGAGTGCATAGCCATATAAGCGCATGCCTCATCCATAAGGTCTATCGCTTTATCCGGCAGGAAGCGGTCTGTTATATAACGCTCGGAAAGAGTAACCATCCTGCTTATCATTGAATCGGGTATTTTTACACCGTGAAAACTCTCATAATAGGATTTAATGCCCGTAAGAATCTCAATACTGTCCTCAATGGACGGCTCGTTAATCAAAACAGGTTGGAAACGCCTTTCGAGTGCGGCGTCATGCTCGATATACTTGCGGTATTCAACTAACGTGGTCGCGCCGATAAGCTGTATCTCACCCCTGCTCAACGCGGGTTTAAGGATATTTGCAGCGTTCATTCCGCCTTCAGCATTTCCTGCTCCGACTATGGAATGAATCTCATCTATTACCAGAATAATATTCCCGCTTTTTTTCGCATCCTCAATAAGACCCTTCATACGGTTCTCAAATTGGCCTCTGAACTGTGTACCCGCAACGACAGAGGTCATATCTACAAGCATAACCTCTTTTTCAAGAAGCTTATAAGGTACAGCTCTATTTACGATTTTTTGAGCGAGCGCCTCAGCGATAGCGGTTTTACCTACTCCAGGCTCGCCGATTAAGCAGGGATTATTCTTCTGGCGGCGCGTCAAAATATGAATTACTCTCTCAATCTCGTTTTCTCTGCCGACGATTCTATCCATTTTGCCTTGCCGTGCCTTTGCGGTCAGGTCTATGCAGAATTGGTCAAGAAATTTCCGTTTTTGCTTCTTCTCGTCTTTAACGTTTCCATCCTGACGTCCGGTCTGTTCTTTATACGGAACGGGCTGCTGATTAGGATTTCCCGACAGCATGACATTAAGATCAATTGCCGGAGCTCTGCCCTCGTCGTTTTCTTCCTCGTTTTCGTCAAGTTGCGGCATAAGCTCGGACATCTCCTCGCTCATGGCGTCAAACTCCTCCTCGCTCATACCCATTCTTTTGATAATATCGTCGACCGGCTTGATTCCGAGCTCTTTAGCGCATTTAAGGCAATAGCCCTCGCTGATCGCTCTGCCGAACTCGTTTTTAGTTACATATATGACCGCAACGCGTGTTTTGCAGCGGCTGCACTTTTTTATTAGCATATAGGGACTCCTTCACTGGGGTGAACCGAAATTTATTTTTTCTTTTTAGAGGGAAATTTTATCCCGTAAACTCCACGGAATACTTTGAAATAATACAGGAGAAGAGCTGATATTAAAACTGCAACCAAAAGTATGCCCAGTATTATGTTCAAAGTCATATTTTCACTGTAGAAAATCAGAATAGTCGTGATACAGAAAAAAGCTACAGTTGCGGCTTTTCCGTACCAGTTGGAAACCACTATCGTATGTTTCTTTCGTATCACTATGCATGCACCGATTATCATCGCACTTTCCTTAAGAAGGAATAAAACAGCGATTCCGATAAAAAACATACTTTTATTGTTGTTAATATTATCAATCGCAAGGCTGCATATTACAGCGCCCTGCATAAGCTTATCTGCGAGAGGATCGAGTATTTTTCCGGCAGCAGTTATCCAGTTATATTTCCTTGCAAGATATCCGTCAAGTATGTCAGTTGCGCTCGCTATAGCAAAAACAAAAGCAGCAGTAATTTTGAAGTCGTTAAAAAACAAATATATGAACACAGGTACCAACAGAAGTCTGATGACAGATAATATGTTCGGAATATTCTTTTTCATCCTAAATGCACATTGTTCATTCCGCTATTTCTAAATGAACGTTGTTCCTTCCTCTCAGTATTTTATACATCATAGGTCTTTCTAAACCAAGAAATTAAATATGTTGAAATCGTAAAATAATTTAAACAGCAGGGTTTTTTCGGTGTTAATCGCATCAAACGCGCCGATGTCGAGCGTTTGACCATAGGGCAACAATATCTTGACCAAGGCCACAAACAGATAGATACGCACCAAAGCGAGTATAATTCCCAGAATAACTCCGAGAAGTGTATTTGCTGTTTTGAGCACCGGTAGCTTGAGTATCTTGTCGAGAATACAAGTCACAATCTTCAATAATATGAGAGAACCGAAAAAGAGCAGGCATACAACGAGGGCGGTGATTAGTGCATTTACTATCGGTGCGGCAATATAGTCTATCAGCTTCTCTTTCAGGTCTGCGCCCTCTTCGGTCTTCCATTCGTCAATCCTTTTCTGCAGGTCCTCGCGTTTTATTCCGGCATTGTCAAGGATTTCAAAAAAGCCGTCAGCACCGCTTTCCTTTTCCAACAACGCATCTATGTCTGCGCTGTTGTCCGCATTGTTTTCAGACATTATCGAATCGAGAGCCGTTTCGACATGTTCTCTTATACTGTTTACCGCCGAGGTTTCCATAAATGCGTTTTTTACGGGAGAAAAAAGGGTTACGGTTATAACCAGTGCGATAAGAAAAGAAGAAGCGGACAGCAATGTTTTGACAAATCCGTTCCTTGCAGCAAAATAAATCGTTAACGATGCAATGACCACAATGATAATATCAAGTATAGCGTTCATATAGGATACCGTACCTTTCTCCGGTGTTAATACCGAATTTATGAATCAGGAGGAATGCTTTTTATCCGCCGACCCCGGCATTTTTAAAATACTCTGCTTTATTATCGGAAAAAAGAACTATGCTTTCATTGTCAAGGATAATATCCCGGAATTCGTTATCCACGACGGTCATTTTATCCTCATCTTTTCCGGAGAGATCCACCATCGAAAGCGCACCGTGTGTAAGCACATACAAATTGTCCGCGTATATTTTTTTATCCAGCAACGCA
Source organism: Eubacteriales bacterium (assembly GCA_028702135.1). GTDB lineage: Bacteria > Bacillota > Clostridia > Oscillospirales > CAG-382 > UBA1049. The sequence goes on along the minus strand of JAQVPJ010000001.1, from coordinate 47,076 downwards.
CCCTCGTATCTTCTGACAGCGACCAGGGTTCCGTCCTTCGCATATACATCAAGCTCAGTCCCGGCAGAGAGTCCAATGGTATTGTAGGTTATTATAGCATAATTATTACAAAATTCATAGCCCAAAAGCGATTTTTCTCCAAAAATTATTTCGTCGGAGGCTATATTTTCGGAGGAATAAAACCTAAGTGATTTACTTGTTAATACAGCATATGATCCATCCGACATATAGCTCACCTGTAGCGGCAGCTCATCGTTGAATTCCGCTTGAAAAACCGGTTCCTCTTTATCCACCGAAAACTTCATAAGCAGCGTGACTATTTCCCCCGATTTAGAATAATGCAGCAGAGTGACGGCTTCTTTTCCGTCTGCAGAGAGCGATATACAATCTATATACTTTTCTGCGGAAAAATATTTATAAATCACTCTGTAATATTCGTCATACACATAAAACGAGTTTCTGTAGCCTTTTGCCGATGTAACTACGGCAAAACCGCCATTTTCACTTACCGAAACCCCGTAGATCGGATAACCGAAGGTTTCGGAATAGAGCAGGGAATAAGAGCTGAAAATACGCAGCTCACTGCCGCCGATATCATAAGTGTATATGTTTTTGTTGTTAGAAAGCATCCTTGGATAGTCATATTTAAAAGAAGAGCTTAAAAGCTTTTTTCCGTTAAAGCTGTAAACCTTCAAGCCGCTGTTATTTAGTACGGCGAGGTCTCCTCTCATTAACGCGCCTGCGTTTTCCGAATCGCTGTCAAAATAAACGACCGAAGCGGTTTCCTCGACCGTTTCCGCGCCGAAGTCGGCAAACTTTAGCATATAGCGGAAGTTTTCTATCGTCAGCTCTTCTTTGTTTGCCGAAAAGGAAAAGAGAACAAAGCTGCCGATAAGCATAATGCAGATAAATTTTGCAAGGGTTGTGCGGCGTGCAAGCTTAATATAGTATTCCTCGACCGTGGGAACACTGTTTTGAGCTTTTTTCTTTTTCTTGTCGGTGAATATCGAAAAAGCACCCATCGCCGTTTTTCTCCTTTATATCAATAAAAAATCCTGTTAAGGTACAATCCCGAGGCGGGCAGCGTAACGCCTGCTTCAGAGCGGTTTTTTGCGGCAATAATGTCGCATACAGGCAAAACTATTCTTCCGGAAATAATCTGCAGAACGGTTCCGCACATAATTCTTACCATGTTGTATAAAAACCCATCTGCAGCCACAATAAGGTTTACAAAATCGCCGTCACGCTCCGCTTTAAAATAAAAAACCTCGCGTACAGTATCCTTGATTTTGCTGTGAGCCGCCATAAATGAGGAAAAATCATGATGTCCTACAAAGCAGCTTGCAATTAAATCCGCTTTCTCAACATCGATTTTTTTTGGATAATGGTAGGCGGTTTCGGCATAAAACGGGTTGTGTATCCGGCTGTTCCATATTCGATAAATATATTCCTTACCCTTTGCGGAATATCTTGCATGGAAGCTGTCCTCTGCCACCCTTGCAGCGGTTACTGCAATATCTTTCGGAAGATGGGAGTTTATTGCCAACGGGAGCTTACAGGTGTCTATTTCCATTGTTGATTTAATATTGCATACATATTCGTTTGCGTGGACACCCGAGTCTGTTCGGCTACAGCCGGTAAGATTCAATCTCGTGCCGAAAACACCCTCAATCGCATCCTGTACGACTTCCTGTACACTCAAAGCGTTTTTCTGTACCTGCCAGCCGCAATATTTTGTGCCCTTAAAAGAAAGGGTTAATGCATAATTTATCATGGTCATATTAATCGCAGCGTATCTATATAATAGACTGAAACGCACAGGCTTATCATAATAATTAAGAAAACATAATCGGATGGATGTGATTTCATCTGCTTCATTTTTGTCCTTCCCTCTCCGCCTTTGTAGCATCTGCACTCCATAGCCTCAGCAAGCTCGTCTGCGCGCCTGAAAGCCGAAACGAACAGAGGTATTAAAATCGGGATAAGAGCTTTTGCGCGTTTTAACAGGCTTCCCGTCTCAAAATCGGCACCTCTTGCTTTTTGAGCGGAGATGATTTTATCTGTCTCCTCTATGAGCGTTGGAATAAAACGAAGAGCAATCGTCATCATCATAGCGAATTCATGTACAGGAACTTTTATTTTTTTCAGCGGCGAGAGCAGTCTTTCGATCGCATCCGTAAGCTCCAAAGGAGAGGTGGTATAAGTAAGCAGCACGCTTGTTCCGGCGATCAACGAAATAAGCCGGATCATCATCAGAGCGGCATTAATAAGTCCCTCTTTATAGATATGGATAAATCGCCACTCGAAAACAGGAGTTTCTCCGGAAACGAAAAATATGTTTATTACAGCGGTAAATATCAGTATAAATGCAAGTGGTTTTAACGATTTTGCAATAATTCTCAAGTTTATTTGTGAAGCCATTACTAGGGCGAACGTAACCAGGGCGATGAATATAACGCCGGTTATCGATTTTGCCGCCAGTACCATAATCAGGTAAACGACTAAAATTATAAGCTTGATTCTTGGGTCTGTTCTATGGAGAAGCGACTTGCCCGGAAAGAACTGACCTAGGGTGATATCTTTGAGCATCTTATAAAATCCGATCTTTGGTAAATATTCGCGTTACTGACTTTTGGTTAGAAAAAGGAGCTTTTCTATTTCTTTTTTTGCATATTTAACAGTATAAACATCCGTGTTTTCAGTAAGATCACGCTTTTTAAGCTCTATAAAAAGCTTTGTAATCTGCGGAAGGTCAAGCGATGCGTCGAATAACTTTTCCGCCTGCATAAATATCTCACCTACCGTGCCGTACATATATACTTTACCGTCCTTTAGTACAAGAATTCGGTCGCAGTATTTTGCAATATCCTCCATGCTGTGCGATATCAGAAGAAGGGTATTGCTTTTTTCTTTCTGGTATTTGATCAGTCCGCCGAGTATTTCCTCTCGCCCGAGAGGGTCGAGACCGGCAGTAGGTTCATCAAGCACCAACACTTTGGGATCCATGGCGATAACCCCGGCAATAGCGGCACGACGTTTTTGACCTCCCGAAAGCTCGAAGGGAGACTTTTTAAGCGAAAGTTCGTCTAACCCGCAGAATCCGGCGGCAGTTCTCACACGGGCATCGATTTCACTCTCTTCAAGTCCCATATTTTTAGGTCCGAAGGCGATATCCTTGTAAACTGTTTCATCAAACAGCTGGTATTCAGGATATTGAAAGGCTATACCGACCTTAGCGCGAACCCTGCCGATTTCTCTGGGCTTTTCCCAAATATCAGTTTCTTCAAGCAGAATTTTCCCGCTCGTCGGTTTTAAAATACCGTTTGAGAGCATAACCATAGTGCTTTTTCCGCTGCCTGTATGCCCAATTATACCTATTACCTGACCGGCGGGAAAATCGACGGAAATGCTGTCAAGTGCCACCTTACGAAACGGAGTGCCCTCGCCGTAAATGACCGAAACATCAATAAAACGCAAAGCCATCATGTGCCGCTCACTCCTTTTTTTAGCCCGGCGGCCTTTTTTTCAATAACATCAGCTGCCTGCATAGTGTGCAGAACACCTTTCGGAAAATCATATCCGTCCGAATCAAGAAGATACAGCAGTTCGGTAACCTGCGGCACCGAAAGTGATACGCTTTTCAGCTTTTCCACCTGAGAAAAAATCTCCTCCGGGGTTCCGTCAAGAAAGACCTCTCCCTTATTTAAAACGATGACTCTGTCGGCTTCAATCGCTTCGTTCATATAGTGGGTTATTGTGATTACCGTAATGCCTTTTTCCTTGTTCAGCTTTTTCATGGCAGTCGTAATATCTTTGCGTCCCGTAGGGTCGAGCATCGCAGTGGCTTCATCGAATATTATGCAGCTCGGACTCATCGCCAGTACACCCGCTATTGCAACACGTTGCTTCTGACCTCCGGATAGTTTATATGTTGAATGAAGCGCGTATTCCTCCATACCCACGGTTTTTAAGCAATCATCCACTATTTTTCTTATTTTTGAAGGCTCAACACCGAGATTCTCAGGAGCAAAGGCGACGTCCTCCTCGACAACACTTGCAACTATCTGATTGTCGGGATTTTGAAAAACCATACCGCAGGATTCCCTGATCTTATAAATATCCCGCTCGCTGTTCGTCATATATCCGCCAACGCTTACACTGCCCGAAGTGGGCTGCAAAATGCCGCATATCAGCTTGGCAAGGGTACTCTTGCCGCTTCCGTTGTGACCGAGGACGGAGGTGTAGCTGCCCTTTTCTATCTCAAGCGATATGTTTTTAATAACCTCAGGTTCGCCCTCTTTATATTTAAATGATAAATTCTCTGTTTTTATAAATGTCATTAAAATTACCGTTTTTCTAATTAAATTTTAGATGAAGTCCAGCGTGAAGATGCTCCGCAGGGGAGTGCTGTGCCGCTGCTTTCAACCGGTATACCGAGCTCATCACTCTCAACATATCCTCCGAATCTGCGCACAATATTGTTATGCAGGATATATCCGTTTGTCGAAGCGGAAAGTCCCGTAGTGTAGGAGTTAAGCAGCACGAACAGCGGTTGAACCGATAATACTCCGGTTATTGTTGTAATAAGGTTGTCAAGACTTTCTTCAATAACCCACCGTTCACCGTTCGGACCTCTCCCGAAGGAGGGAGGGTCTAATATCACAGCATCGTAACGGTTGCCGCGACGGATTTCCCGCTCCACGAATTTGATGCAGTCATCAACGATATAGCGAATGCGGTCGGACGGAATACCCGATAAAGCAGCATTCTGCTTTGCTTTGCCGACCATTCCCTTTGAGGCATCTACATGGCATACTTCCGCTCCTGCCTTTGCCGCAGCGACGGAAGCACCGCCTGTATAGGCGAAAAGGTTTAAAAGCTTTACACGCCTGCCGCAATTTTTTATCAACGGCATGAACCAATCCCAATTTGCCGCCTGTTCGGGGAAAAGCCCGGTGTGCTTAAATCCCATAGGCGTAATCTCAAAGGTCATCTCGCCATATGAAATTTTCCAAGATTCGGGAATATCCTTTTTAACCCAGCTTCCACCGCCCTCTTTTGAGCGCTTGTATATGGCATCGGCTCGGTTCCAAAGCGGGTTTTTTCTTCCGCTTTTCCAAATTATCTGCGGGTCGGGCCGGATTAGTATTTTTCCTCCCCAGCTCTCAAGCCGCTCTCCGTCATCCGCATCTATTAGCTTGTAATCCTGCCATTTGTCTGCGATATACATTTTTACTCCTGTTTAAAAATCCAGCTTCATCTGACTCGTTTCAGGTGCTTCCGGTATATTTATACCCAGATGACGGTACGCTCCGGGGGTTGCACAGCGTCCTCTCGATGTGCGGTTAATAAATCCGAGCTGTAAAAGATAAGGCTCATACACATCCTCAAGCGTAATCGATTCCTCTCCGATTATTGCAGCGAGCGTATCTAAGCCGACGGGACCTCCGCCAAAGGATTTTATAATCGCGGCAAGCATTCTGCGGTCTATGGAATCAAGTCCGAGCTCGTCTATGTCAAGGCTTTTAAGGGCAAAATCCGAAATATATTTATCTATGCAGCCGTTGCCTTTAACGGTTGCGAAATCACGCACTCTTTTAAGAAAACGGTTCGCTATTCTCGGTGTCCCTCTTGAACGGCGGGCTATCTCAAAAGCTCCCTCTTCTTTTATAGGGGTTTCAAGTATTCCCGCACTGCGGGTGACAATTGTAGCGAGCTGCTCGGGAGTATACAACTCAAGACGGAACATCATACCGAACCTGTCCCTGAGCGGAGAGGAGAGCTGTCCGGCTCTTGTCGTCGCTCCGATTAAAGTGAACGGTTTGAGCGGAATTCTTATCGAGCGAGCAGAGGGGCCCTTGCCCATCATCAAGTCCAGAGCAAAGTCCTCCATTGCAGGATATAGAACCTCCTCGACCTGTCTTGGCAGCCGATGTATCTCGTCAATAAAAAGGATATCGTTACGTTCGAGTGTCGTCAAAAGAGCTGCGAGATCGCCTGCCTTTTCAATCGCGGGACCGCTGGTTATTTTAAGGTTTACACCGAGCTCAGCGGCTATAATATGTGACAGGGTGGTTTTGCCCAGTCCCGGCGGACCGTGCAAAAGAACATGGTCTAAACAGTCTCCGCGGGTTTTTGCCGCCTCGATAAAAATACTTAGATTCTCTTTGATTTTTTCCTGACCAATATATTCGGAAAGGGTTTTTGGGCGCAGAGATATCTCTGTCTCAATATCAGCTTCCATAAACTCGCTTGCCGTGATTCTGCTCTCAAAATCAAATTCAAATCCGCTGTCCCCGGTTTTTGTGTTAATTGGCATTATGAAACCTTCCTCCCTTTCCGCCGTCAGCGTTTGTTTTTATTTACTGCCTAAAACCTTCAGTGTCTGCCGAATAATCTCCTCAAGCGGCTGATTGGAATCAACCTTTGCCATTGCCTGCGAAATCTGGGATTTCGAAAAACCGTATACGGAGAGCGTATCCACAACAGCGGACATAGGGGACGAAGCGGCGGAGGATGATTGAAACTCTGACGAGGGAAACTCCTTCGCGAGCTTATCCTTTAGCTCTATAATTACTTTCTGTGCCGTTTTAAGCCCTACTCCCTGTGCCTGCGCTATCATACGCGCGTCACCGTTTGCGAGCGCAAGCGCAAAGCTATCAGTGGTAAGCGTGCTCAAAATTGACATCGCTGCCTTGGGGCCAATCCCCGAGACAGAAATCAGATGCTTAAAAACCGATAATTCCTCGCTTTCAAAAAAACCATAAAGGTTAAGAGCATCTTCCTTGACGTTCAGGTGAGTGTATAAAGTTGCTTCCTTTTGCAAAAGGTTTGTCAGCTTCGAGTAGGTGTTTAGAGAAACGAATAGCTTATAACCGATTCCACCTGCATCCAAAACCGCATATTCGTTAGTGAGGACTGTAAGGGTGCCCTTTATATAACTATACATAAAAACTCCTTTATTATGTTGACATATCTATATTTTATAACAGCTATTCATCGCATAATTTGCATGACAGATAGCGACGGCAAGCGCATCGGCGGTATCATCTGGCTTGGGTTCACTCTCTAACTTTAAGAGTAGCTTCGTCATATACATAATCTGCTGCTTCTCAGCTCTTCCGTAGCCGACAACGGAGCTTTTTATCTGAAGCGGGGTGTATTCGTAAATATCCACGTCCTGCTTTCTTGCGGCAAGAAGTATAACGCCGCGTGCCTGGCTGACATCTACAGCAGTTTTGACATTTTTATTGAAAAAAATTTCCTCTATTGCCATACAGTCAGGTCTGTGCCGTACGATAATTTCAAAGATACCGTCATATATTTGCATCAGACGGTTTTCGAGAAGCTGATGTGGTTTTGTTATTATCGCACCGTATTCGATTGCGTTGAATCTTCCGCTTTCGGATGAAATAACTCCGTATCCGATCGTGGCGATTCCCGGATCAACACCCAAAATTATCATTAACGACAAGTTCCTTTTTTCATGTAATTCATTCAAAGTATTATATAACACTGTATTTTATCATATATTACGGGTATAGTCAATAAGAATTGGAGCTGTGCTTTTCTTAAAACAAAAAAATAAAGAAATTCGGTAAAAGGTATTGTAAAAATAGAAAAAATGCTTTATTATAATTTAAAAATGGAAATTTGTATTCTGGAGGAACAATTCAATGCTTGAGAAAATCAAAGAAATTATTTCAAAGCAGCTGAGGATAGAGGTCAGCACTATTTCAAAGGATTCCAATATAATCGAGGATCTCGGTGCAGATTCGCTTGACCTGGTGGAAATGCTTATGTCCATAGAGGATAATTTGGGCATAGTGGTTTCTGACGACGATGCTGCCGATCTTAAAACAGTTGGCGATGTTGCGAGATTTTTAGAAAAAGTCGCAGGATGAGCAAATATCATACCGTGCTGTTTGACCTTGACGGAACATTGCTTGACACTCTCGGCGACTTAACCGACGGGGTCAATTATGTACTATCAAGGTTTTCCTTTGAAAAAAGGACAAAAGAAGAGGTTCGCTCCTTTATAGGGAACGGAATCCCAACACTTCTCCGCCGCTCGCTCCCCGCCGGTATAAACGATACGCTGCATTCCGAGGCGGTAAAAGCGTTCGGGGAATATTACGGAAAAAACTTAATGAACATGACGCGCCCGTATCCAGGCATACCGGAACTTTTGGATTCACTCAGCGCTTACGGATATAAAATAGGCGTAGTTTCAAATAAAAAAAGTGACGCAGTCAGAGAACTCTGCGCCTATTTTTTTAACAAGATTGATATCGCACTCGGTGCGGACGGGGAGCATACCCGAAAACCCTCTCCGAATCTGGTTTTTGAAGCGTTAAGTTTGCTTGATTCAGATAAAAACAGCGCTGTTTTCGTCGGAGACAGCGATGTTGATATAATGACTGCAAAAAATGCCGGAATTGATATAATCTGCGTCGGCTGGGGATACAGGGACACCGGATTCTTAAAGTCATGGGGTGCAAAAGCGGTTGTTTCAGACACTTCATCGCTTCTTGAGCTATTGACAACGTAAGGAAAAATAATATAATATATAGTGGTAATCGTTTTTTTGTTTATACCAAAAGGGATAGTGAAAAAGATGAAGCGAGGCTCGGAGAAAACTGAACAAAAAAAAATACATAAGCTCACTCCCGCTCAGATACTGATATTGGGCTTTTTTCTGGTTATTACTGCCGGTGCCCTTTTGCTCATGCTACCGGTTTCATCTGCAGAGGGTGAGTTTACTCCTCCGAACACCGCATTCTTTACCGCTACAAGTGCGACCTGTGTAACAGGACTGATCACTGTTGACACCGGCATATACTGGTCCGGATTCGGACGTGCTGTTATACTGCTTCTAATACAAATAGGCGGACTCGGCTTCATGTCTATGGCGATGATGTTCAGTATGCTGTTAAAACGTAGGGTTTCGCCTATGGAACGAGTTGTTTTCGTCCAGTCGATGAATCTTTTCTCGGGCGAGAGGATGTTTTCGTTCATAAAAAAAATGCTCGTCTTCACCTTTGCTTTTGAGGGCACGGGTGCAGTTTTGCTCTCTGTTAAATTTGTTCCCGAGTTCGGTTTTTGGAGCGGAATTTCAAAAGGTATTTTTCATTCAGTAAGCGCATTCTGCAACGCGGGATTTGATATATTGGGTAAATCATACGGATCTTTTACCAGCATAGAGCATTTTGCAGACGATTTTTATGTTAATGCTGTAATCGGAGCATTGATTGTATGCGGCGGTCTTGGGTTCCTTGTCTGGAGCGATATAATAAAATCGATCAAGGAGCGAAAAAGGCTTATGCTCTACTCAAAAATGGTGCTTGTCATAAGCGGATTGCTTATCGCTGTCGGAACCGCTGTATTCCTTGTCTATGAGTGGAATAACCCCGAAACAATGGGCGACGCTTCACCGGGCGGCAAGCTACTCAGAGCATCTTTTATGTCGGTGACCTGCAGAACAGCGGGGTATGCTACAATGCCATTGGGAGGCCTGAGTGGGGCATCAAAGGTCTTTGCAATGCTACTTATGTTTATAGGCGGCTCGTCAGGCTCCTGCGCGGGAGGCATAAAGACAGTCACAGCGGGGATAATATTAGTTTCTCTTTTTCAGATAATAAAAGGCAATAAGGATATAAATATACGCAAACACAGAATAGAAAGCGGCGTTGTTACACGTGCGTTCGTGCTACTCCTTACAGCCGGAATAGCAATACTCTCGTCGTGCTTTTTATTAAGTCTTACCGAAAATGCCGAATTCATTGACCTTTCCTTTGAGGCGTTCTCCGCTTTCGGAACGGTTGGGCTGACAACCGGAATAACACCCACTCTTTCTGTTTTAGGACAGGTAATTATTATGGCTCTTATGTTTTTCGGAAGGGTAGGCATAATAACCATTACCTATGTCATTTTATTAGGTATAAATAAGGAAAAAATCGAGGTAAAATATCCCAAAGCGAATATTTTGATAGGTTAATAAACATAATTAAAGAGGTTGGATAAATGAAAAGCTTTTGTATTATAGGACTCGGGAATTTCGGAAAAACCCTTGCCCTTACACTTATCAGGAACGGGCATCAGGTAATGGTTATTGATCAGAACGAGGAAGAAATAGACGAAATAGGTGACCTGATGACCTCTGCTATTTGCGGAGATGCCACGAACGAGGGTGTTTTACGCTCGGCGGGAATCAATAACTATGATTGCTGTATCGTATGCCTGAAAGACAATATGCAGGACAGTATTCTTACGACGCTGATTCTAAAGGAAATGGGTGCAAATAAAATAGTTGCCCGTGCGACAAGCGAGCGGCACAAGAAGGTATTGACTAAATTAGGCGCGGATATTGTCGTTTTCCCCGAAAAAGATATGGGGATGCGGTTAGCGCTTACGCTCTCGAAAAATGATGTTCTTGAGTACTTCAACCTTTCTGACAAATACTCTATCGCAGAGATTATGGTGCCAAAACGCTGGGTTGGAATGAGCATCCGCGAGCTGGATGTACGTAAAAAATACGGAATAAACATTATTGCGACCTGCGATGCCGATAATGAAAATTTTGAGATTTTCAACACTCCCGAAAGGCTGTTCAGAGCGGACGAAAAGGTTGTTATCGTCGGCAATAATGAAAGCATCGAAAAAATAGCTGATAAATAGTTAGTCATTTTAATTAAATAAAACTTGAGAGGTCATTCATATGAAAGCGATTACAAACGGTAGAATTATCCTTAAAGACAAGGTGCTTGCGGGCAAAGCGTTGTTATTTGAGAACCAAATTATCGATATAATCGACAACGACAGAGTTCCCGCCGGAATTGATGTTATTGATGCAAAGGGTGCGTATGTTGCCCCCGGGCTTATCGATATACATATTCATGGTTATCTCGGTGAGGACACTTCTGACTGCAGGCCTGAAGGCATAAAAATCATGTCTGAGGGACTTGTAAAAAAAGGCGTTACGGGTTGGCTGCCTACTACGGTTACTATTCCACGTGAGGATTTATATAAAGCCGCCGATATTATCCGTTCGCTCAGGGAAGAGAGCAAAACCTGGAAAGGCTCAACCGTGCTCGGCATGAACGCAGAGGGGCCATATGTGAACCCTAAAAAAAAGGGTGCACAAAACGAGGCATACATTCAAAAGCCCGATGCTGCCGCTATTATTGAAAACTCCGATGTTATAAAAATAGTTACTCTTGCTCCCGAAATGGACAGTGATTTTACCGAAATAAAAAAGATTGTCAGAAGCTGCGATACCGTGGTTTCAATGGGTCATACCGAGGCGACCTTCGAGCAGGCATGCGAGGCAATCACGGCGGGGGTAAAGCAGGCAACGCACCTTTTTAACGCTATGACGGCTTTGGGACACCGTGCACCCGGCGTTGTCGGAGCGGCTCTTTGCAACGATGTTTATACAGAGCTTATCTGTGATACCTTTCATATCCATCCGGCTCTTTATTCACTTGTCTACAAGATAAAAAAGGATAAACTGATAATAATTACCGACTGCCTGAGATCCGGAGGACTTTCGGACGGCGAATATACTCTCGGCGGACAGAAAATTATACTTAAAGGAATAGAATGCAGGCTTGAGGATGGCACTATAGCAGGAAGCGTGCTTACCTTAAACAAAGGAGTATATAACGTAATCGTGAATTCCGACTTGACGGTTCCCCAAGCGGTGGCATGCGCCTCTCTTAATCCCGCAACGGCTATCGGCGTTGCGGACAGGAAGGGCTCTATCGAAATCGGCAAGGATGCTGACATTATTATCGCAGATGAAAAGTTCGATATAATCAAAACAATAATTGGAGGTAGCGTACGCTATGAAGCTTAAAGTAAATGCAGTTTTAGACCCTTTATTCACCCCACTTTCTCTCGTTTGCCGCGAGATGCGGGAGAACACAAAGGAAAACGGACAGGATATTATTATCGGTTGTCAGCGCAACAAGGGATACATTACGACATATAAAACAAGAATATATCCCGACGGAACAGGTCACGACGATGAGAATTTCGGCTTTGTAGAGAGAATGGTTAAAGCCCTGCTGTGGGTGGTCGGTGGATATAAGATTATAATCGCCGGCAGTTCGCTTATCGGCAATAAAATTAAAGAGGCGTATTCGGATAAAGCGCTCAGGGATTTTGACCTGCATTTTATGGAGAGGGTGTACGAAAATAAATTTGAGGTCGAACTAAGGGACATTAAAGATGCACCTGAGAATTACGAGTCTCCCTCACCCGTCGGACGTCATCTTGACGGGTGCCGTATCGGCTTCGATGCGGGTGGAAGCGACAGAAAGGTAAGTGCGGTAATAGACGGAGAGGCCGTGTTCTCCGAGGAAGTCGTATGGTTCCCAAAAACAAACAGCGACCCGAACTATCATTATCAGGGAATCCTTGAGGCGATGAAGACCGCTGCGTCCTATATGCCGAGGGTTGACGGAATAGGTGTTTCAAGCGCCGGAGTTTATATAGATAACCGTATTATGGTGGCTTCTCTGTTCCTTAAGGTGTCGGACGAGGATTTTGATAAACATGTAAAAAATATGTATATCGATATCGCAAAGGAAATAGGTGAGAATGTTCCCATCGAGGTTGCGAACGATGGTGATGTTACCGCGCTTGCAGGGGCTATGGAGCTTAACGATGTGGATGTCCTCGGTGTAGCAATGGGAACCTCCGAGGCGGGCGGATACGTTGACAATCAGGGAAATATCACCGGATGGCTCAACGAGCTTGCGTTCGTTCCCGTCGATTATAATAAAGATGCTATGGTGGACGAGTGGTCGGGTGATTACGGCTGCGGTGTAAAATATTTCTCGCAGGACGGGGTTATCAAGCTCGCCCCCGCCGCCGGGATTAAGCTTGATGAGGACGCTTCCCCCGCCGAAAAGCTCAAGGTTGTTCAACGTCTTATGTCGGAGGGCGACGAGAGAGCCGCAAAAATATATGAGACTATCGGCGTATATTTTGGATATGCGATCGCATTTTACGCTGAATTTTATAAAATAAAGCACGTACTGATTATGGGCAGAGTAACCTCCGGAGAGGGCGGGGTTATCCTGATTAAGAAAGCACAGGAAGTTCTTGACGTCGAGTTTCCGGAGCTTTCAAAGCATATTAAGCTCAACATTCCGGACGAGGCATCCCGCAGAGTCGGACAGTCGGTAGCTGCTGCGAGTCTGCCGAAAATAGACTGATAAGCAACTAAAAAAAGTCCCGCATACGGTTCCGGCTTCTTTGGAGTCCATTGCGGGACTTATTTGCGGAAAAGGCAGAAAAAGGTATTTGTAAAATTTTGAAAAAAATGATGACAAACAGATATGATTGTGATATAATTTATAAGAATAGTGGCAGTGTGTTTTTTAGACATTTATGTTAAATAATCATTGGAGAAATTATTCTTAATGTCAAATTATAAAAATAAAAGCGGTTATTACGGCAATAAAAACGGCGACATAAGCGGCAGCACGGAAGACAACGGCGGAAATGACAATGTTTTTATTGGCAGAAACGCCGTTCTCGAGCTGTTAAAGAGCGGCAGAGAGATCGATAAGTTATATGTGCAAAAGGGTGAACGGGAGGGATCTATCACCCTGATTGTCGCAAGAGCTGCAGAGAGCAGAATTCCCGTAGTCGAGGTGGACAAGCATAGGCTTGATAAAATGTCGGCAGGGGGAGTTCATCAGGGAGTGGCTGCGATAGCGTCCGAAACCGCATATGTGAGCGTGGAGGATATTCTCGCGATAGCTGCAGAACGCGGAGAAAAACCGTTTATTGTTATTTGTGATTCCATAAACGATCCCCACAACCTCGGAGCGATAATAAGAACGGCGGAATGTGCCGGCGTTCACGGAGTAATCATACCAAAACGACGCGCGGTCAGTGTAAACGGAGCAGCTGCAAAAGCTTCTGCCGGCGCAGTTTTCCATATGGCGGTAGCAAGAGTATCCAATCTCAGTTCTGCGATGAGAACTCTCAGGGATAATAATGTATGGATCTATGCACTTGAATCGGATGGAACTCCTTATTACAAGAGCGATTTTGATTGCGCTTGTGCCTTTGTCCTCGGAGGGGAAAACAGCGGAGTTACAAGGCTTGTAAGGGATAATTCCGATTTTGTAATATCTGTTCCAATGTACGGCAAAATCAACTCGCTGAATGTTTCCAATGCGGGTGCGGTTGTTTTGTTCGAGGCGGCACGACAACGCACGCAGAAATAAGTCTCGGTTTTATACATTCCACAAGCATGAGCTGTGTGTCGACGCAAACGGCTCATCTATGTATTTTTCGTCGGAGAAAGGATCTTATTCATGTCGAAAGATGCTAACAGCATGTATTTGAAGGAGCTTCTGAAAAGGGCGGAAATAGACAATGAACAGGCGCGTTTATATGAACGTACCAAGCTGGACGAGCCTGAAAAATCGGACAACAACGCAAAGACCATTATCGTCGACAAGCCGTCAGAGACAATGGCAAATACCGGCAGGATAAGTGATGAAGCCGCACAGATTATAAGCGTGTATGCAAAAAAGGAGAAGGAAAAGCCGTTTTCGGATACGCAACGTTTGAGAGAATCGCTGTCCTCGCAGATGCAGGAAAGCAAGGATTTGCTTGAATTTTTCGAGGAAAAAAGGTCCGTGACGAGGAGTGCGAAGGTCGAGGAGCTGTATTCACTTATCAACGATGCGAAAAACGCTACACAGAGCGACGCTGAAGTTTCGATACCGGTAGCTATAGACAGTAAAAGATTCTCAGAGCCCGATGCAATTCCGCATAAGGATGAATATTCTCAGGAAAAGATGTTCTATTTCGGCGATACCAAGGAGATAGAGGATATTGCTCCGGCAAAAAATACCGCGAGCTTTGACAGTGATTACGAGAAGCTAACCGAGAAAATTACAAGCGGCGAGATAGTAATAGAAAATGAAGATGAGGACGAGAATCAGCTCGTCTTTGAACAGGATGAGGCAGACAGGCTTGCATATACCGACGAGGAGGGCGAGCCACTGGACGAAACAGATATAAAACTGCGGCTGGCTTTCAATATGATGGACGAGAGCCGCTACGACATAGACGAGTTTTTAAATAAAGATAAGGATAAGGTCAAGAAAAGCAGGAAAACAAACAAAATCAACGTTGATAGCGAATATGAATATACCTCCCGCGAGCAGAACACCGAGATTAACACAATGTTAAAAAAGGCAATAATGTACAGCAGAATAAAGCTGATATTAGTTGCAGTTTTCGCTCTCGTTATTCTTTATTTGGAACTTGCTGTAAAGGGCAGCAGCTGGCATCCGGTTTATCTGACTCAGGGCATAAACGGCAGACTTTACATACTCGTTGATTTACAAATACTGTTTTTTATAGCAATAACAATGCTTTCAAGCATAAGAAACGGAATAGCAGGTATTTTTAACCGAAAGCTCAACACTGACAGTATGCTCGTTTTATCCCTGTTTTTTACAACGGTATATTCCGTTTTCGTGCTCTTAGCCAACCCGACCTCCCCCGATCTTAAACTATATAGCCTTCCCTGCGCGGCAGCAGCGGTATGCTCTGCTGTAATTAATTATCTAAGCAACAAAAAGGATTATCACTGCTTCCGCGTTCTCGCTTCCAAAAAAGCAAAATACGCAGCGGTCGAGCTTGACGCTTCGGCACGCGAGGCGGATGAGTTCTATAAATACCTGATGGAGAGTTCGGATTTATACACCGTAAAAAAGGCAGGATTCATAAAAGGCTTCTTTGCTCGTACAAAAAAGCGTGCCAAAGGAGAGGACCTTTTTAACTTCCTTATTCCTGTTATCATTATCGCAGGCGTAGTTTTGTTCGGTGTGATGTATCTGATCGAAAAAGACCTGCATTCCTCGTTCCTTGCATCTCTGCTGCTTATTACCTCTTCGGTTCCGCTGGCATCGTTTTTCATGATACCGTTACCGGTAATAGTGGCTAACAAAAGGGGTGCATACTGCAATTCCGCGTTTATAGGCAACGCAGTTTCCGAGGAATACGCCGATGCCTCGGTTTTGTCATTTGCTGATACCGAGGTCTATCCGGCGCACCTTGTAAAAATAACCAGCCTCAGAACTTACGGAGATTACAGAATCGACAAAATAATACCTGATCTCGCAAAGGTATTTGCATTTATCGGCGGACCGCTTGAGAAGGTCTTCGCAAGTACCTTAGGTGGCGAATTGGAAGAGCCAAAATCCATAAGACTCATAGAGTCGGCAGCCGATGGTATTTGTATCGCCATCGACGGAACTCATATTTTCCTCGGTAAAAGGAGCTATATGCGCCGTTACCGCTTTGAGACGCCGGTTGATCCCGATGACGATCTGTACGAAAAAAGTGTAGGCTCGATTATGTATGTCGTTATGAACGAATCTCTTGCCGCAAAGGTCTATATAAAATATACTCTTAACCCTTTGTTCGACGCTTTGCTCAAAGATATGTATAAAGCCGGAATGTGCTTGGGGATTAAAACTCTTGACCCAAACATAAACAACGAGCTTCTTGCTAACGGAATAAGGTTTAAAAAATGTCCGATTGCTATACTTAAAGCGGGAACTCACGAGGATATTAACGACGAGTGTGATGAGATCGACAGCGGTATAGTATCGAACGCTTCGCTGCACACTTTCTTAAGGATGTTCGTCATCTGCGATAAAGCAAGGCATGTTACGAAGAGCAACGCAATAATTACAATCGTAAGCGTTTTTCTTTCCTTCTTTGCCGCTACGTTTCTTTCGGTAACGGGGGATATGTCGGCTATAAGTTCGTATTACATGATAATGCTGCAGATGATTTGGCTGGTTCCTGTCTGGATTACGTCGTTTTCTCTCTGATTTTTGTTTAATATGTACAAAAAAGTATTACATTATTTTATGTCAACAAACAATTAAATCAGAAATTAATATTGAATAATGCAGCTTTATATCATATAATATTCTATATGTCAAAATATAACGGAGGATTTGTACATGGCAAAATTTAACTCGAGTAAAATCAGAAACATCTGCCTTATCGGCCACGGCGGTGACGGCAAAACCTCATTAGCGGAAGCTATGTTGTTCCTTGGAAAGGCAACGGAAAGGCTTGGAAGGACGACTGAAGGAAACACAATTTGTGATTTTGACCCTGAGGAGAAAAAAAGAGGAATTTCAGTTTCGACCGCTTTGGCAAACATAGAGTGGAATGACGTTAAAATTAATATTCTTGATACTCCGGGATATTTTGATTTTATCGGCGAGGTAAAAGAGGCTCTTAGGGTGGCGGAGACCGCAGTTATTGTCGTTGAGGCAAAAAGCGGTGTGAAGGTCGGAACAGAGCTTGCATGGGATAACGCCAAAGATTTACCTAAAGCTTTTTTTGTTAATAAGACCGATGACGAAAATTCTAATTTCGACGAAACCTTTGAAAGTCTGCGAGAGAAGTTCGGCACCTCGGTATGCCCGATGTATATTCCCTTTAATGAGGGGACCGAGGATCTCAGCTATTACGATTTGCTAACGAATGTTGCATATAAATTTGATAAAATGGGAAAGCGCAGCGAGGTCGTTTTGCCGGAGAGTCAAAAGATCAGGATGGAGAACTACCAAAAGCAGCTCGATGAATCGCTTGCCGAAACAAGCGAAGAACTCATGGAAAAATACTTTATGGAAGAGCCTCTTACCGGTGAGGAAAAGAATTCCGCTTTGAATTCGGGATTTCTGCAGGGAACAATATCCCCCGTTTTCTCGGGCTCGGCAATAAATCTATCGGGTGTTCGTAATCTGCTTTATGTAATTTCGGAATCCTTCTGCTCACCGCTTGATAAAAAGGAGCAGAGTGTTATAGACGCAGAGGGTAAAGTATCGGAGATAACAGCCTCCGAAGACGGACCTGCAAGCATCTTTGTTTTTAAAACTCTTGCTGACCAGTTCGGTAAAAAGACCTTTTTCAAGGTTATGAACGGTACCCTTAAAAAGGACACGGTAATGACCAATCTTACCAACGGACAGCAGGAGAAATTTGCACGTCTTGCTACCTGTGTCGGCACTAAGGAGACTGCAGTCGATGAACTTGCTTACGGCGATATAGGTGTCACCGTCAAGCTTGTAAACACAAATATCAACGATACTCTTTCAAGCGATTCATCTTCGAAAATAAAATACGCTCCGATCGAGCTTCCGAAACCTTATTTCTGCATGGCCATCGTTCCGAAAGAAAAGGGAGACGAGGATAAGATTTCATCCGGCATTTCAAGGCTGCTCGAGGAGGATTATACCCTTAAGTATCATAATAATCCCGAGACCAAGCAGATGTGCATATACGGTCTGGGCGACACGCAGATCGATGTTTTATGCTCAAGGTTAAAGAACCGTTTCGGAACATCAATAGAGCTTGAACCGGCTAAGGTTCCCTACAGGGAGACTATTAAGAAAAAAGTACAGGTTGAGGGTAAACACAAAAAGCAATCCGGCGGTCACGGACAATACGGTCATGTAAAAATTGAATTTTCGCCCGGAGAGGAAGAGGGACTTGTTTTCTCCGAAAGCGTTTTCGGCGGAGCTGTTCCTAAAAACTTCTATCCTGCGGTTGAAAAGGGTCTGCAGGAGTCTATGGCAAAGGGAATACTTGCCGGATATCCCGTAATCAGATTAAAAGCAAACCTATATGACGGTTCTTACCACGATGTTGACTCCTCGGAGATGTCTTTCAAGCTTGCCGCCAACCTTGCATTCAAGGAAGGTATGAGACAGGGCAATGCAGTGCTTCTTGAGCCTATAGGATCACTCAAAGTCGTTATTCCCGACAATATGATGGGAGATATTATAGGCGACCTCAATAAGCGCAGGGGCAGAATTATGGGTACTGATCAGACAGACCGAAAGGGCTATACAGTCGTTGCCGCAGAGGTTCCTCTTGCCGAGATGGGCACTTATGCGATACAGTTAAGAGCGATGACACAGGGCAGGGGATCATATTCCTTTGATTTTGAAAGATATGACGAATCTCCCGCTGAAGTGGCACAAAAGGTTATTGCTGAAACAAAGAAATCACAAGAGGAAGGCTAAATCTATCTTTTGCACATAAATGAAGGCAAAAGGCTTTCTTGCAGGGGAACCATCCTGCCAACGAAGGGCGGTTTTCCAAGCTTTTTCATCATCCTTAAATCGTTGGAGAAATGGGTCATAATATGCAAAGAAACACTAAGAACAAAGGTATTGTGTTGATTATACTGCTGGTGATAACAGCCGTACTTTCGGTAACGATGGCTTCCTGCGTCAGACGTGGAGAACGCCAAGAAGAAGAAGAGGTAATATTTGAACAGTCGGGTGAAGAAAGCGTAGATACTTCCGAGGAAACAACGGTTTCAACTCCGGAGGGTCATACCGAGATGCCTGTTATCAAGGATAATAAGAATATGACCGCCGATATAGTCGTTATCGCCGGAACCTGCGAGGAGGGCGCAATCGTTGAAATAACGGGTGGCGAGGAGGATGTGACGGTAGAATCAAGAAACGGATATTTTATCGCTCAAATCAAACTCGAAAAGACTTCGAAGACCATGCTTAAGGCAACGGCACTCGTCGAGGGCAAGGAGAAGAGCGAACCAAGAGTATTCTATGCAGAATATCTTGCTACAGCAGAAAAACGTATCGACGGATATGGGGTTTCTGTCGGTACACACTCACAGCTTTACTTTGATACCTATCTGGATAATTATATCGGAATGAGTCTTCTTACCGAAACACAGCTTAAAAATTTCAGGAGCTATGTAAACGGAAAAGTAAGTACAATAGAGAGTAAAGCAAAGGGTAAGCCTGCAGAACTTGTTTATGTTCTTATTCCCGACGTTACCTCGCTGTACCCTGATATTTTCCCCGAGGGCACGGAGAGGAAAACTTACACCACAAAATATCAACAGGTAGCTAAGGAGCTTGCCAATACAAGCGCCATAACTATTGATATGTATGATATTTTAGCCGCAGCAAGAGATGCCGGCGAATATGAGATATTTCGTAAAAACGACAGTCACCTGACCGAATACGGCGCATATCTTGTTTATGAGCAGATTGCAAACACGCTGGCTCTTAACTTCCCCGATGCAAAGGCGAGGACACTTGAGGAGTTTACCGAGAAGATGGTACTGTCCGAGGGCGGGGATTTAATGTCTTATATCGGAATAAATAAGGAGCATTATAAGGAGAACGTGCTGGACCTTATTCCAAACGCCGATATAAATCTCGACATTGGATTCAGCGATAGTGAAAATATCTCCGTAAATATAAGCGATATCAGGAAGTATGTATCAGACACCGATTACAGTATGTATGTAACCCCGGCAAGCTCCGAGGTCAGTAGCAGTGAAAAGATCGTAGGTATAAACGACAGATTCGTAGTTGCGACCGATCGTGAGAACCTTCCCTCCGCGCTTATCTATAGAGATAACGCTGCTTTCCCGATGTTAGATATACTTGCAGAACGCTTCAACAAGGTAATGATTGCCAAGAGCGAACAGTTCGGAATCAACTTCACCGACGCTAACAGATACAAAGCGGAGGGAAGAGATATAGTCGATTATATCATTGTCATCGTTTCCGAAAGTAATTTGGACAAAATACTGAGCGACCCGAGCTGATTTGTCCACAATAAAAGCAAAGAAGCTATACAAATGTAATGTACAGCTTCTTTTCTTATTTTTTCTTGTTCCTATATTCATGTAAAAGAAGGGTAACCGCATTTACTATCGAGAGCAAACAGAAGGCAAACAATAGATAAATTGTGATGTCGTTTCCGATAAAATTCATTTTCGGATTGTAGATATCAAGTATCTGAAACACCATGAACAATCCGGCAAGTATAATGTTCAGATTGTAAAGTACAAATTTTAAGATACGCATCATTCGAGTTCCTTTATTAAGATACTGTCGCTTACGGCTCTGCCGTTTTTATATGGTTGGTTCACAATTTTACCGTACATGGTCATCAGGGAGGACTGACCGCCGTCAAGGTTATATGCGGCTCTGCATCCCAGTTTGTTCATTAGAATCGACAGCTCGGACATCGTCATGCCGCGGGAATATCCCGTTTGACGACCGTCCACTACAACAAAGCAATAATGTCCGGGTTCGTAGTATCCGAAAACAGTACGCGGGTTTAGGGGAGTTACGCTGGAATTGAATTCTGTAAGCGGAAAGCCGTTTTTATCAAGGAGGGCAGGTCCGAAGCTCCAAGCTTGATAAGCACTGTCTTCAATCGCATTGTCAACATCAAATTCATCGGGTGAAAAGGTTTCCATTCTTCCGTCATAATATAAAACGCATACATCGGTTGAATCTGGTGTGGCTCGGTAAACAGTGCCGTTTCTGATAACGACGCCGCTGTTGCTGCGCCCGTAATAATCGCCGTTGATTGCGATAACAGCTCCAAGACGCTCGCTCATATCCTCAATATTCTCTGCATATCCTCTGCCATAGGTATCACGGGCAAATCCACTCTGTAAGTATTCAATGTCAGCAATGTAAATATCTGCCACAAAATAAGTAACAACAGAGTTGCCCGATTCCATTGTATTCTTTGTCAGAGTAACTGAGATGTTCGGACTCGTATAAGAAATGTCGGTGGAAACAACGTTTTCGGTAAATTTATCGGGAAATTTAAGTGCCCATCCATATAAATAGGATTCATCCTTATTAGTATCCCCCGATATTTCTTCTTGATAAGATACATCCGTGCTCCTGTCGTCCTTGCTTCTTTCGATAATAATATTCTCACTCTCAAGCTCTGTGGGAAGGTTGTAGTAGAATTCGTAAAAAGCAACCGAAAAAATAGCGATACATAATGCGTCGATTACGAAATGCGCCCATAAAGGAAAATGGTTTTTACATGATAACATTTGACAAGCTCCCTGAAATTCAATGCTTTTCCACCTTGAAAATTAAAACCTTCTGAACAAAATAGCTTGCAGTAAACAGGATAATTTCGGTGAATATTTTATATATGCTACGCGGTATATCCGTGTAAATATCAAATAAATGAACGATTGCGGTGTTGAAAAAGAGTATAACTCCGGCGAGCAGGAAATACTGTATCGCGTTATTCAGCTTTCGGCTGCTGTTAAATACATAGGTACTGTTAAGGTAATAATTGAAGGATGCGCTTATTATTCTTGCTGCGATGTTCGAAATTACGGATATATTATCGATATCCCAAAAACCGAGAATCCATGCGAAAAGGTTGAAGAATGCGAAATCGACTAAAAAGCTCAAAAAAGACGCTCCGGCATATAGAAAAAGGCTTCCGTATATGCGCATTGAATCCTTTACAACACGGTAATGCGAAGCGGAGTTCTGCTTGTCCATATATATTGTTGCGATTGGAATCTCCAATAAGGGGATTTTTTTCTTTGCGGCTGCGGCGAGCATATTCATCTCGTATTCATACCTGTCGCCGCTGACATCGAGCAGAAAGGGTATGAGTAGAGAGGTGAACGCTCTTAAGCCCGTTTGAGTGTCCGAAACCTTTGCGCCACTGAGTATGCGGAATATAAACCGGGTTATTTTGTTACCCCAGCGTGATCTCCAGGGGATATCCGCAGAAAAAGTTCTTACACCGAGAAACAAAGAATCGGGTTTTTCGGGTAAAATATGTAACAGCTTCAGCGCGTCCTCCGGGCTGTGCTGCCCGTCTGCGTCAACAGTGACAATTCCGCAAAGCTCATCATTTGACTTAAATATAAATTCAAGAGCAGTCTTAATAGCAGCACCCTTGCCTCTGTTCTCGGTATGAGTAAGCAGGGTAACCTTTTCGCTTATCTCAGAAAACACAGGCGTGCACTTTTCCGCGCTCCCGTCGTTGATTACAATAATCTCATCAATACCGGTTGCATTTTGCAAGGAACGGATAAGTTCAATTAGCTTATCATCGGGATTATATGCGGGAATCAAAACTATATTCTTCGTATTATCAAACCCTTTTTTATGTATTTAAATTATTATATCAGTATAATACCTGCACTGCTCAATCAACTCCGAAAGGTTTTTTGTCATACCTCCGGTCAGCATCGCACCTTTTAACCTCATCCTTGCCTGTGCTGATACCTTTTTGCAGTATGCTTTGAATTCCGGTGTTTCCGGTCTTATTTTTCCAAGATACAAATCGGAATAACGGTAGCTCTCTTTTATCCCAGAATAATGTGCCGAAATAACCACATAAGGCTTGCCTGATTCAACGGCAAAGGATTCGCAGCTGATACTATATCCGTTGTTCCATAAAAAAGCACGCAACTCGCTGTGAGCAGTCATGGGTTGCAAAATCAACCCGCAGTGTGCTTTTTCTCCACCTCTCCTTATTATTTCGGAGATCAGTATTCCACCCATCCCGCATATAGAGGCCTTGTCGAAACTGCAATGCAATATTGAATCAAAACCGTCAGAAAGGTAAAATTCTATCTCCGTTATGTTATGTGCCGCTGCGTTTTTTCTGCTGCGCTCCAGTGGCCCTTCGTTTATATCGCAGGCAATAGCACGTTTTATGCGTTTTGATTGCATAAGAGCTATCAGAAGCCGTGCGTGGTCGCTTCCGATATCTGCAATGCAATCGCAATATCCGACCGCATCATAGATGCATTTAAGTCTTGCATCAAGCGAAATCATTCCCTGAAAACACCTGTTTTCAACTTATCAATCTGTTCGTCGGTCAGGTTATGAGCTGCAAAAAAGGCGACTCCGCTTGCGCCCGCGTCGCGGCATGCCTCCACCTGCTTTGTGGATTCTATAACATTGAGCTTGTTGTACATCGGAGCAATACCCGAAATGTTTGGCACATTCCTATAATTGTCCACCATATATTTTACTTCTTTATAAACATCACCGGCATCACTCAGGTACGCCATAGGGAATATCCAGTCCAGCCAGCCTTTTTTACACCAGAGCCGCCAATCCTGACTTTTAAGTTTTATTGCCGCCTCCGGATCACCAAAAACGGCGGTAGATAAAACCAACTCCCTGCCATTGTTTTTATATTCCCGTATGAGGTCGTACATCATTTTCACAAATATGGTAACATTTTCGGCACACCAGTGAACAAATTTATCCCATTCCATACAATCGGTGGAACCAACTGTTCTGATGTCAATTCCGCTCGAATCAAAAAATGCTTTTACCGAATATTCATCAAATCCGACGCTTTCGTCAACTGAGGTTGTGACGGGATAACGTATATAATCGAGTTGAATTCCATCAAAGCCGTATTCGTCAAGCATTTCGCGGTACATATCATTCAAAAATCCCCTTACCTCAGGCAGAGCAGCATTAAGATAAATGAAACCCGGCTCGGAATGCATATATATTGTGCCGTCCTTTTTTCTTGCAGCCCATTCCGGATGCTCGTCTATTACAGGGGATCCGCAGCTATCGGATGTTTTAAGGTGTTCAGAGCCCACAAAAAAGTCCTCGACCCAGGCGTGTATCTTTATTCTATATTTCCTGCACGCTTTGATATATTCGTCTATCATATCAAAGTCATTGTCGGCAAGGTCTTTTCTCAAAGGCATATAGCTGCAGCGTTTTCCGATCGAAAACCCGTCATAAATAGTTTCAATAAGCAGCAGGTTAAACCCGGCATTGCCGAGCCTTCTGACACAGGCGTCTATTTCTTCCGCACTGCGTTCAAGCGGTCTGTGCCAGATACCGCGAATCTCTCCCTTTTTCGTAGTGCTTGTAATATAATACGCTTCTTCAAGAAGCCGCTTGCATTTGTCATACTCGCCGGTAGAATAAGCGCACTCTATTTCCTCTATCAGTTTATCCGAGTTTATACCCGATTTTTCTGAACGCTTTTTAATCTCCTCGATTTTTCTGCCGAAGTTGAACTTTCTTGTGTCGTCATCCTCGTTAACGTATAAAACAAGGTTCTCTCTGTCAACACGCACCTTTGTGCCTTCCGTAATATTGTTTTTTATAAAAAGGGCAGCTTTACCATGTCCGGATATGACGAAATCACCTTCGGGAATTTTTTTATCGTTCCCGCCGACAGAGCTGACTATCCCGTTTTCGACAACCGCCTCGACACCCCACACCCCGGTTCCCGTCGAAGGCTTGTTAATATAAATAACAAGTTCATCTGTCTCCCGCGGTCCGTTGAAATGTGATATTCTGTAATTTTTCTCCATATGTACCTTCCGAATGACGACTGTAAGACGAATGTCTTACAGAGAAATAGTGTTTTCTATTGTTTTAAAAGCCTTTTTAGCCCTGTTCTTCAAGCTTTTCTGGTTTTTCCTGACTTTGTGCAAAAAACAAGCTCCTACAAAACCGAGCATCAATCCGGTTATCATACCCGCAATATTAGACATCATCATGGCGGATCTTCTGGATTTCATCATTTTCATCATGTTATACAGCATTCCTTTCGAGATTGTTTCTTCATGCTTATTATAACACCTCAAAACACTTTTATACTAACATAAAATTTGAACCATTTCAATGAAAAATAAATAATAATTGATTTTTTTCTGGAAAAAGTATAATATAAGATAGTATTTATTTTTAGACTCAAGTGATATTTAAAAAAAGATATTGACAATATACACAAAAATATATATAATGAAAAATACTGCATAGAGGATAGGTGAATCTCTGTGACACTTGATTTGCACGATTTATTAGCCGGTTCTATTAAAAGTATGCCATTTTCGCTTCGACAGGACGCCGTCGGATTATCGACGGACATAAAGAGCGGAACGGTCGATGCGACCGGTGAGATAATAAACTTTTCGGGTTATATTCTCCTGACGGCAAAAATTGTTCTAACGTCACAGGTAGTTTGCGGGAGATGTAACTGTGTTTTCAATACGGAATTATCCTTTGACATAGAGCAGAAAATTACGGATAATCTTGAGAATAGTGATAACGACGAGTTTATTCTAATTGAAGACGGAATGTTCGACATATCAGAATTCGTAGAAAGCAGTATGCTGCTTGAGATGCCGTCAAGGTTTCTTTGCAGCCAGGAATGCCTGGGACTTTGCTCCAAGTGCGGATGCAACCTCAATGAGTCGCGATGCTCCTGCGACGACAAGGAAATCGATCCGAGACTTGCGGTTTTGTCCAAATATTTTGACAAGTAATAATTTTTTATAAAAATAAGGAGGTGTTTGGAAATGGCAGTGCCAAAAAGAAAAACATCACACGCCAGAAAGAACTCAAGACGCTCTTCAGTATGGAAACTTGAGCTTCCCGGAATGACCAAGTGCCCTAAGTGCGGCGAGTATAATCTTAACCACAGAGTTTGCAGTAAATGCGGTTCCTATGCTGGAAAAGAAGTGCTCAAAATAAAAGAAAAAGAAGCGTAAAACGGTTGAAAAACAGCGGGTTGCTTGATATTATGAGCGACACGCTTTTTTTTCAGTTATTTCCATATCAGGTTTAGCGGAGGTGTAAAATTGGTAAAAATAATATCTGTTGTTAGCGGTTCAATTGCCAAAAAAGCCGGAATAAAAGCAGGGGACTTCATTATCAGAGTTAACGGCAGTGATGTAAACGATGTATTGGATTACCGCTTTTACACTGCCGAAAGGGAGCTCGAAATACTGTTGCTTCGTGGGGAGAAAAAATCAGTCAAATATATAAAAAAGTCCGAATATGACGACATCGGGCTGGAATTTTCAAGTTATCTTATGGACGAAAAGAAGCGTTGCAGAAACAACTGCGTTTTTTGCTTTATAGACCAGAACCCGCCCGGTATGCGGGAGGCTGTTTACTTTAAAGACGACGATGAACGGCTTTCTTTTCTGCAGGGAAACTATGTAACACTTACCAATCTCAGTGAAAGTGATGTCGAACGCATCATCAAAATGCGAATAATGCCCGTGAATATCTCGGTTCACACCACGAATCCCGAATTGCGGGTTAAGATGATGCGCAACCGCTTTGCAGGGGAATGCCTTAAATATTTAAAGCGGTTTGACGAGGGTGGTATAGCCATAAACACTCAGATTGTTTTATGCCGTGATATAAACGACGGCACCGAACTTGAGCGTTCTCTTGAATACCTTACATCCTTTGAGCATATAATGAGCATTGCCGTCGTCCCCTGCGGGTTAACCGGTCACCGAAAAGGGTTGTTCGAAATCAAACCGTATGATAAGGAGACCGCGGGTCAAGTTATAGATATTATAGATAGGTTCGGGGAAAAAACGTTGCTCGAAAGGGGTATTCGGCTTGTATACGCTGCGGATGAATTTTATCTTGTAGCGGAAAGAGCGATACCTCCCGAAAAAGATTATGAGGATTATCCTCAGATTGAAAACGGCGTAGGAATGCTTCGTTCCCATTTTGAAGAATTTATGTATGCACTTGAAAAAATTGACAATTGCGGATATAATAAAAGAATAACAGCGGTAACAGGAGAAGCTGCATATTCGCATATATGCTCTCTGGTAGACGCAGCTAAAAGTAAATTTCCCGAGCTTAAAGTCAAAGTCAGGAGCATAAAAAACAATTTTTTCGGGGGACATATCTCTGTAAGCGGTCTTGTTGTCGGCGGGGATATTATTGCTCAGCTAAAAGGGGAAGAAAAAAGCGATATAATCTTACTGCCCTGCAA
Organism: Eubacteriales bacterium; assembly: GCA_028702135.1. Taxonomy (GTDB): domain Bacteria; phylum Bacillota; class Clostridia; order Oscillospirales; family CAG-382; genus UBA1049. The sequence continues at coordinate 19,452 of JAQVPJ010000001.1, read as the reverse complement.
TATGCTCCGTTATGACAGGGAGCTGTTCTTGGATGACACGAGTGTTACGGATATAGAAAAAGCGTTGAATACAAAGGTGATTGTAACCGAAAAGGACGGAGCGGATTTTGCAAAAAAAATTACCGGACAAAGTGAAGGAGATACCGAATGAGCAAGGGAATTATAGCCATAGTCGGGAGACCGAATGTAGGAAAAAGCACATTCTTCAACAAAATTACCGGCTCGAGGATTTCCATAGTTGACGATACCCCGGGCGTTACGAGAGATAGGGTTTATTACGAAACCGAGTGGAACGGCAGGGAGCTTTTAGTTATCGACACGGGCGGCATTGAGCCGGTGACCGACAATATTCTCTTAAAGCAGATGCGGGCACAGGCACAGATAGCTATTGATATAGCGGACGTAATCGTATTTATGTGCGAGCTTCATACCGGGGTAACGGCAGCGGACAGGGATATAGCCGCTATGCTTAAAAAATCCGGCAAGAATATTATACTTGCGGTAAACAAGGTCGATACCATCGGCGAGCTTCCGTCTGAGTTTTATGAGTTCTATGAGCTGGGATTTGACGATCCTGTAGCCGTTTCCTCTCTGCATGGCACGGGTAGCGGAGATATTCTTGATATAGCAGTATCCATGTTGCCGGAAGACGACGGAGAAGCGGTGGAGGATGAATCTATCGGGGTTGCCGTTATCGGCAAGCCTAACGCAGGCAAAAGCTCTTTAATTAACAGGATAATGGGAGAAGAAAGAGTTATAGTCAGCGACATTCCCGGCACGACGAGAGATGCGGTAGATTCTAGGATAGAAAACGAATACGGAAGATATGTTTTTATAGATACCGCAGGAATCAGAAGAAATGCAAAAATGGAGGACAATATAGAGAAGTACAGCGTCATTCGTGCAAATATGGCGATAGAACGCGCTGATGTATGCCTTATAATGATAGATGCCAACGAGGGTATAACGTCGCAGGACGAACATATCGCGGGGCTCGCACATAATGCAGGCAAAGCAAGCATTATCGTGGTGAACAAATGGGATCTTATCAGCAAGGATAACGATACGGTTAATGAGTTTACCAAGAAGATTCAGACTGCTCTCTCCTATATGACATACGCTCCCATCATATTCATTTCTGCAAAAACGGGACAGCGTGTGGATAAGCTTTTTGAACTGATAAATAATTGTTATTCTAAAGCGTCGTTGCGCGTTACAACCGGATTATTAAACGATTTGCTGTCGGATATTACCGCAAGAGTTCAGCCGCCTTCCAACAAGGGAAGAAGGCTAAAAATATATTATATGACTCAAACCGGAATAAGACCTCCCAACTTTGTGCTTTTCTGCAACAGTGTTGAGCTTTTCCATTTCTCATATCAGCGGTATATTGAGAATTGCATAAGAAAAGCGTTCGGATATGAGGGTACTCCTATTAAAATGGTTATCAAGCAAAGAGGAGAAACCTCTGAAATATAAACCTAAAATAAAATTCAATAAAGGAGGGCTCCTAATTGAACTCTTTCTTATATTCGCTTTGTGTTATTGCCTGTATAGTGTTTCCCTATCTTTTGGGCAGCTTGAATTTTTCCATTATTGTGAGTAAATATATGTATCATGATGATATACGGAATTACGGCAGCGGAAACGCAGGATTGACAAATATGTACCGCATTTACGGAAAAAAAGGAGCGGCATATACTCTTGCGGGGGATGTGTTAAAACAGGTAATTTCGGTAGTTATAGGTTTGCTTTTACTTGGAGAAAACGGTGCATATATCGCAGGAACCTTCTGTATAATCGGGCATATTCTGCCTGTATATTATCGTTTTCGGGGCGGAAAGGGTGTTCTGACCACCGCAACAATGGTACTTATATTAGACCCGTTGATGTTCCTTTTGCTGTTTGCAGTTTTCGCATTGGTAGTACTGATATTCCGATACATTTCACTCGGCTCAATTATGGCGGGGTTTGTTTATCCGGCGCTTGTATATTACAAGTCTATTGTAAATTACGGAAAGCCGCCGTCGCCTCCTTCCCTGATTTTTGCTGTGTTTATATGTTTGTTGTTATTTGTCATGCATCGAAAGAATATAGAGCGTATATTAAACAACCAGGAGAGCCGTTTTTCCTTTAAAAAAAAGCCTCAGACAGAGGATAATTCAGAGGAAAAGGACAAAACAGAGCACAAAGAAAGCCAGAGCAAAAAAGAAAACAATAAAAGACAGAGGAAAAAATAATGCCACTTGCCGACAGAGTAAGACCAAAGAGCTTTGACGATATGGCAGGTCAAAAACACCTGCTTTCTGCAGGTGCGCCTTTCCGTAGAATAATCGAGAGCGGTCATCTGCCCTCGCTTGTTTTTCACGGACCTCCCGGAACGGGCAAAACTACCGTCGCCGATATAGTGGCAAAAAGGTGTAACAAGCTCTTTTATCGTATCAATGCTACAGTTGCGTCATTGAGTGATGTGAGGGATATTCTCGGGCAGTCCGAAACCCTGATAGGCAGCGATGGAATACTGCTTTATATTGATGAAATACAATACTTTAATAAAAAACAGCAGCAATCGCTGCTTGAATATGTCGAGGACGGGCGTGTTACGCTGATATGCTCCACCACAGAGAACCCATATTTTACTATATACGGTGCTCTGCTTTCACGCTCGACCGTATTTGAGTTCAATCCTGTTGAGCCCATGGAGATTATGCCCGTTTTAAGACGTGCGTTCGATATTCTAAACGGCGATATGGGCGGAGCAAAACATTGTTCCGACGAGGTTCTGCTTGCGATAGCATATGCCTGCGGAGGGGATGCACGAAAAGCGGTGAGCGCGCTTGAGAATGTCTATTATGCAAGTGAAAAGGATTTGTCCGTACCCCTTGCGCGTGAGCTTACACAGCGTTCCGGGATGCGTTTTGACCGCGACGGTAACGAGCATTATGATTTATTATCCGCTTTTCAGAAATCTATTCGCGGATCGGATGAAAATGCCTCTATTTATTACCTTGCAAGGATACTTGAAGGGGGCGACTTAATATCCGCTTGCCGGCGTCTGCTAATAATAGCGTGCGAGGACATAGGGCTTGCTTATCCGATGGCAATCACGATTGTAAAATCCTGTGTGGATGCGGCGATTCAGGTCGGCCTTCCGGAGGCAAAGATTCCGCTTGCACAGGCGACAATACTGCTTGCAACCTCTCCGAAATCCAACTCTGCGTTCAGCGCTTATTTCGCTGCGGAGGAGATAATGGCGAATAGCGGGGGTGAGGTGCCTGACCATCTTAAAGACAATCACTCTCCGGGTGCAAAAGAAGGGTATCTTTATCCTCATAATTTCTCCAATTCATATGTAAAGCAACAATATCTGCCCAACGAACTGAAGAATAAGAAATTTTACAGGTATGGTGACAACAAAACCGAAAAAGCTGCTGAGGAATATCAGAAAAAAATCAAGGGATAAACGCATCGGTTTACATATACAACAATTTACACTTAAAACATATTAAATAAATCGTCATAAGGAGCACATAGAAATGAACGTTTTTTCTTTTTTCCCTTTCTTTTTTGTTATAGTGTTTATATTCATATTCGGCATAATAATCTACACTGTGATAAGAGGCGTTTCACGATGGAATAAGAATAATAAATCACCGGTTTTGACTGTACCTGTAATAATAGTCGCAAAACGAGGTGACATAAGCTACCATAGACATAATTCCGGCGGCAATAATATGGGGCACACTACGTCGTCGACAACATATTATGTTACGTTTCAGGTCGAGAGCGGTGACCGCATTGAGTTGATCGTCCCTGACGACGAATTCGGTATGCTTGTCGAAGGAGATACAGGACGGCTTACATTCCAAGGTACAAGATATAAGGGATTTGAACGGGAGATAAAAGTAAAGCCCATATTATGACAATAAAATACAAACTGCCCGTCCGGATGAATAACGGAGGGGCATTTTATTTATGCTAAAGCAACTCTTAGCTTTTCCATGATTTTTTTTTCCATTCTCGAAATCTTAACCTGCGTCATACCGAACAAATCCCCGACCTTGTTTTGCGAATAACCCTTATAAAAACGGTAGTAGACGAGCTGTTTTTCCTGCTTGGGCAATCGTGCAATCGCTTGCCGCAGGGCAATATTGTCGCATAGTTCGGGAATGTTATCAAAACCGAGCATATCCTCAAGCATCACTTCACCGACCGGCTCGGAAAACGACATTACAGTCATCGAAGCGTCAAGACACTCTACGACATCGCAGGTTGTAATTCCACAGGTATCAGCAAGCTCGCTGACTGTGGGTTCTCTTCCGTTTTCTGAGATAAAATTCTCCTTTGCTCTCAGCACAAAAACACTTCGACGCTTTAAATCGCGGCTCACTTTTATTATGCCGTCGTCCCGAAGGTATTTTCTTATCTCACCCATGATTAAAGGCACCGCATAGGTAGAAAACATAGTCCCGTGTGAGGCGTCGAAGTTTCTGATCGCTTTTATCATACCTATTGTACCTATCTGACAGAGATCCTCGAATTCAACACCCCTGTCGTGAAATCGCATAGCAATAGATTTTACAAGCCCCATATTGCTGTTGACAAGCACCTCAAGAGCAGCAGCGTCACCGTTTTTTGCTTTTTCTATCAGGAGCAGAGTCTCTTCGGGCGTCATCGGTTCTCATTCCTTTCGGATTTTGACGTCTTATCAGTTCTTTTGATCAGTTTATAATCCGATCCTTTTTTCGAGTACGACTGTGGTCCCTCTGCCCTTTTTTGAATAAACCCTCAGCTTATCTGTAAAATTCTCCATTATTGTAAAGCCCATACCGCTGCGTTCATTTTCGCAGTCGGTGGTGAACAGCGGCTCTCTGGCTTGTTTAATGTTTTCGATACCAACACCCTTGTCTTTTATCCTAATAATCACCCTGCCGTCTGTGTAATATTCCCCGCTTATGTAAATAAAGGCACTCGTTTTATCCGTAACATCCCTGTAAGCGTGAACAATACAGTTTGTTACGGCTTCGGAGATTACGGTTTTCATATCCGCAAGCTCACTTACGGTGGGATCAAGCTGTGAAATAAAAGCGGCGACGATCATTCTTGACAGACCTTCGTTTACGCTTTTAATGGGGAACACGCATTTTATGCTGTTTATCGGTTTTGCTTTATTGTTGTCTTTCATCTTCATCAGTTCCTTTCTATTTTTACAAGCTTGTCCATTCCGGCGATATTCAGAATCCTGCTGACTGCGCAAGAGGGGTTTTGTATTATCAGCGTAGCTCCGTACTGGGATGCCTTTTTCATCCTTCCCATAACCAGTCCGAGACCGGAGGAATCACAAAATGTTATGGCAGACAGATCGAGATACAGTCGCTTGGGAGCTTTGCTCTCTATCAGACCGTCAATGCCCTCTCGCGCTGTCTTTGCGTTATGATGATCTATTTCTCCTAATAGCTTTACTACAAGGATGTCATCATTTATCTTGTATGTGTAATTCATGCTTGATTTTCCTCACTTTTTAATTATCTTTATTATAGGATATATCATTATTATGCGTTATGTGGTACGAATTCTTTGTCAAAGTGTGTAGGTGAATAAAAACTAAAAAAGGCGAAAAAACAACAGCTTCGGGTTTTTATGCCGAAGCTGTTCTATAAGTTTTATTCTGTTCTTCTATTCTTTATAATTCGCCGTTGAGTATACGGTTTTTTGTCGTTTTCGCATCTGTCACATATAGCTTGTACCATGTAATGAAGGTAAGGATTACCCAGATATGCTTATAGTAATCATATTTACCGTTTCGGTGCCGTTCTAAAAGCTTCAGAGCCTCACCGCTGTCGATGTATTCATCCGCAGTACTCTCTTTTATTATTTCTGCCGCCCAATCATACAGCTCGTCCTTTAGCCAAGTACGTACCGGGACCGGGTAACCGAGCTTCGGGCGCATAACGGTTTCTTTGTTCAGAATATCAGCGAAAGCGTCTCTCAGAATATATTTGGTGGTGTCTTTTGAAATCTTATCGCTGTCACAAAGCTCTCTTGCCGCTTTAAAAACCTCTTTATCCAGATACGGCACTCTTGCTTCCAGCGAATGTGCCATTGAAAGCCGGTCACCCTTTACCAGAATATCGCTTGGAAGCCATGTATTAAGGTCGCAGTGCTGCATTTTCTGTATCATCGTGTAATCCCCGACCTGCGTATAAATATCCTTTGTGCGCTGCGTAAAGTGAACGTTGCTGTCATAGGTACGTAGAATCCCTCTTTTCTCATTCTCTGAGAAAACAAAGGCGTTACCTACAAAGCGCTGTTCTATGGGAACACAACCGCGTGTTATCAGGCCCTTTCCCTTGACATGCTCAGGGAGAAGTCTTGCGAGTATCATTAAAAAAGACTTTATAAACGACGGAAGCGAATAAATTTTTGCGGCGGGTATTGCAGAGGCGTATTGTCTGTAACCGCCGAAAAGCTCGTCGCTGCCCTCGCCGGATAGTATTACCTTTACATGCTTTGCCGCCTCGCGGCTTATAAGGTAAATCGCTACTACGGAGGGATCCGCCATCGGTGAATCGAGATGATAAATAACTCTCTCGTAATTATCCGTAAAATCCTTTAATGTACATTGGAGCTTTATGTGGTCTATATCAAGATGCGATGAAATTGCCGCTGCATCCTCTAATTCGGAGTAACCCTTTACATCGAATCCGATTGTAAACGCCTTTATACCTGGTGAGATTTTTGAGGCGATTGCCGTTATAATCGCACTGTCTACACCACTTGATAAAAACGAGCCTACAGGTACATCTGCGAGCATATGGTATTCAACCGAGCTTTCGACTGCCTTGCGGAGATTCGCTTTTTTCTGTAAATAGGTTGAGGTTTTATTCTGAGAAAAAACGGGCTTGTAATAAGTAAGTATATCAGTTTTTCCGTCTTTCTTCCCGTCATAGAGCATATAGCTTCCCTTTGGCAGGATGAAAATGTCGCCGCTTATTGTGTCAGGCTCGCTGACATATTGAAAGGTCAGATAGTGTTGTAAAAGAGCTTTGTCAACATCGAAACCCTTATAATTCTTATCAAAAAAATAACCCTTCATCTCGCTGCAAAAGACGATTCCGTCTGAGTCTTTGCGATAATATAACGGTTTTATTCCAAAGGGATCGCGACCTGCCATAAGGAAATCGTTTTCCTTATCGTAAATTACAAAGGCGAACATACCGCGCAGCCTGCTGATAAAGCCTGCACCGTAAAGGGAGTAGAGGGTTACCATAACCTCTACTTCGGAGTTCGTTTTAAAGCAGTGCCCTTTTTTCTCAAGCTCCGATTTGAGTTCAAGATAGTTATAGATCTCTCCGTTATATACGCAGATAAAGCGTCCGTCATCGCTTATAAACGGCTGACCGCCTCCCTCCAGATCTATAATAGAGAGTCTTCGGAAAGCGAAAATAAGCTTTTCGCATTCATAAACTCTGTCTAAATCCGGCCCCCTGTGGCGTATCGAATACGACATTTCTCTCGCGCTTAGCTTATTCTCGTCTGTAATACCGGCTTTTTTGTAATATCCTGCAAAACCGCACATGTGTTTTTTACAACCCTTTGCCTTTCGGTTTATTTTTATAGGAGCCTGACCGTTTTTTTGTAGTCGTCTATCATATTAGTAAAGCACTTCCCGCATAAAGCGATCCATACAGCGGTGAGAATCATATATAAAGCACTCGTCTCCTCGTGAATGGAGGGAAGAATAATCTGAAGCGAGTGTACGACCATTGCCGCTAAGAACACAATCCTTGTAAAGTCAAAAGAGGGGGCCTCAAGCGTTGTCGTAACCTCATACATGTTCCGGAGTTCGATTAAAAAAACGCTCAGGAATAGTATTGTCAAGCAAGCGTTTATTACAACCACAAGCGCATTTATTGTTACGTTCATGGTGTCGAGCTGTGACAAAAAAACAGCTTGCGTATCTACATAGAAATACCTGTAAAACTCTGTAAATATCTGAGCGGCAAATGCAAAAGGCGCAACTTTTTGCGTTTTATCAAACGGACTGTTCTTTTTTAGTATAGTCGCCGAAATCCAGATAATCAACACCGCAAATGCGTTAGGCAGAATACGCACGCCGTCGACTGCAGTATCGAAAAAGAAGATACAACCAAATAATGCAGTGAAAAGACCGTTTTTAATTGTCCTGAACGATTGCTTTTCCGGAAAAGCCAAAAAAACGGAACTGTAGACATCCTGCATCTTTTGCACAAAAGGAAGGTCTTTTTTTATCGAATTCATGAGTTTCACTATACCGACATACCAGAATATACCCAAAATCATGACAACAAGCATTGTAAACGCAACAGCATATGGTTTTGTAGATAAAAGCCGCCGGTAAAATTCATAATCACTGATATCTATTGTCATCCTTGTTTCTGCAAACGAAAACAGCTCAGGAACGATTGACAATACTATTTTTACCGAAAAAAACAGCATAGACATGAACTTTGCATTAGATATTAGCTGTGTTACAGAGTCTCCGTCGTTACACTCCGCAAGGTAGGAAAAGCCATCGAAGAAATCAATGCAGAAAAATATCAGCAGGGGGAGTTCCATCAAAGCAAAGCTGAAGGTTGCGAGGAGCTTGTCACTGCTTATACTGCTTGACATAACGGGGAACATAAGGATATGCTTCAGTGCGCTTATCATCATCAGATATGTCAGCTTCCTGCGTGCCGATTCCATCTTTCCGTCTATCAGTCCCAACTCCGTCAAACCGAAAAACAAAAGCAGATAACCGAAGCCGTCCGGAAGTGCATCTAATATATTGATAAGAGGGTTTATTAAAAAGAACATACCCGTTACAATAAAATAAAAACTGCGTTTAAAAAACAGCTTTTCGGTCATTTAGCTCTCCCTTCCTCCGTCTTAATCCCCGTCTCTTTTTTTCCTTTTCTCCCGCTGCTTTTTTTCCTCGTCGGCAAAATACTGCCTCTCCTTTTTGTCCAGCGCTTCAGTCGTTATTAAAATAAAGCAGCTGTGTAAAAACAGCGTATTTACAATTACGACAATATACTGCATTATTATCCATATGCTAAGCATTGCCGAGGGGACGAAATCGTTGAATATAGACATCAGAACAGCGACGAAAAGAAATATAGTAGTAAAACTCAGCCTGTTTATAGCCTTGTTTTTTAGTTTTATAGCGCTGTTTTCGATAGCAATATCCCTTACCGCCATAAGATAATAATAAGAGGTGATTAACCAAGCGCAATAAAACACCGTTCTGCTTATAGAGCTTAACAACAGAATATCTTTCTCGTTCAACACACGAAATGTAAAGAGCAGCAGCAAAACCGAGTGCGGAATTAGAAAGAGCGCAGAAACTGAGGCTTTCATAAAATGCTTGTTGAGCCTTGAGGCGAGAAAAAATCCGTATGCGAGAAGAATCCCCGCAAAAATACCGCCTCCAGCATTATAAGTGAGCATAAAACCATAGCCCAGCGTCGCCAATCCGAAGCCCAATACCTGCACCCTCTCTTATAGTATTAGTTAATTTTTTAGTTTTTATTATCAGCAGTACCTACAGAACCGCAGCACTTTTTGTATTTTCTGCCGCTCCCGCAGGGGCAGGGTTCGTTCGGACCTGTTTTTACAGTTTTGCGCTGAGGCGTGGGTTTTACGCTTTTTCCGCCTTCCGACTTAAGCGAGGCGTTGCCTGTAAGGACCTGCTCACGCTGTATCTTTTTTCTCGGAATTACGGTAAGAAGCATTCTTACGGTATCCTCCCTGATCGAGGCTATCATATCATCAAACATAGAACCGCCCAGAATTTTATATTCGACGAAGGGGTTGCGCTGAGCGTAGGCGTTCAATCCGACACTGCCCTGAAGGTCTTCCATCGCATCAATATGATCTACCCATTTTCTGTCCACGGTTCTTAACAGTACCGCTCGTTCCACCTCTCTGAAAATCTCCGGTGTGAACAGCTCCTCCTGAGCGGCATATTTTTTCTCCGCTCTTTCGATCAGCTCATCTATTATATCTTCCCGGTTAAGAGAGCCCAGCTCCTCCTGGGTATAGTGAAAATCTTCCTTGCTGCAAACAATGCCGTTAAGCTCGTTTCTTATACTCCCGAAATTCCACTCGTCGGGCACGTCGCCCTCAGTATATGCAAAAACAACGCTGTTTATATAATCGGAGACCATCTTCCATATGGTTTCCTTGAGGTTTACTCCGTCAAGCACCTCTCTGCGCTGCTTGTAGATAAGCTCACGCTGCTTGTTCATTACATCGTCATACTGTAAAACGTTTTTCCTGCGTTCAAAATTCTGACCCTCAATGCGTTTTTGCGCTCCCTCAATAGAGTTGGAGAGCATTTTTGCATCAATGGGTTGATCCTCAGGCATCTTCAGAGCGTCGACGATTCCGAGTATACGGTCCGAGCCGAACAGCCTCATAAGATCGTCCTGCATGGAAATAAAGAATCTGCTCTCTCCGGGGTCGCCCTGTCTGCCGGCACGTCCGCGGAGCTGGTTGTCTATGCGTCTGCTCTCATGACGCTCCGTACCGAGTATAAACAAGCCTCCTGCCTTTTTTACAAGATCAGCTTCCTTTTTTATCTCCTCGGTATAACTCGCTTCAAGCTCTTTAAAACGTTTTCGTGCGTTCATTATCTGCTCGTCATCAGAAATGCCGAAATTGGTGGATTCATAAATCAAATAGTCGTCAAAGCCTTCCTTGCGCATCTGGGATTTTGCAAGGAACTCACTGTTACCGCCGAGCATAATGTCAGTACCGCGTCCCGCCATGTTTGTCGAAATCGTTATTGCACCGAGTCTGCCCGCCTGGGCGACGATCTCCGCTTCTTTTTCATGGAACTTGGCATTCAGGACATTATGCTTTATACCTTCTTTATCAAGCAAACGTGATAAGAATTCACTCTTTTCTATTGATATGGTTCCCACTAGAACCGGCTGCCCTTTTGCATGGCAATCTTTTATCTGGTTTACAATCGCACGGTATTTGCCCTCAAGGTTGCGGTATACAAGATCATTGTTATCCCGGCGTATCATCGGCTTGTTGGTAGGAATCTCTACGACATCAAGCGAATAAATCTCGCGGAACTCAGGTTCCTCGGTAAGGGCGGTACCTGTCATACCAGAGAGCTTCCTGTACATGCGAAAATAGTTCTGGAAGGTTATTGTCGCTTGGGTTTTGTTTTCCTTTTCGACCTCGACACCCTCTTTTGCCTCAATCGACTGATGCAGACCGTTGGAATAGCGTCTGCCCGGCATAATTCTGCCGGTAAAAGCGTCTACAATAATAACCTTTCCGTCTTTTACGACATAATCGACATCAAGCTGCATTATGCCTCTTGCTCTAAGAGCATTGTTAATATAGTGCATAAGCTCAATGTTCTCCGTGTCGCCTATATTTGTAACACTGAAATGAGCCTCCGCTTTTTTGATGCCGTTTGCAGTCAGAACCGCGCTTTTTGCCTTTTCGTCAACAATATAATCCTCGACAATATCCTCATCCGATTTTTTCGCATCGAATTCCTTTATGCGATAACATTTAAGCTTGCGAACAAAACTATCCGCTCTGCGGTACATATCGCTGCTCTCCTCGCCCTGTCCGGAAATGATAAGGGGAGTTCTCGCTTCGTCTATAAGTATGCTGTCTACCTCGTCAACTATTGCGAAAGCGTGCCCGCGCTGAACGAGATGCTCTTTGTAAATGACCATATTGTCACGAAGATAGTCAAAGCCCAGTTCGTTATTTGTTCCATATGTGATATCAGCAGCATATGCTGCTCTACGCTGATCCGGGGTGAGATCGTGTATGATCAGTCCTACCGTAAGCCCCAAAAAACGGTATATGTTTCCCATTAATTCACTGTGGTATTTTGCAAGGTAGTCGTTTACGGTAACAATATGGACACCCTCGCCCGTAAGTGCGTTAAGGTATGCCGGCATTGCTGCCATGAGCGTTTTTCCTTCGCCCGTCTTCATCTCCGCAATCCTGCCCTGATGAATCACTATGCCGCCCAATATCTGTGTATAGAAAGGCGTTTTTCCGGAAACACGCGTCGAAACCTCACGCACTGCAGCGAACGCATCCGGCAGAATATCGTCGAGAGTTTCTCCGTTTTTCAAACGGTTCTTTAATATATCGGTCGTCGATTTGAGTTCTTCTTCGCTCATTGATTTATACCGTTCGCTCAACGATTCGACCTTCTGCGCGATGATATCTATCTTTTTTAACTGACGTTCGCTATATGTTCCGAAAACTTTTTCAAATATTGACATTAATACAGCTCCTTAAAACCGAAGTCGGGGATTTTAACCAATTTATAATAACATATATTAACAAATAAATACAGTCCTTTTTGTAAAAATAATTGCAAAACCGGGCAAAACGTAATATAATATACATTGCGGCGTTTATGAAACCGCAATCGAAAAAGCTGAGGAGTTATTATGTTGAGCGAAATCAATATCGTGCTTGTCGAGCCGGAGATACCACAGAACACGGGGAACATCTCGCGTACCTGCGCCGCAACGGGAGCCTCACTGCATTTGATTGAGCCGCTCGGATTTGATACAAGCGACAGGCAGCTTAAGCGGGCAGGACTCGATTACTGGCAATATCTTGACATATATTACTATAAAAACTTAGAGGAATTTTATTCGGCGAACACGCCTGGCAGCTTTTTTTATTTTACTACAAAGGCAGAAAAATGCTATACTGACGTGAACTATGACGGAAGGGTTTATTTGCTTTTCGGAAAGGAAACAAAGGGGCTCCCCGAGGATTTGCTGCGTAAGAACCGGGAAAGCTGCGTGCGTATTCCCATGGTCGGGGATTTACGCAGTCTTAATCTTTCAAATTCTGCCGCCATCGCCGTATATGAGGTTCTAAGGCAACGCAGCTTTCAAAATCTGAATTTAACGGGCGCGTTATTTAAATGACGGAGGATATTTACGAATGAGAACCATTGCCGCAATATCGACGCCTTTGGGCAGAGGTGGAGTTTCAATGATCAGGATTACCGGAGACATGGCGTTTGAGGTAGCCTCAGGACTTTTCGTGCCGAAAAGCGGTTTGGAGATCGATAAAATTCGCTCGAATTCTGCTGTTTATGGCAGTTTTTTCGATAAGGACGGAGTGTTTGACGACGGGATTCTGATTTTATACCGCGCTCCTAAGAGCTATACAGGAGAAAATACAGTTGAATTGTGCTGCCACGGCGGTCTTCTTGTAACAAAAAAACTGCTCGAAGCCGCTATAACAGCAGGGGCTTCATATGCCGATGCGGGTGAATTTACAAAGCGGGCTTTTATTAACGGCAGGATTACGCTGTCTCAAGCGGAAGCGATAGGGGGCATCATAGACGCAAAAAACGAAAAGCATCTTGCCGCATCCGTATTACAGTCGGAAGGAACGCTCTCAAAAAAAATCGCCTCTCTTTCGGAAAAACTTGCTTATCTTGCGGCATCCGTCTATGCATATATAGATTACCCGGACGAGGATTTGCGGGAGGTAACCGCCGAAGAGATGAAAAGCAGTCTTATTCTAATAAGGGACGAGCTTGAGCAGCTTGCAGGTACTCACAGATACGGTCAGGCTATCAGCGAGGGGATAAAAACGGTTATAATCGGCAAGCCTAACACCGGTAAAAGTTCGGTTTTGAATGCTCTTACGGGTTATGACCGTGCGATTGTTACCGACATCGCGGGCACTACAAGGGACATTATAACAGAGCAGATAAGGCTCGGAGATCTGATGCTTAATCTTTCCGATACTGCCGGAATCCGGGAAAGTGCCGACTTTATAGAGAATATTGGGATAGAAAAAAGCAAGCGTGCACTTTACGACGCAGAGCTTGTTTTAGCTGTCTTTGATGGCTCACAGCCTTTTGACGAGGAGGACAGTGCAATTGTAAGTGAAATAAAAGCAGCAGGAAAAGAGGACTGCACAATATACCTTCTCAATAAAAGCGATTTGGGAACGTCTTTTCCCGATTTCCCGATAAAAAGACAAATCGAGTTCTCAGCCGTTTGCGGAATCGGCAAGGATAAACTTGAACGTCTTGTAGCGGAAATGTTCGGAGAGGGGGAAATATCCTCGCTCGGAGAGGTTATATTAAGCGCAAGGCAGTTCGGTGCGCTGAACCGCGCAAGAACAGCGGTCGACAATGCGTTGTCTTCACTGGATACTTTCACTCAGGATATTTCCGGTATCGATGTTGAAGAAGCTATCGCCTGCCTTGGGGAACTCGATGGCAGGTCGGTTTCGGAGCAGGTTGTAAATGAGATTTTTTCACATTTTTGCGTAGGTAAATAACCGCGGAACAAACAAAAGGGATTTATATGAATCATACATTATACAAAGCAGAAGAATATGATGTTATTGTAGTCGGAGCGGGGCATGCGGGGATAGAAGCGGCACTTGCAGCTGCAAGAACGGGACAAAGAACTGCGCTCTTTACGCTTACACTCGATCTTGTGGGCAATATGCCCTGCAATCCTTCAATCGGCGGAACCGGCAAGGGACAAATTGTGTTTGAAATAAACGCTCTCGGCGGTGAGATGGGCAGAGCCGCCGATGCCGTCATGCTTCAGAGCAGAATGCTTAACAGCAGCAAAGGTCCTGCAGTTCATTCGCTCCGAATGCAGGCGGACAGGCGGAAATATCAGGATTATATGAAAAACGTCCTCGAACGAACCGAAAACCTGACGCTTATTCAATCGGAGGTTATCGGTGTTTCGGTTGAGGAGAAAACTGTAAAAGGCGTATATACCGCATTCGGATCCTTTTATCCCGCAAAAGCCGTAATCATCGCAACCGGAACATCATTAAAAGGCAGGATTATTGTCGGAAGTGAATCCTATTCGGCAGGACCGGACAACACAGTTGCCGCGAACAGACTTTCCGATAACCTAAAAAGTATCGGAGTTACGCTTGTAAGGTTCAAGACCGGAACACCGCCGCGTCTGCATTCCGACAGCATTGATTACAGCCGTCTTGAGGTTCAGAAAGGCGATGATGAGCCTGTAATGTTCTCCTCCGATGCTCCGTCTGTGAATAAAAAAGTGTGCTATATTTGCTATACAAACGAGGAAACTCATAAGATAATAAAAGAAAACCTTCATCTCTCTCCGCTGTATAACGGCGACATAAAGGGCACAGGTCCACGTTATTGCCCGAGTATTGAAATAAAGGTCATGCGTTTTAAGGATAAAGACCGTCATCAGATCTTTATCGAACCTATGGGCGAGGACACCAAGGAGGTCTATGTTCAGGGCCTTTCCACATCGCTCCCCGAGGAAATACAAAAAAAGATGGTTCACAGCATAAAAGGGCTGGAAAACGCCGTTATTATGCGTTATGCTTATGCGATTGAATATGATTGTTGCGATCCGACACAGCTTTATCCCTCGCTGGAGTTTAAGAACATATCGGGACTTTTCGGTGCGGGACAGTTCAACGGTACATCAGGTTATGAAGAGGCGGCGGCGCAAGGTCTGATTGCCGGTATAAATGCATCCTTAAAAATCCAGGGCAGGGAACCGCTAATCCTTCTGCGCAGTGAGAGCTATATCGGTACACTCATCGATGACATCGTGACAAAGGGAGCGGACGAACCTTACAGAATTATGACCTCGCGAAGCGAATACAGGCTCCTCTTGAGGCAGGACAACACAAAAAGCCGGCTTATCGAAAAAGGCTTAAATGTCGGACTTGTAAGCAGAGAGACATACGATGAATATAAAAAAGAACAGGATCTGCTCGATTCCGAGATTTATAGATTAAAAAGTGAATCCTTTCGCTGCACGCCCGAACTAAACAACCTGCTAAAAAGTCGCGGATATGATGAAACAGATGACGGAATACGCAAGGCAGAGCTACTCAAACGCCCTTTTATCACAATCGGGGATATTTACGGGCTGG
This sequence comes from Eubacteriales bacterium, assembly GCA_028702135.1. Taxonomy (GTDB): domain Bacteria; phylum Bacillota; class Clostridia; order Oscillospirales; family CAG-382; genus UBA1049. Next base: position 3,513 of record JAQVPJ010000001.1, on the reverse strand, counting down.
AGGAAAACCCGCCCTGTATACCTAAACATATAGCAAAACGTGCGGAAACAGAGATTAAATACGAAGGCTATATAAAAAAGCAGCTCGCAGAAGTCGAACGGTTTAAAAAGCTCGAGGCAAAACGTCTTCCCGCTGATATCGATTATTCGAAAATCAAAGGAATACGAATGGAGTCGGTTCAAAAGCTCGAGAAAATACGCCCCCATAATATCGGTCAGGCATCCCGCATTTCGGGTATTTCCCCGGCGGATATTTCTGTTCTGCTGATTTACCTTTCACAATATGGTAACGAAAATGAATAGTATAGTGGAAATAACAAAAAAATACTTATCATTGACCGATATTCAATCGGAAAAGCTATCGTTTATTTGTGAAAGACTTGTGGAAATGAACGGACAGTTGAATCTTACCGCACTAAAGACTGATGAGGAAATTGCTTTACTGCATATCTTTGATTCGCTTACGCTGTTGCAAACCGGTCTCTTTAACGGAAAAAGTGTTATCGACATAGGCTGCGGAGGAGGTTTTCCGTCCCTGCCGCTCGCAGTTTGCTCGAATGAATGCAGCATTACCGCTAATGATTCTACGGCAAAAAAGCTGCGTTTCGTTGAGGAAACGGCAAGAGATGCCGGAATTACGAACCTCAAAACACTTTTAGGCAGAGCTGAGGAAATAGCGCGTACTGAGAGGAGGGAGACATTTGATATAGCGGTAGCACGGGGGGTCGCAAGACTTGATGTGCTGTGCGAATTGTGTATTCCAATGGTAAAAAAAGGTGGCTTTTTTATAGCCATGAAGGGAAGCAAGGGGAAAGAGGAGCTTAATCAGGCAGAAAATGCAATAAAGGTTCTTGGCGGAAAAACCATCGACATAGTCGAAGTTGAGATTCCTTTATTTGACAGGATGCACACTCTGATAATAATTGAAAAGCAGAGAAATACCGCTGGTGAATATCCGAGAATGTATTCAAAGATAATAAAGCAACCACTATAACTTTTTACAAATATTAACAGAAACGGAGAAAAATATATGCCGGTTGATAAAGATGGTTTAACAGAGGAAGAATTCCTAAGAGCATATGATCCTTCAGTTTATGAGCGTCCCTCGGTTACGGTTGACATAATACTATTCGATAATAAGAGAACATTGCTTATTCGAAGGGGAGGGCACCCTTTTATCGGGAAATGGGCATTTCCCGGAGGCTTTGTTGAGCCGTACGAAACGGTCGAGCAAGCTGCGTACCGTGAGCTTTTTGAAGAAACAGGATTAAGTGAAGTAGAAATAAAACAACTCCGCTGTTTTTCCGAGCCACACCGTGATCCGAGAACGAGGATAATAACAATTGCTTTTACAGGACGGCTTATTACGAGAGAAAACCATATAATAGCCGGGGATGATGCTGAAAATGCGGCGTGGTTCGACATTTCCGTTTTGCCTGTCAGCACGGGCGTCTATCGGGACGGAAGTTACGAGGATGAATATGAAATAAAGTTAACTAACGGCAGGGAAAAACTTATCTGTCCTGTTTTGAGAAGGTCATGCCCTGCACCTTATCCAGTTGATGCGAATTATGTCATGAGAGGGGATTCGCCGCTTGCTGGAGACCATGCTTTGCTGCTCGCCGCTGCAATAGATTCCTGCAAAGATATTTTTACATGAATAAAAGCATCTTCTTTATAATGAATATCGTCGTTTTGTCTTGACAATACCACGCTTTTAATATATAATAACCAAGCGCATTATTCGAAGAATAAGGTAATAAACACAGGGATATAGCCAAGTCGGTAAGGCACAGGACTTTGACTCCTGCATTCCGCTGGTTCGAGTCCAGCTATCCCTGCCAGCAAAAACCCCCGAAACACCTTAATTTACAAGGAATTACGGGGGTTTTACTTTGTCGTTTTTCGATTTCACTTTTTAGAAAAATGCTATTAAATTCTACTTAATTCTATCTTTATGTCGTCAATTTGTCGTCAATTTATTGTTTGTTCTAAATAAAATAATCTTATATTTATTGATGCATATTAGCGTTTTATCGCATAAGGTATATGCCCTTCCTCCCATTCGAGGTGCTCTATGTAGCATCATGCTCGCATATATAATTATAAAATATAAATTTGCTATACATTATCAATTTTCATGTCTTTACGAAGTACTTCAAGATCGTTTTTAACATATGTTTTTGCAGTGATTTCAATTGTAGAGTGACCCATTGCTTTTGAAATAGTATATATATCGGCACCGTTTTCACGGGGCAATGTTCCAAAGGTATAACGAAGCTCGTGTGGGGTTAATTCTGGTATTGCGTATTTGCTGCTTAACTCTCTCATTCTTTTTTTAAAATTATGAGCATAACCTTCTGGAGACATAGGCGTGTTTGTATTTGTTATAACATAACCGCTTGATATGAAATGTTTTAAATAATCTGCAGTATCTGTTGAAATTGGAATGTTACGATAACTGGTATTACTTTTTATGCTTAATTCTTTTGAATATCTAATATTTGGCGTAATTGCTTGAGTAATACTTATAAAAGCTTCATCCAGGTGAACGTTGATACATAAAAGCCCTAACAATTCCGAACGACGGATTCCTGTTTCTATTAATAAGACAAAATCATAATATCCTTTTTCTTTGCTGGCTCTCATGAAAATATCTTTTTCGCTTTGATTATAAACGTTTTTCTTTATTATTAATTTTTCGTTAATCACAATTTTCTTTGCGGGGTTTTTATAACAAAAATCATTATCAACAGCAAAATCAAAAACACCTTTTAAAATCAATAGAAATTTTTTACGCATAGATGATGAAAGATACTTATACTTATCAAAAAACTTCTGGACGTCTGATGAGTATATATCAGTTACTTTGCGGGTTCCGAAAAACGGCTTTATATACTTATCATATTTTGTTTTGTAAGTTGTAACGAATGTGTAATACTTTACACTAGATTCTTTATGATCAAGCCACAATTGTGCTAACTCATCAAAAGTCGCCTCACGTTGCACCAAAGCATCACCTAAAAGTCGATGTGCTTCCATAGTAGTAATATATTCATTTGCTTGTCTTTTTGCATCGTCGTAGCTTATGGAGCTATAGAAAGACTTACGGATTGGTTTACTGTCTATAGTATTTTTTTCTAGGGTTATTTTGACTTCCCACCGGCCGTCTGTGCGATTTGGTGGTCTTTTTGCTGGTCTTGGCATATTTACCTCTTTTACAAATAAAGGTCTATATATTAATAACTAAAAGCTTTTAATTGAACAATAGAACTAGTTTCATTTGATTTTGTAAAATTAAAACTATAGTTTTTTATTTTTGGTTACAATTCTACATTTATCACAAAACACATCATTGTTGGCTTGATTTTCACAAGCGGTTACGACCGATCGTTTTGACGGGCGGCATATCGCGGATGTCAATCTCGGTTTGGTCAAGTATACTGTCATAATAGCTCATATCATAAGTTTCTTTATCACTGCCGAATTTTATGCCGAAACTATTTACCATCGA
>JAQVPJ010000011.1 GCA_028702135.1 Eubacteriales bacterium | reverse complement strand
CGAAGCATTGCTCCTTTTGGATGCCACAATATTAAGCCTTGCCCAATTTCATTTGAGCTTGAAAACAGTTTTAATTCGTTTCCAAGTGTCTTATGGTCACGTTTTACAGCTTCTGCTACAAAACTTTTATATGCTTCAATTTCTTTCGGTGTTCTAAAAGCTAATACATAAATGCGTTGAAGCATACGATTTTTAGCTTTTCCATCCTCATAAACACCCGAAAAGCGGTCAAGCTCGAAAACGCACTCTATATTGTCTGAATTAACCTTTTTTACTATTTCTGCAAAAGTGATGGGATTAAGCGGTGGGATATCATAGTCACAAAAAAAGCCGTAATCATTTTCCTCAAAAAGAATAAGTTCTGCACCTACAGCTTTTGAAATTCCGTCTGCTAAAATTTCTTTATAATTTTCCATATTTGTATTCTCCCTATCTTATTTTAGTATATTAAGTGAAGATAATACGGTAAGACGCTCCTCGGAACATCGAGATAATATTCCATTAAACATTAGAGCAAACACCCCCTTACAAAACAAAATCACCCTGCTCACTTTATTGGTGATGCAAGGTGTTATATATTCCTTGCAACCGTACGACTGATAGGGCTAACCTTCATCGCCGGTTGCATCTGCAACTAACTTCAAAGAATGGCCCTACACGGTAGTAGTGGTTGTAAAGTAGTAAGTAATCAAAATAGATACCTCGAGATTTATATTTGTATTATTATATCACTGATTTCTTCATATTACAACACCAAATTGAAGGATATTTTAAAATTATACTGCATATATCAGAAAAACTGTTTTAAACTAAAATGAAAGGTATGGAATTATCGGAAAAGCTTCCACTTGTTTTTGCGGGGAGAAGCGGAGATAATTGAAGGTAACACCGAAACACCATTGAATAGCATTAATAATAAAGAATTCTAAAAAACAAAAAAGTTCCGGAATCAGTGCATTTTTGGTCTATCTGACACACTGATCGGAATTTTTTTATTTTTTTGATTTTGCTATTGACAAAAGCGGTTTACTAATATATAATGTATAGTAGTAATCAAAGAACACTATTGGTAAACACGAAAACGGAGGTTTAGCAGTGAATATACAGTATAAAAAGGGTGTTATTGAGTTGCTTGTTTTATCGATGTTAAGCCGTAAGGACTGTTATGGCTACGATGTTTCGGAGTATATTTCCTCAAAAATCGATATTTCAGACGGCACTGTTTATCCGATTTTAAGGAAACTGAAAAGCGACGGTTTGGTAACTACCTATCTTTCGGAGGAAAGCGGCGGGCCGCCGAGAAAGTATTATAGGCTGACCAAATATGGGAAACAGCAATATATATCCGACAAAGCTGAATGGCTCCATTTTATCAAGTCGGTTACCGAAATTTTAGAGGAGGATTTAGTGTGAATAAAAATGATTTTTTAAGCGAGCTTGAAAGAGCTCTTAAAGAAAACAAAGTGACCGAAAGGGAAGATATCCTGTCGGAGTACGAGGAGCATTTTCGCTTTAAACTCGCTGACGGGTACTCTGAGGAGGAGATCGCCGCAAAGCTCGGCAATCCGACCGCGCTGGCAAAGCAGTTTGAGCCTAACACTTCCGAAAATGTAACAAAGACCGGAAATCGTTTGATAGCTGTGATTGGACTTGGGTTTGCGGATATTATTATTGCCATGGTTTTTGTTATGCTCTTCGCCTGGGTTATTTCGATGGCTGTAATAACAATCGCATTATTTACGACGGGAATATGTCTTATTGCGGATATCGACATATATGAGATAATCCCCGCTATGCCTTATGTAAATGCACTGTTATTCGGCATTTTTCTGCTTGCGATGTCGATGCTTTCCTATGCCGGAACAGTTTATTGCGGTAAATTCGTAAGACAGCTTATGCGTGCATACGGACGTTTTCACGAGAATGTGCTTGCCGCCTCAAAGAACGAGCCCGTTTACCCGTCGCTTCCCATGTATCCGAAATTCAACAGGAAACTACGCAAAGTTGCGCTTGTTTCGCTAATAATCTGTGCGGTTAGTTTTATCACCACATATATCGTGTCAGCAATATGCGCAGGTTCTTTAGAGTTCTGGCATGTCTGGAACTGGTTTGAATAACAGGGTGACGATATGAAAACAGTTGTTGTTACCGGAGCGACTTCCGGAATAGGTTTTGCGGTTTGCAGGGAACTGCTTCGTGAGGGTTTTTTTGTAATAGGTATCGGACGTTCCGATGAAAAGTGTGCTAACTCAAAGAAAGAGCTAAGCGAAAGTTTTCCTGATTGTAATGTTGAGTTTTTCACGGCAGATCTTATGCGGCAATCCGAGATAAAGGTGCTTGCGGATAAAGTCGGAGCATTCATAACAAAAAACTGCAACGGTGAGCTGCACGCTCTGATAAACAATGCGGGTTGTGTGAGGAGCTGGTACACCACAACGGAGGACGGTTATGAACAGCAGTTTGCACTCAATCATCTCTCGTCTTTTCTGTTGACCTATTATTTATTACCTTTTTTGAATAAAGCCGGCGGTCGTGTGATAATGACATCGAGCAGATCTCATAAAATGATGAAAATCCGTTGGAAAGATATAATGTTTAAAAAGCACTATAATCCGCTGATGGTTTACAAGCAATCAAAATTGTGTAATATGCTATTCGCTTATGCATTGAATGACAGATATTCATCCTGCGGTATCAGTGCATATGGAGTGGATCCGGGCCTTGTTAACACGGATATTGGGCAAAAGCAGACGGGAGGTATTGTAAAATTCGTCTGGTCTATGCGAAAGAAACATGGGGTTTTGCCTGAAATTCCTGCAAAGACATACGCATGGCTCTGTTTACAGGAAGAAAATCCTCCGGCTATATATTATTATTTGTGCAGAGAACAAAAGCACTCGAAACAGGTAACAAGAGAAAACGCCGATAGGCTTTTCAGGTTGAGTGAGCAGTTATGCGGAATAAAATACGGGAGGCTTGTAAAGTGAATGTATTGATAACCGGAGCTTCGGGCGGACTTGGCAGAGCATTGGCTATTGAATGCGCGGAAAGAGGTTACAATTTATTTTTAACTGACATCAATGATACAGGTCTGGTTTCGGTAAAGAACGGACTTGAACGGCAGTTCGGAACGGAAATTTATATCAAATGCTGTGATTTGACAGATGAGGGTGAAACAAAAACTCTCATAAAATTTATAAATAATCAGGATTTTAAGCTTGATATGCTGTTGAATGTCGCAGGTATTGATTACGAGGGAGGCTTTTTGCAGAGAGGGTTTGAGGAAATTATTTCCATATTGAAGCTGAATATTGAAGCGACGCTCAGAATAACAAGAGAGGCACTTTTATGCCGAAGACCGGATTCGAATTTCTATGTGGTTTTCGTCTCAAGTCTTGCTTCGATGTATCCGATGCCCCTAAAAGCCACTTATGCTGCATCAAAAAGATTTCTGCTCGATTTTTCCATCGCACTCGGTCAGGAGATGAAAAAAGAGAAGGTAACGGTGCTTTCTCTCTGTCCAGCCGGTCTGGCTACTACTCCCGAATCCATATGCGGTATTGAAGCGCAGGGCTTTTGGGGGAGTGTGACCGCAAACAGGCTGGAAAAAGTTGCTCACCAGACTATTTCGAGGGTCCTTAAAAACAGACATTTATATATTCCGGGTGTTATGAACCGATTTTTGAGTATAGTGGGCAAGGTTATTCCCCCCGCTATAATTGCAAAGCTACTCTACGTCAGATGGAACAAAGCACAGAAGAAGTGGCTCGTTATCAGGTAGTGTTCTTAACGCTTTCTTTTCTTGACAAGTTATAAAAATAATGCTACTGTAATAAGGGCATTATTTTTTTCGGTACGTTATAAAGGAGCATATTTTTTAATGACATTTATGAATATCATTTTAAAAAAAATAGCAATACCTGCAGCGATATGTGCATTGATTTTTTGCGCTTCCGCTTGCGGAAATGATGCTGACAATACCGAAAAATCCACAGATTCCGGACATATTTCAAATGATTTAAATGAGTCTTTGCAATCGGAATCAAGCGATGATATTCCTTTTACCGAGAGCTTGCCGGAGGAGAGTAAAGCCGATATGAACATAAAAGACGAGTACCTGACTCCTCTTGAGGATTATTCCTGGGAGCGGGAATATAAACCGGAATTCATAATGCTGCATTTTTGCAGTAATGTCGTTGCAGAGCCTCAGAATCCGTACGATATTAAAAAGGTAAGACAGATTTTTATCGATTACGAAGTCTCTATCCATTATATAATTGACCGTGATGGTACAGTATACAGGTATATTCCCGAAGATAGTGTAGCATGGCATGCCGGAAAAGGGATATGGGACGATACCGAAAAATACACCAATGATATGAATAGGTACTCGATAGGTATTGAGCTGCTTGCAATCGGTTCACAGTCAGATATGGAGCAGTACATGACAAAGGAGCAGTATTCGCGTCTTAACAGCGATGATATCGGTTATACAAAAGCACAGTATGAATCGCTTGACATTTTGCTTGATTTTATCTGTGATGAAAACGATATACCGAGAGATAAAGAACATATTATAGGACATGATGAATACAATCCGAACAAGACCGATCCCGGAGAGCTGTTTGACTGGGACAAAGTTATTCGATAAGCGAACAGGAAAAGGGGGGGAGTGTTTATCAATAACAACAGTTATAAAAAAAAGCTGACGGTTGTTTTGCTGTGCTATATTATTGTGCTTATTTTTGCTGCCTGCGGCGGCGGGGAAAACATATCGGACGCTGATCTTTCGTCAGAGAATCTATCAATTCCCGATATTACGAGCTCTGACAGTACTGCCGATAAAAGCGACGAATTGAGTCAAAATCAAAGCGGTTCATCAAAGACCGATAGTTCAATGGCGGATGGAACAAGCTTAGAGAATGAGTCGGACATCGTTTCCGAAAGCTTTTCAGAACAGGAATCCCTTGACATAGATTTACCATCAGAAGCCGAATCATCTGACGAGGTGTCTGATATACAAAATAGCGAAACTTCCGGTGAAACGAGCGAAACAGACAATACGGAACAAAGAGAGATAGACGTTCCCAAAGTATATATCAATGCATCAAATGAGATAAACCGTGATATGTATGTCGATGCAGAGCTTAGAATATATGATCCCGAAGGAGTGTTCGCTGAAATATACGACTCAAAAGGGGAGGTCAGGATTCGCGGCAACTCCACATCATCCGGCGCAAAGAAGCCATATAACATAAAATTCGAATCAAAGAAGACGGTTCTCGGGCTCGGAACCGCCAAAAAGTGGTGTTTACTTGCGAATATGTATGATAAAACACTTATTCGCAATAAGCTGGTTTTTGATTTTGCGACCGAAATAGGAATGCGGTATGTACCGGGATCCGCTTTTGTTGATGTATATGTAAACGGTATCTTTATGGGCAACTATCTGTTGACAGAAGCGGTAGCGGCAGGGGATACACGTGTTGAAATAGACACCAAAAGAAATGAGTTTTTACTCGAATACGAACCGTGGGAGCAATACAGCAATCCCGAGAGTATACGCACGCCGATATACGGAGTTTTATTCGGTTTCAATGATCCTGAATTTCCGACAAATGCACAGCGTAATTATTTAAATAATTTTCTTGCAAATGCGGAAGCCGCAATCGCCTCCGGTAACCTCAATGCTGTCAAAGAATACTACGATTTGTCGTCGATGGTTGATTTTTACATCGTCAATGAGTTTTTTAAGGATGTAGATTTTTCGACGAGCTCGACACGCTTTTATATTAAAAACGGGAAGATTTACGGCGGTCCGATTTGGGACATGGATTTGTCCTCCGGTAATTGCGCATCGGATTATTACGAAAAATACAACAATATCGGCGGTTCGGGCGACAGCACTGAGAGCATATACTGCGATAAAATCTGGTACGGATATTTGCTGCAATGCGACGGTTTTTTGGATATGGTAAAGGCGAGGTATAAAGAAATATTGCCTGATATAATCAATCTTTCGACCGATAACGAGCTGGGAAAAAATAAAATCGATTCGTTGCTTATAAAATACGGTAAAAGCTTTGAGGATAACTATTCTGTCGCCGGATGGTCTATGACCGAAAAATATAGTTTATACGAGCGTATTCCTTTTTCAACCTACGAAAAAAACATCCATTATTTAAGACAATGGCTTGTAAAAAGGAATGAATGGCTGCTTGAGGAATGGAATATAAAATAAAACAAATATGAATTTTATGTTTCAGATATTTTCTATTTATAAATAAAAAATATTTTTAGAAACATCTTGTCTTATCTTAAAAGATGTGATATACTGTTTTCAGCAAAAATAATCTTTAAGCGCGGTACAGGGCTGCCGGCAAGGTTAAATACTGACTTGGATAATAGTTTAAAGCATTATCTGACCTTGTCTGTGTAAAAAAGACAGGGTCTTTTTTTGTGGGAAAGGACTAAAGCGTGAGTGATGGAATACAAAGTGGGTATTATGAACGAGGCGGATGTCGACCGTGCGCTTATGCGGATCTCTCATCAGATTGTTGAGAGAAATCACGGAACAGATAATCTGTGTTTGATAGGAATAAAGACAAGGGGAATTCCGCTCGCTCACCGTATCGCCGGTAATATAAAAAAAATCGAAAATACAAAGATCGAGGTAGGGGAGATTGATATAACTCTTTACCGTGATGATCTGTCCTTAATAAACACCGAACCTATCGTAAATCGATCGGCAGTAGACTTTTCGGTCGTCGGAAAAACAGTTATCCTTGTTGATGATGTGATTTTTACTTCCAGGACCGCTCGTGCGGCTCTGGAAGCAGTTATGAAGTTAGGGCGTCCCGCAAAGGTTGAGCTTGCTGTGTTGATTGACAGAGGGCACAGCGAGCTGCCAATCAAGGCTACTTATGTTGGTAAGAACATTCCCACTTCACTAAGCGAAGTCGTCGTGGTAAAGGTTACGGAGCATGACGGGGAAACAAGCGTAAGCATCTATAATAAATGACCTTAATTTTCTAAAATAAAAAATAAAGGATGGAAGAAATGAACAAACAAAACCAAACCATCGGCTATTTACCGGACGAGCGTCCGACACTATGGAAATTGTTTCTTTATGCGATTCAACAGGTAATTGTAATGTTTCCCGCTACGATTGCCGTTGCGCTGATAACAGGTTTTCAGGTGTCGACAACAATCTTTGCGAGCGGTCTTGCTACAATCTGCTTTATACTTGTTACCGGCAGAAAGATTCCGCTTTATTACGGTTCGAGCTTTTCTTACTTATCAGCAGTTTTCAGTTTATTGGCAAGTGAGGAATTTTACAAAGAAATAAGCCCCACTGCGCAAACGGCTTTGGATTCATGGTCATCGGGACAGGTTCTTCCGGGCGAAGTGCTTTCTTATGTTCAGTTCGGCATTATTTTATCGGGTCTTGTATCTATTGCCGCAGGCCTTTTAGTAAAATTCATGGGTAATCATGTGGTAGAAAAGATATTACCCGCTTCGATTACCGGTCCTATCGCAATGGTTATCGGCCTTACTCTTGCCGGTAACGCTCTGAGCGACGCAGCACCGAAAGCACTTGCGGAGGGTGCTGAGTTTGGTGTGGAAAACGGTAGCTGGGTTTGGGTTGTTTCCCTCGCAACGCTTCTTTCGACCATCATATTTTCAAGGTATCTGAAGGGCTTTTTGGGTCAGCTTCCTTTGCTCTTGGGAGCCGGTGTAGGTTGTGCAGTTGCCGGATTATTATATGCTTTCGGCGGAAAAGACTTAAATATGTTCAGAGATATCAAGGACATCGTAAGCGATTTTCCGACAACCCTGTTCGCAGTTCCCGCCTTTACGTTCCCGAAAGTATCATGGGTGGCAGTCGCAACTATAATGCCTATCGCATTTGCAACAATTCCGGAATCCACTGCACATATGTATCAGCTTGATATTTATGTTAATGATCTTGCAAAAAAGAAGAGTTCCGAGAAGAAATACAACTTAGCTCAAATGCTTGACAGGAATCTTATAGGCGACGGTATCGGCGATATGATTACCGGATTTATCGGAGGACCTGCAGGAACTAATTACGGCGAGAACATAAGCACAATGGCAATCACTAGGGTATTTTCGGTACCTGTCCTTATAGTAGCTGCAATAATCGCTATGGTTATTTCCTTCTTTACTCCTCTTGTAAATGCTATTTACGCTATTCCCACCGCAGTTATAGGCGGCCTTGAGATTTATCTGTTCGGAGCAATAGCAGCTCAGGGTATTGCTATTATGATTGAAAAAAAGGTAGATATGTTCAGCGCAAAGAACATCGCAGTCATCGCATCGATTATGATAATCGGTATCGGCGGCAATTACGCTTTCGGCGGAAATATACCGGTCGTATTCGAGAATTTCCAATTTGACATACCTTGTATCGCGGGTGCTGCCATATTCGGAATACTATTAAACCTCCTTTTGAGCATAGGAGAAAAAAAGAATAACAATCAAGATTTGAGCGATCAAATATAAAAAGCATTTAAAACATATAAAAAGACCGGAGTTGCTTTGTTGATAAGCAATTCCGGTCATTTATTATGGTATTTTAATACTTATTTTCTTGTAAACCAGAGATAAATGTAATCACCGCCGGATTCTTTATTAAGATCCAATCCTTGTTTGTCCGTAGTACAGCGTACAACCTCATAACCGTCAGCATTCCCATTTTCAAATCTGTTATTGTCCTGGTATTGAATGCCAGTAATCGGGTTTCCTGCTTTTGTATCATGAGTGTAATAAAGATATATATACTTGCCGCCTGCACCTTTGTTCAGATCGATTGGTATAATTGTATAATCGCAGTTATCAAATTTTATATTACTTGAGTTTGCATTATTAAAATAATCTGCGCATATACCCGTAAGAGCTTTTGTACTGTCATTAGTCGTTTTATATCCGACATAAATATAATCACCGCCGCAACTTCTGTTGAGGTCAAGATTAATTATATTACCCTCAAGAATTCCCTGTTGGCGAAGAACATTTTTCGCTTTCATTTCCGAGTCTCCGGTTCCCACATGAATGGAAGCGATATACATTTTTACAGAAGCTGACTTTTTAAAAGCTGCGGCGATTTCGCCCGAACGTGAGTTGAAGTAGTCTTCTATTTCTTTGCTCTTTGCTTCCGCATTCGCAAAATCCATCTTTGCTACTATATCCCATATTCCTACAATTTCGGAGCTGTCAACCAAAGTTATTTTGCCATCTTCAACACCCTGTGCCCATTTTTCATATGAAGCTTGAGCTTTCTCTATGGATGTCGGGTCAACGACAACGGAGCCACCGTATGCTCTTATCAGCAGCTTGCTGTTTTTCTCGACCTCTTTTCTCCTCTCGTCGATGTCTACGGTTGCACCACCACTAACGCGTCCGTAAGAGGCACTTACAGAAGCACTGATGCTCTCGTCTGACTTGTTCTCTATATTCGTGTATAAATAGTTAAGATCGAATCTTCCGCCGAGGAAAATGTCTTTAAGCACATGAGTACCGTATTTTTTTATAAGTGCTTCGGGCGATAATTTTTCAGCGTCCTTAGTAAATGCTGAAGTAGCATAATTACCAACAATTTCATTATTCGTATCGTAAATAAAATCTCTTTGTGTAAATAAGCTGCTCTGAACTGTTATCAGCTTCTGGTTAGATTTAATTTCAGAAGAATAATCCATTCCAAACGATGTTTTAAAGCTTCCGGTAAGCCCGAATTTGCCCTCTAAATTAGCAGATATGGAAATTGACTTGGAATATTCCTTTGTACTGTCGCTCATAAAAGTAACGCAGTCTATGCTATTGGAAGTAATACCGTTTACATAGACATAGCCGTCGGCGGCGAGTTTGTCCATATCGATAATAGGGTTAGTGGCTTTGATGTCATTCGGATTGTAATAAGATGCTTCGAGTAAATTGTAGCCGTAACCGAGATAACCGTTGTATGCAAAGACCTTGTTGCCTGTGACGCCGAGTAATCCCTCAGCAATAACGCCCTGTTTTTCCTCCTCTGAAATTATTACCTCATCCTTAACGTATTCCTCCTCGGATACATCGTCGGAGTATTCGCCGGATAGTTCACTCGTAGTATCGGAAACTACCGACGAGTCATTACTGGTTGTACTTCCATTATTCTCACACGAAATGAGACTGAATAATGCTAAAATCGACACGATTAACAGACATAAAACTTTTGAAAAGATTTTTTTCATTACGTCCTCCTAATATTTTTATATGAAACATCAAAATTATCTGAATTCGATTTTCTATTACTAAATTATATACTCATAATTACTTTTTGTCAATGTTTTTTCCAAAATTTTTAATAAATATTTATCTCTAATGAATAAAATGTCGGAAATTAATGAACTTGACTTTTTATTGCAGTTGCGATAAAATAATTACATATTGATAATGGCGGTTGGTATGCCGACGGAGAATTGTATCTGCAAGTTTTTGTTGACGGAAAATGGATAAACATCAATGTGGAAATAACACCTGAATACCCATACGGAAATTCTCAAAACGCTTTTGGTGCTGACTTTGAGACATACAGCTTTACTTTTGAACCGGTTATCTGTTCAGGGATTCGCATTTACGGAAAAGCTGGTGGTAGTGCCGGTTTCGTTGGAGCAGCGGAGTTGAAAGTAATTGGTTCCTGAGCGGAATATAAATGATTACAGGAAAAGTTGGTGAATAATTTGAAGCTTAGAACTCATATAACAAAATTTTTTTCAGATGTGTTTTCATCTGCTTTTACCGCTAATCAGATAAAGAAAAAGTATGGCGAGCGTTATTATGACGATATAAATAAATCCCGGATACTGATGAATCTGAACAGGATACTTCCTCTTTCAATTGGAATTTTTCTTTATCAGATAATGGTTATCATTATTGACTTTTATACCGGATTTTATGATAACAACATTAAAAAAGATTCTATTCAATTAATAAAATTAACGAACGATATTTTTTTATCAGTTGTATGTCTTTTTGTTTTGATTATCTCTGCACGTATTATTCTAAAGAAGAATTATGTTTATAATCATATCAGTCTCCTGTATTTTATTTTCTACTTTCTAATATCATATAGTTTGCATATAGCAATTCATCTCGAAGTAATCAGAGGAGCGCCTCCTAATTCGATTTATTATCTGATCGGTTTTTTCGCCTTTTTTCCTGTGTTAACCTTCTACGAATCTGTTTTTTTCATATTTCACAATACATGGCGTCTTTTTAGGATTACAACATTAACGGGAGACCAGAATCTTTTTAACGATTTGCATATTATTCTGCTTATTATTTCAGGTTGGCTGATTATGTTCTATCTACGCTCAAGCAACTATAAAAGGCTTTTTTATCAGTTGGACCTGAAAAAGCTTAATGAAAAGCTCGATACACTGTCAAAAACCGATCCGCTCACTAATCTGCCCAACAGGCGATATCTCGATGAATATGTAAGGATGAAAATGCCTGAGTGGAAGGAAAAATCCTCAAAAATAATGGTTTTAATGGCAGATATCGACAATTTTAAAAACTATAACGACTTTTTTTCTCATCTTGACGGAGATGACTGTATTAATGCCGTCGCTTCTTCATTTACAAAAACTCTCCATGACCACGAGGGCTTGGAAAGCGTGGTCGCAAGGATAGGAGGCGAAGAGTTTACGGTTCTTGTCGAAGGTTGGAAAACCGAAGATGAGATAAGACTGCTGTGTGACAGAATCAGGCAGTCGGTTGAGGATATGCATATTGTTTCAGGTGAAGGAAGCCTGCACCGTTATGTTACCGTAAGCATAGGAGGCAGCATATATGAAGCATCTCATGAAAGAGAAGGTAATGATTCAATAGAGTCGCATTACAGATTGGCAGATTACGAGCTTTACAATGCAAAGAAAAATGGGAAAAACCGCGTGTCGATCGGTTCATATACTATGAAGGGATGAGAACATATTGGGAAATGTTTTCGATTATATAAAAAACGAGGGCAGACGCAGTCTCCGCGAGCTTGAATTCGGACCTGTCGATGCCCTGATTCTTTCACAGCTCACTTATCTGAATTTTGATTACGTTTTTTCGGACTACGCTTATACTATGGCCGATAAAGAACCGCGCCCTCTCCCACTCACTGTAATCACTCCCTTTGCAAGGAGCAGGCTACTGTTCAAAAACATTCGTGCCGAACAGGACTGCGAGCGTTTATACAGGCTGTTTGCCAAGAGCAAAAGGTTCAGGGATACCTGCCTTTCAGGCTTTGTGAATGAAATTGATTTGGTAGAGGAAAAGCAGTTCTCCGCTGTTATATTCAAACTTCCGGACGAAACCGATTTTGTCGCTTACAGAGGTACCGATATGACTGTCATCGGATGGAAGGAGGATTTTAATCTTACATATAAAAACCCGATTCCGGCACAGGCGGCAGGTGCGGAATACCTTAATAAAGCTGCATTGTCTTCCGACAGACCCCTGCGGGTCGGAGGACACTCCAAAGGTGGAAATCTTGCGGTGTATTCCGCATCCAAGTGTTTGCCCGAGGTAAAAAAAAGGATATTGGAAGTATACAGTCTTGACGGGCCGGGATTCCGACAGGAATTTTTATCAGACCAAGACTATTTGGAGGTTAAAGACAAAATAAAAAAATATCTGCCGCAATCCTCTTTAATCGGAATGATAATGCATAATCAGGAAGATTATACTATAATAAAAAGTAATAGAAGAGGGCTTAATCAACACGATTTGTTTTCATGGCAGGTCGAAAACGGCAGTTTCGTTTATGTAGAGGAAATCGCCGATACTTCGGTGCTTTTTGATAAAACCATAGCTGAATGGTTAGCCCGTCTTGACGATGATAAGCGCAAATTGTTTTTTGACACACTATACGGCTTGATAAAACAGACTAATATCAAAACTTTACCCGAACTTAGCTCAGAAAAGAAAAAAGCCGTAAAGTCAATGTTGCAGACTGCAAAGGGTATTGATGCAGAAACAAAAAAGTTTATTTCAAAAGCGTTTGCTTCCTTCGTTTTACTCGCACCAAAGACATACAAGGATGAGATCGCACTGGTAAAAATAAAGGAAAAAAAGACAAAAATCGAGGCTAAACTGCATAAGAATACAAACAATTAATAATATTTATGTTTACAACAGCATGTTTTTTTGATATAATATTATGCATTGGAATAAATATGCAATCAGTTTTTTAATCGGATCTTCTGCTTTTGGCTCGTTTGTTTTCCGATTTAATTGGAAAGGATTGGATTGATGAGTAAGACTAATGATTTTTCCGCTATTACTCCGCAAATTAAGGAGCTAACCGAGCGCTGCGTTAATAATACCGTAATCGACTCCTCTTTTTACAGCAAGTATGATGTGAAAAGGGGACTGCGGGATATAAACGGCAGGGGAGTGCTTACCGGACTTACGGACATCTCCGAGATACGCTCATACCGTGAACAAGACGGTGTGTCCGTTCCGATTGACGGTCAGCTTTTCTACCGTGGTATAAACATAATAGACCTTGTTGAGGGCTGCAATAAAGAGAAACGTTTTGGGTTTGAGGAGGTTACATATCTTCTTCTGTTCGGAGAACTGCCAAATGCGAAGGAGTTGAAGAGCTTTTCTGAACTGTTGTCAAGCTATCGCTCTCTGCCGCAGAGCTTTGTTCGGGATATAATTATGAAAGCTCCGAGCAAGGACATGATGAACGCTCTTTCAAGAGGGGTTCTGACTCTGTACGCCTACGATCAAAATGCCAACGATATAACACCCGAAAACGTCATGCGTCAGTGTCTGCTCTTAATAGCAACCTTTCCGCTTATTTCTGTATACGGGTATAATGCATATGAGCATTATTATGGCGGTAGAAGTCTGTTCATTCACGCTCCAAACGAGAATATGTCCACTGCTGAAAATATACTTCATTTGCTTCGCCCTAACGGAGAGTTTACGGAATTGGAGGCAAGAGTGCTCGATCTCGCTCTCATGCTCCACGCTGAGCATGGCGGAGGAAACAACTCAACATTCACGACGCATGTGGTAACCTCTTCCGGAACCGACACCTATTCGGTAATCGCCGCTGCTCTCGGGTCGTTGAAGGGTCCGCGCCACGGCGGAGCGAATATTAAGGTTGTCCAGATGATTGAGGATATGAAATCGGTTGTTAAGGACTGGAAAGATAACGATGAAATCTGTGATTATCTTGAAAACCTTCTTGATAAAAAGAGCTTTGATAAATCAGGGCTTATATACGGTATGGGCCACGCAGTATATTCGATTTCCGATCCGAGAGCGTTGATTTTTCGCTCTTTTGTGGAGAAGCTCTCGTATGAAAAAGGACTTTCGGATGAGTATGCTCTGTACCTTAAGATCGACGAGCTTGCGCCCAAGGTTATAGCTAAAAAGAGAAATATCTACAAGGGTGTAAGCGCAAATGTCGATTTTTACAGCGGTTTTGCATATCATATGCTTGGCTTGCCGCTTGAGCTTTTTACTCCGATTTTTGCAATCGCACGTATTTCGGGTTGGAGTGCGCACAGGCTTGAGGAATTAATTAATATGGGTAAGATAATCCGTCCCGCGTATAAAAGCATTTCGGAAGAAAGACCGTATATCCCGATAGCGAAACGATAAAGACACTCAAAAAAACTGCGCGGCGGTCAGTCGCGCTTTTTTATACAACTAACTTTATTTTTTTCAAAAAAAGTATAATGTAAAAAGAAAAATACATAATCTGAATTATGATTGACATTAATAACTAAACATTGTATAAATAAATAATACCGGTCAAATAGGTTAATTACGAAAGGCAGTGTTTATATGGCTGATATTAGAAAAAGCTTTACAGATTTAATAGGAAATACTCCTTTGCTTGAACTTGTCAGCACGGAAAAAAAATATAATCTGAAAGCCAGAATAATCGGAAAGCTCGAGTATTTCAATCCTGCGGGAAGCGTAAAGGACAGAATAGCAAAAGCGATGATAGAGGATGCCGAAAACAAGGGACTGCTCAAACCCGGTTCGGTTATTATAGAGCCGACAAGCGGAAACACGGGTATTGGATTAGCTGCGGTTGCCGCATCAAAGGGTTACAGGATTATTCTGACTATGCCCGATACTATGAGTGTCGAACGCAGAAATTTACTCGCTGCATACGGAGCGGTTTTATATCTGACGGACGGAACCTTAGGAATGAAGGGGGCAATCGCCAAAGCTGAAGAGCTTGCAAAGGATATAAGCAACAGCTATATTCCGAGACAGTTTGACAATCCGGCAAATCCTGCAGCTCACATGGCAACCACCGGGCCTGAAATCTGGAAGCAAACGGACGGCAAAGTCGACATTTTTATTTCAGGCGTAGGTACAGGCGGATCTATCACCGGCGTGGGTGGTTATCTTAAGTCACAGAATCCGGGCATTAAGGTTATCGCGGTTGAGCCTGCATCATCTCCGGTTCTCACAGAAGGCAGGAGCGGTCCTCATAAAATTCAGGGAATTGGAGCGGGTTTTGTGCCGACAGTATTGGATACTTCCGTTTATGACGAGATAATTACCGTTGAGAATGATGATGCTTTTAAAATGGGCGGAGAGATTGCTAAAAGCGAGGGTATACTTGTCGGTATTTCATCCGGTGCTGCCGTATGGGCGGCGATTGAGGTGGCAAAACGTCCCGAAAACATTGGTAAAACCATTGTCGTTCTGATTCCGGATACAGGTGAGAGATATCTGTCCACACCGATGTTTTCAAATTCATAGTTTGAATAGTTCTATATATTTTCAAAAATAAAATCATTATGCATTACCTTTTGGAAAGGTGTGAAAACAAAGCATGGCAAAACGCGCTCTTGTGGCAATGAGCGGCGGTGTAGACAGCTCGGTAGCTGCTCTTTTGACACAGCGGCAGGGTTATGAAGCTTCGGGTGTTACGTTAAAGATGTTCAATAATTACGAAATCGGTATAGACGAGAGCCTTTGCTGTTCGCTTGAGGATGTTGAGGATGCAAGAAATGTGGCGCACAGCCTCGGAATACCATATTATGTTTATAATTTCACCGAGGAGTTTAAGGAAAACGTAATCGATCGTTTCGTCGATGCTTACATCAACGGTAGGACACCGAATCCCTGTATCGACTGCAACAGATTTATTAAATTCAAAGGCCTTATCATAAGGGCAAGGCAGTTGATGTTCGATTATGTGGTTACCGGTCATTATGCGATAAAAGAATGGGACGATACGCTGGGACGATTTCTTTTAAAAAAGGCGTTCGACGAAACAAAAGATCAGAGCTATGTGTTGTTTTCACTTACGCAAAATCAGCTTGCGATGACGCTTTTTCCGCTTGGAGGTCTGAAAAAAGCGGAGGTAAGACGAGTTGCGGAAGAAAACGGCTTTATCAATGCCGGCAAACATGAGAGCCAGGATATATGTTTTGTAAAGAACAACGATTATGCCGGTTTTATCGAGATGTATACAGGCAAGCGTTTCGATTCGGGCAGCTTTGTTGATATGGGTGATAACGTTATCGGTGGGCATAAGGGCATTATTCGCTACACGATCGGACAGCGTAGGGGACTTGGAATATCCTCAAAAGAACCGCTATTTGTTTGTGATATAGTTCCCAAACAAAACAAAGTTGTTCTCGGTCTTGAGAGTGATCTTTTCTCAAGAACAGCGGAAGCGTCGGAGATAAATTTAATAACCTGCGACAGAATTGAATCTGCAATGAGGGTAAAAGCAAAATTGCGATACCGTCAGAAAGAACAACCGGCAACGGTATTCCAGACCTCAGATGACCGACTGCATATAGAGTTCGACTCACCGCAAAGAGCGATTACAAAGGGGCAATCAATAGTTCTTTATGACGATGAATATGTAGTAGGCGGTGGTACAATTGTATAAAAAATCGTTCAGGAGGAGTTCAGATGTATTCATTGGTTTTTATAATGCTCAGGTATAATTTCAGAAACGGCCGAATGTGCCGGCTATTATATATAAATAAAAAAACAGAATTTGAAAGGAAAAATCTGCAATGAGCAACAACTATAAATTTGAAACTATTCAGCTCCATGCCGGTCAGGAAAAACCTGATCCCGCAACCGATGCAAGAGCTGTTCCAATTTACGCAACAACCTCATATGTCTTTAAGGATTCCGCACAGGCGGCGGGACGGTTTGATCTTACCGAAAGCGGAAATATATACACAAGACTTATGAACCCTACAACGGATGTTTTTGAGCAGAGAATTGCTGCTCTTGAAGGTGGAGCTGCAGCACTTGCGACTTCGTCTGGAGCAGCCGCGATAACATATGCTTTACAGAACATTACACGTGTTGGCGATCATATCGTCGCCGACAAGCATTTATACGGCGGGACATATAATCTGTTTGCGAACACTTTTGTCGATTCCGGTGTTGAAACGACCTTTGTGGACGGTTCGGATGTTCAGAGCTTCGAAAGGGCGATAAAACCCAATACAAAAGCGATTTTCATAGAAACGCTTGGTAACCCCAACTGTTCCGTGCTCGATTTTGAAGCAGTAGCGGAAGTAGCGTATAAGCACGGGCTGCCTTTGATCGTCGACAATACCTTCGCTACACCTTATCTGTTTCGTCCTATTGAGCATGGCGCTGATATAGTGGTTCATTCGGCTACAAAGTTTATCGGCGGGCACGGTACTGTAATCGGCGGAGTAATAATTGATTCGGGAAGATTCGACTGGGCGGCAAGTGATAAATTTCCGGGGCTATCAAAACCGAATCCGAATTATCACGGCGTTATATTTACAGAAACCGCTGGTAATCTCGCTTATATAGTTAAAGTCAGGGTAACTATTATGAGAGATACCGGCTCTACGGTCAGCCCGTTCCATTCTTTCCTTTTCCTGCAGGGATTGGAAACACTCTCGCTGCGTGTCGAAAGACATGTTGAAAACGCTCTGAAAGTAGTGGATTTTCTGTCAAAGCATCCCAAAGTGGAAGCAGTCAATCATCCGTCGCTGAAAGAGCATCAGGACTATAATCTGTATAAAAAATATTTTCCGAAAGGTGCGGGCTCGATATTTACATTTGATATTAAAGGTAGCGCTGAAATTGCAAGAAACTTCATCGACAAGCTGGAGCTTTTCTCGCTGCTCGCCAATGTTGCGGATGTAAAATCACTGGTAATTCATCCGGCGAGCACAACGCACTCGCAGCTCAGCGGCGGAGACCTTCTTGAACAGGGAATAAAACCAAATACGATACGTCTGTCAATAGGTACAGAGCATATTGATGATATAATTGCCGATCTTGCTCAGGCATTGAATTCGATATAGTCCATAACATAAAAATGCTCCCGAAGAACTGCTTCGGGAGCGTTTTTTACTCTTTATGAAAGAAATACTCTATCCTCATGCGGGTTTAGAACAAGAGAGATGTCGAGGTTACCGTTTCTGGTACGCAGCTCGTCCACGAGCTCTTTAATAGCAACCTCTTTTTTCGGTTCAATTATATATTCAAGCTCGCAGAGTGAACCAAATTCGGTGGTTTTTAACTTTTTAAGTCTCCATTTATCGGTGCTTTTTTTAAAAATATCATCAAAAGCGTTAGGATAGTCAAGATTTTCAGGGATAATGATTTTGAGCTTCATGGCCCTTGCGGAGCTTTTTCCATAACCCGTCCTCTCAACGATTATCATGATAATGCATACCAGAACAGTGAAAACGGCAGCATAACCGATATATCCGCAGCCGCAGGCAAGACCGATTGCAAGTGTGAAGAATAAATACGCGAGATCCTTTGGATCCCCGAGAGTGGTCCTGAACCTTATAAGCGCTGCTGCACCGGCAAGGCTAAGCGCCTGTGCGGTATTGCTGCCGACGAGAAGTATTATTGTGGAGGATATCGCCGGTAGCAGAATAAGCGTCGTTATCAGGCTTGGCATATAACCTTCCTCTTTATGCGTATTCATGTAAACAATACTAACGGCAAAACCCATCAGCATAGCCGCCATTAGCATAATAAGCGTTGATTTGAGAGTAATATCGTTCCCTATAATCGATTCGAATTTGATGTCCATCAAGAAAGCTCCTTTAGTGTGTATTAGATAATATGTATTCATTCTTAAAACTGCTCTGCTTTTCCGCTTTATATTCCTCTCCGTACTTTGAAAAACCCTGTGGGTAGATATTTAAGTCAGAAAGCACCTTTGAAAGCCAAAACGGTGTAGCATAAGGAAATTTAACCTCGAAAACAGTATATTCGTCATCTAAAATGATTTTGCCGTCAATACCTTCATCGAACGATAACCTATCGCGTCGTGTTCTTATATTAGAATCAAAAGTAAGACGTATCTTATTGTCATCCTTCAAATTAAAAGCGATTCGGTCATAAGATATAAAAACGGCGGGCTTCAAATCGTACATGGAAATAAAGTAAGCGAGCTCGTTTATCTTTTGCATATCCTCCCGGACCGGTTTTTCACCTTTGGTTACAAAACCGTTCGCTTCCTCTGAGCTTATATCAACCCTGCGTTTTACAACTACCTTTCCAACCTTACGCTTGATTTCAAGAAAAGCCCTTCCTGTATCAAAATAATTGTCATAGGCACGTAACCTGAGCTTTTCTTTGAAATAGGGTTTCTCGCAGGAACGACGGATTATGTCACTGTTTTCGGTATCGTAATATATGTTGTATATGTGATACTTGCTGCCGTTGATACAATAGCTGTCGGGAACTATTCTGTTACCGATGCAATCGATAAGCTCCTCGGCTTTGCTACGAGTTATCAGATATTTGCGTTCGTATCTTTTAAATACCTTTACTGCCATATCGAATCCCCAATTTCTTTTCTCATGAATATAATATTAGAAAAACCTTAAAAGCTTCTTAAAGTGAAGGTTTTAAGACAAAAAAGATTTGACTTTTTTATCGATAGGTGTTACTATACAAGATAAGTCAAAATACATTTAAATCCTTTTTCTTTACATATTTTATTTACAGAAGGAAGAATTCACATGTCAAACAAAGCAAGAGTTTTTACAGGTGCGGCAACAGCTGTGGTAACGCCCTTCAAAAACGGCGTTATTGATTATGATGTATACGGCAATATACTCGAATATCAGATTAAAAACGGGATAAACGGGATTGTCGTATGCGGAACAACAGGAGAGGCGGCAACGCTTTCGGATGACGAACATAGGGATATTATCGAATATACGGTAAAGAAGGTGTCAAAGCGTGTTCCCGTTATCGCAGGTACCGGTTCGAACGATACCGCTTATGCGATAGAGCTGTCAAAGCATGCCTGTGATGTCGGAGCGGACGCCATTCTATCGGTGACTCCTTATTATAATAAAGCATCTCAGAAGGGACTTGTCAAGCATTTTAATTTAATCGCCGATTCTGTCGACAAACCCGTGCTGCTTTATAACGTTCCCGCACGGACTAATCTGAACATTTCCATCGAATCTTATAAGGAACTTGCAAAGCATCCGAACATTGTAGGTGTCAAGGAAGCGAGCGACAGTATTACATTCATCTCCGATCTTTTGGAAGCCTGCGTAGGGGAGCTTGATATATACAGCGGAAATGATGACCGTATAGTACCTATGATGAGTATAGGTGCGGTAGGGGTAATATCGGTGCTTTCGAATGTAATGCCTGCCGAGATTTCAGAGCTTACAAGGCTTTATCTTGAAGGCGATGTCAAGAAAGCTGCCGAGCTGCAGTTAAAATATCTAAAACTGATGAACGCGATGTTTATGACGGTAAACCCGATCCCGATAAAGACGGCGATGGCAAAAATGGGTTTTTGCAGATCCGATATGAGGCTTCCGTTATGTGAGATGGATGAGTCGGATAACGAAAAGCTGTATAATGTTATGCGAAATTACAATTTGATTAAGTAAATACCTGCTGAGTGAGCTTTTTAGTCAGATTAATCTAATTGTCGGCAAGAAGTTAGTATTAGCATTCAGAAAATGCCTAAGCATTTTCCAAATGCCGGCTGAATGTGCTTTTAGTCAGATTAATTATTATACCGACAATATTATATCACAAAAAATCAAAAAAGGAAACAAAAAATGACCGAGATTATTTTATGCGGTGCGGCAGGGCGAATGGGTAGAGCCGTTACCGCTGCAGCAGCAGCAAACAACTGTAAAATCGTAGCAGGCGTCGAGCGTGCAGAGTGTATTCCGTCGTCTGCGGGCGATTTCAATATCGTAAGCAATATTGTCGAGATAACTGTACATGCCGATGTGATCGTTGACTTCTCGCATCACAGTGCTGTCGATCAGCTGATTCCATATGCAAAAAAGAATCATATTCCTCTTGTTATAGCAACAACCGGGCATAACGAGGAGGAGCTGTCAAGGCTCCATAAGCTGTCGGCAACCGTGCCGGTTTTTTACTCAAGAAACATGTCGCTCGGTATTAATCTGCTATTGAACTTATGCAAAAAAGCTGCTTCTATACTCGGCGAGGACTATGATGTGGAAATAATCGAAAAGCATCATAATAAAAAACTCGACGCTCCGAGCGGTACCGCACTTATGCTTGCGGAAGCTATAAAAAAGGTTCGAGGGGAATCGGAATTTATATTCGACAGGACGACAGAACACCGATTACGCCGTAAAAATGAGATCGGTATTCAATCGGTCAGAGGCGGGAATATTATCGGAGAGCATGAGGTTATGTTCTGCGGCAACAACGAGGTTATAACGCTTTCGCATTCCGCCTCCAACCGGGAGCTTCTTGCAGACGGTGCTCTGCGTGCCGCAGCGTTTATTAAAACAAAGAAAAAAGGAATGTATTCGATGAAGGAGCTGCTCGATGAGTCTACTGCTGCTACGGTTACTCTTTAGAGCGGGTTTACTCTGCTTTTTTCTGTTAAATATCGGAGGATTTTATGAGATTTACAAAAATGCACGGCACAGGAAACGATTATATTTATATAAACTGCCTTGAGGAAAAAGTCGAAAACCCGGAGGAGCTTGCCATTAAGCTGTCTGACCGTCATTTCGGTATCGGCAGCGACGGCCTTATTCTTATATGTTATTCGGAAATCGCCGATGCTATGATGCGGATGTTCAACGCGGATGGAAGCGAGGGAGAAATGTGCGGCAACGCTATACGCTGCGTGGGGAAGTATCTGTATGACAACGGGATTGTAAAAAACGAGGAGATCAGCATAGAAACCCTTTCGGGTATAAAGAAGATTAAGCTGAAAATTCAAAACGGTACTGCTGTCGGTGCGCGCGTCGATATGGGTAAAGCTGTTTTAAAACCCTCGCTCATACCCGTGCTTTTAGATGGTGACAATGTTATAAACCGTCCGGTGGAGATCGGAGGAAAAGAGCATAAGATAACTTGTGTCAGTATCGGCAATCCACACTGTGTGGTATTTGTCGACGATGTCGATGGCTTGAATCTTTCATTAATAGGCGGGCAATTTGAAAATCATCCCATTTTTCCCGAAAGAGTGAACACCGAATTTGTTCAGGTAATTGATTCGACACATATAAAAATGCGCGTCTGGGAGAGGGGCAGCGGCGAAACGCTTGCCTGCGGAACCGGCGCTTGTGCTGCTGTTGTTGCGTCTGTACTTTGCGGTCATTGCGACAAGGGCAGTCAGGTTGAGGTGCTCTTGAAGGGTGGAAAGCTCTGCATTGAATTTACAGATGAGAGCGTATTTATGACGGGTGAAGCAAAGAAAGTATTTACGGGAGAAATAGAAATATGAAAATAAACGGCAATTTTAATAATCTTCAGGAGAGCTATCTTTTTTTAGATATTGCGAACAAGACAAAGGATTTTCAGAAAACCCATCCTGAAGCGTCAATAATAAGGATGGGTATAGGTGATGTTACTCTGCCGCTTCCAAAAGCGTGTGTCAAAGCAATGGAAAAGGCAAGTATAGAAATGGGAATCAAAGAGAGCTTCAAGGGCTATGGTGAATATGAGGGTTATGAGTTCCTCCGTAAAGCAATCACAGATTATTACAAAGAGCATGGCGTTCAGTTTTCAATAGATGAGATTTTTGTTTCCGATGGGGCAAAGAGCGACCTCGGTAACATTCTTGATATATTTGACAAAGATAACATTGTATTGGTTCCAGACCCTGTTTATCCCGTTTATGTAGACACAAATATCATGGCGGGCAGAGAGGTCGTTTTTGCTGATGCTAACGAAAATAATGGATTTCTGCCCCTTCCTGACAGCGGAAAAAAGGTTGACATAATCTATATATGCTCTCCGAACAATCCTACTGGTGCTGTTTATAGCAGAAAATCTCTTAAGGCGTGGGTTGATTACGCCAACAGACAGGACGCTGTTATTTTGTTCGACTCGGCATATGAAGCGTTTATTGACGACAGCAAGCTACCGCATTCGATATTTGAAATAGAGGGCGCAAGAACCTGCGCTATCGAATTCTGTTCGTTTTCCAAAATGGCGGGATTTACCGGAACACGCTGCGGATACACCGCAATTTCAAAAGAGCTTGTCCGTCAGGGAAAAAGACTTGCCGATTTATGGCTGCGCAGACAATCAACAAAATACAACGGAACGCCTTATATCATTCAGAGAGGCGCAGAAGCTGTTTTTACACCGGAGGGCAGGGAGCAGATCAATGAAAACATAAGTTATTACAAGCATAACTGCGCTGTAATCGGAGAGGCTCTCTCATCTAAGAATATCAGCTTTTTCGGAGGAAAAAACTCTCCTTATATTTGGCTTAAGTGCCCCGGCGGCATGAAGAGCTGGGATTTCTTTGATTATCTGCTCGAAAGCTGCAATATAGTCGGTACACCCGGCAGTGGATTTGGCAGAAACGGAGAAGGTTATTTCAGGCTTACAGGCTTTGGCAGTGCCGAGAATACGCAGCTCGCCGCTGAACGGATAATCAAAACTCTTTAAGCACATAAATGAAATATTATATTTTTCAAAATTCATAAATTGATAGATTTTAATATTATTTACAAGAAAAATCGTTTAATATGAAATTTTAATTTTATTAAATTTCATTTTGCTATTGACAAACCTTTTTTGCCGTGCTATAATTCTCCATACTTTATTTTGACCTTGTAAAAAGGTACGGAATGAAGATTTTAAGGAGCTGGTATTTTTGGATAACGAGAGGATAATGATCAATGGCGACCGTTTGCAGAAGCTGACGGATGAGATGAAACGCAATATAAACTTTGACGAGGAATATTATAAAAGATTTGATATCAAGAGAGGTCTGCGTAACGCCGACGGTACGGGTGTTCTTGCAGGGCTTACAAGAATCAGCAATGTACATGGTTATATAATCGATGAGTATGAGAGAAAGCCTCACGAGGGTGAGCTTTTTTACAGAGGAATAAATATAAACAACATCATTGACGGCTTCACTGCAGAAAACCGCTTTGGTTATGAGGAAGTCGCATGGCTTTTACTCTTCGGTTCGTTACCCACAAAGGATGAGCTTGAATTTTTCTCTTACGCTTTAGAGGTCAACAGGGAATTGCCTAAGGATTTTGTAGAGGACATGATAATAAAGGCAGCATCCCCTAACATAATGAACAAACTGCAAAGAGGCGTGCTTGCATTATACAGCTATGAGAGCGATACTGAGGATAACTCGGTTGAGAATCTGCTTAAGCAAGCCTTTTCGCTTATATCAAGACTGCCATTGATTATGGTTGCGGCATATCAGGCTAAGCGTAGGGTTTACGACGGCAAGAGCATGTATCTGCACCAGCCGCTTTCCGGTCTTTCGTTTGCAGAGAATATACTCTCGATGCTTCGCTTTGACAGGAAATTTACAAGAGATGAGGCTCTGCTTCTTGACAGGTGTTTGATGCTGCATGCCGAGCATGGCGGCGGTAATAATTCAACCTTTGCCGTACGGGTTTTGTCCTCTTCTTCGACGGACACTTATTCCGCAATAGCGGCAGGTATCGGTTCGTTAAAGGGTACGCGTCACGGCGGAGCAAACATTAAGGTAATCGAAATGCTCGACTTTATAAAAGCCGGTGTAAACGACTATAAAGACGACGACGAGATAAAGCGGTTTCTTATAAAAATAGCGCAAAAAGAGGCGGGTGACCGCAGCGGGCTTATATATGGCATAGGTCATGCGGTGTATACGCTTTCCGATCCGAGGGCGATTATTTTAAAAGAAAACGCAAAGAAATTGGTTGATGAAAAAGGCTTTAATGATGATTTTCGTATTTTAGATGCGGTTGAAAGGATTGCTCCGTCGGTATTATCAGATATCAAGGGCGACAAGAGAGCTTCCGTATGTGCGAATGTCGATCTTTACTCCGGATTAGTATATCGTATGCTCGGAATACCGATGGAACTGTTTACACCGCTCTTCGCGGTTGCGAGGATGGCGGGCTGGTGTGCGCACAGGATAGAGGAAGCTACCGCCTGCAAGAGGATAATGCGTCCTGCATACCGTCCCATACTTGAGGGGGTAGAATATATTCCGCTTTGCGACAGAAAGGATGATTGATATTGGGATTAACTATAGCACAGAAAATAATTAAAGAACATATGCTATCCGGCAGCATGGAGGTCGGCTGCGAAATAGGATTAAAAATAGATCAGACGCTGACGCAGGACGCTACTGGTACGATGGCTTATCTCGAATTTGAAGCGATGGGGATACCAAGGGTAAAAACCGAGCTTTCGGTGGCATATATCGACCATAATACCCTGCAATCCGGTTTTGAAAATGCGGATGATCATAAATATATACAGACAATCGCAAAAAAGTACGGACTTTATTTTTCACGTCCCGGTAACGGAATTTGTCACCAGGTTCATCTTGAGCGTTTTGGCATACCGGGTAAGACCCTTATAGGTTCCGACAGCCATACACCTACCGGCGGAGGTATAGGAATGCTCGCTTTCGGCGCAGGCGGTCTTGACGTCGCTGTTGCAATGGGCGGCGGTGAATACTATATAAATATGCCGAAAATGGTAAAGATTAACCTTACCGGAAAGCTTGGTGACTGGGTATCGGCAAAGGATATCATTCTTGAGGTGCTAAGGATCATGAGCGTCAAGGGCGGTGTCGGTAAAATCATCGAGTATGGCGGAGATGGTATCAAGTCACTTTCTGTTCCCGAAAGAGCTACAATAACGAACATGGGAGCAGAACTGGGAGCTTCGACCTCAATATTCCCGTCGGACGAAATTACAAGGGAGTTTTTAGAAGCGCAGGGCAGAGAAGAGGATTATATCCCTCTCGCTTCGGACAGCGATGCGGTTTACGATGAGGTTATTGATATCGATTTAAGCGCAATACGACCGATGGTAGCCTGTCCGCATAGCCCGGATAACGTAAAATCAGTAAGAGAACTCAGCGGAATAAAGGTGGACCAGGTATGTATCGGTTCCTGCACTAATTCATCATATGTCGATATGATGAAAGTCGCATATATTTTGAAAGGCAGAACCGTTTCCGAAAACGTCAGTCTCTCTGTCGCTTGCGGATCGAAGCAAGTCTATAATATGATTGCGGCAAACGGTGCGCTTGCTGATATTATCGCAAGCGGAGCGAGGATTTTAGAGTGTGCCTGCGGTCCGTGTATCGGTATGGGACAATCTCCCAACAGCGGCGGGATCAGCTTACGGACCTTCAACCGGAATTTTGAGGGTAGGAGCGGAACAAAGGATGCACAAATCTACCTTGTTTCACCCGAACTTGCCGCATATTCCGCAATAAAGGGAGTGCTCTCTGACCCGACTGAGCTCGGATGCGAGCCGGAGATAAAGCTGCCTGATAAGTTCCTTATAAACGATAATATGATAGTACCACCGGCACCGACCGAAAAAGCCGGTGACATCGAGGTAGTCAGAGGACCTAATATCAAGCCGTTTCCAAAAACCGTTCCGCTTGAAAAAAGCATACAAGCGGAATGTATTTTAAAGATAGGAGACAATATCACAACAGACCATATTATGCCTGCAGGTGCAAAAATTCTGCCATACCGCTCTAATATTCCTTATTTGTCAAAATACTGCTTTTCCGTATGTGACGAGGGCTTTTCGGAGCGAGCGATTAAAAAGAATGGCGGGATTATCGTAGGCGGCGCTAACTACGGTCAGGGAAGTTCGAGAGAGCATGCTGCTCTTGTTCCGCTTTATCTCGGTGTAAAAGCTGTATTGGCAAAGAGCTTTGCGAGGATTCACGCCGCAAACCTTATAAACGCCGGAATAATACCGCTTACTTTTGCAAATGAGGATGATTACGAACATATTTCTCAAGGCGACGAATTAGTCCTTTCAGATATAAAAAATGATATTGAAAGCAAGGATACAACGGATATCTTTAATAAAACAACCGGCAGGAGTATTACGCTCAACCTGAATTTATCCAAAAGACAGCGTGATATTCTTGTCGCAGGAGGACTGTTGAATTATACGAAAGGAGATTAATAGATGTCTAAAATCAGAATGACCACCCCGTTAGTAGAGATGGACGGAGATGAGATGACAAGAATCATCTGGCAGCAAATCAAAGATATTATCATATTGCCGTTCGTTGATTTAAAAACCGAATATTACGATCTCGGTTTGGCACACCGTAACGAAACTGACGATCGTGTTACAATAGATTCCGCAAATGCGACAAAGCGTCTCGGAGTCGCGGTCAAATGCGCCACAATAACTCCTAACGCTGACAGAGTATCGGAATATAATCTCAAGCAGATGTGGAAATCCCCCAACGGAACGATTCGCGCCGTTCTTGACGGCACAGTTTTCCGCACTCCGATTGTAGTAAAAGGCATTACTCCTTATGTGCCGAACTGGAAGTCGGCTATATCAATAGCAAGACACGCTTACGGCGATGTTTACAAGGCATCAGAGGTCAGAGTACCCGCCGGAGCAAAGGCGGAAATACTTGTTACCGATAAAGACGGAAATCAGACAAAAACACTTATTCACGATTTTAAAACAGCAGGTGTTGTGCAGGGTATGCACAACATCGATATAAGCATCGAGAGTTTTGCCCGTTCCTGCTTTAACTACGCGCTTGAGTTAAAACAGGATTTGTGGTTTTCCACAAAAGACACTATATCAAAAACCTATGACCACCGGTTCAAAGATATTTTCGCCGGGATTTTCGAAAACGAGTTCAAGAATCTTTTCGAAAAGGCCGGTATAGAATACTTCTATACTCTTATCGACGATGCTGTAGCAAGAGTTATGCGTTCAGAAGGTGGTTTTATATGGGCGTGCAAGAATTACGACGGTGATGTTATGTCGGATATGGTGGCAAACGCGTTTGGTTCGTTGTCTATGATGACAAGCGTGCTTGTCTCGCCGGACGGTGTATATGAATACGAAGCGGCTCACGGCACTGTTCAGCGTCATTATTACAGATATTTGAAAGGTGAGGAACCGACCGCAAATCCGATTGCTACTCTTTTTGCATGGACGGGTGCGCTTCGAAAAAGGGGTGAGCTTGACGGCTTAGCCGAGCTTTCCGATTTTGCCCAAAGGGTGGAGAAGTGCTGTATCGAAACAGTTGAAGACGGCATTATGACAAAGGATCTCTGTTTGATTTCAACACTTGGTAATAAAAAGCAGGTCAATACTGCTGATTTTCTTATTGAAATAGCATCAAGGATTTGATATAATAAAAAAGTACCCGGTTTATGAATGGGTACTTTTTCATAATTATTTTTTGGAGGTAATATTTTGAAAAAAAGAATTTTTATCCTGATTACGGTTATTTTTCTGCTAACTCCTCTTTTTACTACAGTTGTTTCCGCAAAAGATTTAAACAATATCATACGCAGTGTTGAATTCCCCTTAATCGTTAACCGGCTATCAACGGAATCCGGTGAATACAGCGGTTCATTTTACAATCAACTCAGTGCCGAACAGAAGAATGTTTATAACGAGATGAACCCAATGCCAACGACAAATACCGATATAGAATTTGATTTGATTACTCCGCTTACATACACACTCAGCGGTAATACTATCACAGAAGGAGAAATGGAAGATATTGGCGATTTGATCAGAGATATCGTGGAACCTACTCTTAATGCGTATCTAAGTGATAACCCGATCGTATTTTGGCTTGATTTGAGAGGAGATCCGACAACATCCACTTCGTACTTATATACCTATTACGAAACGACTTCAGGGGGGAAAACTACCTGGACAATAGCCGGGATAACCATAAGAATCAAAGTTGCGTCAGTTTATTCAGAATTCACTACCAGTACATATAAAGACGCAGTTTTAAACGAGATAGATGATTTCGATACAGACTCGGCTTCCCGTTATGATATTTTAAAAGATATCCATGACTATCTGTGCAATAATGTAGTTTATAGCTCTTCCGCAATATACGCTCACGAGCCGTACGGTAGTCTTGTAGACGGAAAAGCGGTCTGCGAGGGATATGCCGAGGCTTTTAAGCTATTGTGCGATAAATATAACATCCCCTGTGTTCTTGTAGTCGGAGATGGTGTAACCAACAGCGGAACAGAGCCTCATATGTGGAACTATGTGCAAATGGAGAATGATAATTGGTATGGCGTCGACGTTACCTGGGATGACCAGAATGTCATCAGATATGATTTCTTCCTTGCCGGTGCGGATACGGTTTCGGTAAACTTCGGCACGAAAACCTTTTCTCAATCACATATAGAAAACGGAAGTTTCTTTTCCGAATACTCAAAAGTATTCGTTTTTCCGGATCTTAATCCGTCTGCCTATGTTAAGCCAGATCCCGGTGATGCAGTGCTCAAGTCGGAGAGCAATTTGTCAATAAGCGGCTCATATATGACAGGATTATATGATGACATGACTGTCGGGCAAATAAAAGCGCAGTTTACAGGTGAAATAACCGTTGAGAATTCCGACGGAGTTTTACTTGCCGACGACGAAAAAGTCGGTACCGGTTGCATCATTGATGTAGGCTCGGTATCTTATACAGCTATAGTTTTGGGAGATGTAGACGGTAACGGTACGATTACAGCAAGAGATTATCTTCTGGTAAAGAGAGCTTTCCTCGGAACTTTTACTTTATCCGAAGAACAGAACAAAGCTGCATGTGTCGGCGGCGGCACATCTCCGGTTTCCTCTGATTACCTTAAAGTTAAACGCCATGTACTCGGTACTTACGATATATTCAAAAGGGCGGTCTGAGTTACTGTAATAAAACATCAGCTTAATGGTGTAATATCGTTGAGTGTACCGAAGGATTATTTCTGATAAATCAAATGACGAGCTTATAAAAATGGAGGCACATCGCCTCCATTTTTCACATCTTTATATTTTTCTTTATAATTCACACTCTGTGTTCTGAGCTACCGGCTTTACCCACTTCATACTGAAGAAATAACGCAGGCACAAAATGGATTTCGGTATATCCTCGCTTGACAGCATAAGAAAATAAATCAACGCAAAATCTAAACGCAGTAAAATCCCGCATATGAAAGTAATGGGAATACCTATACCCCAGAGAATACCAATATCGTAAAGAAGTCCCGTTCTTGTGTCACCGCCGGCACGAAATATCCCGACGATTGAAATGTATTGAATATTGCGGATTGGCAGATTCAGACCGTATATCATCAAAAGCAACATAGTCGTATCGCGAACGGATTCCTTAACGCTGAAAAGGCTGAGTATACTCCCGCGCAGGGCTATGACGAGCATTCCGAGAATAAACCCGAAAAAGGGAATAAGAAAAAGAAAGCGCTTTGCATATGTTTTTGCTCTGTCAAAATTCCTTTCGCCGACCTGCTTCCCAACCTGTACGGCACAGGAGTTACATAATCCGACAAACACAACGAAAACAATATCCATTACGGTTTTTGTAATAGTTATGGATGGGTATAACTCCGAGCTCATATGCCCGAAGATAGAATTATAAACCGTCATTCCGAGCCCCCACAACACTTCGTTGAGTATTACAGGCAGCGCTATTTTATAAAAGCCCTTCAGTCCGATTAAGGAAAATGAAAATACTTCGTTTGGCGGTGCGATTATGATTGATTTTTTTATTGATGCTAAAAGAATAATGATTATCGGGTTTATAACCGAGGACAATATGGTTGCTATCGCGGCACCTTCAATACCCAACAACGGAAAGCCGAGCTTTCCGTTAATAAGCACATAGTTGAAAAAAACGTTTGTTAATACGGCGATTATGTTCGAGTACAAAGGGATTCGTACCTGTTCTGTTGATTGAAGTACGCAGGAAAATCCCATTGTAAGCGATATCCCGAAATAAGAGAAAGCAGCATATTTCAGGTATCTTGCGCCTATTTCGATTATAGCTTTATCGTTTGTGAAAAATCCTATACAGAGCTCGGGAGCAAAAAAAGCAGCCGAGAAGAAAAGAAACGAAACGAGAATGCAGTTAGCGAGTATGATTCCATAGGTTCGCTTGATACCACGCATGTTTCCGGCACCCCAGAACTGCGACACGAAAACAGACCCGCCCGATATGATTCCGAACAGGAAAAGATTATTGAGAAAAGCTATCTGAGACGCCATTCCTACTGCGGATATTGTGTCGTCACCGAGCTTTCCGATCATAAGTATATCGACAAGCGAAGCGGAATTCGAGAGCAGATTCTGTAACGCGATGGGTATCGCAAGAATAAGCGTTGATTTCCAGAAACGCTTGTCTGTAAGCAAATTTTTAAAAAACATATGTTATCCTGAATCTTATCTAATTTTTAAGTGACTGAATGGGTGCGGGAATACGTCCGCCTCTGCCAATAAACTTTGAAGGGGAGTATTTGTTAATTTCCATAACAGGAGCTTCGCCCCATAAACCTCCGTAGCTGATGGTGTCGCCGACTTTTTTTCCGAACGCGGGTATAACCCTTACTGCGGTGGTTTTGTAATTGACTACCCCGATAGAAATCTCATCGGCAATCATTGCTGAAATAACGTCTGCTTCGGTATCACCGGGAACAGCTATCATATCCAAACCGACAGAACAGACCGCCGTCATCGCCTCAAGCTTTTCAAGTGTCAGCGCACCTTTATTAACCGCATTTATCATGCCTTCATCTTCAGAGACCGGAATAAATGCACCGGAAAGCCCTCCGACTTGTGAGGAAGCCATCACTCCGCCTTTTTTAACCGCATCGTTTAGAAGTGCAAGCGCGGCGGTTGTTCCATATGCTCCGCAGCACTCAAGACCCATTTCCTCGAGGATTCTTGCAACCGAATCTCCTATGGCGGGTGTCGGCGCAAGCGAGAGGTCGACTATTCCGAAGGGAATGCCGAGCATTGAACTTGCCTCACGAGCAACAAGCTGACCGACACGGGTAATTTTAAAAGCAGTTTTCTTTATTATTTCGGCTAACTGTGCAAAATTTGCATCCGGCTCTTTCGCAATCGCACTCCTGACAACGCCCGGACCGGAAACACCTACATTTATAATACATTCACCCTCACCGACACCGTGAAAAGCACCTGCCATAAAAGGGTTATCGTCTGGTGCATTTGCAAAAACGACAAGTTTTGCACAACCGAAGGAATCGTTGTTCGCCGTCAACAGTGCGGCTTTTTTTATTATGTGTCCCATTTTGGCTACAGCGTCCATGTTGATTCCGGATTTTGTGGTCGCAACGTTTACCGATGAACAAACAGCATTTGTGCAGGCGAGTGCTTCGGGAATGGACTCTATGAGTGCATCCTCCGCCGGTGTCGAACCTTTCTGCACTAAAGCGGAATATCCGCCTATAAAATTAACTCCGGTGTTTGAAGCTGCCTTATCAAGAGCTTTCGCTGCGAGTATATAATCATCATAGCCGAGGTTTCCTCCGGCAAGCGAAATAGGGGTTACAGAGATACGCTTGTTTATTATCGGCACTCCGTACTTTTTTTCGATTTCCTCACCCGTTTTTACAAGATTTTCAGCTTTTTTTGTAATCTTTTCATAAATACGGGTTGCAAAAGTATTTCCGCTCTCACAGGCGCAATCAAGCAGAGAAATGCCCATAGTTATGGTACGGATATCAAGATGATCTGTTCGTATCATCTCAATCGTTTCAAGAATATCCTTTGTGTTAAGCATATTTTAATACCCAATCCTTCTTTTGGAGTTTTGATTCTCAGATCCTGTGCATGGAATTGAAAATATCCTCATGCATAGTATTGATAATCAGGTTGTTGTCGCTCCCGAGCTTGCTCATAGCGTCAGAAAAATCTCCAAAATTCACATTGAGCTCACTTACATCGACAAGCATCATCATCGCAAAGTAATCCTGTAAAACTGTCTGTGAAATATCAAGGATGTTTGCTTCATATTTTGAGCAAAGACTCGATACTTTTGCAATAATCCCGACGTTGTCTTTTCCGGTAACGGTTATTACGGCTTTCATATAAACACCCTATCCGTTTATTAAAATAAAAGCTTTTTAATAAACAAATTCTTTCTGCATAAATATAATTGATGTTATAATACACTATTTTTTACTCTATTACAATAGCGGAAAACCATAAAAAAACGGTCTTTCGACCGCTTCTATTATATGAATTTAACACGCAGGGTGTTTTATTTACTCTGCTCTTTTGGTAATCTTATTCATAACAGGCATAACAAGAATTGCAAGAACGCCGCCGATCGAGGCGGTAACGAGCTGAGGCCAGCTGAAGGAGGCGGACATTACCGCAGCAGGACCTTCAGGAAGTTTTAAAAGAACAGGTATTGCATATTTTACGATAAGAAAATAAAGAGTTATAAATTTCAATACTGCTCCTGCAACTAATGCTACGATTTGTTTTGTGTATTCGTTTATGTTTTTTGGTGTCTTTTTAACCAGTAAAAACCATACGATGACGAGAACAGCATTTCCGATTGAAATGAATGGTATAAGCAGCAGTTTTGCAGGTCCGACACCTACCAAAAATGCCATAAAGGGTGAAGCGATGGCGACTGTGAATCCTGAAAAGAATCCACTCGTGATTACGGCAATAATAAGTACGAAATTAACAGCCGAGCCTACTATAAACTGATTGCCTGCAGTCAATGCGCCCAATCCCCATTGAAGTGTTATAAGCAGTGCGATTAAGACAGCGGTTCTTGTTATCCATAAAAGTGTTTTATTTGTATTCATTTGTTGAAAACCTCTCTTTTTATATTGATTTCTTTTTTTAATTATAGTATATTATCCGTAAGAGGTGATGTTGCGTATGCAACGAAATTCAACGCTTTTGTCGATACCGTTATTTAAAGGATTCTCCGAGCCGGAGCTTACAGAGCTATTATGCCACATCGGAGCAGAAAACACATACTGTGAAAACGATAAAATTATTCTGCACGAGGGTGAAAAAAATCGTTATATTTATATTGTTTTATCCGGTTTCGCACTCGGAGTTAAATATGATTTGTCGGGCAGGGAAGTTGTATATAATAAACTGACCGCTGGCTGCATATTCGGCGATATGCTCGCTGTTTCCAAACAGAGTGATAGCCCTGTAACCGTAAAAGCATTTGCCAAAACAGAGATTATGAGGTTTTGTTTTGACAACCTTGTTGCCATTGATGGTAAAGAGCCCCATTTACGCGTAAAGCTGCTTAAAAACCTGACTGCTGAACTTGCAGTAAAGTATTTTGATTTGCAAAAAAGAATTGACTGCCTTGTCTGTCCGACATTGAGGCTGAAAATAACCGAATACCTTACCAAACAATCAAGAATACAAAAGAAAAACACTTTTAACATACCTCACAACCGGGAGCAGCTTGCTGCTTACTTGAATACCGACCGGAGCGCACTGTCACGTGAACTATCTAATATGAAAAAAGAAGGCATTCTTGATTACTACAAGAACAGCTTCAAACTGAATGAAATGATATGGCATTGATGCGCATAAAAAGCTCATACTCATTTAATTCAACATAATAAAGACTTAATGCATCATCAGCAAAGTTAATGCATCATCAGCAAACTCCATATTGACTTTTTTTTGTTGATATGATAAAATTATCCAAAGATAAAAGCGGTTTGCTTTATCGGCATCCGGTTTTTATTTTGGCTAATCATTTAAAAAATGCACCCTTGCGCCGACAGCAACGGTTTTTATGACATAAATGTCGGGGAAAAGGATTTTCCAATGAATGTGATTTTATCGATAGAAGATAGCATAGCTTTTGTTTTTCTACTATGCTATTTATATCAGTTTTTTTATACCTTCTATATGCTTTTTTCAAACGAGAAGGTCAGAGTGGTCGAGAATTTTAAAATGAATAAGTTCGGCGTAATCGTAGCGGCAAGAAATGAGGAGGCCGTTATCGGTCAGCTCCTCGATTCGATTAACAACCAGAATTATCCCAAGGAGCTTATCAAACTGTTCGTCATTGCCGATAACTGTACGGATTCAACAGCGGCGGTCAGCGCAAAAAAGGGTGCTATCGTCTATGAGCGCTTTAACGACAAGCTGATAGGGAAGGGTTATGCTCTCGATTATATTTTTGACGATCTGATAAAAAATGACGATGACTGCGATGGTTATATCATCTTTGACGCTGACAACCTTGTAGATAAGAATTTTATTAAAGAGATGAACAAGACCTTCAATCTCGGCTTTGATGCAATCACCTGCTACCGTAACTCAAAGAACTACGGCACCAACTGGGTTTCTGCCGGATATTCATTATGGTTTTTACGTGAGTCTAAGTACCTTAATAATGCGCGTATGAGGCTTAACACGAGCTGTGCAATATCGGGAACAGGTTTTTGTCTGCCTAAAAAGACGGTTATAAGAAACGGAGGTTGGCCCTTCCATTTACTTACGGAGGATATTGAATTTTCGATCGACACCGTAGTTAAGGGAGGCAGGATAGGTTATTGTGCCGATGCATGCGTTTTTGACGAGCAGCCGTTCAAGTTCTCTCAGTCATGGAAGCAGCGGCTTCGCTGGTCGAAGGGTTTTTATCAGGTTATAGGAAAATACGGGACAAAGCTGACAAAAAATATTTTTAAGCAAAAATCATTCTCATCTTTTGATATGCTCATGACAATTTTCCCTGCGGTTTTCCTTACCACCTTCTGCATTCTCCTTAACTTAATCAAGATTTTATACGGCTTGTTCAATGATAACGAAAGAGGTATACTTACCGATGGATTTGTTTCGATGGGTCAATTCCTCGCGCTCGGATATCTCATGCTGTTCTTTGTCGGATTTATTGCTACGATAACTGAATGGAGGAATATAAACACAACAACATTTAAAAAGTTGATTTATATGTTCACCTTCCCGTTGTTTATGTTAACGTATATTCCGATTTCGCTGCAGGCGGTTTTTAAAAAGGTCGAATGGGTGCCGATAGAGCATACCGTAACCACCTCGATAGATGAGCTGAAGGAGAAATAGCACAAAAAAAATATATACGGAACACATTTACATCAATGCGTTCCGTATTTTTTAATTTTCAAAACATTATGTTAGGAGTCTTTTTTCATTATATTCGAGAAGTTATAAATATAATCATCGCAGATTTTACGCATCTCCGGCATACTGTTTTTACTAATCTCATCATAAACACCAACGACGCAGAAACCTGCGGTTTTTGCGGTTTTTGCACTTTCGGGCATATCTTCAAAAACGACGATTTCATCGATACCGAAACCCAGTTTTTTTGCGGAATAAAGATAAATGTCGGGTACTGACTTAGATGCACCAATCGTATCACAATCTATATAAAACTCATAAAGCTTGTCAAATCCGTATTTTGACATCATCGCACCGCTCATCTCGGCGGGTGTGTTTGTTGCTATGCAAAAGGGTATGCCCGCGTCTTTCAAGTTATGGCATAATTCAAGAGCATAAGGTTTTGGTTCGATTTTGACGGAATAATTCTCTGTCATAACCTTTTCACGTTCTTCCTGGGAAGGTATGGTCCAAAGCTCTTTTAAAAACCAGTAGCCCATAGAATCGATCAGTGTTCCGTCCATATCGAAAATTATAGCTTTTTTACCTTTAAAATACGCTTTTGAGTTATCGAAAACATCGAAAAAATCCATAAAAGAATCCGTTTCTACGGCGCAAATTGCAACTATATTAATTGATTTGAAGCCGATTTTTGCATTTTATTTATTTTATCTTACACTACATTAGGTAAAAAATCAACATTCGGCGTTTAAAAAGAAATAATTGTCTTGTAAATCTATTAATGCGGTGGTATAATAATTCATTATATTCTAAATCAGAATGCTGTAATATTATAACTTTTTTTCATAGGAATGGAGAGGTCACATCATGTCGATTAAAAAGGAACTAACAAGAATAGCGGATCTTTATGCAAATGCTGAAGCCTTTGCAGGACAGACTATCAAGGTGGGCGGATGGATTCGCTCGCTGAGAAGTTCCAATGTGTTCGGCTTTATAGAGCTGAACGACGGAACATATTTTAAAAGCGTTCAGGTCGTTTTCGAGGAACAAAACCTTGATAATTATAAAAATGTTGCAAAGCAGAATACAGGTGCATCTTTAATGATTACCGGAACACTTATGCTCACACCCGATTCTATGCAGCCATTTGAAATCAAAGCGGCTAAAATAGAAATATGCGGCACCTCTACTCCGGATTATCCTTTACAACCAAAAAAGCATTCACTTGAGTTTCTGCGCTCGATAGCGCATCTGCGTCCGAGATCTAACACATTCAACGCAGTTTTCAGAGTTCGTTCCTGCGCAGCGCAGGCTATACACCGGTTTTTTTCCGAAAAAGGCTTTGTATATGTGAACACTCCGATAATAACAGCAAGCGACTGTGAGGGGGCAGGCGAGATGTTCAAAGTGACAACTCTCGACATAGGAAATCCCCCGAGGACAGAAAGCGGAGAAACGGATTTTTCTAAAGATTTTTTTGCCGCCGCTGCTAATCTTACGGTTTCGGGTCAGCTCGAAGCGGAATGCTTTGCAATGGCATTTTCAAACGTTTATACCTTCGGGCCTACTTTCCGTGCAGAGAACTCCAATACTACCCGTCATGCGGCGGAATTCTGGATGATTGAGCCGGAAATCGCATTCGCCGATCTTTCGGACTATATGGATTTAGCTGAAGAAATGACAAAATATGTAATCGGTAACGTGCTTGAGAGCTGCAGAGTTGAAATTGAGTTTTTCAACAAATTCATAGATAAATCGCTGTTTGAACGTCTGAACAATCTTGTTTCGAGTGATTTTGGCAGGATAACCTATACTGAAGCTATAAATATACTGAAAGAAAGCGGTCAGAAATTCGACTTTAAAGTCGAATGGGGCTGTGATCTGCAAACTGAGCACGAGCGTTACCTTACCGAAAAGGTGTTCAACAAGCCTGTATTTGTGACCGATTATCCCAAAGAAATCAAGTCTTTTTATATGCGTTTAAGCGACGACGGTAAA
This sequence comes from Eubacteriales bacterium, assembly GCA_028702135.1. Lineage (GTDB taxonomy): Bacteria > Bacillota > Clostridia > Oscillospirales > CAG-382 > UBA1049. The sequence continues at coordinate 31,860 of JAQVPJ010000011.1, read as the reverse complement.
ACGGTTGCGGCGGCGGATATGCTGGTTCCCGGAATCGGTGAGCTAATAGGTGGCTCACAGCGCGAGGAGCGGCTTGATGTTCTCGAAAAGAGAATGGAAGAGCTTGGACTTTGCAGGGATGATTATTGGTGGTATCTTGAGCTCCGTAAATACGGCAGTGTAAAACACGCGGGATACGGTCTCGGCTTTGAAAGACTTATCATGTACATCACAGGCATGTCTAACATCCGTGACGTTGAAGCGTTTCCGAGAACGATCGGCAGCGCTGAGTTTTAATTAATTTAACATTATACAGGAGTATATTATGAAGGAATTCAACCGGATTTTGTCGGAATATGAGGCGTTCAAAGCAAAGGGTTTGAACTTGAATATGTCAAGAGGCGCACCGTCATCCGAGCAACTCGACTCTATGGAAAGACTGCTTACGGCGGTCACAAAAAATAACGAATGCTTCTCTGAAAAGGGAACGGACTGCCGCAACTACGGTGCACTGGACGGTATAAACGAAACCAAACGTCTGTTTGCCGAAATGCTCGGTGTCGATATGCTTGATGTTATCGTCGGAGGTAACTCAAGTCTTAATTTGATGTATGATACGATTGCCCGTGCTATGTTACACGGTGTAGAGGATGATTGCAAACCATGGTCGAAATATGAAAAGATATCCTTTTTATGCCCTGTTCCGGGTTATGACAGGCATTTTGCGATATGTGAATATTTTGGTATAAACATGATTGTCGTTCCTATGAATAACGACGGACCTGATATGGATATGATAGAAAAGCTTGTCTCCGAGGACGAGACGATAAAGGGCTGCTGGTGTGTACCGAAATATTCAAATCCAAGCGGAATAACCTTTTCGGACGAGGTCGTTACCCGTTTTGCAAAACTTAAGCCAAAAGCAAAAGATTTCAGGGTCTTTTGGGATAATGCATACGTGCTCCATGATCTGACAGATACTCCGGACACACTCCTGGAGATATTTACTGAAGCTAAGAAATACGGCAATGAAGATATGTTTTACGAATTCGCCTCAACCTCAAAAATAACTTATGCGGGAGGGGGTATCGCCTGTATAGCTTCCTCGCGGCGTAATATCAACAGGATTCTGGAGGAACTGAAAATACAGACAATCGGCCATGACAAGGTCAATCAGCTCAGACATGCCAGAATATTCCGTACTTATTCAGATATCGTAGAACAGATGTATAAGCATTTACAGCTTATTCGCCCTAAATTTGAGGTTTTTTATAGAATTTTTTCAGAAAAGCTATCCGGATATCCAAATGTCAGCTGGACAAAGCCGAATGGTGGTTATTTCATATGCCTCAATTTGCCAAAAAATACAGCGAAAAGAGTTGCGCAGCTTGCAAAAGAGGCCGGACTTATCCTAACACCCGCTGGTGCGACTCATCCTTACGGCCGGGATCCCGAGGATTCGATACTTCGTATCGCTCCCACGTTTCCTTCTGTTGCGGAGCTTGAGGTAGCCGTTCCGCTGCTCTGCTCCTGCATCGAACTGGTAATTTTTGAAAAAAACCATAATAACACATAAAATCCTTGCTTTTTATTATATAATGTGGTATAATTTATTAACTGTAATAGGAAAATATTTCTCTTCGTATATGGTTTTATTTACAGAGAATTTTTACATTTATAAATTAATGATTTGACGTAAAAAACATTACCCGAAGAAAAAAGGTGCGGATTTTTACTTTGAAAAAAATAATGCTTATTATAATGGTCTTACTGATAATTACCATGCCACTTTTTGTTTCCTGCGGAAAAACCGGCGGGGATAAGAGCAAAACAGAAGGGGATGTCTCTTTTTCCGGGGATGAGAGTTTTCCATACAGCGGTAATTTTGGCGGTAAGACCATAAAAATATTTACTATCAGCTCTGATAGAAATGCTTATGGAGAGCTTCAATTTGTCAGTGACGAGGACAGCAAAGCGGGTGCTGTCAACCAAGCTGTCAACGACAGAAATAACAGAATAGAGGAGGATTACGGTTTAAAAATTGCCGTTACCTCCGCAAAATACCCCGCAGACGACGTTAAAACGCTGATTCAGGGCGGCGTTTGCGAATACGATGTAGTTGTTGACTCTGTAGATAAAATGGTCACAAGCGTTACTGAGAATTTGTACCGCTCCTTGGACGATATTATCGATCTCGGTAACAAATGGTGGGATAACGCATCAATAAACAGCCTTACTTTAAATGATAAACACTACTTTTTAGCGGGCGACGCTTTAATTACCGATGATGATAATATTTACCTTACTTTGTTTAACAAAGATATGTATAATAACAACAATCAGATAAAAGAAGATTATGGTGATATTTATAAGCTGGTAAACGACGGAAAGTTTACTTACGATGCATTTCTGCAGATGAGCAAATCGGCTTCCAAAGCTGATCCCGAGGGTAAATGGACGTTTGATGCCACATACGGTAATCTTTCACATGCTTACGGAGCGACAATTATGGTCAACGGAGCGGGAATCGCTCTTGCAGAAAAGCTCGAGGATAATATTGTTAGGTTAAATCCAGGCACCGAAAAGGCTGTTACTGTGTTCGATAAGGTATATGAGATAATGTCCGATAAGACAATAACTCAACGCGCAGAGCTGATTATCGGACAGGGCTCACGTCCCAGCACTTATGGGTTTTCTGAACTTGAAGAGATGTTCAGGAACGGCAGGGGATTGTTTTACAATACTACCAGCAGCTCAATATCAATCCTTAAGTACAGCACCGAGGCGATAGATTTTCAATTTGGTGTTCTTCCGATACCGAAATTCGACGAGGAACAGGAACATTATTATTGTGCTGTTAACAGATATCAGTCCTCGGTAATCGGGATTCCGAGCAGCAATGTAGAAAATACAGAAGAGACCGCCTTTCTGCTTGAAGCACTCGGCTATTTCAGCGAGGATGTGACTGAAGCGTATTATGAGACCACTCTCAAGCTTCAGGCAATCGAGGATGACGATGATGCAAAAATGCTCGATCTGATTTATAATAACCGGTTTTATGATATCGGAGCGATTTACGGTTGGGGCGGAACCAATTCCATCGTAGGGCTTTACAGCAATGTTATCAAAAACGACAGCGCGAACACATTGATATCCTCATGGGAAGCGATCAAGTCTGCGGTTGAAGAAGATATGAATGCAACTATTGAAGAATATCAAAACAACCTTAATTAACAATAGCTTGGGTGATAAAAATGATAAATAAATCAAAAAATAAAGAAAATTTTTTACCCGGCAGAGTGTGGAGAACTAACTATGATTTTAAAAAAAAGCACTTGCTTTATACTCCTATTAATACTTATTGCAGCGCCTATGATGACCATGAATGTTTCGGCAGCTGACACTAATATTGCACTCAATAAAAGCTACACTATTGAGTACGACAGCCCTATTGAGAATGCGTATCCGAATTTTGTTCAGGAGGACAGCGGCAAGAAGCTGACTAACGGTAAGAAAAGCGGAGCAAGCCCGGCAGCTTCAGATTCTGCATGGCTCAGGCTTTACAGAGGAACCACAATAACCGTTACAATCGATTTAGGCGGCGTTTTTTCGGTTAATAAGGTTAATCTTACCCAGCTCAACATCAATGCGGCAGGTATTAACTGCTCAAGGTATCTCTATGCTTCTGTATCGGAGGATGGAGAGAAGTTTGGTACTGTCGGTGAGATTATAGACACAAAATCAGTTACCGATACATCAATAAGTAAAATAAACCGCAATTTTGAGTTTGACGGATATTACAAGGCGAGATATGTAAGAGTCGCATTTTCGAGTGATGTATGGGTTTACATTGATGAGATAGAGGTTATAGGTACGGATGATGCAAGTCTCGGAAAGTCCGCTCCCATAGACGGACAAAAGCAGTTTACAAATGCATTTCCTACGGATGTAAACGGTTTACGGAACATAATGCTTATGTACTGCGGCAAGTATCTCAGAGGTTCTGTTTCCAACGTCGGTTCAAACCGTTACGATCATCTCCTCCCGTTTTTCGCATACCTTGACTCCGGTATGAAACCTGTTGACAAAATGTTCGACGGTATGCTGTTTCTTCCGTTGCAGCCCAACGCATCAAAAGATGATGAATCGGCGGATTATTCCTTTGCAAAGCTTAACGGCTGGCAGTATTATCTTGACAGCGTTATAGGCACCGACGGGGAAGTAGAGGAGAATATTGCAGCGCTGAATACTGTCGTCGGCGAGAATAAAACAAATCTCGGGTACGCCGAGGATTATAAATATCCTGTTTATATTTCCGTTCCGTATATCGAGAAATCCGATACTGTGGTTTTCGGTGAAGTTGACGGTGAATTGATAGTACCTTCCACGCTCGAGAGCAGACTGAAGATAGTGGAATGGTTTATCGACAAAGTAATTTCATCCTTCAATGCCGCAAAATTCGAGCATATTCAGCTTAACGGTTTTTATTGGCACAACGAGGTTGTGCCGTATGCAAAGTCCGAATTTGAGGACGATTTGATTATGGGATTTAACGCTTATGTTCACTCCAAGGATTATTCATCAATCTGGATACCCTATTACTGCGCTCCCGGATATGAAACTTGGAGAGAACTTGGCTTTGATGCCGCAGTGCTGCAGAACGGTTATGCATTTTTGGAATATGAAAACGATGAGATAGGCGAAAGAAAGCCGGGTCTTGTTGATGACGCTCTCGGACAGGCAAAAAAATACGGACTCGGATTAGAGATGGAGATAAGCGGTCTTTTAAGCAATGGTGACAGCGAAGCGTACAAGCGGCTTTTGAAAATAGTAAACACCGCATATACTACCGGTGTAATGGAAAACGGTCTTACGATGTATTATCAAGGCGGTGGACCTGGTACCCTCTATAGCTGTGCAAAATCAAATAAACCTACTTCAAGAGCTGTATACGACCTTGTGTATAAATATGTAAGCAGGAAATTTACTTCATATATCCCGGTTGTCGAAAAGGATCAGTTTATTATCGTAAAAAAGGGCGGGGAAGCCGCAGGCAAACTAAAAGTGACCGATGAAGATACAGCTCCGGGCATTTTAAAGACACATAACTTGACACCTGCAAAAAACGTGGAAGTAAAAGTTGACGGATACTTTTTCCTTGTAACATCAAAGAGCGATTTTGTCGGCGAGGACAGCTTTAAGGTTAGCCTTTCCGACGGATATAATGTTTCCGAGGAGGTGAGTGTGAAGGTATATGTGGTTGAGGATGCGCTTCCGATAAAATCAATAAATTCCAAGCTCAAGGATAATAGTGCAAACATATATAATGAACCGAACACCCAAACCGGAACCGATGAAAACACTTATGAGGTCGTTGTTGATTCAGACAAAAAAATTATCGAAGTCGGCGGATATAATCACACCGTACCCGACGGAGGTTTCGTTATCGCAGCAAAAGGGGAGTCACAGCAATACCTTTTGAGTTATGCAAAGATTGGCGAGAGCGTATTACACGACGCACTTACCGATACAGTGTTTATAACAGGTAATAAAGTAGTACAGGATGAGAGCGATATTAAGGTCAATAATGGGAACAAAACACTGTTGTATGTAATTCTTGCAGGATCTGCGCTTTTTATAGCAGGCGTTGGATTATTTATTATTAAAAAAATAAAAAATAAAAAAGGAGCAGTTAAGCAATGAAAAAACTTTTGGTATTATTGTTGGCGCTCGTGATGGTGTTCACTATCTCTGCTTGCGGCGGAGACGATGAAACAAGCGATACCAGTGAGGCATCGCATGTATCTTCAACGAGCAAGGATGACAGCAAGGATGACAGCAAAGACGACACCAGTAAAACAACCTCAACAACCGAATCTGAGGATGAGTCGGAGGACGACACAACATCCGGCACAGAGTCTGGCGAAACATCAGGCGAAGATACACTCCCTGATTTTACAAACAAGTTTGTAACCTACGGCGGACCTATCGATACGCTTGTAAGAGCTACGGACTCCAATGCGATTCGTCTGACAAAGATTAACGAAGCACCGGAAACAGGCGATGTCGTTCTGTTCACAAAGGATTTTGGAACATCAATCGCATCAGGTACCGAAACCTACGAGGATTTTGCAATACTTGTCTGCACTTATAATGGTGAGAAATTCAGTTATACAAAAACCAGCTATGCACCTGTTGGCGAAGATAATAAAAAATCTGCAACAAAGATTCCCGAGGACGGATTTGTAATAGCGGTTCATAAAGCACAGACAGCGGCAATAACAAGTGTTGCAAAGCCGACAGACAACGATCTGTTTTTCGTGCACGGAATTCAAATCGGCGATGTCAGTATATCTTTGAAAAAAGCAACAACAGCACCGAAGATAGACGGAAATGTTTCTGCGGCTGAATATGGTGCGGCAAAGTGGGTCGTTAACGAGAATAACAAGCTTTGGGACTACTCACAGTTTGAAGTTGGTAACTACTACGAGACCGCAGAGGTTTACTCAACATACGACAACAATAACCTTTATCTCGGTGTTGTAGTAAACATACCCTACCATTATTGCCCCGTAACACAGGATACCGCAGTAAGCATATGGAAGTATACCTGCATTCAGGTACAGATATGCGCTGAAGATCCTCTGGGCGAATATATTTCCGAGCATTTCGATTGGGTTACCGATAAAAAATCAACAGATGAAAACGTTGTTCGCCAGTACGGCTTTTCAGTTAACGGAGAAGGGGAGACTGTTTATACCGTATGGCAGGGAACACCGGCAACCTTCGACGGATCAGTAAAATGCATACGTGATGATGACGCACAAGTGACATATTATGAAGTGTCTATTCCCTGGAGCGAGTTAGGTTCGGAAGAGCATCCTTTCTCACTGGCAGATGCTGACAGAATAGGTCTTTCGGTATCGATAAACTCGACCTCCGAAGAGGACTCAGCAGCAGACAAATGGAAGAACCTTAAACTCCGTGACGGCGGCGGAATAATCGGACGTAACGATTTTTCAAAGATTGCAAGCGTTGAGTTAAAATAGTTAAACAGTAAAAAATATAACAGGCGTTGAGCATTTTTACTTTCTTATTGTAAGTAAGAATGCTCATATGCCATAACTTTCGAAAGGAAAAGTCATAATCCATGAAAATCGGTGTTAGTTTATACAGCTTTCACGGCTATAAAAATCCTGATAGTCTTGGCGTCAAGGGTTGTATCGACAAGGCAAAGGAGATAGGTTGTGAGGGAGTTGATCTCGTCGAGGGACCTGCGTTTGATACGCATGATGAATATCTTGCATATGCAAAAGATGTCGGCGACTATATAAAACAGGTAGGTTTAGAAGCGGTTTGCTTCTGCACAGGTGCAGATTTTCTTAATAGACCAATTGATGAAGAAATCGAAAGAGTAAAGAGGAACGTTGATATAGCAGCCGCATACGGATGTAAATATATGCGTCATGATGCGACGCCGGGGTACCCAAGCAGCGTAAAAGTCGGCAGGAGCTTTGATGCAGTGCTTCCGATTTTAGCAAGGGCTTACAGAGAGGTTACCGAATACGCTGAAACCAAGGGTGTAAAGACCTGTATTGAAAACCATGGATTTTTCGCCCAGGATCCGGATCGTATTGAAAAGCTCATAAATGCAGTAGGTAATACGAACTTTGGCGCTTTAGTAGATATAGGCAACTTTGCCTGTGCCGATGTCGACAACGGATATGCCGTGGGTATAGTCGCTCCGTATGCTTTCCATGCGCACGCAAAGGATTTTCATATGAAGGACGGAAACGGTGATAATCCCGGAGAAGGTTTCTTCCAGACAAGAGCCGGTAATTATCTTCGTGGTTCAATAATAGGCCATGGTGATATTCCTGTCCGCAAATGCATAACAGCTTTAAAAAGAGCCGGTTATGACGGTTATCTGTCGATCGAGTTTGAGGGGATGGAGGATCCGATAAAAGGTATAACCGTCGGGTACAATAACCTCAAGCGTTTCCTCGGATGATGGATTTTCAAAGCGGAGTAATACATTTACTCCGCTTTTGAAGTAATTTATACCATACGGAAGTTATATGAAAAAAAAAGAGCTATTAAGAACACTAAAAATAATTTTCTTTGTATTCGCAGCTATTGGTCTGATTTGTCTTTTATTGTATGTGGTATCCATACTGTTTTTAGCGGATACCGGTGACGAAGTATCGAATGAATTCAGCTTCTATGTGGCAGATTATGAAGAGAATATTTTTGAAGATGAAGTATATTTATCTAAGATAAGAAATGTTTATTATCTTGAGTACGGCAGCGGAGATATGATTACAGAGAGTAATATCGGTGCATTGTCAAATAATGCAAAGTTTTTTGATTCATATTTCGACATTGTTATTAATGGGGAATACGGGAGTTATAAAAACTTTTTTACAAAAAAATACCTTGAAAAAAATAAAATACCCGAAAAATTTACGATGCAGAAACTATATGATATTTCAGTTGATTTATATGATAAAAAAACAATCACAGAGGATAATAATTCCATAATGTCATATACTTTTATCGTACGCTATAAGATTTTTGAAAACAACGGCACTTTTCGCTCTGATGTAGGCAGTAATATGATAAGACCGCTTGTTTTTATGCTATATGAAACTAAAGATGGAATTCTGATCAATGATATTTATTATAAAAAAATTATGGAGGATTGAGAGGGGAGTGAGGATAATTGAAATTTAACATTAATATAAACAGCGATGTTGATTTTGACGAGCTTATTAATAAGGTTAAACGGTTTTCTTCAAAAGTAGCCAAACAGATTATGGATGATGTTGCAAGCATCAGAGAGCGTGATCCTGCCGCACGCAGCAATGCGGAGGTGCTTCTGCTCTATCCCGGTCTGCACGCTTTAATCGCACATAGAATCGCTCATTTCTTTTATAAAAAGGAGTATTATTTCATCGCAAGAACGATAAGTCAGACGGCCAGAAGTCTTACGGGAATAGAGATTCACCCCGCCGCAAAGATAGGTAAATCATTGTTTATCGATCACGGAAGTGCGGTTGTAATCGGAGAAACAACGGAAATAGGTGATAACTGCACTATATACCAGTCTGTAACTCTCGGCGGGACGGGTAAGCATGTAGGAAAACGTCATCCGACTTTAGGCAACAATGTAATGGTCGGAGCAGGCGCAAAAGTGCTCGGTCCGATAACAGTAGGCGACAACTCAAAAATCGCCGCAGGTGCGGTTGTACTTAACGATATTCCCGCAAATTCAACCGCTGTCGGAATTCCCGCAAGAGTTGTACGTTCTCAGTCTGTTCGCGTTGAAAACAATCTCGATCAGATTAACATACCCGATCCGGTAGCGCAGGAGCTTTGCATTTTAAAACAAAAAATCATAGAGTTGGAAAACAGATTGAATGAAAAAGAGAAAATCCAATAACAAAATAGCCGCCATCGTTTTGGTGGCGATATCAATAGTTCTGCTGGCATGCATTTTTATTTATCAAACAAACATTTTAGATAACGACACGAGTGATTATTCGGATTACGATATTATTTCGGATATACAGATCAGTGATGTTTCGTTTTCTGAAGAGAGCTCGGAAAATGATAGTAGTATCGAACAATCCCAAACAGAATCTAATCCGGATGAGAACAGCTATGAACCTGCACGAGAGATTATTTTATATCTTTCCGAACAGGTTGATTTAACGGTAGTTTCGCCCTATGCGGCAGCTGCATATACTGACGGCAACGTAATATTTTCAAAAAACATATCAGATAAGTGTTACCCCGCTTCCTTAACAAAACTATTAACGGTGAGTACTGCGGCAAATATTGTAAACGAAAGCTTTATGTTTACGGTAGGGGATGAGCTTGATTTTGTGCTTGAGGATTCATCAACCGCTTTTCTTGAAAAGGGTGATACCCTTGATTTTCTAACGCTTGTGGACGCTCTGCTGCTTCCCTCGGGCAACGATGCGGCATATGTAATGGCAGTAGGAGTGGGAAGGGAATACGCCGGAGACGATACGCTCACACCTTCGCAGGCTCTTTCGGTCTTTCTGACACTGATGAATCAGACAGCGGAGGAACTCGGATGTACGGAATCCAACTTTGTAAATCCCGACGGTTATCACAATGATCTGCATTATTCTACCGCCTCGGATATGCTGAAGATTGCGATTCACGCATATAGCTTGGTTATTGTCAAAAATTCTGTAAGTCAGAGCAAAGCAAGGCACATTTACTCGAATCAGAAAAAGGACGTGACATGGTATAATACAAACCGCCTTTTAAGTGCGGACGAGCAGTATTATTACGAGTACGCTGAGGGTATGAAGACCGGCACCACAGACGAGGCGGGATACTGCCTTATAGCTGTAGCGGAGTATAATGACAGGCAGCTTATAACAGTAATTATGGGAGCATCGACCGATCAGGTTCGATATTCGGACACGATATCACTGTTTAATACCGTTTTCGGTCTGTCATAGAAAAGCATTATTTTCATTTATAACAAAAAGGTCGCTTTTTAAGCAGACCTTTTTTCTAATTGTTATTTATTTTTGTCGAAAAATATTTTAACTTATTATTGATATGCTTCAGGCTTCAACACTCCGATAAAAGGCAGGTTTCTGTAATCTTCGTCAAAATCAAGACCGTAACCGACGACAAACTCGTCCGGAATCTCGAATCCTGTGTAGTCTATAGTAATATCTACTTGTCTTCTTGAGGGCTTGTCGAGCAGGGTGGCTATGCGTAAGCTCGCAGGCTTCCTTGAGAGTATAAGCTCCTTAACCTTTGAAAGCGTATGACCGCTGTCAAGAATATCCTCAGCAATCAATACATCGTATCCCATAACATCCCTGCGAAGGTCCATTAAAATGTTCAGATTTCCGGAAGATTTTGTTCCGGAACCATATGATGAGACAGCCATAAAATCCACCTTGCTGTTTATGTCAAGCGCTCTCATCAAATCGCTCATAAAGACCACCGAGCCCTTTAAAACACCGATAATAAGTAAGTTTTTATCCCTGTAATCATCAGATATTTGCTTTGCCATTTCCTTGATTCTATTCTTTATCTGTTCCTCTGTAAGAAGCGTTTTCTCAACATTTGAAAATATGTCCTGCATTTTCGACACCGCCTTTTTTTATTGATTGTATTTTATCATAAATAGGGATAAAGAGCAATAGTAATAACAAAAAACAACATTTTTGTAGAAAAAGACTTGATTTTACACATAAGATATTGTATATTATTTATAATGATTTAAATGGGCAATGATGGGAATTTTATTCATGTCTATACAAGATAATTAAACGGTGGTGATTTTTTTATGTTCAAATTATTCAGATCAAAAAAGGAAAAAACCGGTTCTGTACCTGCTGAAGCCGTATCCATGCAGCCATCGGTCAAGACAGTTCAAAATGAAGGCGGCGAGTTATCCGGCAAAATGTCAGATAGAAAGCTCATCGCCGTTATTTCCGCCGCAATAGCGGCTTTCAGGAACGAAAGCGATTGTGCTTTCGATATTATTTCAATAAATAAAATATCATAATAAGGAGCAGAAAAAAATGAAGAAATATAACGTAACTGTTGACGGAGAGAGTTTTGAAGTAATCATACAGGAAACAGAGCTGGGAACATCAGCTGCAGCCCAGACCTCCGCACCCGCACCCAAAGCACCGGATGCCGTTAAAACAACACCCAAATCCGATACCAAGCCTGCTGCCGGAGGATTAAAGATCACTGCGCCGCTTCCGGGTTCTATTCTCAAAGTGCTTGCAAAGCCGGGACAGATCTTTAAGCAGGGACAAACCCTATGTGTTTTAGAGGCTATGAAGATGGAGAACGAAATCGTTGCTCCTCAGGACTGCACCGTCGTTTCCGTCGAGGTAAATGAGGGCGCGTCGGTCAATACTGGAGATCTTCTTTTCATAATGTCATAACGCACCTGCTGACACAAAAACACGGATAAATAACGAAAGGATATATGATAATGTCAAAAGTCAGAATAACCGAGACGGTTCTGCGTGACTCTCATCAGTCTCTCATAGCAACTCGTATGACAACAGAAGAAATGAAGCCGATACTTACCAAAATGGACGAGATCGGTTATCACGCTCTTGAAGCATGGGGCGGTGCTACATTCGATTCATGCCTGAGATTTTTAAACGAAGATCCCTGGCAGAGACTCCGCGCAATCAGAGACAGCGTAAAAAAGACAAAGCTGCAAATGCTTTTCAGAGGGCAGAATATTTTAGGGTACCGCCATTACGCAGATGATGTAGTGGAGTATTTTGTTCAGAAATCAATTTCAAATGGTATTGATATAATAAGAATTTTTGATGCTCTTAACGACCCCCGCAACCTAAAAACTGCGATCGATGCTACAAAAAAAGAAAAAGGGCATGTTCAGGCGGCGATTTGTTATACCACCGGACCTGTGTTTACAAACGAGTATTTTGCAAAATATGCAAAAACTCTTGAGGAGATGGGTGCCGATTCGATATGTATAAAGGATATGGCAGGGCTTTTAAAGCCGTATGACGCTTATGACCTTGTTACTGCGATAAAGTCGATATGCAAGCTCCCCGTTGAGCTTCATACCCACTACACCTCCGGATTGGCTTCCATGACCGTCCTGAAGGCTATAGAGGCGGGTTGTGATATAATCGATACTGCGATTTCCCCGATGGCGATGGGCACCTCTCAGCCTCCCACAGAGCCTATTGTGGCAACACTGCAGGGGACACCGTTCGATACGGGACTTGACCTTTTAAAGCTTGACGAGGTTTCAAAATACTTCTCCAAATTAAAAGAAAAATATCTCTCGAGCGGTTTGCTCGATCCCAAGGTAATGCAGGTTGATGTCAATGCTCTTTTATATCAAGTACCGGGCGGAATGTTATCAAACCTCGTATCCCAGCTTAAACAAGCAGGGAAGAGTGATAAACTTCTCGAGGTATTGCAGGAAGTACCGAGGGTCAGAGCGGATGCAGGTTCTCCTCCGCTTGTAACACCGTCCTCACAAATTGTCGGAACGCAAGCAGTTTTCAACGTGCTAACAGGTGAGCGATATAAATCCGTCACAAAAGAATTCAAAGGTCTCGTCAGAGGTGAATACGGAAAAACTCCGGTTCCGATAGAACCTTCTTTTATAAAACAGATAATCGGAGATGAAAAACTTATCACCAACAGACCTGCCGACGAAATAAAGCCGGAGCTGGAAAAATTAAGAGCAGAGATAGCAGATAAGATGATACAGGATGAGGATGTTCTTTCATACGCACTTTTCGATAAGGTAGCTTTGAAGTTCTTTGAGAAAAGAGCGCAGGACAGAGCTCTTGCTTCTGCTCTTGCAAACACTCAGGCAAAGTTCCATGTAAATATCAGAGAGATAAAGTAAACTTTATATATCTATCCGGTGATTCTAAGCTGCTTGCAGCATTGAACCACCGGTTTTTTTTAAAAATTTTTAATCAATATAAAAGGGGAACAACATCACAAGATACTATTTACACCCCTTAAAAAACTAATCCCATTATACAAAATGCAAATTTTGTATAATGGGATAGGGGATCAAAAGCAAAAACAAAGAAAAACAGCTAATATAACGATTTTCACAAAAATACACAATATCAAGCTAAAACGTACCCTTTTCGGTTATCGGCAAAAGACCGCCGTAATCATAAAGCGGATCGTTACTGAGCGAATATAATTCTATACCATGATTTTTGCAAAAATCTCTTATGTTTTTATAATCGTTGTGCTTTTCAATGCTTCCAGTAAACACCAAAAGATTTTCAGAAACTTTTCCTGCACAGCCACCTATAAAGCCGTTTGTAAAACCGTTAAGCTCTACACACTCACTGCTGACATACAAGCAATCGTATTGCAGTTCAGATAGCTTTTTTTCTATTGATTTATCACTCGTTATAAAGCTGCGTTCGTTCAAAGGTATAACCGAGCATTTTGCATAGCCCTGTTTAAATGATATAAGCTCAAAGCCTTTAAGCTCATCAATATTTTCATATACACCTATGTTTACAAAACCGCAGAATATCTTTGTACCGATTGAAAAGCTGTTATAAATACAGTCAGCAGGATATTTACTGCCCAAATGATATTTTGAATATGTTAACAATATGTTCATATTTATAGGGAGATAACTGTTATTCTGCTCGACAAGCCATTTTCCGGGAGCATAATTAAAAGTCAGCATATCCGGATGAAATGACAGCTCCGATGGTATGCGTGAACATCGTCCTGATTTAACGGGTGTTACACCGAAAGAAATCAATTCATCGATGATATTTTCGGGAACAAGCTCTGATACAAGCATTTCATCCACATTCGGAGCAGGAAGGTTGGGATTACAGAATTTCAAATCTATCACTTCCCTTTTGGAATAATTTAGAACGTATAATCGTGAATAAGACGTAAACATCTGTTAATATTATAATTGAGAAAAAATATCGTGGAAAGGAATAATTGTCATATGATAATAAACTGTACCGAAAAATGCGAACATCAAAAAGACGGTATATGCGTAAAAAACGACTGTGCCGCACAAGCGGAATATATCAGCGGAACAGTATCCTGCCCACATTTCCGGCAGATTAAACATGATGTTGCCGATAAGGAAGAGCTTTCTTCCCAGCCTAAATTTCCAACAACTTAATAAGATCAAAAACACTTTTCAAAGGGATGATTTCAACACCGGAGTGTTTGATTTTCATCTTTCCGATAGCTCTGAACGGAACTGCAATTTTTGTAAAACCCAGCCTTGCCGCTTCGTTTATTCGCTGTTCGATACCGTATACGCTACGCAGCTCGCCGGATAAACCTACCTCACCCACTACGATGAGCTGTTCGGGTATGGGGGTATCCTTAAGCGAAGAAATAAGCGCCAAACAGGCAGCAGCGTCACAGGAGGTGTCATCAATACGAAGTCCGCCTGCAACATTCATATAAATATCCTGTGTCGAGAAATGCAGACCTATTCGTTTTTCAAGCACTGCAATAAGCAGATAAATACGGTTATAATCATAACCTGAAGCCAATCTGCGAGGTGACGGAAAAACAGTAGTCGTTGACAACGCTTGAATCTCGGCAATAATCGGGCGTGTACCCTCCATAACGCATACAGCGCAGCTTCCGGAAACACCCTTCGGTCTTTGTTCCATCAAAAATTCCGAAGGGTTACTTATTTCCACAAGCCCTACGTCACGCATATCAAAAACGCCGATTTCATTGGTAGATCCGTATCTGTTCTTTACCGCTCTTATAATACGGTGTGACTGCTGCTTGTCGCCTTCAAAATACAGTACCGCATCGACCATATGTTCTAACACCTTCGGACCTGCTATCGCACCGGATTTGTTTACATGACCCACCAAAATGACAGATATTCCGTTTTCTTTCGCCAAATCGATTAAAAGCAAAGCGCTCTGCTTCACCTGTGTAACGCTACCCGGCGATGAGGGATACTGATCGTCGTACATTGTCTGTATAGAATCTATAATAACTATATCCGGCTTTACGGTGTGTATCTCGGGTAATATACTGCTCATGTTGGTTTCGCTGAGGATTGTAAGTCTTTCGCTGTCTACCCCTACCCTGCCTGCACGCAGCTTTATCTGAGAGAGCGACTCCTCGCCGGTAACATAAAGAATGCTCGCATCGTTTTCTATCGATTGGCAAATCTGTAAAAGAAGAGTGGATTTACCAATACCCGGCTCTCCGGATATCAGTACGACCGAGCCGTTGACAAGCCCGCCGCCGAGCACGCGGTCAAACTCGCCTATACCCGTCGAGATACGCAGGTTATCGGTATAACTGATATCGTTTATTCGGCAGGCTTTACTGTTTTTTACCTGCTCATATGTTCTTGTACGCAAATGCTTAATGCTTTTTGATGGTTGTATGATTGCTTCCTGCTCCTCAAGAGTGTTCCACTCGCCGCATTCAGGGCATTTTCCGAACCATTTCGAGGTTATATTGCCACAGCTTGTACATACATAAGAGGTTTTCACTATAGAGTTATGTCCTTTCTTCAAAACTTAAAAACTCTGTTATTCCACAGAAAATCGTAAAAGCGAGCTTTTCCTGATACGCTTTGTTCGCAAGCATTTGCGCCTCTCTCTGGTTGGATAAGAAACCGCACTCGACAAGAATCGCAGGTGCACTCGCGTGCTCCAATAAAAATATCTTATTGTTATCAGGCTTTATCTTCCTGTTGTTGTCAGGCAACAATAGCTTTGAAGACTCCTGAACGCAAAGCGCAAGATCCTTGCTTAAACTGTTTACCTGCGAATAGAAAGTCTGTAAGCCGTTATACTTTTCGACAGGAAATTTATTCATATGAATACCGACATAAATACAGTTCTCATAACTCTCTATAATCTTGAGGCGGTTATGAAGGTCGTAGTATTTCTTCCGTTTCTCTTCGCCCTCTTTGTAAAGCAGAATATCGGTAGAGCGTGTCATAACAACATTATAACCGGAGATTGATAACAACTCCTGCAGCTTGCTTGCGATTGCGAGATTGAGTTCCTTTTCTTTAAACCCGTTTGCCACAGCTCCCGGATCCTCTCCGCCGTGACCCGGATCTATTATTATCGTAAGCGGCTCGTAATTGTTGTTTATTACCGCTGTTATTTTTTCGTCAACATCCCTTGCTTTACGGAACGTCTCGTATCCGATGGAAGTAAAAAGTGAAGCGAAGCAATAAAAAAGCAATATCAGAATCACTATCGAGCAAAAAATTAACATGCTGAGTCTGGCGTCTTTATAAATATTCTTTGGGCTGCTCTGCTTTTTCTCCGGCGGCTTTTTTTTCATATTTTCGACCATTCCCCTTTTCTTTGTCGGATGTAAACGAAAAAGCGGGAGTAGCTCAGTTTAAGACTTTAGCCCAATATGGCGAACTCCCGTATATTGCCGTTATACAGGAATATATGAAATAAGCCTGCTATTTATTCTTAGGAGCTTTAGGCGGAGAAATATTTATACCGAGCATTTTTCTTATCGGTTTGTCGCGTATTCCAAGCTGAAAACCGAGTGTACAGGCAGCGAGCCCCGGAATAAGCAGCAGAATGGGTATAATCATATTCAAATACTCATTGTTATTGATAAAGAGCAATATACCGTCATAAGATCCAAACAGGAAAAACAAAATTATCTTGATTATCCCGGCGGCATTGTCTAAATCTATTAAATCCAAAATGATATAAATAAGAGTAAAGAGCATTGTAGGCGCATACGAAAGAGCTGCGATTTTTAAGCCCTCCCAGGGATTTACAGTATCTTTATCCTTAGCGTATTTAACAGAGTTTAAAAATCCGTAATTAAACATCATATCATACATTAAAAATATAAAAAACGCTATCGAAAAAACAGCACCTATTATCCTTAAAGTAACCGAGCCGGAGGCGAAGGTGGCAAAACTGACAATAATCCCGAAAACGCTCATAGAAACCTGAGTCGTCCAGAACTTGAAAATATAATTTGAATGGGTGATATAGAGCTTAAAAAAATCTTTCAAAACAATATTGACTCCTATGCTTTTTTTCTATTCTACATTTTATATTGATTAATTTCAATATAAAAAAGTAAATATTAAGCAAAAAGTACCGACTTAAAAATCGGTACCTGCATTTTTTTATTTTTTCTCGTTTTTATCTTTTTCCCTAAAGTACTTTATAAGCCAAAAGGAAAATAGAACTATAATCAGTACCGATGCAGCGGCTGCAATAATTTTAATTATATTATCAGCACTAAAGAAAGAAGGAGTCTCTGCGCTTGTATCCGTTTCTGTTTGGGAAATATCAGCGTCATGCGAGGTATTATCCCCCGATATGGTATTACTGATATCTGAGTTTTCGACCTCCGATTCAGAGATGGATGAAGTCTGAAAAACTCCGATGTTTACCGAAACGTCATTACAGAAAACATCAACATTCTCATCATTCGTATAACCAGTATCGTAGAGCTTTATCTCGCTGCCGTTTGCTTTTTTTTCATCAAGCACTCTGAAGGTTATAGTCGTAAAAAGCTGGTTGTCATCGGTAACACCGTGCCCTAAATCAAGCGTGGCGTATAAATACGAACATTTGAAATACCTCTCGCCGTCTTTGTCCCAAACGGTGGTCATGTCCTCTAACTTACCGTCCCATGCATCCGGTATATTATGGTGCCATTCCAAAATCTCAAGACTATCAAAATCATAATCAAGCGAACATAAGACAAGAATGATTCCCGCCTCATCGTCTATGTTGTTTACAGCGACTACTACTTCGAACGTATCTCCGGTCTTTAGCTCCACATCATCGACAGTAAGCGAGAATGTCGCACCTAATGCGTTTGCCGGAATAACCGACAAAAAGAATATGAAAAGAACACAGACATTCAAGAATAACAGACTCTTCAGTTTCATTTTTATAATCATTCCTTTCATTAGTGATGCAAACCACCGTAGGTATAAAACTGTAGAAAAAAGATTAGCAATCTAACTTATCCCTATTAAAAGAAAGTTACAGCTCGAACCTCTGCTTTTTCTTCTTATGACGGATTGTTGAGACGAGTGCGGCGATGATACCGGCCAAAAGCGTTAAGCAAATAAATGAGTATATAACCATCTCATTATAATCGGTTCCCGGAAGTATTTCGACCTCGTTGTTAAAAAATACCGCTCCCGCATTGGTATTGACCGAATCCTTTTTTGTAAAACGGGCAAAAACGGTAAGTCCGTCATTCCCGATCTTCGCCGGAAAGTTGACCGCCTCTCCGCCCTCTGAATCTGTAAACCAGCCGGTAAAAACATAACCGTTCTTTTTTGGATTGGGTATCTGCTCAACCTTTTCGCCGGAGAGCACATCGATAGAATACGTAATATCCTCTTCCGTAATGAAAAGGACCTCCTCACCAAGCGACCTGCCTAAGAAAAAGTAATCGAATGTTACCGGAGTACCCGTTGTGGCAGCGGTAAAGTAAACGCCTGTTACGGTGATTTCACTATCAAACTTCAAGTATTTGTCAAGCGGAATATACCCCTGCCATGTTCCCTGAATATCGCTCGGAACACAATAGTCATCATAACCGAACAATTCATACAGGCTCTGGGAGAAATTAATGGAATAACCGCCGCTGAAATTAACAGTAATATTCCATTTTGCACTCATATCAGTAGTTACGCCGAAATAAAGGCGGTTATAAGTTGAAATATCGACCTTTTTATTTACACTTAACCCGGTTGTAACCCAGGTGTTTACGGAATCGGCGTTAAATTTAACGGTATATCTTCCGTCCTCCGTATAAGTGGGGATATAATCCGCTACACCGGACAAACGCTTTGTTTTATTAGTCTCGGAGGGAATAAGGTCAAGTCCGGTTTCGACTAACTTTTCTGAGGGCTTGGTATTGCTCTCTCCGCGCCGCAGAGAGGGATATACACCTCTCATTCCAATGATTTCATATCTTTCATGATTTCTATCGTAGTTTTTGGTATCCGCAATGACAGGATAAGTGACAACCTTATTGCGAAGTGTTAAAATCTCGGTTGTATATTCAATATCATCCTCCGTAATAACAGCAAACAGACCGTCAGAATCAGGGAGGTTGATTTTATCGACACCGAAAACACCCTCCTCTTTAATATTGACCCCGACATTGAAAGTTGTGGTCCTGATGCTACGGACTGAGGGAATAAGCTCAAGGTCATATACGAAACTATCGACATAAGAGGGATAATAGTTATATTTGTCTGCGGATGGTGAATAAGTGGTTGAAATCACCTGTCCTGCCTCGTTGAAGCTCATAAGGCGTATAAAACCCTCACCGTCACAAGTACAGTTGTTTTCAACATGCTTCACTTCGTTATTAAGCTCTGCGTACTGATAGTCCGCAAGTATCTCAAGTACATATCTGTCGGTACCTTCGACACGACGAAGCTGGTCAGCGGCGCCGGGACTGTGACCGCAGAGAACCATCTTTACATTCTCGTTTGGTACAACAATTTCGTTCCAGATTACTTCAGCGCGATCGGATTGAAATTTACCCGAAGGCAAAATATACTCATGCGTTAAAATAATTACATTACGTTCGTTATACGAACGGATGACAGCGTTTGCCCATTCAACCGTATCCGTGCTTGCCTCATCATAACAGCCTAAATATAATAAAAGAAAATCATAATTTCCCATAGAGATAAGGTCGTAATGATGCGTGTTGTTCTTGTAATTGCCACCGTACCATTCAAAATCCTCATAGCGTTTGCTGCCGAAATACTCACAAAAGTATGTATAATCGGCTTTATCGTGCTTTATATCATGATTTCCGCTTACTACACCGTTCGGGATAAGTGCTTTATCTAAAATAGCTTGTGCCCCAGAGGCTACACTGAACTGCTTGCGCGCCTCGGCATCGCCTGCTTCGGTCTGATCAACAATATCCCCGGTGTTGGCAACATATGCAATATTTCCGGTAATATACTCGTTTTTTGCGTAATTCATAATATCTGTATAAAACTGATTAAGGTCGCTGTACCTTGAATAATACTGCGGATCGCTTAACCATAACATTGTGTCACTGCCGTTTGAGATAATATACGGACTTGCCTTGATACGCATTTTACCGTCTTTTGAATATGTGGCAATATTTGCCATAAAAGATATACTGACACCGCTTTCCGCTCTGGCAAGCGTATCCCAGGATGATTTTTTATAGTTCCAACCCTGGAGAAGTATATCCTCGCTGCTGCCTGTCTCACCTGAATATGATATAACGGCGTCGCCTGTATTTTCTCCTGTTTCCACGACAAAGGACTGGTAAGGAATCGAGTTTCCTACAGCTTCTGTTACTACATCCTGCTTATCGGCAAATGAAGCAAGTACTTCGTCTGACGAGCGCAGTCCGGTCATAGAGTATGGCCCTATTCTGTTAAAATACATATTTATTCTGCCTATAAGGTCTACAGAATATATCTTCGCATTCGCGTTTGCGGGAATAGTAAGCGTTGCTGTTCCGTTGTTGTTAACAAGACTGTAATCAGGTATTGTTCGTTCAACAAAAAATGTATACATCCTCTCGACCTTATTACCGAGCGAATCGGTTGCAATAAGGTATAGGTTATGAGAGCCTTCTGTGAACGATTTGAGCGAAAGGCTGTTACCCGTAACCGGAATATTATCGACCTCCGCGTTTAAAGTCACGGCCATTTCGTCGACTGCGGTGAATTTTATTATGTTGCTGTTTGCGATGACATCACCGTTATTGAAAGACAGCTTTAATTCTGGTGCGGTATTGTCGATTTTGATTTTGCGTGTTTCGATAACGGAATCATTGATGTATAAATCAATATCGTAAATACCGTCTTCAAATTCCGTGGTATTTATTGAAAAATAAGTTATGTCAGTAGAAGGTTTTTCGAAAACATAATCTATATATAAGGGAACGTTAGGTGTAGAGCCTCCGAGCTTCGTCTCGTTGTTCCAGCCGTCTCCTACCTGTTGATTTTCAGAATATTGCGAAAGAGACGGAGTAACGTCGGCACTGTCTGAAACAGGCATATATCTGATCATTTCCGAGGGTGATTCGGCGTCTTGAACCCCCAACTTAATCGAAACGGATTTGATTATAATATCATCTAAATTGTATTCGCCGTATTTTTTGCTTCCGTCGAAAGTCTCGCTTCCGGCGGTCAGTAAAACTTTTATCTCATTTTTACCATCAATAAGCATATTTCCGCTGAAATTAAAGCTGCTATCTCCTTCGGCAAGATACCCGATAACCGTACCGTTTAATGATACGCTGCATTTTTTACTCTCGCAGCCGGTTACGCTTATGTTTATAAAGTTTTCAATATTCTCACCTGACACCGGGTTGTAGCTTTTTTCACTGATTTTGGCATAATCGGCATTTTTTGAAAAAACATTATAGATGCCGGAAACATACTCCGGATCCTCTTCCGCAAGTATATATATTCCGCCTAAAGCGAGCATAATTAGCAAAATTATCGGTATATGCAGCATTTTTTTTCTTTTCATAAATTGGTTTCTTTCCTTTATTTCACGTATGCGCATTATTATCCATATTAAAACTTAATATATCAATTCGGTATTATAATATAAAAATCTAAAAATGTCAAGCATATCGAATATAAAGGCCTTGCTCGTGTTGACTTTTTAGCTTTCTTTTGATATACTGAACATTAATAAATAACGGAGAAACACGATGTCTAAATACAAAACTATTTGTTTTGCAAATCAAAAAGGCGGAGTCGGAAAAACGACCTGTGCCGTTAATATTGCCGCTTGTATTGCCCGTTCAGGAAAAAAGGTTTTGCTTATAGATTCCGACCCTCAGGGAAACGCAACAAGCGGTTTGGGTATAAATAAACGGAACACCGGAGCGACGGTATATGACCTTATCATAGGCAGAAGCAGAGCAGACGAAGCTGTGATTCCCACAGAATATGAGAACCTTTACATAGTGCCGTCGAGTATAAACCTTGTCGGCGCAGAGCTTGAGCTTGTCGATGAGGAAAAACGCGAATTCAGACTACGCGATGCGCTACAGGTAGTAAAAGACGATTATGATTATGTTATTGTAGATTGTCCGCCTTCTTTAGGACTTATTACAATAAACGCTCTTACAGCGTCTGATGCAATTATAGTTCCGGTGTTATGTGAGTACTATTCTCTTGAGGGCTTATCACAGTTAACTATGACAATCAAACAGATAAAACGTCTTTATAACCCTTCTCTTGAGCTTTTAGGTGTTCTTATCAATATGTTTGATGGCAGGCTTAATCTCAGCGTTCAGGTGCTTGAGGAGATAAAAAAGTATTTTTCCGACAAGTTATTCAAAACACCTATTCCGCGTAATATAAAAATCAGTGAAGCACCGAGCTACGGTATGCCTATTACGGAATATGACAGACATTCAAAGGGTTCTGCAGCATATGCTGCAGTCGCAAGAGAAGTAATGGACAGATGTGGATATTAAATCAATGCAAAGAGAGTGTAGATATGAAAAAAAAAGGACTCGGACGCGGACTTGACGCTTTATTATATGATAACTCCATAGAAAATGTCAGCAGTGGGATAACGATGCTTAAACTTATCCACATAGAGCCGAATAAAACTCAGGCACGCAAAAAATTCGATGAAAGCTCGTTGCAGGAGCTCGCCGATTCGATTTTACAGCACGGGTTGGTTCAACCGATTGTGGTGCGTAAAAAGCAGAACGGCTTTTATGAGATAATTGCCGGAGAACGCCGCTGGCGCGCTTCAAAAATGGCCGGTTTGAGTGAGATTCCGGCAATAGTGAAGGATGTTAACGACCTCGACTCTTCCGAGCTATCTCTTATCGAGAACCTTCAGAGGGAGAATTTAAACGCAGTCGAAGAAGCCTGCGGTTACCGTGATTTGATTGAGAATTTCGGGTTGACACAGGAGGAAGCTGCAAAGCGTGTCGGAAAATCAAGAGCTGCTGTCGCAAACTTGTTAAGGATTCTTAAGCTCCCACGCGAAGTATTAAATCTGGTAGAGAATGATGAACTCTCTTACGGACATGCACGGGCGTTACTTCCACTGCTCAATACACTAAAAGATGCAGATATCCTGTCACAGGCGAAATTAATTATAAACCGCGGTTTGTCTGTACGAGATACCGAGATACTTGTAAAAAGGCTGCTTTCCATGCCGATAGTAACGAACAGACAATCATTGATGTCGAAGACATATTATAAGCAGCTTGAAAACAGAGTAAGCGCTCATCTCGGCCGCAGGGCCTCAATACAACTTTTTCAGAACGGAAAAGGTAAACTTTCACTTGCTTATTCAAGCTCGCAGGATCTGGAGTGGCTATTAGAGCTTTTGTGCGGCGATGGTTTTTTTACCAAAACCAGCGATGATAACTCGGAATAGACTTTTTTATCATATTTATCATATATGAAATATCGTAAAACGGATGTTCATCAGCTTAATTTATTTTTATTTATAAAGAGGGTTCATTATGTTAGACATTAAATTTATCAGAGAAAACACTTTGAAAGTAAAAGAGCGTCTGAATTCACGCTGCACGGATTATACAAATCTTATCGACAAGGTTATGGAGCTTGATACAAAAAGACGCGAGATACTCATAGATAACGAGGAACAAAAAGCAAAACAGAATAATGTGAACAAATCTATCCCTGCTTTGAAAAAGGAAGGCAGGGAGCTTGCTCCTTTATTTGAGGAGCTTAAACAGATCGCCGCTAAAATAAAAGAGGATGATCGTATACAAAGCGAAACTGAAACAGAACTTGAGAATATCCTGCTCTCGATTCCGAATATCCCGGACGAATCGGTTCCTTTAGGAAAAGATTCCGAAGATAATTTGGAGATAAAAAAATACGGCACTCCGACGGTATTTACCTTTGAACCGAAAACACATTGGGACTTAGGCAGGGATTTGGGAATTCTTGATCCTGAGACTGCTGCTAAGGTTACCGGTGCCCGTTTTCATTTTTATAAAGGACTCGGCGCCAGACTTGAGCGCGCTGTTATAAACTATTACCTTGATACCCATACGTCAAAAGGCTATACTGAGGTTTTACCGCCATATATGGTGAACCGCGATTCGATGAGAGGTACAGGTCAGCTCCCGAAGTTTGAGGATGACGCTTTTAAAGTCGCATACAACGATTATTTTCTTATCCCCACAGCAGAGGTTCCTGTTACTAATATGCATCGCGGCGAGATTCTGAGAAAGAGTGATCTGCCGATTAAGTACTGCGCTTATTCCGCCTGCTTCAGGGCAGAGGCGGGCAGCGCGGGACGCGACCAGCGTGGTCTCATCAGGCAGCACCAGTTCAATAAAGTCGAGCTTGTAAAGTTTTGCGATCCGGATACCTCTTTTGGCGAGCTTGAAAAGCTCACCAATGATGCTTGCGATGCTCTTGAGGGATTATGTCTCCCCTACCGGGTCGTACTGTTATGTACCGGTGACATGGGCTTTTCTTCTGCAAAAACCTATGATATCGAGGTCTGGATGCCCTCATATAATAAATATGTGGAGATTTCCTCCTGTTCCTGCTTTACTGATTATCAGGCACGCAGAGCAGGTATACGTTATAAGTCGGATGTAAAAGACAAAGCGGCTTTTGTTCATACTCTAAACGGATCCGGGCTTGCAGTAGGCAGAACAGTCGCTGCCATTATGGAAAACTTCCAGAATGCTGACGGAAGCATAAGAGTGCCAGATGCGTTGATACCTTATATGGGAACGAATATAATCAGATAGTCATTAAGCGTTAAAACTCCGTTTGTGACGCTAGTCACGGAAAGGTACGGTTATAATATGACAATTGAATTTGTTATCTGGGCGTTTTTAATCGGCGTTGCGGTCGCAACGATTTATACTTTTTATACAAAAGTTGTTCTCGGAAAGCTTGTCAGAAAACTCATCGAAATAGACGCTTGTTCTCCTGAAACTGCCATTTCGCTTGAACAGATCGATTACAAAATGAACAGTTCAGTTGAACGCGCTTTAAAAAAGAACAGCTCTTTCTCACAGACTGTGCGTACCGATGGTAACGGGTTGTTCTATATCAATCCCGAAGATCTTAAAAAAGCCGGAACAAAATACAGAAACGACGGAATCACTATTTATATACTTTTGGTATTACTGCTCGTTCTCGGAGCGACAGCATTGATATGCGCATATTTTTTCCCGAGTGTCATTCAAAGATTCATCTCCGCTATTCAGAATATAATAGGACAATAAGACAACTGATTATTTTTCATCCTGAGAAGGAGTGATTATTCATGCATGCAAAAAAACGCAGGGCAAGACCTGCGGTTGTTATTCTTGTAACGGCGATTATATTGGTCGTTATCACCGTTTTGGTTTTCCTTTTGCTCGGATACCGTTATATTTCAACCGAAAAGGGAATAAAATTTCTTGGCAAAGCAGAAAGCGGACAGCCCATAATAGGACTGTTAAAGTATCCTAACGGGATGAAAGCAAGGCTTGATTTTATAAACTCATCCATTACCTATGAAAATGGGGACCTGTATACAGGGGGTATTGACGGTGTTTACAGGGACGGTAAGGGAACGATGCAGTATTCTGCGACCGGAGATATCTATGTCGGGGATTTCACAGCCGATGAAATGACAGGCTCAGGTGTTTATACTTATTCCAACGGTGACCGCTACGAGGGCTCGTTGCTTGACGGAAAGATGAGCGGAAAAGGTCTGATGACTTTTAGAGGTGGCTCGATCTATGATGGAAATTTTGTCAATGGTATGCGAAGCGGTTATGGTGTTTATACATGGGCCTCGGGTGCAAGATATGAAGGAACATTCGATGAGGATGTTAAAAACGGCTACGGTAAAATGACCTATGCAAACGGTGATTACTTCGACGGTCAGTTCGTTGATGATAAAAGACACGGAAAGGGAACCTATATCTGGGCGGGAGAGGAAGATATTAAAGAGAGCTACACGGGCAGCTTTGTAAATAATCTTATAGACACCCGGATTCTTAAATCCGACGGAAGTTTTGAAACAAAAGCTGACGGCAGTTTTGTGCATGGCGAAATGGGCAGATATGTTTTTGCCGGAACAGGAAAGCCTTATGTGGGCTATTTTGAAGCCGGAAAGGTTGTAGGGGAGGACTTTAATGTCGGTCCGACTCAATGACCGATAGATATTATTTATAATTGTATTTAACTTACAGGAAATGGAGGATATATGGGAGAATTCATTTTATCTGCTTTTGCAGACGAGATAGACGCAAATTTCGATGTTCAATTAAACGCTTTGAAAAAGCTTTCTATCGGCATGATCGAGCTCAGAGGCGTTGACGGAAAAAGTTTTGTCGATTTGACGGAGAATGAGCTTTATACTGTTAGAAAAAAGCTTGAAGATAATAACATTACAATTTCTGCACTCGGATCTCCAATCGGAAAAATCGCCGTTGACGGCGACTTTGAAGCACATAAAAAGCTATTTTTGAAAGTTATGGATATCGGTGATTTTCTCGGATGTAAAAGAATCCGCATGTTCAGCTTTTATCCGGCAGAAGGTATAAGCGACTCGGAATTTGAAGCAAAAGTTTTTTGCATGATCGGTGAACTACTTGAAATGGCGGAAAAAAGAAGCTTTGTGTTATGCCATGAAAATGAGAAGGATATTTACGGTTGCTCTCCCGAAAGAGAGTTAAAGCTTGTAAAGCACTTCAATGGAAGACTTCGCATAGTGCTCGATCCCGGAAATTTTGAGTTCTGCGGAATAGATGGCTCTAATGCATACGAGCTCTTGCACGAATATATAGATTATATGCATATAAAGGACGCGGATGCTAACGGAATTATTGTCCCGCCGGGAAAGGGTATCTCCCCTATCAAAAAGACACTTGCCGCACTCAGAAGGGACCGTCCCGACGAGGATGTTATTCTGACCATAGAACCTCATCTTATTATGTTTACAGGGCTTTCGTCACTCTCTAAGGTTGACGATATCAAACACAAGTACAGCTTTTCATCGCCTTTTGAGGCATTTAAAACGGCAGTCGACGCTGTAAGAGCGATGATTGCCTCGATTTGAATAGTTTTACCGCAAAATTAAGAGGGCTGAGATTCAGTCCGTTTTTAGCGTGCCTTTTTACGGGAGTGTTATATGCACTCCCCTGTTATTTTGAAAAGCTTTTTTTTCTGTCATACGTTTCGCTTACGGCTTTTTTTATCATTTTAATAAAAAATGAAAACCGAAAAAAGCGGTTCGGATATTTTTTTTCTTTCTCGTTTGGTTTCTTTTTCACTCTTTACATATGGCTTAGTACACTGTATCCGTTTCCGGGATTTAATTTCACCGATTCTCAGGCAAAAATCATCATAATACTGGCATGTATCGGAATCCCGCTTTTCCATGCGCTGCTGCATTCCGCTATAATGAGCCTGACAAAGTTCCTTCCAAAAAGCAGAATTGTTTCTGTTATCGGCTTTGGTTGTGCATGGATTCTCAGCGAATGGGTTTTTTCGCTCGGAACTCTCGGTTTCCCCTGGGGCAGAGCCGCACTGAGTCAGGTCGGATTTCTTTATTCCATTCAGTCAGTTTCGCTGTTTGGTTCCTATTTTATCGCCGCTGTATTGGTTTGCTCTTGCATGTTGTTTGCGTTCGCTGTTATTGACAAAAAACGCACTTTTGCTTTTGCCGGGTTGTCAATAATTACCGCTAATATAGTTTTGGGAGCAGTTTTGTATTATATACCTGTCAAGACCGGGGATAAAATACAAACAGCGATTTTGCAGGGCAACGCATCGATGGAGGAGAAATGGAGCGGTGAAAAAAGTACAAATAAAATATGGGATACATATATAAAAATGGCTGAAGAAGCCGCCGATAACGGTGCACAGGTCGTCATTATGCCCGAGAGTGCGATACCAAAGGATTTTAGATTTATATATAAAAGTCTTGCGGATGTTGCCTTAAGCAAGGATATAACAATAATAGCCGGAGTTATTATGGATACCGAAGATGGTAAAGGCACTTATAATTCGGTACTTGCGATTTATCCGGACGGCAGTGTTTCCGAAAGGTATGACAAGCGGCATATTGTCCCGTTTGGAGAGTACATCCCCTACCGTGAATTTTTAGAGAGCGTTTTGCCATTTGTCGGGGAGCTCAATCTGGGTGATTTTACGACTATTCAGGGAGACGATACGGTAATTTTTAAAGTAGATGGCATAAAAAACGGTTCGATGATATGCTTCGATTCTATTTTTGATGTTCTTGCAAGGAACAGTGTAAACGACGGAGCGGAACTCCTGACAGTTGTTACAAACGATAGTTGGTTTAGAGATTCAGTCGGAATAGCCCAGCATCTCAACCATTCGGTGTTACGAGCGATTGAGAACAGGCGTTATATTATAAGAGCCGCTAATACGGGTATCTCGGCTTATATCACTCCGAAAGGAGATATTATCTCAAAAACTGCACCTTTGGTTGAGGATATTATTTACTGCGAGGTCTTTGCGATACAAAACAGAACCCTCTATACGATTACGGGAAATATAATTCTGGTGCTTGCCGGATTATTCTATGTTTTTATTATTGGATTAAAACTAATTAAAAAGCCATGGAGGAGAAAATGCGATGCAGACGGTAAGATTGTATGAAAAGGAAATATACGAAGGCTGTATGGACGTTTCGATAGAATGCTATATTCACAAATCTTCTCCTGAGCTGACAGCGACTCCCCGTCCGGCAATGATTGTGTTCCCGGGCGGAGGATATACCTTCACCTCCGACAGGGAGGCTGAGCCTATTGCAAGTGCTTATTTTTCAGAGGGTTATAACTGCTTTGTAGTCAGATATATTACGGGTGTAAGAGCACAGAAAAACAAGCCTCTTTTTGATGCGGCTGCGGCAATCGCTTATGTTCGCAGATATTCCTCTCAATACAACATCGATTCCGAAAAAATAGCCGTTATCGGTTTTTCTGCAGGCGGACATCTTGCCGGTTATATTGCCACATGCTGGCATCTTCCCATTCTCTCGGAGTTGCTTGGGGAGGATAACATTATGTTCAGACCAAACGCCGCTATACTCAGTTATCCTGTTATAACCGGATTTGATTACTCACATTCCGATTCTTTTGATAATCTACTCGGCAGCGACAGAACTGAAAAAGAAACCCGTGCTGCATCGCTTGAGACGCTTGTAAGCGAAAAAACCGTACCCTGTTTTATCTGGCATACAGCGGAGGACGAAACAGTACCTGTGGAAAATTCTCTGCTTTTTGCCAAGGCTTTATCCGCGCATTCTATAAGCTATGAGCTGCATATATTTCCAAAGGGTAAGCACGGAATTTCCCGTGCAAACCGTGAGACTACACCCGATTGGAGCAGTGGCGAATATAACCGTCCTTATGTTGCCCGCTGGATACCGTGGTCTGTAGAATGGCTTGAAAATCAGCTTTTTAGCGGTTCTTTTTAGAAAAAGCAACCTTTAGTTGACAAATTGAATACTACAATTGGTAGAGCAACCGACCTTAGACTCGTATAATGATACATGCATAAAGGATTTTCGATTATACTGAATTACGTAATTGAATTCTATTTTGGAGGTAAGCATATGTATCATTGTAACAGAACCGAGTTCTTTAGACCTGAAAAATACAGAACTATATGTTTCAACTTTTTCAGATTTCTACCCGTTTTATAGAATAGTGAAAGAAGGTGATTTTATGAATACCGAAATTGCAAACAGATTATATCAGTATCGTAAACGTAGTAACTTTTCACAGGAGGAACTTGCCGATAAGCTCGGAATTTCGAGACAAGCGGTATCAAAATGGGAACGGGCAGAAGCTTCGCCCGATACCGATAACCTGATAAACCTTGCAAAGCTATATGGTGTTTCTCTTGACGATCTGATAAATAACGATCCTCCGGATATTAAAGAAGAGAACAAGGAAAATACGCAGGAAGAACAAGATAACAAAAGTACTGAGCAAAGCAGCGATGAAAACCAAAGCGCAAAAAAGAAGAGCTATGTAAACATCGGAAAAGACGGCATTCATGTTGAGGACGAAGACGAATCAGTGCATATCAGTTTTAAGGGAATCCATGTAGAGGACAATGATGAGACCGTACATATCGGTCTTGACGGGATTCATGTTCAGGACAAATTCGGCGAGAGTGTTTATGTCGGAAAAGATTTCAAGGATGAGATAAAAAAAGAATTTCGCTGCGAGGTAAACCGTTTGAAACCCAAATGGGCCGATATTCCAATCGGAATCATTACTGTTATTGCGTATATTCTTATGGGCGTTTATTTCGGTTGGTGGGATACAGCGTGGATAGTATTCTTCTTAATTCCGATTGGTCATGGTATAATAAACGCAATCAGAAAACGCAGCACGAGTGAAATACCTGTTTTTATGATCATTACCGCCACATATTTTCTGATGGGCTATTTAGCCGGCAGTTGGCATCCAGGATGGGTCGTATTTCTTACAATCCCGATTTTCCATTGGCTTTTAAAGTAACTTTTTTAAAATTTAAAGGAGCCGGAATATGACCGATTACAATGAGCTTAATACAAAACTGTATGCGTTAATAAATAGGATACCGCACTTCACTGCAAACCTTTCAAACGCGTCAGCGTTGATTTTCAATACGCTCGATGATATTAACTGGGCGGGATTCTATATGTTAGAAAAAGATAAGCTGGTTCTTGGACCTTTTCAGGGCAGACCTGCATGTATAGAAATTCCAGTCGGAAAAGGTGTATGCGGAACGGCGGCTAAACTTAAAAAGACGATTCTTGTCGGTAATGTGCATGAATTCCCCGGTCATATCGCCTGTGACTCCTCATCAAACTCAGAAATTGTGATTCCACTGTTTATCAACACAGAAATCATAGGTGTTATGGATATAGACAGCCCGTCTTTTAATCGATTTACCGATATAGATCGAACTGGGCTTGAAGAGTTTGCCGCTGTTTTATGTAAGGAGCTTTCGCTATGTAAAGAGCGGTACGAAAACTCGAATAGTTGATTCAAAACGAAAAAATTAATCAATGGTGCTGCTGCGGTTTTAGCATAAACCGTCAACAGCACCATTTTTTATGATTTACTTATTGAGCTTCGGGTATTAATACATTCCGCCGCCCATACCGCCGCCCATCGCAGCAGCGTTTGCGCCTGCGTTCTCTTCCTTTTTCTCTGCAACGAGTGATTCAGTTGTCAGAATCATTGCTGCAACGCTTGCTGCATTCTGGATTGCGCAGCGTGTAACCTTTGTCGGATCGACGATACCGCTTGCGATCATATCAGTAAACTTCTCGTTGTATGCGTCAAAGCCTACGCCTGCCT
>JAQVPJ010000034.1 GCA_028702135.1 Eubacteriales bacterium | reverse complement strand
CGGTACTGGCGGACATGTAAATCCTGCGATTACGATAGCGGAAACGATAAAAAGCAAAATGCCCGACACCGAAATAGCCTTCATCGGCACTGAGCACGGCATCGAGAGCAGTCTTGTTCCAAAAGCGGGGTATCCCATCTCATACGTAAAGGTAAAGGGTTTTAAACGCAGTCTTTCCCTTTCAAATATAAGCGCTGCTTTCAGAGCCGTAACCTCAGTTTGGGAGTCAAGGCGGATAATAAAAAAATTCGCACCGGATTTAGTTATCGGCACGGGAGGTTATGTAAGCTGGCCTACCGTAAAAGCTGCCTCAAAGCTCAAAATACCCTGTTTGATTCACGAACAGAATGCATATCCCGGAGTAACAACAAAGATGCTTTCAAAATATGCCGATAAAATCTGCATAAGCTTTGAGGAGAGCAGAAAACTGTTTGACGAAAATGTTCAGGATAAAATACTGCTCACGGGTAATCCTATCAACGCTTTTCATTATGATTATAGTGAAGTGAGGAAAGAGTTAGGCATAAAGGAAAAAGAACCGTATATATTGTCTTACGGTGGCAGTATGGGCGCTGATAAGGTAAATGAGTATGTGTTTGATATGATGGTGAATTACTCTGTACCCTCGGGCATAAGGCATTCCCACGCGGTAGGCAGGGTAGGATGGGAAAAATACTCTGCTTTAAAAAAGAAAAAAGGGCTCGATAATAAGAAAAACATAGAGATAAGCGAATATATATATGATATGCCCAAGCGTCAGACGGCGGCGGATATCATCATAGCACGGGCGGGAGCAATAACTCTTGCGGAATTGGCTTACAGGGAAAAAGCGGTGATTTTTATCCCGTCACCGAACGTCACAGAGGATCATCAGTACAAAAACGCAAAGGTTCTGGCAGACGCGGGCGCTGCAATAGTGTTCAAAGAAAAAGACCTCAACGGAGAGATTTTAGCATCAACAGTAAAGCGATTTATAGAAAACCCTGACGAAATAAAAAAGATGCAAAATGCGATCGCTCGTTTTGCGCTTCCCGATGCAGCGGATAAAATAGCCGGCATAGCGATTAAAATGATACGGTAATATTTTATATAAAATACACCGTTTTTTGTCATCGGCAGTAAGCATGTGGAGAAAGTAAAAGAGATGGAACAGGCACGTTTTAAGAGAAAAACCATAACAATGGAGGTTCTTTTGAGCCAACAACAGAAAAAGCGTTTTCGCAGAGCCGTTTTTTATACGGTGCTGTTTGTTTTGGTTACTGTTGTGTTCCTTACTGTCGCTTTTGTGGTTTTTTTCAGAGTCAGAAATATAAATATTACGGGCAACGCCCGCTACAGCGTCGATGATATTATCGTTTCTCTGCCCGTAAAGCTTGAGGACAACCTTTACAGTTTCAGAGCGGACGAGCTGGAGACCGGCTTAAAAAAGCGTTTCCCCTATATATCGGAAGTTAATGTTACGAGGAAAATTCCTTCTCATCTTAATATAGAGATTATAGAAACCGATGTTGCTATGTATACTGAGATTTCGGGGGATTACTATCTTCTTTCGGACGGTCTGAGAGTGCTTGACAGGATTGAGGACCCCGCAATTATACCGCAGGGGACAATGGAGCTTAAAACGAGCGCCGTTAAGCGTTGTATTGTGGGCGAATCGGCAAGTTTTATCGATTCAAGGGCTTATGATGCGATTGTGGAGCTGTATAAGAACATAACGGACAGCGGCATAAAAAACAAAATAAAAACCATCGATATGACCAGCAGGTTTGATATATATATACATTATGAGGACAGGTTTAAAGTTTATATGGGGGATATGGAGTATTCAGATATAAAAATCCAGTTTTTGATAGGCATAATAGAGAAGCTGAAAGCGGAGGACAAGGGCAGGATTGATGTTTCCGATTATCATGTTGCGACGGCAACTCTGTCATAATGATGTTTTTTTTGCGAAAACGAATGAAATAAGCTTAAAAATCGGCTTTTCTGACAGAAATATAAAAAAAAGACTTGCTTTATTTTAAAAAACATATTATTATATAAGTTATGATAGTTTAGAGATTATTATAAAAACTTGGAGGGTTTAAAATAATGCCAAATGTATTTGAAAACACAAGCAGAGTTGTGATTAAGGTTATCGGCATCGGCGGCGGCGGTGGAAATGCTGTCAACCGCATGATTTCAGCATTTGATTTACCCGATGTGGAATTTATCAACATTAATACAGATTCTCAGATACTTGTAAGATCAAGTGCTCCTGTAAAAATATCGATAGGAGAGAGGATTACAAAGGGTCACGGTGCCGGCTCCAATCCCGAGCTTGGCGAAAAGGCCGCCGACGAATCCGTTGAGGAGATTACTAATGTTATGAAAGGCGCAGATATGGTTTTCATCACTGCCGGTATGGGCGGCGGAACCGGAACCGGCGCAGCTCCGATCGTGGCACGTATCGCAAAGCAACTCGGCATCCTCACTGTAGCCATTGTAACTAAGCCTTTTAATTTTGAGGGCAGAAAGAGAATGCAGCAGGCAGAGATGGGTATCGAAAAGCTCTCCGAGTATGTAGACTCCTTAATCGTTATCCCGAACGAGCGGTTAAAGCTCCTTACGGATAAGAGAATTACATTCCTTAACGCTTTCCAGGAGGCGGATGATGTCCTTCGCAAGGGCGTGCAGAGCATTTGCGAGCTCATAACCGTCGAAGGGGTAATCAACCTTGATTTTGCCGATGTTTTCGCTGTTATGGAGAACGCGGGGCTCGCTCATATGGGCGTGGGCAACGCAAAAGGCAAGGACAAGGCAGAGCAGGCAGCAAAGATGGCTATGTCAAGTCCGCTGCTTGAGACAAATATCAGCGGAGCAAGGGGCATTGTTGTCAACGTCACAGCTTCTCCCGATATCGGTCTTGATGAGATTGACAACGCTATCAATATGATTACCGACGAGGCACAGCCTGACGCAACAATCATCTTCGGTGCGGCATTCGATCCGGAGCTTGAAGACGAGATGAAGATAACATTGATTGCAACAGGATTTGAGGCAAACAAAAAGGCATCCGACGTAAAAAGACAGATGCAGCAGGCTCAGTCCGCACAGATGGTCAAGAAAGCCGAGACGGTTTCAGCCGACTTTACAGACCAGACCGGCGACGATGAGATAAATAATATAATAGAGATGCTTAACAGGGGCAGGCGTTCGTAATCACTTGGGACATAAAGCGTTAGTATTATGCTTAACTCTGCAATAAATAAGATTTTGAGCGGCAGTGAAAACTGCCGCTTTTCATATCCGTATAATGATTGAAATTATGCTTTTTTACTCGATATTACGGGGGGATAATAAGTGTTTTCTGATAACAAAATAATAAACACCGATAAAGTATAATGTAAAATATTGGAAAAAACGCAAATTTTAACTGTAAATTGTTGACAAAGACTCAGTAAAATCGTATAATAGTTAATAATTATTTATGTGCGAGGTAACGATGGTAAACATTAAGTATCTGCGTCAGCCCGGTTTTATTTTCGATTTGATCAGAATTTTTGCTCTGCATTTCAACAAGATCAGATGGAACGAGCTGTTCGTTATTAAGAATAAAGAGCAGGAGGATTGTCTGTTTTATGAGAACGTGTTAAGGGAATTTCCCGTAAAAACCGATGATATAGGCATCTTCTTTATCTATCTGGACAACAAGAGTTGCTTTTTTCTTGATCGTTTTATATGCAATAACAAAAGAATATTGGATGTTGACTACAGTATTGACAATTTTTTAGCCGAGATTCCGGATGCGCCTGTTTTATCGCAGGAGCTTGTCGATTATTACCTGCCTGATTCAAAAATAAAGGTTGATCTTAAAAACCATGAGTTTTATACGGGTTTATTGGAACTCATACAACAGCAGGACTTTAGCGACAAGATGAAAAACATGATTCTATCTTTTTTTATAAATCCCGAAAAGGCTATAAGCAACCTGAAAAACGAGTTTATAGAAAAAAGGATTCTGCTTATGCAGTATTATCAAAGGGATTATAAGGTAAATGATGATTTTCAAAAAGATTTTGACCTTTCCGCCTGGAATAACAGGCTTAAGAAATGCGGGCTTTTGAAAAAAGACATTACCGGAGATACTGATTATTATATCTCTATATGCCATATAGCCAAAAATGTAATAAAAATACATATAAAAGATAATGTATGCCTTCAGATTTTAGGCTTTGATTATTCTCTTAAACTCAAAGAATCCGAGCTTATGGCGAGCAGTATACATTTTGATGTTTTCGGAAAAATCATATCTGATTCAAACCGTTTGAGTATAATTAAAATGCTGAAAAATTCATGCGAGTTGTCGACGAGCGAAATTGCGAAAAGACTCGGCATCAGCCTTAATGCGGTTTATTATCATCTGGATATGATGATGCAGGTGCATATGCTCAAGAGCAGAAATGAGGGAAGGACGGTTTATTATAAAATCAATGAGGAATACTTTTTAAGAGCAGCCGAAGCCATCTACAGCTTTTGCACCAACAGAGGGATCGCATAGCTACATAAACGCTTGTTTCAATAAAGCATAATAAACGGGATAGTACCATACCGGCACAATCCCGTTTTTTTATTTATTTTTTCGCGGGTTTTTAGACGGTATCGCGTTCGCTATTCCGGTTTTTACAAGCGTCTGATAAAATAGAATCCCCAAAAAACCGCAGGTGATTAATTCTCCGGCTCCTACTGTAAGCATAAAATAACCAATTCCCCGATCAATCTGATATGCGTATTTCAACACAAAAGGAATTATCAAGACATTTGCCGCAATCGGAAACAGGGGAGCGACCCATTTGTTCTTACCCAGATAATATGTTCCAAAAGCGCCGATAAGAGTGGCTATCGAACCGAAAAAGACATCCCAGATAACTGTTCCCGGTGTGATAAGATTCGCAATAAAACAGCCGACAAAAAGCCCCGGAATTGCCGCCGGAGTAAACATCGGCAGAATGGTAAGTGCCTCCGAAATACGGAACTGAACGCTGCCGCTCGACATCCCAAAGGCGGCGGAAACGAGGGTGAGTACGACATACAAAGCTGCGATAACGGCTCCTGTCGCTAAATAAACTGCTTTTTCTTTCATTTTTTTCTCCTTTAGTTTTGTTTTAAGTGAGGAAGGTCTCGAACTCACTTTTTATATTTTATCATAATGCGGCATAAAAGTCGATGTTTATTTTTGATAAACCGCAGGATATTTAATAAGGATTTCCGC
>JAQVPJ010000033.1 GCA_028702135.1 Eubacteriales bacterium | reverse complement strand
GAACGCTTGGCACCACAGTTCGGGTACAGGCAAGTTTTTGATTTGCCTTTTATTGAGTATTACGGTTACTTAAATGGTTCATCGGACGAGGTTGTAAATGCGTTTCTGTATGTGCCGGTTGAAAAAGAGGAGAAATAAGTGAGCAGATTATGATTGATTTGAATTATCGGTCTAATTGTCCCTTAAGCATCATGCTGAAACGTCAGATCAAACCTATGTTAGAGGGCAAAACAATTACCAGAGTTTTATGGGATAAGTATTACGAAGGCAAATATTCATGGCACGGAGAAACAATCCCGGGGCTGGATGAAACTGTTGGCGGGAAAATCATTTTTGCCGATGCATCTTTTCTATTAACCGACAATGGAAAGTTTATATTTTATGCTGTCATGAACGGTGATATGCGCTAGTTCCGGAAGGGTGAACCGGTGATTCTCCCCAAGACAAAAAAGTCGGTTTCGCACGCCTACCACATGAAGCTGGAACTTGACGACAGCTCTTGTTTTGGGCTTAATCTGTATGGTTGGGGAACGACGTTAAAGGTATACAATATTGATGTCGGTGAAATTGACACAGGGCAGCAAAGTCAAAATAAGAGCTACCCATTTCTGCCCAAAAGCCCGATTGATATTACCGACTTTGATGATTTCACGCTGGAAAAATTTCGAACATGGCTTTCTGATAAGCCCGGCGTAAATATCGTCGAAGCCTGTGCAACCGCCAACGGCGCTTTTGGTATTGCCATCCCGGTGATGAATTATATTTTTTTGATTTCCAATGTGCATCCCAAAACAAAAGCAAGGGCGCTTACATCGGCGGACATACAAGCCATCTATGATAATACCTGTAGGATTATCAGTGAATATCAATCTGGTAAAAGAATTTGCAAGCACATCAATGTGTTCGGTAAAACAATAGAAGGTCAAAACGATATATTATGGATGACCTCTGCTGTTTTAGGCACAGCTTGCCCGGTTTGCGGCACAACTATCGAAGCTACACCCGCAGCCGGAACAAAAATGTATTTTTGCCCGGCTTGTCAAGTGATAAAAAAATAAAAAACGCTTTACAAATAAGATTAAAATATATAGTTTAATCGCAAACGCTTTTACCCTTGACTTTGACGCACGGTCAAGTGGTAGACTTGAAATATATCGGAAGGAGGTATGCCGTTATGGATAAAACAAACAGCGAGCTTATTAAAATTACCGACCTGACTACACAGCTTGAATTATCCTCTCGCAGTCTGCGTTATTATGAACAAATTGGACTGATTCAAAGCATTCGACCCGCGTTTGAGAAATACCGTTTTTATGACGCGGAGAACATTGAACGTCTAAAACAAATCATGGTGCTTCGTAAAATGCAGATTCCCGTCAAGGATATTCTGCGGATTTACGAAAACGAGAACATGAGTGTGGTTGTTGAGACCTTCGTCAACCGTATTCATGCCATTGACGACGAAATTGGCGCGCTGGCGGAGCTTAAACGCATTGTCGGCGATTTTTTACAGACCATGATTGATAACGGTGTAACCAAAATCTCCGCTATCCCGTTGTTGTATGAGGAAATGGACAAGCAGCTTGAATTGATAGAGGAACGCGAACCCGTTACTTATGAGGATTTGAGTAACATCGGCGAACGGTTGGCGAAGCCTGTTGAACCCTCTATCCTTTCGCTTCCCTGTATGCGTGTTATATCATCATATTTGAAAGAAAATGAACAGAAATCAGATATTGACGGTTTCTGGCGGTGGATACAAGAACAAAACTACCCTCTCTGCGAACCCGGACGGCATGATCGGTTTGAGTATCAATCCGATGTCGGTGATGTAATTATCCAGCGCATCCCAGATGATTTTCAAAATGAAAGCAAATTTAGTGACGATTCTTTTAACGGCGGATTATTCGCATCAATCAATGTTTATCTTGACGAGGACTTAAGCGAACGGTTCCGTTCCCTTATAAAGAGTTTTGACAATAACAAGTTTTATGAGATTGACTACGCACATGAGGGTGAACTGCGCCACCCTGCTATGTTGGAAAACTTGATTTCTCCTGATGAAAAAAGGGAGCTTGTAGCTTTGTTTGTGCCAGTAAAAAAGCGGCTTGCCGACCCTGCGCTGTTCGATCCGCCAGAAGAAATAAACGATATTACTATCTCGGAAATCGAAGCTGCAAATCCGATATTGTGGGAAATCAACGTACCGATGAATAAACTTACGCCTATTAAAACAAGCGGAGGATATATTCGATACGACGTATTGCCGAGCGGTGAAGCGGTTTTTTCAACATATGTCGGAACCCGTTATTTGTCAACCGATATTGAAGTAAAGTTGCCGTTCCGTGTGGATTTTGAGTTTATGTTTGATGTTTCGCCGAAAAACGCCGACGAAGGGATTAGGATTCATTTTGGAAATTGCAGCTTTGCCATAAACGAAAGAAACAACCCCGATCCTGTATTATCAAAACACGCTATTATATTTAACCAACCGATTTTCGGAAATGAATTTTTATATCCATATCTGGGTGAAGTAAAAAAAGGCGAATACAATTCGGTTTCATGGATTATCGGCGAAAAATATCTTTCCGTGATTATCAACGGCGAAGTGCGGTTCTGCGCGGAAAATTTGCCGTATATGA
The DNA here is from genome assembly GCA_028702135.1 of Eubacteriales bacterium. Lineage (GTDB taxonomy): Bacteria > Bacillota > Clostridia > Oscillospirales > CAG-382 > UBA1049. Next base: position 2,843 of record JAQVPJ010000033.1, on the reverse strand, counting down.
AAACTGATCTGCATTATTCGCCCAGTCATCCCATTCTCATTAACGGCGGTGGCGATATGCCAATTACAATACGCAATATTAAGGTTTCGCAGCTTGAAGCCAAGAAAAAAACTAAAACCAAAAAGGGAAAATTAGCCATGATTACAAAACGGAGCAACAATCAAATTTCAAATATCGAAACCTATTGCGTCGGGGAACGGGGCGAAAATTTTGCATTTGACGGCGCTTGTGAACGACTGATGGAGTGTCTTGGTGAAAAGGATTTCGGTTATTGGCTGATCGCCGGAATCACCGGGGATTGTTTCGCGCAGGTATATCCAAAAAATCAAGTTTTCTTCAGCGACCGCTATTGCGTTTCGGATTATAATATCCTATATAACGACGACTGTTCGGATTATATAGAATGCATTTTCGATAAAATGGGTTACGCCTGTACCTATGTCCCCAAAGAAAAGATTATGGCGAACAAAGAAATGTATCGCCAAACACTGATGGCTTACATTGACAAAGGAATCCCTGTCATCCACTTCAAGGGAAATTACAGCATGATTTGCGGATATGAGGAACATGGTAATATCCTTTTGAATAAATGGCCGTGCAGTAATGATTTTAACAAATTCGCTCTGGATGACGAATATTTTTCCGATAAAGAATTAAGAGGTTGGATTTTCGTCGGCGAAAAGAAGGAACGAAAAATACTATCCGAAATCTACAGGGATGCGGTTATGAAAATGCCCAAAATCTTAACCTCGGAAACAGATAAATATTACTTTGGAGCCAAAGCGTTCCGTGCATGGGCTGATGATATAAAAAATGGTTTTTATGACGGTAAAACGCAGGATGAAGTTGATTTATGGGGAACGCATACGAGTTTTGTCTGTGATTTTGAAACAATCGCGGCAACATCGGGTCGGTTTTTATCCAAAGCCTTAGACTTGAATCCTGACTTGAGTTTCATTTCTGAAATCATACCCATTTTAAGCAGGCAAGGCGCATACGCGAATGGTGGTTTGGAGGATTTAGGCGGCGGATTTAATGTTACCCTCGCCGTCTTACAGGATATGGAGAAAAGAAAAATGATTGCAGACAGACTTCGTGTATTTGCGAAAAATATGGATGAAATCGTGTGGGTGTTGAAGGAGAATATGTAATATGGATATTTCACGGAAAAAAGAATTTGACAGCATAACACAGAGGATATTATACGGGTTTAATTTCGTCTATTCTGATTTCATGCCTGTTGATTCTGATATGGCGACCGATCAGGAACAAGAAAAGCTACACGATTTGATGGGGCAAATTATCAACAAGCTGTATGAAACTCCGGCTTTATTGGGGCTTCCAGAAAATCCAGACGAGGCCTATGAGTGGTATATGGTCAGCAATCAAAAGCCCGCTCTCAGCGCTATATATCTGTCTATATACAAAACGCTGTATGAGTTTTATAAGTTTCTTTATATTGCCGCGTTACACGGCGATATGAACGGCGACAGCTTATTTATCAGCAATGAAACCTTGAAAGCAAACAAGACAGGATATAAGCCAATTTACAATAAGCTGTTAAACGAAGTCGGCATGGAAGCCGTAAAAGATAAAAGCGGTGTTTCTATCCAAACAGACAAAAATATATTGGCTGCCTTAAAGCTGCTTGCCGTGAAAGTCCCAACCAATATAAATAAATGGACGCCGTATGAGCTGGCCGATTTTGTCTGCTGTTCTTTTAACGGCGACAAGGATTATTTGTTAAGGCGGACTGACAATTTAAACGGGTTGAACGGTCTGCTTATGGAGCTGAAAAACAAATGTCTTGAAAAAGGATACAACCAAGAATTAAATCTTCATTTCGCTTCAACGGATTTGAGCTTTACTATTTATTTCAAGAACGAAGTCGGTGGGTTTCAAATCGGGTATAATTCTCGAAAATATTGGCAGTTTTCATTCGGGACAATAAACGGGATCGGCGAAAAAGCGATGTTGGAGCACTTCGATAATCTTGACGATGATATGAAACAACACTTCATAAACATTTGCAGACCGTGCAGCGGATGCCTTGTATGTACGAAAAGCGGGAAAAACAAAATTTTCACCGTCCATGTAAACTATGCCGGGAAAGATTATAGCCTCTGTCCGTCATTTCCGTACCACGCATGGGAAACCCTTGACAGTGGCCTAATGAATGTTCTGTTCAAGTACCATGATTTGCAGATAAAATACGGCGAGAAAAAATAGTTTTCAAAAGTCCTTGACTCTGCCGTTGGGGAACAGTATATACTGCTGTTATAAAAACGGAAAGGAAGCATTTATTATGAATGAACTCATTAAAATCCGGGATGTATCCGTCAAGTACGATATATCCGCCCGCACTCTCAGATACTATGAGGATATGGGATTATTAACAAGCACCCGGAGCGATGACTACGCTTATCGGCTGTACGATGGAGCTGCCGTACAACGGCTTGAGCAAATCCTGATACTGCGTAAGCTGAACATCAGCATCAAGGATATAGGGCGCATATTCAACACGTCCGGCTCTGAAGTTGTTTTAGAGGTGCTTGGGAAAAAGGTTGATGCTATCGACGAGGAAGTATCGCTCCTGCACGAACTCAGAGAAATCGTACTTGAATTTATACGGCAAATAGAAAATGCCGATTTCGGCAAGGAATCAGATGTCAAGCTGTTATACGAAAAAGCGAAAGAAATAGAAACGCAGCTCGCCAATGTAGACTACGAGGGAAATCCTTCAGCGGTGAATCGTTTGCTGGAGGTCACAGAAAAGCTGGATAACAAGGTGCCGGACATTATGATTATCAGGATACCTAAATTCAGAGCGGTAACATCGGGGC
>JAQVPJ010000032.1 GCA_028702135.1 Eubacteriales bacterium | reverse complement strand
CAGGCTTTACGGTTTACGTATCAGACCGGCTTCACCTATGAGCTTGAAAACGTAATAAAAAGATGCAATGCCGTTATTGACATTGCAAAAGATTTATTGATTGCTACCGAAAATAAAGCTAAGAAAGGAGGTAAGAAATAAATGCCGTATGTAAAATGCCGAGCTTGCAAGAGCTATGCGGGAAAAGCTCTTGCTTATATTACAGACGAAAAAGCCGAGCGCATTTATACTCATGCGCTCGATCAGAGCCGGAGTTTATCAAAACAGTTTATAGAAACAGCAAAAGTATACGGTAAAGGCGAAACCTATGACGAAAGAAAATATTATCACATTAAAATTTCATTTGAGCCTAAAGACCGGATCGAGAACGGAGGAAAGCTCGATTATGAAATGGCAGAAAATATTTCAAACGAATTCCTTCAGGAAACATATAGCGGGTTTGAATATGTCCTTGCAATTCACAGCGACACAAAACACGTTCATGCTCATGCTATTATAAATGCAGTGAGCTTTGAGAATGGGAAAAAAATACAGCATAGCAATAATAATCTTGCTTACATGAAGGATAGGGTTAATGAGCTTGCAGGTAAGTATGGAATCAGTATGTATGATTGGAGAAAAGCCGTAAAACAGAAACGCGAAAGAGATAAAGCTTATGTTCCGACGGAGAAAAAAGAAATATCAAGGGGAGAGCAGTATATAAAAGACCGTTACGGAGATGCTTGGGCGAAATACAGTTGGAAAGAAACATTAAGAATCTGTATCGATGATGCAAAATTGAATTGTAAAAGCCGCTCGGAATTTCAAGATTATCTTAAAAACAATTACGACATCGAAATGCCGAGGAACACAGAGAACACCGTCAGCTTTATTCATCCGGCGGTTGGCAAGCCCATTCGTGGAAATAAGCTTGGAACAGATTACATGAGCGAGGAAATAGATAAAGCTTTAAATAAAAACTATGATAACCATGCAGAGCGCCCGGCCGAACAGAAAAATGTCGATATTTCCTCTTTGAAGAATCTACATGTAAGTTTAGATCGCAACGATGTAAGCCGTGAAGCAAAAGCAGCAGAGCTTGTCAAAACTATCGAATCCGGTGCTTGCAAAAATCAACAGATTGAAGAGCTGATTTTAGAACTGCACCAGCAGCTTGAATCTGTAAGCGGTAATAACGTTTATGAAAATATACCAAACGATGTAAAAGAAACCGTAAATGATATTGTCAAGGAGCTTGCAGCTGATGAGCATATCTCAGAACTGTATGAATTGTGGTATGCGTTTGAATTTGAAAATTTGAAAAACTATAAAGATGAAATTCCGGACTTTGTTCCGCTTGATCAGCAGAAAGAATTTACAAGTATTAAAGACACTATTATTAATGCGGCAAAAGATATCGACGTTTCAAATATCATGGTAACAGATACAGTATTCAGTTTATTCACGAATGTATCCAAAATTATCTCCAACAATATGACCGACAATATGGATTTACAGAACAGCAATAACCATATTGACAAAAAGCAGTACTGTAAAATAGCAAAAAAGAAAGCTGCTTTAGGTGAAAAATACGAACACGACTTTACCGTACAAATGTGAATTAATTCTTGAAAGGAGTTATAACAATGCCGAGTTACGCAATAGAAAAAAAGGAACAGACAGCTACAGCCAACGAAAAGTTACAGGAGATAGCAGCAGAATCAGTCAAGAATACTGAGAACACACTTCTGAAAGCAGCGTTGTCACAGTCGAGCGAAAACTGCGAGAAACTGTTGAAGAAGTCAAACGAGCTACTGGAACAGATGAAGACCAACCTTCAGACAGACAGCAAACAGAATCAAGAACTGATACGGGAATTGAACGAATCAGTTATGATGATAGAACGAGTGAACGAGTTGCTGAACAAAAACATAAAGATCACGATTTCGGAATTGACCTCTGATATCCGGAATGCTACCGTTGCCGAAGTCAGAGAATCATTAAAAGATATCAATTCGGAGCTTCAACAGGAAGCCGAAGCAATAAGAGCCGATGCGAAAAATATTCACGATTTCATGGTAAGCCAGCTCAATGACTTTGAAGATAGAAAACGCAGATTCTTTATGTTTGATGGTGCAAAGAATGTTTTCTTTTGGATCAGCCAGGCGGTCGGTATACTTTCCTTTGGATTGCTTGTATACTTTTTATTTTTCAAAGCTTAATCCGGATTGTATTTTCAATCCATCATTCAGCCCAGCCGTATTCTCCGGCAGAACCGGAACACAGATAAGATTGATTGATTGAAAAAAACATAAAAAAGAAGGTAAAATGCTCTCTTTTTTGTGGAAACCCTTGACAAATCGATACATTTGATGTATAATATATATGAACAATATAGACACTATAAACAATGAAAAAAGGGTGATTTATGAAAGAAGAAATGATTTCTACCGCAGAGCTTTGTAAATTTCTGAAGGTGTGCAAGACAACGGTGTTTAACTGGCGAGAACAGGGAATGCCCTATTACGGTAAAGACAAAAGTCTGCGTTACCTAAAATCCGAAGTAATGAAATGGCTTTCGGATCAGAACAGCAAAAAGAAAAAAAAATAAAGGGAAAACGCCAACCGTCCAAAGAAAGCGAATCCCCTTTATGACACAACACCCAGTTAAGGTATTGCTATATTTATTTTAGCATACTTCGGGTGAAAAAACAAGGAGTATGTATTATGATTAATTTCCCAAAATTCCGCTTATGGAAAGCGAAATCAATTTGTGTTAAAGGTCAGTGCTACAAGATTGTCAAGTATAATCACGCCGCCCGGATCGGTGCGGTCAAGCAATCCGAAGCATACAGGAAACATTATGCCGGTATTCGCATTGAGGGAAGAACTGTTCTGCCTTTAGAACCGATTGTAAGAAGCTCAAGAAAGGAGGTTATCGAATGTATCCTCCGAATTCATAGCAAGCGATATGATGAGCTTATTAACCAATGCCGAGCAGCATTGTCGGCCGAGGATCCTAAAGCACTTGAAAACGGTTTAACGGAATTAATTTCTATACTGCATAATAAATGTTAACACTTGTTTAATTCTGTTGAAAATAGTAGAATGATGTCGAGATATAATGAAAGTATTCCAAAAATAATTTTTTGAAAGAAGGTAAAGAGATGATAAAGCAATTAACCAAAATAGATATAATAGCTATTGCAGTAACGCTTGTGTTTATCGGCATTGCAGTTTGGGGTGTTATGTTTCTTATAAATGAAAAATCTGAAAAGGCAATCAGTTATGCAGAAGCGAGTGAAGATGTTAAAGTTGAAAACGAATACAGTGTTTCGAGAGCCAATGGAAGCAAAGAATCTAAAGACACCGACAACAACATATCTTCTGAAGCTGAGGAAAGTATCGAAACCGAAGTAAGCAAACCGGAAGAAAATACACAATCTGAAAGCAATACCACCTCAGAGGTCGCTGAAAGCTCTACAAGCGACGATAACGAACAGGGTGGCTCTGGGGAGGAAAGCAAGTCAAACGACGCTCCTGGCGAAAATAGGGAAGCGTCTGAAGCTGTCGAGATACCTGAACCGGAGGTATCAAGAGTAACAGACAATCCAGGCAGTTCCGGCGGCGATCCTGACAATCCGTTCTATCAAGGCGGCGATAACCCGTTTGCGGGTGATGTTTCAAATACTTATACTTATAATTCGGGCGAAATTGATTTAAGCAACGGCGTTGCGTTTTAGGCACGGAGGAAAAAAATATGAAAAACAAATTAAAATATTTATCATTTATTCTTGCCGTTGTTATTCTGTTCTCTGCATTCCCGTTTAACGTTATGGCAGAGGATAACGCAACATCCGGAAGCGGCAGTACAGGCAGCGCCGGTAAGGATATGGGATATTACAGTAACGGTCAATTCATGTGGAAGGTTTCATTGTATGTTGGCAATTATGATCATCTGACAACAGCAAGCAGCCTGGATAGTTTTTACCTTGTGGGAAATCAGTCGGTATATATTATTCCAGATACTTGTACTGCGTGGTCATCCGCAAAATACGGAGCTTACAATAAAGTGCAGTATTTAAACGGATACGGATTATCTCTGTCAACAAATCAAACGTTTTATAATGCTATAAATTGTCCTGTTCCTCCGGTGGCATATTCATCCGGTAACATTGATACCGTAAAAGCCTTTTTTGGGAACACCTCAACAATAGAAAAGATGCTCGAAGAAATAGCAACTTCAAAAGGCACATCCCCTTACGGACTTGTATCAGGGCTTTCCTTCACGATTGGGGGAGTGACTAAAAGCGGATGGTCGGCGGAATACCTGCTGCCGAGCAGCTCTATGACAAACCGTGTGCCGTGGGTAGTTATCTATGAACCGGTTGTAATAGGGTTTCTACGGGACGGCTCGAAAGTGGCTTTTACCGCTACTGAGTACGCTTTGGCACAGATCAACGGATGGTATAATTTTTGCAATCGTGCGGACAACACAGCGTTAACGCCGCAGTATATACAATCATTGACAAGAAACGTGCTGCCTGCATCAGTCAAGCTTGAAGAATCGTGGTTCGGTTACGGTACATACAATTCGTACACTAACGAGATATGGAGCGATTTATCCGTAATGTATTACGGCGGGTGGGGGATGAGGTTTCTACCTAATGTGGTTGAAGAAAAAAAATACAATTATTCTGTTTACCAGTTGACTGCCTCTGATGTTATTGATGGGAAAACAACAATAAATGTTGCGTGGATGAATAAATCATCCGGATACGGCTGGGCTGAATGTGAGATATATTTAGATGGTGTAAGAGTGGTTGATGATTGGATTTATTTAGATACTATGACTTATAAAATAAAACACTATACGGATATATCTGTTTACGGCACAGGAACGAAAACAATAACAGCTCGGATCAATTGGAGCAAAAGGGCAGAAGAATCAAACTCTACAGATAATAGTAAGTCCATAACTATAACATCGTCAGAGGTAAAACCGGACTTCGCGGTAACAAACATAACAGTATCTCCCGATACAGTATACCAGGGCAACGCTGCAACAATATCTGTTACGGCAAAAAACCTTATAACGACTAAAGCATATAAAAATATTCCGTTGCAGCTATCGATCAACGGCGATATATATAAATTGGTTTATGCGAATTTCGGCGCCGGCAGCAGCGTAACATACCATTTTCCTATCGTTATGGATAAGCTGGGCAATAACACGATTGTTGCAACAATTAACGCAAAAAATATGCACAAAGAATCGAACATCAAAAACAACACCTTCACGTCAAAAGCAACGGTAAATCCTTACTATGAGTTTTCTATATCCGGTTTGTCAGTCGATCCTGTAAACTGTGTATCAGGCAGCGACATTACGGTACAATTCAGGACTGATAATTGGGACACTTTCAACGCTTATGATGATATACCTGTTGAGCTGCTCTATAACGGGAAAATACTCGCAACGCAGTATGTAGACTATCCTGCTTACGGTGGCAACATACATACCTTTGCGGTCAATGTAGGAAATACGGTAGGTAATAATACAATAACGGCGAGAGTAAATTACGGTAACCGTCTTAATGAAGTTGACGGGAACAATAATACTGCCACAACATATAACACTGTTACTACCGCTATTGATCTCACAATTACCGCTGTTGAGCCTAATGCTGCATATTATCAAGGTACAGAGGTTATTACGACCT
>JAQVPJ010000031.1 GCA_028702135.1 Eubacteriales bacterium | reverse complement strand
AAAACACACCGCTATATCTCCGGGACGCCTTTCTGTTATAACATAGGGAATATCAATGTCTGTCGCCTTTTTAAAAGCTTTTACAATGTCAAGCACGCTGTAGCCTTTGCCTGTTCCGAGATTGTAGATTCTCAAATCCGGATTTTCCATATTCTCAATCGCTTTGATATGACCGTTCGCAAGGTCGACTACATGGATATAATCCCGGACTCCGGTGCCGTCGTGTGTGGGATAATCATTTCCGAACACTCTGAGCTGCTTGAGCTCACCCTTTGCAACCCTTGTTATATAAGGCATAAGGTTGTTGGGTATGCCGTTTGGATTATCACCGATAAGACCGCTCTGATGTGCGCCGATCGGATTGAAATAACGCAGAATAGTTATGCTCAGCTCTTTGTTTGCTTTATATAAATCCTGTAAAATCCCTTCAATATATAGCTTTGTAGTTCCGTAGGGATTCGCGGTAGAGAGTGGGAAATCCTCTTTGATAGGAACTGTTTTAGGCGCACCGTAAACTGTAGCCGAGGAGGAAAAAACGAATTTTGTACAGCCGTTTTTCAGCATTGATTCGAGTATGTTAATCGTTCCCGTTATGTTGTTATAGTAATACATAAGCGGTTTTTCAACCGATTCGCCGACAGCTTTCTTGCCCGCAAAGTGAATGACTGCATCCACCTTATTCGCCGCAAAAATTTTGTCTATTTTGTTGCGATCGAGTATGTCCGCATCGTAGAAAACAGGTCTTTTACCTGTAATTTTTTCAATTTTATCCACTACATCCGCTTTGGAGTTTGAAAGATTGTCGATTATTACAATTTCATGCCCTTTTTTAATCAGCTCGACGCAGGTATGCGACCCGATATAACCGGTTCCCCCCGTAACAATGACCTTCATCTGGTTCACCTATGCCTTTCATATATATTTTGAGAGCTTATTCCATCATTATATTCGGTTAAACTTATAGAGAATGTTTTGTGTTTTCCTAATGCGGTATTATTATATCATAGTGTATTTTAAATTTCAATCGAATGCTAAAATATTATAATATAAAATCATTCATTTTCGGAAAAAACCTTTTCAGCATATCGGACACCCTCCATGGCGTCCTTTGCATAACAGTCCGCACCAACCATATCCGCATATTCCTTTGTAAGAACAGCTCCGCCGACGATAACCTTGATGTCGGGAGCTTTTTGACGCAGCAGTTTTATGGTTTTTTCCATAGACGGCAGAGTGGTTGTCATAAGCGCACTCAGACCGACTAACTTTACTTCCTGCTCAATCGCTTCGGCACATATAACCTCCGGCGGTACGTCCTTTCCGAGGTCGATCACATAAAAACCGTAATTGGAAAGCAGAACCTTTACTATATTCTTGCCGATATCGTGAATATCTCCCTTGACGGTGGCGAGGATTATTTTATTCTCGTTTTTGCTGTCTGTCGGCGGCAAAACCGCTTTTACAGCCCTGAAAGCAGAGGTCGCCGCCTCCGCGCTCATAAGAAGCTGAGGAAGAAAAACGGTCTTCTCCTCATAACCTCTGCCCACAATATCGAGCGCCGGGATAATCTGTGTGTCGATAACATCGAGCGGAGGAGAGGTTTTTAAAAGATTAGAGGCAATCGTGAACGCTCTTTCCTTCAAACCTTTAACAATGGCATTTTGAAGAGATTCTCCTGCACCGTCTTCGGAGTTTTCAACATATGCTTTGCGCTCTGATTTTCCCGATGCAAAACCGATATATTCTACGCAGTTTTCATCCATACCACGCAACGCTCTGTAGCTGTAATACGTTTTCATAATATCCTCGGAAAAAGGATTTATGATTGCACAGTCAAGGCCGCTTTGCAAAGCGATTGCATAAAAGGCGGAGTTTATTATCTCACGGTTCGGCAGCCCGAAGGAGATGTTAGATATACCGAGACTTGTTTTTACTCCCAGCTTTTCCTTGATAAGTCGTATCGACTCGAGAGTTATATTTGCGCTGCCTGTATCTGAGGAAACAGTCAGAGCAAGCGGGTCAACTATTATGTCCTTTGGTTTTATGCCGAACTTCGCAGCACGCCTGACAATCCTTTCAGCAACCGCAAGTCTTCCTTCGGCAGTATCGGGTATTCCGTTTTCATCAATGGTGAGTGCGACGACAACTCCGCCGTATTTTGCCACGAGAGGGAATATCTGCGTCATGCTCTCCTCGCTGCCGCTTACAGAGTTGACAAGCGGTTTTCCGTTGTAAAGCCTCATCGCCCTTTCCATAGCGGCGGTGTTTACGGTATCAATTTGCAGAGGAAGGTCAACAACAACCTGAAGCTCGGTTACTGCTGTCGCCATCATTTTTACCTCATCGGTTTCAGGCAGTCCTACGTTAACATCAAGAATATGTGCGCCTTTTTCCTGTTGTGCAAGCGCTTCACTTAAAATATAGTCAAAATTCCCATCACGCAAAGCCTGTTTTATAAGAGGCTTTCCGGTAGGGTTGATTCGCTCACCTATCAGGATTGGCTCGTTTTCTATATACAACGCGTGGGAATAGGAGGATACGACGGTTTTATTCTTATCAGATACGCGTTTGAACGGAAGGTTTTTTGTTACCTCGATCATTTTTCTTATATATTCCGGTGTGGTACCGCAGCAGCCTCCGATAATGCTTACTCCAAGCTCTGCGAATTCTTTCATAACCGCTGCAAATTCGTCCGCACCGACATCAAAAACGGTTTTCCCGTTTTCGGCGCGGGGCAGTCCTGCGTTCGGGTTTGCTATAACAGGTACCGATGCGTTTTCAAGCAGTTCGGGTATGATTTTCCGCATCTGCTTAGGTCCTAGCGAGCAGTTAATGCCTATTGCATCAACACCGAGTCCCTCAAGCATAGCCGTCATAGCTCCCGGAGAAGCACCCGTCAAAAGCTTTTTGTTTTCGTCATATACATTAGTTACAAAAACCGGTAGGTCTGAGTTCTCTTTTGCCGCAATCACCGCTGCTTTCGTTTCATAGGAATCGCTCATAGTTTCGATAATAATGAGGTCTACGCCGTTTTTCGCGGCAATTTTTACACTGTCCGAGAAAATATCCACGGCATCCTCAAATTCAAGGTCGCCGAAAGGTGTTAAGAGCTTTCCCAGCGGTCCCATCGAAAAAGCGACATAATGATCCTCACCCATATAGGCACATTCGGAAACTGCTTTTTTCGCATTAACAATGCCGGATTCTATAACTTTATCAAGATTTGAGAACTTGAGCTTGTTAGCTCCAAAAGTATTCGTTGAGATTATATTGCAACCTGCTTCAAGATAAGCCTTATGCAGGTTGACTATTTTTTCCGGGTGGGTAAGATTCCAATTCTCGGGCAGCTCACCCGGCTCAAGTCCTAAGCTCTGCAGCATTACGCCCATACTGCCGTCAAAATATACTCTTGAGCTCTTGATTTTCTCTTTGATATTCATATACTAAAACACCTCATTTTTTATACATGCAGCTTTTTTTATCGCAGGAGAGGCATATATCACAATCGTTTTGCATGTCTTCATTTTTGCTTATTCCTATAACGGCTGTGACGGATTTTGTTGGCAGCATAAGCATTGAATCGGTAAGTGTAAGGCCGATTTTCACCGCCGTGTCGAGTAATGACATCAAGCTTTTTTGATGACCTATATCGAAATCCCCGTAGCCGGGACTAAATCGCGGACGGCATTTAAGGTCGATGCAGAGCATCCTGTTTATTTCATCGCACCAGCATTCGATTGCGGAGGATGCCAGAGCGTCCACTATAACGCTTTTTGACGGTGAGGTTTTACCGTACCTTGCTATCATTCTGTCAGCTTCGATCCCTATGGTTGCGGCAAAAACCCACGCTTCATCGCAGCCCCCGAGATTTTTACAAAGCGATCTGCTCTTTATTTCACCAAAGCCAAGCTCAACAGAGTCGGAACTGATGACAACGGGAACCCGGATATAACAGCACCGTGGTGAAATAACAGGGTTAAATTCCTTAATGCATTCATCAATCAAAGCTGCCGTATCCGTGTCAGGTGCATGTTTACCGTATCCGAGGTATCTTAAAGTTTCGGCAATATCGCTTTTTATCGAACCGGGCGGTGAATTTACAGTCTGTACTAAAAAACTCATATCTGTGATCCCTTATAGAAAATTTTCCAATGGTTTTTATAGGCAATATTGTATCATGAAATCAATAATAAAACAATAACGCGGGGATATATAAATTTCCCGCTGTCTGCGATAGAATCTTTCTATCTGCCTAAAAAACGGCATCTGACAATAAAGTCTGATACCGTTTAACTCTTATTATATCTGTTCAAGCGAGGCAGGATGCCTTTTTTTCTATTTTTTCCGTATGGATAATATCGTTAACAATCTTATTCATCTCCTGAAGGTTCTCAGCTATTCTTTTCGAAAGAGCAATCTGACATTTTGCGCGGATGAGATTATGCTCTGAGTAATTGATTTTAAAATACCTATCTCCTTCAAGGTAATCCGTTAAAAACCTTACGGCAAGCTCCGTCGCCATTACAAAAACACCGTTGGCCATATTGTCCGCTTCCTCTTTTGTAAGGGTGTCTTTTATCGGCGACAAAAACCCCTGAGAAAGGGCAGTAAATTTATCCATATCTATTGAAACCCTATTCAAAAGCTTGGAATCCTCGGCAGTTGTGTTACATATATATCTTGCCGCATCGCCGAAATCATGCATGATCAGACCGGGCATAACTGTGTCAAGATCTATTACACATAGCGCTTTTCTCGTATCCTCGTCTAAGAGGACATTATTGCATTTTGTGTCGTTATGTGTAACGCGGTAGGGCAAAATACCGTTATCGGCAAGCTCTGTAAGCTTGCAAGCCTCGTCTTCTACCGACAAAAGGTAGCTTATAGATTCGGTCGCTTCGTTTAGCCTGCTTATTCTTGCATTGTTAATGGCGTTTTTCAGTGCAACATATCTTTTTTTTGTATTATGAAAATCAACTATGGTCTCATGCAGGAATCCGACTGGAAAGCCGTCCAGACTGTTCTGAAAGTTACCGAAAGCATAGCCGATTTCACGTATAATGTCCAAATCGTCGGTATTGTTTACTACAATGGAGTTTCTGATATATCTGGACAATCTCCAATAACCGCCGCTTTCGTCTACATAATAATACTTGCCCTCGTTCGTCTGAAAAAAGACTAAACTTGATCGGTAATCCTTGTCACCATATGCCTCATACGCTTTTTTAATGTACTCGGTCACCCGTATAATATTCTCCATAACATTTTCAGGTGACTTAAAGACATTGCTGTTAATGCGCTGGAGCATATACTCCCTGTCAGCAATATTGTTTCTGAACTTCATCCAGAAGCTGTCATTGATAAGCCCGTTTGAAATTGCTTTGCAGTCGATACAATCGTCGTTGATACCAAAATTACTGCAGACATCAATTAATTTTGATCTCATATCAGTTCCTCGTTTTTTATGTCTTTTAAAGTGATAAACACAGATGTTTAACCCTGCTCTGAGGTTTTGAAAATGCAGGGCATTTTCCTAATGACAACTAAGCTGTCGATTATACTTGATGAATAAAAATGTTTAACCCTGCTCTGAGATTGTGAAAATGCAAAGCATTTTCCTAATGACAACTAAGTTGTCGATTATACTTGATGAATAAAAATGTTTAACCCTGCACTGAGGTTTTGAAAATGCAGGGCATTTTCCTAATGACAACTAAGCTGTCGATTAAATTCGATGAATAAAAATGTTTAACCCTGCTCTGAGATTTTGCAAATGCAGTGCATTTTCCTAATGACAACTAAG
>JAQVPJ010000010.1 GCA_028702135.1 Eubacteriales bacterium | reverse complement strand
TCTATATAAAGAAATATTGAGCGACAATAAGAACAACTTATTAGGAGCAATTCATGAATAACGTTATCTGCATACTCGTCGATTCCGTAGTGTGGGATTGCATAGGAACGACGAGAAATAAATGCAGCTGTTAATCGTTTCTTATTACAAAGCCTTTCGCTTTGAAAGAGCGTTTTTTATATCAAACGGTTTAGGGATGGCTTTTATGCTCGCATTAACGGCGTTATCTTACCGGGTTTTCGGCACTGTGTTATCGGTTGCTATATGTACGACGGTTGTTCTGACAATATGGACTCTTGTTTCGGAATATTATCTGATAAGAAAAATGAACTGTGCTTACGAGTATAAAAACCTTCCGGTTATGCTGTTAATGATGTTGGCATTCATTTTTGCAGGTAGTTTCCAGAGTGTTTTTAAGTTCGGACTTATTTACGGCTTGGCACTGGTTATATATACTGTATTAAATTTCAGGAATATAAAGAATTCTGTGCTTTTGCTCTTTGGGGCTTCACGGAAAAAGGTATAAGTCTGTTTTTTATTGATGAAAGGTACGGAACAAAAATGAATCAATTTTCCAGAACAGAGCTTTTACTCGGAAAAGATTCCATAAAGAAGCTTTCTTTGTCAAGAGTCGCCGTTTTCGGCATCGGCGGCGTAGGTTCATATGCCGCTGAAGCTCTGGTACGCGGAGGAATCGGCAGGATAGATTTAATCGACAACGATATCGTCTGCCTTTCAAATATCAACCGTCAGATTATCGCTACTCACTCCACACTCGGCAAGGTCAAGGTCGATGTTATGAGGGAGCGGTTGCTGGATATAAATCCCGATGCTGTTATAAATACCCACAAACTTTTCTTTGACGCAGAGAGTGCCGCACTTTTTGACTTTACAGAGTTTTCGTATATTGTGGACGCCATAGACACCGTTTCGTCAAAACTGACTCTTATAGAATGTGCCGTAAACGCCGACGTTCCGATAATAAGCTGTATGGGAGCGGGCAATAAGCTCGACCCTACTATGCTTGAAATCGATGATATTTATAAAACCTCCGTATGCCCGCTCGCAAGGGTTATGAGATATGAGCTGCGTAAGCGCGGTATTGCTAAGCTGAAGGTGGTTTATTCAAAAGAAAAGCCTATAAAAACGGAAAAAGATACAGAGAACGACTATGAAACAAACATTGTTTGTCCTGATGATACAACCGAAAAAAGTAATATAAGAAAACAGGTTCCCGGCAGTGTATCTTTTGTACCTCCGGTTGCCGGACTAATTATCGCAGGAGAGGTTATCAGGGATATAACGGGAGTATAGATTATGTATCGTTTTAGTAATCGATATACTAAAAAATACCTTTCAGAAGCTCAAAACTCTGCTGCAAGTTCAACCTACCGTAACCCCATTGATAATTCGGATACTTTACTGTCAATCCGGTTTTTTCAAAAACAAAACTCGCATCAAATCTTGCGTTTAGTCGTGCTTGAATTGGTCCGATTATATCACCTGACGGTGAGCGCACCGAAACCGAAAGCCTGTCAGATAGGTTATTCCACATCGTCAAGTACAAATCAGAGACATTCCTGCCGACCATTACATCAACCGTTTGCATATCCTTGTTATATAAAAGCTTTCCGGAAAAATGGTGTTTTGTGCTGCTTTCGTTACCCGCCGCCACGCATACACATACTCCTGTGAACTGACTAATTTCTGTTAAATACTGTTTAAAAACGGAAAAACCGTTATGACCACCAAAATTGGTTCCCAATCCAAGGCATATAACCGCCGGCTTTTTAGCTGCCGCGGCTTTTTTTATTATGTATTCGACTCCGACCATAACATCGCTTGATTCGAAAGCGTTTTGCTGATTTAGCGGCACCATGAATTTCTCGAGATAATACGGTCTGGCTTTTCTGAGCTTTACAACAATTAGCTCAGCGTCCGAAGCGGCACCTATAAAGCTTTCAGTTCTGGAGCCTGCCACTAACGAAGCCAAAAAAGTTCCGTGACTGTCGGTATCGGTATTCGGTAAGACGGAAAAAGGGTCGGCAGTGTTAAGAGCCTGGTTTATTTGTTCCCTTGTGTATTCAATGCCGAACCCAAGAAATCAGATCCTAAATCATTGATTGCTTTTTCTATGTTGTTCTTATTCATAAAAGCAACAACATATCCTCCCGTTATTTCATCCGTGGTGAATATATACGGTTTTTCCTTTAAGTAATCGCTGAAAAAGTCGCTTTTTTTTACAACAAAATCAACAGTATCAGGTGAATCTATAAATTCTCTTATTGTACTGTACCCGTTAAAAACGAGCTACTCCAGATTTTTATATAAATAAGTTATTCCTGAATCATCGATTGAAAGGTCTGCATTAAATTCAACCGCCCGAATCCCCATTGAGAGTTGGGGTATAGAAATCCCTGTGTACGCGAGGCTCCTCTGATGAAATATGCCCTGATCTGAAATGTGCTCATAGCAATGTCGTTCCTGTTAACTATTCCCCATTGCAACATAAGCGCGGCTGCACCCGTCGCTATCGCCGTCGCCACGCTTGTACCGTCCATTGTCCCTGTACCGCCGGGATATATACCGGATACTCCTACTCCGGGTGCGGTTAAATCAGGAGCAGCTATCGGCAGACGAGTGGGACCCCATGAGGAAAAAGCATATATACTGTTATCTATCGGATTATACGCTCCGATAGCTATTGGTCCTATTGCGGTCGACGGCATGGTTACGGTGTAATTGGGCGATGGTGTTACAAATTCGATCCCCGGTGTTACAAAGCCTGTTATCGGGAGCCACATATGAAATTCACCTGATAAAACAATATCCCCATGAACTACTACCGTCCATATGCCCGGTGTAGCGTCAATTATTTTAATAACAGTGTTCTGCGCCCCGCTCCCCCGTTCGGGAAAATAGTATTCGATAATAACAGTAGATCTTTCCAATATCAGTCTTGATTCATAACGTGAACCGGCTTTTGCGGGAACACGCCCGACTATCTCTCCTGTCGGTGATATTATCGAAACGGAAAAACGATCCGATTCGTTATTCCACATAGTAATATAAACGCTCCCGGGAACACCGCCCACTCTGAGTTCAACTCTTTGATCCTCTCCCCCTTCAGTTAATATACCGCCAAAGTGGTGTCTTGCCTGACTTTCATTTCCTGCTGCAATACATATACAAATTCCCGTAATTTTACTGACCTCACTGTAATATTCTTCCAGCAGTGAAAAACCGTCATGGCCGCCGAAGCTGGTTCCCAAGCCGATACAGATTGCCGCCGGTCGTCCGATTTCACGTGATTTTCTGATAATATATTCGACTCCGAGCATTACCGCGGAAGACTCATAAGCGTTCTCCTGTTCGGGAGGAATCAAGTACTTTTCGAGATAATAAGGGCGTGCTTTCCGCAGTTTTACGATTATAAGCTCTGAATCAGGAGCAGCACCTATGTATTCGTCGTTCTGCCTTCCGGCAGCAACAGACGCTAAAAAGGTTCCGTGACCGACGGTGTCTGTCTGAGGTACAATGGAAAAAGGATTTTCGGATTTCAGTGCCTCGTTTATTTGCTCCCTTGTGTATTCTACTCCGATATTGAAATCATACGGGTATGATCCCCTTGCGGTCTGATCATATACTGATATAATTTTGCTCGTGCCGTCTTCATAACGAAAAGTATTCAGTGTGTAATCGATGCCGGTATCTATAATACCGATTATTACGCCCTGTCCGCGCAGATCTAAAAAGGGCTGCTGCTGTACCTGCATTATTCCCGCCGATTCTAAAGCCTGACGACCTAAAAGCCCTAAAACTTTTGATTCCGCGGTCACAAATGCCGAGCCGAGGTCCATTATCACCGAATTGAGCTTATCCCTGTTTACATATGCAAGAAGATAACCACCTACTAACTCCGTTGAGGAAAATATATATGGCTTATCCCTTATGTAATCACGGAAAAAAACGCTGTTTTGCGCAATAAAATCCACCGTATCGGGTGACTCTATGAATTCGTCAAGTGTGCTGAAACCATCAAAGCTATCCATATTATACTCCGTTCTGATTATATACAAAATAATGTCGTTCGTAAATGTGGTTTTACGGTCAATTACAGTATATGAACATTTGCATGATATTAACTACAGTTTGGTATAAAAAAATGAATAAGAAAACCGGACCTGCGACTGTCACCATAAAAAATGATGTACAGCTCGTAAGTCCGGCCATTTTTATTGTTTTTTTAATCAGGTATAATTGTGTGCCTGTGCGAGCATCATGTCCTTGACCTTCATAAGCCTTGTATTGGTGCTGCGTTCATTTTCATCCAGCTTCATCGTAATATATTTAATGGTCTCACGATATTGCGGGATCATGACATGTTCCAGCGCGTTAACACGACGTCTGGTCTTTTCAATCTCGGCTGCCATCAACTGACAGGATTTCTCAACCTGTGCCAACCTCAACATTTTCGGAAAAACATCCGACAGAGAACGAATAGCGTCATCTAAATCGCTGGATGTAAAAGCATAACCATAAGAATAGATGTCGTTTTCATTATCCGTAATATACTTTGTTTTATATACAGGAATATTAACGCTCATAATGTTCTGCTTCTCTATTTCCAAAGAGAGCTTTTGTTTAGGAAGCATTAAAGCAACATCCAAAAATTCATTCTGCATTACGCTCCGGGCGATTGCCATATGACTGTTCGCCTGCTTTATTGCCTGCTCCACCTCCAAGCGCAGCTTTTTATTCTCACGCACGAGATCCAAAAACTGCCGCATCAGCTCATCACGCTTGTCCTTGAGAAGCTTATGACCGCGAACGGCTGTAATAAGCTTTCTTTTAAGATTGGTAAGCTCCATTCTTGTAGGATTCACATTCATAACCGCCATATAATCACCCCGGTTTTTATGATATTAAACCTATAATTTATCATAATACTGCTCTAAAAGATCCTCGCTTATACGTTTAAGCTCTGTTCTCGGCAGCAGTTTCAAGAGCTTCCAACCGAGATCAAGCGTCTCCTCTATGCTTCTGTTCGTGTTATAACCCTGAGATACATACTGCCTTTCAAACTCGTCTGCAAACTTTGCATAAAGCTTGTCAACCTCCGTCAGGGCTGCTTCTCCGAGGATGATCATCAGCTCCTTGCTGTCTTTTCCTCTTGCGTAAGCAGAGAATAGCTGATTCATCGTATTGGAATGATCCGCTCTGGTTTTACCCTCGCCTATACCCTTATCCTTCAATCTTGAAAGTGATGGCAGAACATCTATCGGCGGAGTGACGCCCTTGCGGTACAACTCTCTGCTGAGTATAATCTGTCCCTCTGTGATATACCCCGTAAGGTCGGGTATCGGATGTGTTTTGTCATCCTCCGGCATCGACAATATCGGAATCAATGTTATGCTTCCGTCCCTGCCCTTCTGCCTTCCCGCTCTTTCGTAAATCGTAGCAAGGTCGGTATACATATAGCCGGGATATCCGCGCCTTCCCGGTACCTCCTTGCGTGCGGCGGAAACCTCGCGCAGAGCGTCTGCATAATTGGTTATATCTGTAAGGATAACCAGAACATGCATATTCTTTTCAAATGCAAGGTATTCGGCAGCGGTGAGTGCCATTTTCGGTGTGGCGATTCGCTCTATTGCCGGATCATTGGCAAGATTTATAAACAAAACGGTTCTGTCTATAGCTCCTGTTTCGCGAAAGCTGTCTATAAAGAAGTTGGATTCCTCAAAGGTGATGCCCATCGCCGCAAAAACGACCGCAAATTGTTCATTCGTACCGCGTACCTTTGCCTGCCTTGCAATCTGTGCGGCAAGTGCCGCATGAGGCAGACCGCTCGCCGAGAAAATCGGCAGCTTTTGTCCGCGTACAAGAGTGTTCAAGCCGTCTATTGCGGATATTCCCGTCTGAATAAATTCGTTAGGATAGTTTCTTGCCACAGGATTTATCGGCAATCCGTTTACGTCCATACGCTTTTCGGGTATAATCTCCGGTCCGTCGTCCAAGGGTCTGCCGAGTCCGTCAAAGATTCGTCCGAGCATATCTGCTGAAACGCCAAGCTCCATCTGACGCCCCAAAAAGCGTATTTTGCTGTTGGATAAGTTTATGCCCGCCGAGCTCTCAAAGAGCTGAACAAGAGCGTTCGTGCCGTTTATCTCAAGCACCTTGCAGCGGCGTTTCTCGCCGTTTTCAAGCTCTATTTCGCCGAGCTCATTGTAAGCGACGTTTTGCACATCGCGCACAAGCATCAAAGGACCTGCAACTTCCTGTATCGTCCTGTATTCAATAGGCATTATATCTCCTCCTTTGCAACGGAGTTCTGCAGCTGGGCATTAATCTCATTAAGGATTTTTTCATATTCCTCGCCGGTATTTTCCTCTTTTATATATTTAAACCTTCCTATCTGCTCCCTGACCGGAAGTGAAGAAATTATCTCAATATCTCCTCCGTTTGACATAACCTCTGATGCAATATCATAGAAGGCGAGAATCAGCCTTATCATTAAGAGCTGTTTTTTGAGACTTGTATATGTGTCAACCTCATGATAAGCAAGCTGATGCAGAAAATCCTCACGGATTGAACGGGCTGCTTCCATTTTAAGTCTGTCGCCGGGAGATAAAGCGTCTATTCCGACGAGCTTTACAATCTCCTCAAGCTCTGATTCGTCCTGTAAAAGGCTCATAAGCCTGTTACGCAGTTCCATCCAATCTTCGGAAACATTCTCTTTATACCATTTTCCAAGCGTATCTAAATACAGCGAATAGCTGGTCAGCCAATTTATTGCCGGGAAATGCCTTTTATATGCAAGCTTTGCGTCCAGCCCCCAGAAAACCTTTACAATTCTGAGAGTAGCCTGGGAGACCGGCTCTGAAATATCACCACCCGGAGGCGAAACTGCACCGATGACGGACAACGATCCCTCCCGGTTGTCCGAACCGAGGGATACTACCCTGCCTGCTCTCTCATAAAACTGAGCAAGACGACTTCCGAGGTAAGCGGGATACCCCTCCTCGCCCGGCATCTCCTCAAGACGACCGGACATCTCACGCAGAGCCTCTGCCCAGCGGGATGTGGAGTCCGCCATAAGCGCAACCGAGTAGCCCATATCCCTGTAGTATTCAGCTATTGTAATGCCCGTATAGATAGAAGCTTCGCGCGCAGCGACCGGCATATCCGATGTATTTGCTATGAGCACGGTTCTCTCCATCAGCGATTTGCCTGTGTGAGGGTCGATAAGCTCGGGAAATTCGTTAAGAACATCCGTCATCTCGTTTCCGCGTTCACCACACCCGATATAAACGACAATATCTGCTTCAGCCCATTTTGCGAGCTGGTGTTGGGTAACGGTTTTTCCGCTGCCGAAAGGTCCGGGAATAGCCGCAACGCCGCCCTTTGCTATTGGGAAAAGACAGTCTATAACCCTTTGTCCCGTGATAAGCGGCTTATTTGGCGACAGCTTCCTTGTGTAAGGTCTGCCCTTCCTTACCGGCCACTTTTGCATAAGTGTTATATCTATATCTCCCTTATCCATTTCTATGACCGCTACGGTTTCAGTTACGGTAAAAAAGCCCTTTTCGATTTTTTTTATTTTTCCGCTGATATTAGCGGGAACCATTATTTTATGCAAAACGACATCGGTTTCCTGTATCGTACCGATAACATCCCCACCGACTACATCCGAACCGATTTCAACAGTGGGGTGAAAACCCCATTTTAGTTCCCTCTTCAATGACATAACCTCAATGCCTCTGGTAAGGTTATTGCCGGAAAGGCTCATTATTTCGTCAAGAGGACGTTGTATTCCGTCAAAAATACCGCCGATGAGTCCGGGGCCGAGCTCAACGCTCATGGGTTGTCCCGTTGATTCGACCGGTTCGCCCGGTCCGAGCCCGGAGGTCTCCTCGTAAACCTGTATAGAGGCCCTGTCCCCGTGCATTTCTATAATTTCGCCTATCAGTCTTTGCTTGCTGACACGCACAATGTCAAACATATTCGCATCGCGCATCCCCTCTGCAACTACCAAAGGTCCTGATACCTTTAAAATTGTACCAATGCTCATCCGATACACCTCATTTCTAATTTAATATATCCGAGCCAACGGCTTTTTCTACCGTTCTTTTTACATTATATAAACCCATTCCTGTGTTTCCGACGATCCCGGGGATAAGAATAATCGCAGGTGTGCTCCTGTCACGCAGTCTGTCAATCTCCTCGGGAATCTTTGCGGCAAGAGCTTCCGTGATATAGATGACAGCATAATCCTTGCCGGACATTTTGCGTAAAGCCTCAGCTGCTCCTGAGGCATTGGTTACCTCAACAGTCTCAAGAACTAAAGCGGCAAACCCGAAGATACTGTCCTTATCGCCCATTACGGCTATTCTATACATAGAGCTTTCTCACCCTTTCCCTTATCGCTTCCGGCGGAAGATTGTTGTGCTTGCAGGACAAAATTATCCTCATGCTCTTGATTTCCGCGTCCTTGGCAATATAATACGCTATCAGGGGCTGCACTCCAAAGCAAATATATTTTGCGTTTTCCACGTGCGACATCAGAAGGTCGTCACACCATTTTTCAAAAGCACTTGCGGATTCCGCAAGGTATGCGGCAGCGTCCTTGTACGGAGTGCTCTCTATATATGCAATCAGCTCCTGCATACCTTCAAGAGAGGCTTCCAACAATTGACGCTTGTCGAGTGTTTTTGTTACGCAGAGAGCGGTTTCTAAAAATTCTCTGCCTTTTCCTGTTCGAGTTGCGCGGTAAGCTATTTTTATGTTCGCGGTTACGCACATCAACTCTGCTGTTTTTATTATAAAATCATTTCCCGTGTTCTCTGCCCTCTCTGCGATACAGTTCAGCGCAAGCGAGTCTAAAATAATATCGGCAAGCTGGCCGTCCAAAGTTCGGATAAGCACGTCATAAGTCTTATTGATCGCATCTTGAACGAAATCCGGAAGTTCATCATATTTTTTGAGTGACAACGCGTTTTTTATCATCTCCGGATAGACTATTGATGGAGAAACAAAACTATCGGTCAATACTTGATTGCCGCCTGTAACATGCATCGTAACAAATGACTTCAACGCGGCTTTGATGTTGTGAAAATCATTTTTTATAATCAAAAAATCAAGCACGCTGATATTGGGGGAAACCTCGTTTAAAAGCTCCCAAACCCTCATTCCGTGACGCTTTAGGGCGGCATCTATATCCTCCCTGTCCTCGGACTCAATCCATCCCATTTCCTCAAGCATACGCAAAGCGGAAGAATAGTTTTCCGCCGAAATAAGCTGATCAAGGTCGGATTCGGTCAACAGCCCCGGCTCGTTCGCTCTTATCCTTGCTACGGCAAAGGCGTAATCGGTATCTTTAATTCGGGTGTTCATATACCGTCCCTCATAAATATCTCTTTATATACTTCATCCCTGATCTCATCATAAGAAGCGTTGAGAAGAGAATCAAAAGAACAGTTCTGCTCAATATCATCATAAACGATTACAAAGCCGCCGTCAACCGAAACAGGCTGTCTGCTTACCGATATGGTTTTATTGCTTCCGGCAAGCATTTTGTTTGTCTCCGCCTCAAAATCAGTAGGGATACGATCAAGGTCCTCTTTTGAAAAACGAAGTAAACCGTTACCGTTTTGTGCGTAACGGACCACGAGCTCCATAATGACCTTGAAATAATCCTCCGTATTCATGGCTTTCAACCGCTGCAACGCCTCTTTTACTATTTCGTCGATTATGCCGTTTTTTGCCGTAAGAACGGCTTTTTTGCGTTCATGCTCGGCTTTTGAAGTGACAAGCTCGATATTAAGCACGGCTTCCGCTTCTGCTTTTTTTACGGCTTCTGTCAACGCTTTAAGGCTGTCATCCTGAGCTTTTTTTATTATCGCCAGAGCCTCGGCCTGCGCTTTTTCCATCACTTCATTACAAGCTGCTCTGCTGTCTTCCTCAATCTTCTCGATAATTTTATCAATACCGGTCATCAATACCACCTTATTTCAAGCCGTTAATTGCAAGAATGGATATAAGGAGCGCAAGAATTGCATATGTCTCGACCATTGCCGCCATAGAAATCGCTTTGCCGCTTTGGTCAGGTCTTTTGGCAACTATTCCGACACCGGCAACTGCAGTTCTTGCCTGATATATTGCGGAAAAATAACCCACAATCGCTATAGGCAAACAAGCGGCAAAATACTGCAAACCTTTAGCAAAGGTAAGCTGTATGAGTTCTCCCCTTAACAGTCCGAGCTGAGTCAGCGAAAGCACCGCAGTAAGCAGACCATAAAGTCCCTGAGTACCCGGAAGGAGCTGAAGAATCAGCACCTTGCTGAACTTTGAAGGATCTTCGGAAACAACCCCGGCAGCTGCCTCACCGGTCATGCCGACGCCTTTTGCAGACCCGATACCCGAGAGTAGCGCCGCTAAAATCGCTCCAAACACCGCTAATACAATTCCATAATTGTCCATTTTAATTATTCTCCTTAAATTTTATATATTTTGTATCTGCTTTCAAAGGACAAAAAGCCCTGCCTCCGCCCTCATAAAACTTGGAAAAGAACTCGACGAACTGCAACCTGTTCGTATGGACATAAGCACCCAGTAAATTGATAGCCATGTTCAATGGGTGTCCGAGAAGGAACACGACAGTAAGCGTTATACCCTTTATAACAGGATTGCTCGGCATTGCACCCATCATATTCACTACTCCGGCGATACTGCCGGTTGCAAGCCCGAGTGCGAGCAGTCGGGAGTAGGACAGAATATCGCTTAAATAACCCGAAGCAACCCCGTACAGGCCATACAGACCCATTCCGAATCTGCCGAAAATGCTCTTTGATGAACGTCCGGAGGTCAATATTATCAAAACAGCGCCGGCCAATGCTAAATACTTGCATATCGAAATTACGATGGGCGGAACGCTTACCAGAATACTCCCGCATAAGGGAGCGACGCCTAAAATAAATATATATATGGGCACGACGTCCAGAATCGCATCAAGCTTTCTGCCCTCATCCCAAGCCATTTTCATATTTACGCCCAAACCGACGAACAGATGTAATATACCGAATATGAAAGCGGCGATAAGGAATTTTATCGGGTCTTTTATCGGTTCGAACCACAAAGCGATATTAGGAGCTTGGGTGTTGAAAAACTGTTCGCTTATTATCGTCACTATATCACCAAACCAGCTCCCGAACATAGCGCCCCAGAACACCGTTGAAATCCCGCAGTAGAAAAACATCCTAAGCGTCTTTCTCATCGCACCTTCGATCTCGAATTTCGCAAGCACAATAGCGGTCCCGATTACCATTATGACACCGTAACCCGCATCCGACAACATTATGCCGAAAAACATATAATAGAAAAATGCCATTACCGAGCTCGGGTCAATATCTTTTTTTCCGGGTAGCGCGTACATCTCGGTAATCGATTCCACAGGTGCGCAAAAACCCCCGTTTTCTAAAAGCACCGGAACGTCGTCCTCATCTCCGGGGGAAAACAGGCTTATCGCAACGGTATAACGCGAATCAAGCTCATCAATACACTTCTGCGAATATTTTTCGGGAATATACCCTGTAATTATAAATGTATTTTTGGTCAGTCCGATTTTACTAAGCGCAATATATTTATCTCTGCGAAGATTGATGTAGTCGATAAAAAACTCTATGTCTTCCAATTTGTCCGCATAGGATTTTATCTTCCGGATATTCTCCTCAATCTCCCTGCGGTACATTTCAATATCGCTATCGTATTGTCTTAATACAGATTCCGGAGTCTGCTTTACAGGTTCGGATGAAGCGATAAATCCCATCTGACGCAAAACCTCGTTCGTTTCCTCCGCTATACTTTTATGACAGATAACGACAACGCAGCTCTGCTCCTTGCTTGCAAAAACGACTTCGACCGTAAGCATCTCAAGCTTTGGATTCCGCCGTGCTATCTCCAGGAGCATATCCTCGCTTGTTACCTGCTTTGGTACAATACCGATAAAGCAACGGGTGTATTTGGTTCCCCGATACTGCATAGGTATGTCAAGATTACGCCAGCTTTCTAAAGCGTCCGATAGCGTCTGCGTCCTTACTATTGCGGCGCGCGCTTCGGTTATTTGCTTTTTTAAACTGATTATATCGTGGCAGCTCTTATATATAATGTCCCTTTGTTCCACTTTGCTTCCGAATTTATCGGTTTCGATTCCTCTCCTGCCTTTCAAGAACGAAAACGATGGGGTTTTTTTCTGTGCAAACTCCTCCAATATCCCTTTTGCTTCGATTGCGACATTGACGGATTTTTCAAATTGCGAAACAGAGGATGCGGTATTCATTTTTACAAGAGCTTCGTCCTGACAATCGGAAAACTCCACGACTCCCCGACGCTGCAAACGCTCCATTATTTTTTTACGATCCTCCAACAAAGCGATAATCTCAATCCGCTTCATAGAAAGCTTTGCCATTATTGCACCTCCCTTTTCCCGTAAGGCAGATATTTATTGTCCCGAAATTATTTTATTTATAACTAAATTAATTGCTCTTTCCTTATTGTTTTCGGCTTGTTTTTTCAATCCGGCGATTTCAAGCCCGGTCTTTTTTGCAAAATCCTCAAAAATATCGTCAGTCTGATTTTTAACTTTTTTTGTTATTTTTTCTGTTTCTGATTTCGCAGTTACATTGCTGTTGTTGAAAATTTCTTTTGCCTTTTCGTCTGCATCCTTTATCAGCTGCTCGGCATTCTTATGTGCCACTTCCAATTTTTCCGCCGCGTCCTTCTCGGAAGACAGTATCAGATCTATAGTTTTAGAGACCATTTTTCCTTTTTCCTCCCATTCTTTTACTATATATCGACCGTACTTTATAAATAAAAAGAGCGGTCAACTTCAAATGAAGCTCTCCACTCTAAAAGGTTAAATTTTAAAAAGCAGGATACTGCTCCGATCGGAAAGCAAATCGCTTCCCCTACACTATTTTATTCGCCACGAATTATGGTGTCCGTTTTAAATAAAGGATATCCAAAAAAAGGATTCTTTATATTTTTTAATCGTAACATAATTATTATTTTATGTCAAGCTTTTCGGTATAAAAATATACGCTTAAACATAAACTCCGCCGATAGAAAGAAATCTTATTTTCTCATAAATATATTGATTGAGCAGACGGTTGAAAAAGTCCATTGTATGTGTGGAAATATATATTGTGCCCTCGCTCGGTACTCCGTTTATCAGCGTGACGACCAGGCTGTGATAAAAACCTTTTTTGGAGTTTCCGAGCTGAATTATGTCCCCGACTTCTATTTTCTCAATATCCGTTTGCACGGCAAAGGGACCCCGTTTTTTGTTTGTCGTCAGAAAATTGTATAGAAAATTCACTCCCGTCCACGACGGTGTTCTTTTCTCTGCACTGCTGTAAAACCATCCGTGAACCGACGTATAGTTCATTATTCCACTGCCCGCGTACAGGCACTGGGAACAAAAATTCGTGCAGTCCCCACCGAGATTTGAAAAATCATAATATCCCGGATTGCGTCTTAAAGCCCATTTTTCAGCGTATTTAACTACGTTTTCTCTGTTGTAATTCATTATTTTCGGCATATAAATCATCCTCGTTTATTATCATTTATATGCTTAAATCCTCGCTGTGATAAAAAGCTTTTATTTTTTTATAATAAAACGGCTTAACAACCAATACAAATTATCAACGGTAATCTTGACAATAACAAGTCATACGCTTATAATATAGAATTGTAATTATGCGGTTCCGAAATGATTGAATACACACAAACAGTCTCGCAACCACCTGCACAGAGGAGAAGCAAAACAATGGATTGGCAGAAGGAATTAGAAGAAAACATAACAGAGGAAGAACAGCTTTCGGATTATTTTCATTGGGATTTGTCCGATGAGGAGGCTGCCAGGCTCAAAAACATTGTCAAGCTTTATCCGATGTCTATATCAAAATATTATCTTTCACTGATAGATCCCAATAACGAAAATGACGCACTGAGCAAGCTGTGCATCCCATCTATCGCAGAAACGGATATAAGCGGCAGCTTTGATACCAGCGGTGAAAAAAGCAATACTGTTATGGTCGGACTGCAGCATAAATACAAGCAGACCGCATTGATTTTAGCCACTAACAAATGCGCTACTTACTGCAGACATTGTTTTCGCAAAAGGCTTGTCGGTATAAGCGACAAGGAGATTAGCAAACGCTTTAGCGAAAACATATCATATGTAGAGGCAAGAAAAGAGATAAACAACGTACTCATAACGGGTGGTGATGCGTTTTTATTAAGCAATCGGGAGATAGAAGCTTATCTTAAAGCTTTTTCCGGGATGGAGCACATACGCTTGATAAGGTTCGGCACGAGGACACCCGTCGTATTACCGTCCCGTATATATGATGACAGCGAGCTGCTGGAAATACTGAAAAAATACAATAAAAAGAAAGCAATTTACGTAGTAACACAATATAATCATCCTAAGGAGATTACCGAGGAATCCAAAAAGGCGATAAAATGCCTGACGGATATAGGTGTTATTGTAAAAAACCAGACCGTACTGTTAAAGGGTGTTAATAACAATCACGAAATAATGGCGGAGCTTTTGAACAGTCTTGTAAGCATCGGCGTAATTCCCTACTACATATTTCAATGCAGACCTGTCGCAGGTGTCAAGAATCAATTCCAGGTACCTATAAAAGAAGGCTGCAAAATCATTTCGGAAACAAGGAAGCTTCTGAACGGTCAGGCAAAGTGCTTCCGCTATATACTGTCCAACGAAAAAGGAAAAATCGAGATTATAGGAAATCCCGAGGGGAACAAAGTCGTTTTCAAGTTTCATCAGGCGAAATTTGAGCAGGATGAAGAAAGCATATTTACCCTCGATCTGGACGACAATCAGTGCTGGATATAATCCTGCTTTTATAAATATTTTTATTTCTGAAGAAAGTTAAGACGGGCTTATGATTAACAAGAAAACCTTTTTTTTGATTGTAATTTTTATTATACTTGTCGCATTGGAGTTATTCGTATTCGATTCGTTTAAGCCGAAGGTTAAGGAACAGGTAACGATAGAAGCCGGCTCGGAAGTGACAATAAATGATTTCTTGCTTGACAGTTGTTTAAAAGGCGACTTTGTGTCGGATATTTCAGCTCTCGACTTAAAAAAACCCGGCACATATAACATTGAGTTAAAGGTAAGCGACAGGATTTTTAATTCCACCCTTGAAATAGTTGATACGATTCCGCCGGAGGCGACAGCAGTAAATCTTGTTTCACCCATTTATAGAGAGGTTGAAGCGAGCGAGTTCGTTTATAACGTAACCGATGCGACTGATATTACGGTTGAATATATAAAAAAACCGGATTTTACAAAAACAGGCGTACAGCAGGTAGAGCTTGTGTTGCGCGATCTCTGTGACAATAAAAAGGAGTTATCCGCGACAATTGATATCGTCAATGTCAGAAGCTCGGTTCAAGTTGAGGCTGGCATCGTGCTTAATATAAACGCTGCTGATTTTTCACTGAATGACGGTGTTCCCCTATCGTTTGAAACAGACATTTCGACAATAGACACAAAAAAACCGGCGGTACACATCGTCAATGTTTTATACGGCGGCAAAACCGTACCCGTAAGGATCGAGGTCATCGACACAACACCACCCGAAGCGAATACAATCAACTGTGAAGCATGGTTGAACGAGCCGATCGAAGCCTTGACGTTTATAACCGATATAAACGACGCCTCAGAGGTTTCCGCTTATTTTAAGTCGGAACCCGATTTTTCCTCGACCGGAATACGTCAGGTTGTAATAATAATTGAAGACTCATTCAAAAACACAACCGAAAAAACAGCTATTTTAACCGTAAAAAAAGACACCGAGCCTCCCGAAATATACGGACTTAACGATAAAAGTGTTTATATCGGTAAAGCGGTCGCCTATAAAAAGGATGTGTTCGTAAAGGACAACAAGGATTCCGAGGTCGAATTGCACATAGACAGCAGCAATGTGGACATTACAAAAGAGGGCACTTACAGCGTTACCTATACCGCCACTGACAGCAGCGGAAACACAAGCTCCAAATCAATTAAGGTTACAGTAATAAAGGAAACGGTTTCGGAGGATGCGTTAAATGAGCTTGTCGATGGTATTCTTGATGAAATCCTGACCGAAGATATGACAAAAGAGCAACAGGCGTATGCGATTTATACCTGGATAAGAGGAAATATAAGATACGAAAGTCATGCCGGTATTACGGACTGGATAAAAGAAGCACATGAGGGGATAACCACCGGTTTCGGAGACTGTTTCACTTATTATATTGTGTCGGAGGTTATGCTCAACAGAGTAAATATCGATAACATGAAGGTTACAAGAGTCGGGGGCAGCTCCAACCATTATTGGAATTTGGTCAACTGCGGAAGCGGCTGGTACCATTTTGACACCTGCAACTTTTTGGATTTCAAGCCCACCTTCATGCTTACGGACGATCAGGTTGCGGCTCTTACGCAGTCACGCGGAATTAACTATTATGTTTTCGATATGGATTCATACCCCAGGACACCGACCGAGGAATTTAACATGGACGAGGTGTTAGAGTAATTTGCAGAAAAGCATTTTGGAGTATCTTGAACACACAGTGAAGGTATTTCCCGAAAAAATCGCTTTTGCGGATGACTTCGAGGAGTTATCCTTTCGTCAGGTATATGAGAACGCACGAGCGATAGGAACGTTTTTTGGCGTTAAGGGTTTCACAAAAGAACCCATTGTTGTTTTTATGGGAAAACATCCGGGAACCATAACCGCTTTTTTAGGCGTTATATATGCGGGATGCCACTATATCCCCATAGACGAGGAGATGCCTAAACAACGTATAGAGCTGATACTGAAAAGCCTTAAATCAGTAACTGTCCTTTGTGATAAAGAAACCTTTCCCATTTCTGAAGAATATGGTTTTAGCGGAAATATATATATATATGAAGATATAATAAAAACAGCGGCGGATGATAATATCCTTCGCCGCATAGAGGACAAGCAGATAGATACCGATCCTGTTTATGTGGTCTACACCTCAGGTTCGACGGGGATACCAAAAGGTGTCGCCGCCTGTCACCGTTCAGTAATAGATTATCTTGACAATCTCGCCGAAGCAATCGGCTTTGACAGTGAAACCGTGTTCGGAAATCAGGCTCCGCTTTATCTTGACGGCTGCCTGAAAGATGTTTTTTCAGTAATAAAAACCGGTGCAACCGCTTACCTTATTCCGAAAAAGCTTTTTATGTTCCCGATTAAACTTGCGGAGTATCTGAACGAAAACAGAATCAACACGATTTGCTGGGTTGCTTCTGCTCTTACTGTATTATCAACTTTTAAGGTTTTCGAAAAGGTTTTGCCGAAATACCTGAAGACCATAACGTTCGGCGGTGAGTTCTTCCCTCCAAAGCACCTTCAAATCTTTAGAAAATACCTTCCTGAAGTCAGATATTTTAACCTTTACGGTCCCACGGAGGCTACAGGTTTCTCATGCTATTATGAAATAAAGCGCGATTTTGAACACGACGAAGTTATTCCGGTCGGAATACCATTCAGAAACACGGAAATAATCCTTTTAGATGAGAATAAAAAAGTCCCTGAGCCGGGACAGCTTGGAGAAATCTGCATAAGAGGCACTGCGCTTACGCTTGGTTATTACGGGAATTTTGATAAAACTGGCGAGGTTTTTATACAAAACCCGCTCAATGACCTTTATCCCGAGCTAATCTACCGCACGGGTGATTTAGGAAGATACAACGAAAACGGAGAATTGTTATTTATAAGCCGCAGGGATAATCAGATAAAGCATATGGGATACAGAATCGAGCTCGGTGAGATAGAGCTCGCTGCAAGCACAGCAGACAGTGCCGGAAGCGTATGCTGTATATTCGACGAACACAGTAAAAAGCTCGTGCTCTATTATACCGGCGAGGCTTCAAAGAATTATATTATCTCCGTTATAAAAGAAAAGCTTCCGAGGTATATGATACCGAACGTAGTTTTGCATCTTGAAAGCTTGCCCGTAACCCTGAGCGGAAAGGTTGACCGCAAGGAGTTAAGGGAAAAATATATAAGAGAAACGGGAAGAAAATAAATGGAAAGATTGATCGGAATTTTAAGCGAGCTTCATCCTGAGGTTGATTTTGAAAACAGCGATAAGCTCATAGACAACAATATAATCGATTCCTTTGACATTGTGACGCTTATTGCCGAAATCAATGATGAGTTTGACATAACCATCCCTGTGGAGGAGATCGTTCCCGAGAATTTTAATTCTGCAAAAGCACTTTTTTGCTTGATAGAGCGTTTGCAGAATAATGAATGAACGGTGTAAGTATGCAGTTTACTTCTTACAGCTTTTTGCTGTTCCTGCTTGTGCTTTTTGCAGTTTATTATCTGATACCCAAACGCTTTCAATGGATGCTGCTTCTTGTTGCAAGCTATGTGTTCTACAGTTTCGTCGGTATTAAGTACGGCATATATATGCTGGCGACTACAGTTTCGACCTTTTTTACCGGCCGGAAGCTAAATTCCCTTTCGTCAAAACAAGCTGAGTACCTGGCATCCAACAAGGATGCTCTCTCAAAGGAAGAAATAAAAGAATACAGACAGAGGATAAAATCCATACGGAAAAGATGGATTTTATTATGCCTTTTGTTCTCTTTCGGAATTCTTGCGGTACTCAAATATACGGATTTTGGGATATCAAACATAAATTCCGTCGCAAAAATATTCAACCCCGAATGGAGCTTGCCCGTAAAGAACTTCATTATTCCTCTCGGAATATCCTTCTACACTTTTCAAAGTGCGGGGTATCTTATTGACATATACAGAGAAAAATACAAATACGAGAGCAACTTTTTAAAATTTGCGCTTTTTATCTCCTACTTTCCT
The DNA here is from genome assembly GCA_028702135.1 of Eubacteriales bacterium. Classification (GTDB taxonomy): domain Bacteria; phylum Bacillota; class Clostridia; order Oscillospirales; family CAG-382; genus UBA1049. The sequence goes on along the minus strand of JAQVPJ010000010.1, from coordinate 59,879 downwards.
CAATTGGTTCAGGGACCTATCAGCCGTTTCGATGATTTGAAAAAGACGCTTTTTGAGGAGCATTCACTCGACCGGGAGAATATATCATTCGGATTTCAGAGAATTCTCTGGGGATATTTTAAAAAGCTTGTTATCGCAGACCGTCTGTATGTAGCCGTTAAAACCATAATAGGAGACACGCAGGAATTTACGGGCGTGTTTGTTCTTTTGGGAATGCTTTTTTATGCGATTGAACTATATGCCGATTTCAGCGGAGGCATTGATATCACATTGGGAATATCACAGGCTCTGGGAATACGGCAAGCAGAGAACTTCAACCGACCCTTCTTCTCAAAATCCATTGCGGAATATTGGAGAAGGTGGCACATAACGCTCGGCACATGGTTTAAAGACTATATGTATTATCCGGTTTCCCTGAGCAAGCCTGTCACCCGTCTTTCAAAGTTCTGCAAAGATAAGTTCGGAAAGCCTGTGGGAAAAAGAGTGCCGGTATATGTCTCAACACTGCTTATATGGTTTACAACAGGTTTATGGCACGGCGCTTCCTGGAACTTCGTAGTATGGGGATTGCTCAACGCCGTCGTTATCGTAGTGTCACACGAGCTTTCACCTTTATATGAGAGATTCCACGGGAGGTACCATATTTCTCATACTTTTATTTTCCGTTTATTTCAAGTCGTCCGCACTTTCTGGCTGATGTGCTTCTTAAGAACTCTCGATTGCTACCCCGGTGTCGGCAAAACCTTCAGAATGGTCGGAACCGTTTTTACCAATCTCAATATAAGGGAGTTACTTCAGGGCGGCTTTATGAAGCTCGGGCTCACCGTACCCGACTATATCGTAATCATTGCCGCGGTAGGATTACTGCTTGCGGTCAGCTTGGCACAGCGTACGGGGAGCATACGCGAAAAAATAGCAAAAAAGCCTTTTGTGAGTTATTGCGTCAACTTTGCGTTGTTTTTGTCAATCATCGTCTTCGGTGCATATGGTGTGGGTTACGATGCGGCACAGTTTATATACAGCCGGTTTTAGAGGGTAGTCATGAAAAAGAAAGTTATCGTCAATTCAATAGTCCTGTTGGTTATACTGATACTTCTCTATTTGGTTCAAAGCCTGCTTATGCCCAAGTATATGACTTCAATACGCGAGGGTAATCTGATCGCCGAGTATTATAGTGAAAAAAAGGATCACGACGTTATCTTTATAGGTGACTGCGAGGTGTATTCAAATATCTCTCCGGTCACTCTCTGGGAAAACTACGGAATCACAAGCTATATACGCGGCAGCGCGGAGCAGCTTATCTGGCAGTCTTATTATTTGCTCGAGGAGACGCTGACCTACGAAAAACCCGATGTCGTCGTATTCAACGTATTATCCATGAAAAGCGACACACCCCACAAGGAGGAATACAATCGTCTCACCCTCGACGGAATGAGATTTTCGGCTTCTAAAATCAACGCCGTAAAGGCATCTATGATGGACGATGAGGAGCCTATCACCTACCTTTTCCCGATTCTCAGATATCATTCGAGGTGGAGCGAGCTTCAAGCGGAGGATTTTAAATATCTGATGTGCAGGGATAAAGTTTCCCACAACGGTTTTCTCATGAGAGCGGATATCAAGCCTGTAAACTATGTGCCAAAGGGTGACGCACTGCCTGATTACCGTTTCAGCGATACCTGTTATGATTACCTTGACAGGATGACTAAGTTGTGCAAGGATAACGGGATAAGATTTATTCTGATGAAAGCTCCCAGTGTTTTTCCCTACTGGTATGAGCAGTGGGATGAACAGATGGTGCATTATGCAAAAGAGAACGAAATAGAATACATCAACTTCCTGAACCTCTCTGAGGAAACAGGAATTGATAACAGCACCGACACCTACGACGGCGGACTTCATCTTAATCTTTCGGGTGCGGAGAAGCTCACGAGATATTTCGGTAAAATTCTCAGCGAGAAATACGGCATCGGGGACCGAAGAAACGACGCCCAATTAAATGAAATCTGGGAATCCAAAAAAGAGTTCTATTATGATATGAAGCAAAAGCAGGAAGAAGAGCTTATGGAATACGGTTATCTGAAGAGCTTTGGCGCAAAACCTGAAACAATCGATGAGGAGAATTGAATCTATGAGAAAAACAGCAATAATCATCTGCCTTGCCCTGCTGCTCGCGGGTTGCGGGGATAATAATACGGATACTTCCTCCGGCAATTCGTCGACAGTGGCAATTACCGGGGCATCCGAATCCATAGAGGGCTTTGAATTTATTTATAACGACTTGAAAATCAGGCCTAACGGCAAAGCTGCGCCTGTTATTTCTTCACTCGGAGAGGCGAAAAATTATTTCGAGTCCCCTTCCTGCGCTTTTTCGGGAGTAGACAAATTCTATGTCTACAACAGCTTCGAGATAAACACATATCCGAAGGACGGGACGGATTATATATATATTATCAAACTGCTTGACGACAGCGTCGAAACCAAAGAGGGAATCTGCATCGGCGATAAGTTCTCTGAAGTAAAAACAGCCTTACCGGATGATTACGAGGAAAAGAACGGTTTTTATACCTATAAACGAGGCAAAACAAACCTTGAGATAATCGTTGTAAACGATACTATAACCGATATAAAGTATATAGCGATCACAGATTGACAAAAATAAAATCAGATTTTACCAAAAACGGAAAAATCTGATTTTTTTGTTTTGTTAATAGCTTACACGCAGCCCTGTGCTTTCATTGCCTCCGCAACCTTTAAGAAGCCCGCAATATTGGCACCCGCCATATAATTGCCCTCCATACCGTATTCCTTTGCCGCCTTATCGCAGGAGGCGAAAATGCTTTTCATAATGGAATGAAGCTTCTCGTCTACCTCTTTAAAGCTCCAGGACAACCGTATACTGTTCTGACTCATTTCAAGACCGCTCGTTGCAACGCCGCCGGCATTTGCCGCTTTTGCCGGTCCGTACAGAATTCCGCTTTTCATATACACATCTATCGCTTCGGGAGTGGATGGCATATTTGCACCCTCTGAAACCGCAAAACAGCCGTTCTTTATCAAGCTCTCAGCGCTCTGTTTGTCTATCTCGTTCTGCGTTGCACAGGGCAGCGCAATATCGCAGGGGACAGTCCAGATGCCGGAGCAGCCCTCAGTATAAACCGCGGACGGATGAGTTGATACATACTCCTTTATTCTCTTGTGTTCGACTTCCTTTAATTTTACTATATCCCTGTAATCGATACCGTTTGAATCATAAACATAACCGTTTGAATCAGACATTGCCACAACCTTTGCGCCAAACTCGGTGAACTTCTGGTTTGCATATGTCGCCACATTTCCCGAGCCGGAGATGATAACGGTTTTTCCGGCGATGCTTTTTCCGTTTGCTTTGAGCATCTCATCAGTAAAATAGCAAAGACCGTAACCGGTAGCCTCTTTTCTTGCAAGAGAGCCGCCGTAATTAAGCCCCTTACCTGTCAGAACGCCTGTAAACTCGTTTCTTATCCGCTTGTACTGTCCGAACATATATCCTATCTCTCTTGCACCGACGCCTATATCGCCTGCGGGTACGTCGCAGTCGGGTCCTATATATTTGACCAGTTCGGTCATAAAGCTCTGGCAAAAACGCATTATTTCACCGTCGGATTTTCCTTTCGGATCAAAATCCGCACCACCCTTTGCTCCGCCCATCGGCAGGGTCGTCAGACTGTTCTTAAAAACTTGTTCAAATCCGAGAAATTTAATTATTCCCAAATAAACCGACGGATGAAAGCGGATACCGCCCTTGTACGGGCCTATCGCGGAATTGAACTGCACACGGAAACCGCGGTTCACCTGAATCCTGCCGTTATCGTCAGTCCAGGGAACACGGAATATTATCTGGCGTTCGGGTTCTGCAATCCTTTCGATAATTCCCGCTTCCACAAAATCCGGTCTTGATTCTATAACAGGCAGGAGGCTCTCCAAAACCTCTGTTACCGCTTGAATAAACTCCGGTTCTCCGGCATTTCTTTTTTTAACTGTCTCAATAACACCCAACAAATATTGGTTCTTCATTTTCTGCCTCCAAATCAATAAAAATAAAAAAACGACAAAGTAAAGCAGGTTGCCTGCGACACCTTTGCCGTTTTATATAGTGTAATTATACACTACTTTTGTGTTCTTGTCAATACAATAAAAATCTTTTTTCAAATAATTGACAAAAAAGTTATAAAAAGGTATAATTAGTAAATGAGCAACGGTGTTCATTTGTTAAGGTTTTTCCTTTTCCGAATGAATACCTTTCCTGATTTTAAGGAGGAATACCGATGTATACTTATGACGAGGTTATGACTTATGTAAAAGAGGAGGATGTCAAGTTCATCCGGCTTGCGTTCTGCGACATTAACGGAAAGCAGAAAAACATATCAATAATGCCCGATGAGCTTCACCGTGCCTTTACCGAGGGAATCGCTTTTGACGCTTCTGCCGTAAACGGTTTTAACGCAGAGGTCAGATCCGACCTTTTTCTGCATCCCGACCCTTCTACCATATCCATCCTCCCCTGGCGACCATCCACAGGCAGGGTTATAAGGATGTTTTGTGACATAAAATATCCCGACGGCAGTTTTTTTGAAAAGGACGGGCGCTTTATATTAAAAAAAGCTGTCCGTACCGCCAATGACATGGGAATTTCCTGTCTTTTCAGCTCAAAATTTGAGTTTTACCTTTTCAAGTTCGATGAAAACGGCGAGCCGACCAAGATTCCTTTCGACAACGCAGGGTATATGGATATAGCGCCCGAGGATAAGGGCGAGAATGTCCGCCGTGAAATATGCCTTTCGCTTCTGGATATGGGCATATACCCGGAATGTTCTCATCACAAGGAGGGTCCGGGTCAGAATGAAATTGATTACAGACACTCGGCTGCCTTAACGGCAGCAGAAAATGCGACGACCTTCAGGATGGTTGTAAAAACTATAGCGATGCGGAACGGTCTTTACGCTGATTTTTCTCCGAAACCGCTTGAGGGTAAGAGCGGCAACGGAATGCATATAAGTATTTCTGTCAACAGCACGCAGGGCGTAGATTATACAGATGGCTTTATAGCGGGAATAATGGAGCATATAAGTGAAATAACCGCATTTTTAAACCCGTGCGAGAACTCATACCTGAGGCTTGGAGAGAAAAAAGCACCGAAATACATTTCCTGGTCGCACGAGAACCACTCTCAGTTAATCCGTGTTCCCGTCTCAAACAGCCCGTCTCGCCGGATCGAGGTTCGTTCCCCCGATCCGATGGCAAACCCCTTTATCGCTTATTCACTATTGATTTATGCCGGGCTTGACGGCATAAAGAGAGGTCTGAGACTCACCGGGCCCGTCAACACAAATCTGCTTTTTGCGGATAAGAGCATTACCGAACAATTAAAAACCCTGCCCTCAAGCCTCAGTGAGGCCATAAAAGAAGCTGAATCCAGCGCTTTTGTCAGGTCTGTGCTGCCCGATATGTATATCGGCCTGTATAAATAACCGATGCTTTTATTAAAGTCGGGAGGGATGATATGTTCGCGGAGAATGATGCAATCAACGTACTGATAGTTTCAGGCTCTTTGAAGGGTGCCGGATATATAAGCGGAATACTTTCGGATGAGAATTTCAGGTCGGTACAAACCGTTTACGATGCAGGAGAGGCAAAACGGATTCTTGTAAACAAATCAATAGATATCGTCCTCATCAATACACCGCTGACAGATGAGCTGGGAGTAGATTTGGCACTTGATGCTGCAAAAAATGATTTTATCGGTATTTTATTGCTTGTAAGCGGCGATTTGTACGACCAGATATCCGTCATGGTCGGAAAAGCAGGAATCCTGACCCTTCAAAAACCAGCGTCAAAACAGCTTATAATACAGTCGATGAAACTATTGACTGCAGCAGTAACGAAAATAGCCTCCATTCATAAAAAGTCGGTTTCGCTTGAGAGCAGAATGGAGGACATAAGAATAATTAACAGAGCCAAGCTGATACTGATAGAACATCATTTTATGAGCGAGTCACAGGCTCACCGCTACATAGAAAGGTCAGCTATGGACACCTGTGTAAAGCGAAGGGAAATAGCGGAAAATATCATCCATGCCCATGAAAATAACGAAAAATAAAGGCTCTGTCACAACAAAATGTTGATGATTGTCGATTTCTTTGACTTATATTCAAAAACACGTTATAATATAAACCCATATTTCAAAAAACGGTAAGTCCTTACGTAAAACAGCGGAATACTGTGGCATCCACAAGAACACTGCTTTTGCGTGTAGGCACAAGATTCTCGACGTTCTTCAAAACATGGCGAACTCTGTGAGAATAAATGGTATCATAGAAGCAGATGAGACATTTTTTAACATCTCTTATAAAGGAAACCATAACAATGCCCAGAAAGGCTCATAAGAGGGGCGAGGATGTCCATGTACATGGTATTTCGTATGAGAAAGTTTGCGTCCCTTGTGCAATCGACAGAAATGGTCATTCTATCAGTAAGGTGTCCAATTTGGGAAGGTTATCAACTAAAGCCCTCCATGTTGTTTTTAACGACCGATTCAACCCGAAATCCACTCTCTGCACGGATAAATTGAATTCTTATATCCGTTTTGCCACTAAAAACACGTTTAATCTGGTGCAATTAAAGGGTGGCAGAGAGAAGAGAAGCATTTGCAACATTCAGCGCATGAACGCTTATAACAGTGAACTGAAACTCTTTCTGAACCCATTTAAAGGCGTTTCTACGAAGTATCTCAACAACTATTTGGTTTAGCGCAATTTCGTAAACTAAGCCAAAGAAACGACGTATGAGAAGAAAAATATCCTCTTGAAATTTTCGTTGTCAAGTACATCATCCGACAAGTGTAGAACCATGTCCCATAGTAAGACAATGCCATTAGTAGCATAAACAGAAATTTATCGGGTAGTTTTGAACTTCAGATTATTTTTTGTGAGGTGAATATATCATGAAGGATATTGTGCATCAGTGGTATGTGGATAAAATAAATGTAGATGAGATGGTTCATTGGAACAAAGGAAAACTCAAAAAATGGGAGCAGGCAGTTGCTGAATTTTTTCCTAAAGAAGCAAAAATCCTTGATATCGGCTGTGGAATGGGAAGAGAAGCATTTGCACTTACCGACAAGGGATTTTCCATTACAGGCATTGATATTTCAGAAGAAGTTATTAAGCAAGTTATGCAATTATCTTTGCAAAACGGCTATAACATTCCGTTCTTGATTTATGACGGGCATACGTTTTCATTTGACGACAACTCATTTGATGTGGTTATTATATGGGCACAGACATTTGGCATAATGTATGGGGATACATACAAGATTGACTTTTTGAATGAGTGCAAACGTGTTCTTAAGAAAAATGGTTTGCTAAGTTTTTCTGGTCATGATTACAGATATGAGATGGAATATTATAAGCAATATACAAATGGCGGAAAGTTTTATCCATATGCAAATGCCGAAATTTATTGGGAAACATTTTTGCCCGAAGAGCTTATAAATTATGCTCAAAATGCAGGATTTTCCGTTATACTTTGTGAAGAGGGAGAAATATATGAGCCCGAAGATGGGATAATATTACATTGCTTGTGCAAAAAATGAGCATATAAGAAGTTTTCAAATTCTAATTTATTTATATGACTGTTATGCCCTGAAATAAATCGCAGAAAATCAACTATATATTGTGACAGAGCCAAAATAAAAAAGAAGCAGAATACGATTAAGTGTCCTCTGCTTCTTTTTGATTCTACGAATTTCTTTCTTACCCATACCGCGAACAGTCAGAGCAACAACCCGAACAACCGGAGCAGCCACTCTTTTTTTTCCTGTGTCTGAGGCTTATCACCGCTGCGGAAAAGCATAAAACAATAACAACAATCAACGCATAATCAAATATATTCACAAAAAAACCTCCTTAGAAAATAGCACTCCCTGTCTGGTATATAACAAGTGATGCCACATAAGCTATAACACATTGCATTATTACAATCAACAGCGCTTTTGCCGCAGATTTCAGCTCTCGTTTCATTGCCGTAACAGCCGCGATGCAGGTGGTATATAACAGCGTAAAGACTAAAAAGCTGATTGCAGATAAAGGGGTAAACAGAGAGCCGAGAGTAGCGCTCAGCTTGTCGACTGAGGTTGCGGTAAGAACGCTCAGGGTGCTTATTACCGCCTCTTTTGCGCTTATTCCGGCAATCAGGGATGTTGACACTCTCCAGTCGCCAAAACCTAACGGAACGAACAGTGGCGATAGTGTTTTTCCGATAATTGCGAGCAGACTGTCTGCGGGATCTGTTACTACGTTCAGTTTCGGGTCGAAGCTCTGCAAAAACCAGATTACTATCGTCGCAACGAAAATGACCGTAAATGCCCTTTGCAAAAAATCCCTTGCCCTCTCCCACATCAGCAACACCACACTCTTAAATGACGGAAGCCGATAATTGGGCAGTTCCATAACAAACGGAACCGGTTTCCCCTTTGAACCTGTCTTGTTAATAATAACCGCGGTTAAAATGCCGAATATTATCCCGGTTACATATAAAGATATCATAACAAGAGCTTGATATTCTGTAAAGAATGCGGCGGTAAATACAGCGTAAATCGGAATTTTTGCGGAGCAGCTCATAAAAGGCGTAAGAAGAATTGTTCTTTTCCTATCCCGCTCTGAAGGCAGCGTTCTTGTAGCCATAATCGCAGGAACAGTACAGCCGAAGCCTATGAGCATCGGCACAAAGCTCCTTCCCGAAAGCCCGATTTTACGCAGCAGCTTATCCATAACGAAAGCGACTCTCGCCATATATCCGGTGTCCTCAAGTATGGACAGAAAGAAAAACAAAGTCACTATTATCGGCAAAAAGCTGAGAACGCTTCCGACACCTGCAAAAATTCCATCGATGATAAGACTATGCACGACCCGGTTAATACCGTATGCTTCCAAACCCGATTCGACAAAAACGGTTAGTTCCGAAATCGCCATAGCAAGCATATCGGAAAGGAAGGTTCCTATCACACCGAAGGTAAGCCAGAAAACCGCTAACATTATTCCGATAAAAAGCGGTATTGCAAGGTATTTATTTGTAAAAACCCTGTCTATCCTTACGCTCCGTATATGCTCTTTGCTCTCGGGAATTTTTGTAACGGTCTCCGCGCAAACCTTCTCGATAAAGGTATAACGCATATCAGCCAAAGCAGAGTTCCTGTCCATCATATGCTCGGCTTCCATAACTATTATACAATGTTCAGTAGTGATAAGTTCGTTTTCGTCGATTTTGAGCCTTTTTATGATACTTTCATCACCTTCTATGAGCATCGTTGCAGCAAAACGAGCCGAAACCCCTGCATTTTCAGCATAATCCTCTATCATGTGAGAAACAGCATGTATGCAGCGGTGAACGGGGCCGCTGTCGCAGAAATCGATAATCTTAGGATATATTTTCTTTTTGTTATATAAATGCTTGTTTTTATTAGCTCGGTGACACCCTTTTGCTGCATAAATGCTTTTTTTATTAGCTCGGTGACACCCTTTTGCTGCATAAATGCTTGTTTTTACAAGCTCATCCACGCCCTCGTTTTTGGCCGCGGAGATCGGAACAACCGGAATTCCGAGCTTTTCCGACATTTTTTTCACATCGATTGTTCCACCGTTGTTCCTTACCTCGTCCATCATATTCAATGCGAGAACCATGGGTATCTCCATTTCAAGCAGCTGAAGAGTTAAGTACAGGTTTCTTTCTATGTTAGTAGCATCAATGATATTTATTATTACGTCGGGCTTTTCGTTCAAAATAAAATCACGGGTATCTATCTCCTCGCTGCTGAAGGGACGAAGCGAGTAAATCCCGGGCAAATCGACCACGGTGCAGTTCTTATTTGTTTTTATTTCTCCCATTTTCTGCTCAACAGTTACACCCGGAAAGTTACCGACACGCTGGTTTGAACCGGTAAGCTGATTGAACAATGTGGTTTTGCCGCTATTCTGATTTCCGACTAAGGCGAATATCATTTTTCCTACCCTTCCCTCCCGTTTTCGATATCATCTATTTCTATTTTTTCTGCGTCCTCCATACGGATGGTGAGCTCATATCCCCTGATTCTTACTTCAATCGGGTCTCCCATAGGCGCGACCTTTCTTACAAAAACTTTTGTTTTCGGGATAAGCCCCATATCCAGAAGCCTGCATCTCAATGCACCCTCTCCGCCTACTTTTTTTATTGTGGCGGTTTTGCCGACCGCAAGCTTGTTGAGAGTCATGTTAATGTCCATTCCTTTCCTTGGCGTTAAGATTCTTCTTTTTATATGATAGAGTTAGCCCCTGCTAACTAAAGTTAGTATACTATAACTATGTCAAATTGTCAAGCAGAATTTATGCGAAAAACTTACCTGATTTTTATCTGAAACAGAACTGTTTTTTATTGAAAAAGCACAACTTTTTTTATTGATAATGTGATTCGGTTACAGAGCGACGACATAAAAAAGGATATACTATATTATATAAAATCATATTCATGGGAGGTTTATTATGAATAGCCAAAAAAAGGTGCTGATTATCGGCGGAGTTGCAGGCGGCGCAACAGCGGCGGCAAGACTGCGCAGGTTGGATGAGTCTGCCGTTATCGTGATGTTTGAGCGCGGTGAGTATATTTCATATGCGAATTGCGGACTTCCCTATTATATCGGCGGTGAGATAAAGGATAAATCCTCACTCACTCTTCAGACACCGGAGAGTTTCAGAACGCGTTTTAATGTGGATGTACGCATTAACAGCGAGGTTATCGCTATTGATGTAAAAACAAAAACAGTTACGGTCAGAAACCATTCCACAGACGGAACTTATGAGGAGTCATATGACAAGCTGGTGTTATCAATGGGCGCAAAACCCATATTGCCGAATATTGACGGGATAAATTCCGACAAGGTGTTCACCCTTCGCAGTATTCCCGATACTTTTCGAATTAAGGAATTTATAGACAGCAAAAAGCCGAGGCGTGCCGCTGTGGTCGGCGGAGGATTTATCGGCGTCGAAATGGCGGAGAATCTGCATAAAGCCGGTATTGAGGTTACTATAATCGAAATGGCAGACCAGCTCATCGGCACTATTGATTATGATATGGCCAGCGACGTGCACAGACATGTCGAGTCTAAGGGAGTAAAGCTGCTGCTCGGCAATACAGTACGCTCTATCATCGACGACGGTACTTCTTTAAAATTAGCTACCAACAGCGGTATAACTGAAGCGGATATGATGATAATGGCTGCAGGAGTAAGCCCCGAAACTAAAATCGCAAAAGAGGCAGGAATAGCTCTTAACGAACGCGGCTATATAATCGCAGACGAACATATGCAAACGAGCGAAAAAGATATATACGCGGTCGGAGACGCCGTTCTGGTCACGGATTTCGTTACGGGAAATAAAGTATCCGTTCCGCTTGCCGGCCCCGCGAATAAGCAGGGCAGAATTGCAGCCGACAATATATGCGGCCTTAACAGCGCGTATACCGGAACACAAGGCTCGTCGATATTAAAGGCCTTTGATCTCACGGTTGCCTCCACCGGCGTGAATGAAAAAACAGCAAAGCGGTCAGGCCTCGATTATGACAAATCCTTCACATACTCGGCAAATCATGCAAGCTATTATCCCGGGGCCGTTAATATGTCCATCAAAACAATTTTTGAAAAAGATACGGGGAAAATACTCGGTGCGCAGATTGTGGGGTATGACGGGACCGACAAGCGATGCGATGTTATTGCAACCGCTATACGCGGCGGTATGACAGCATATGATTTGGCAAAACTTGAATTATGCTACGCACCGCCTTACGGCTCTGCAAAGGACCCCGTCAATATGGCAGGTTTTGTTATAGAAAATATCCTTTCGGGCAGAATCAGGAATTTTCATTGGCACGATGTTGAAAAGCTCCCGCGGGACGGCAGTGTAACTCTGCTCGACACACGCACGCCGATCGAGTATCAAAACAGTCATATCGATGGCTTTATCAATATCCCGCTCGACAGTCTGAGGGAAAGGCTTTCGGAAATAGACAGGAAAAAAGATGTTTATGTAACCTGTCAGATAGGTCTTCGCGGATATATAGCGACGAGAATTTTAATTCAGAACGGGTATAATGCCTATAACCTCAGCGGAGGATACAGGCTCTATAACTCGATTTTCGGGACACATTCACCTAAACCGACAATGAACTTTGTCAATCCCGAAACACAGATAGTCAACAATACAGCAACAACAGATAAAAATACGATCTCACTCGATGCCTGCGGACTTCAATGCCCAGGGCCGATTGTAAAACTGTCCGAAGCATTAAGCAGAGCAAATATAGGCGATATTATCGAAATATCCACCACGGACCCCGCATTTGCGAGCGACCTTGAGGGTTTCTGCCGCAGGACCGGAAATGTCTTTTTGGGAATGGAAAGCAACAAGGGGGTCAGCGTTGCTAAAGTACAAAAGGGTATAAAACAACCTGAAACGGGGGGTACGAATAAGGAAAATAAAAATATTATCGTATTCTCGGGAGATCTGGATAAGGCGATCGCTTCCCTGATTATTGCCAACGCAGCAGCCGCGATGGGAAGAAAGGTCAGCATGTTTTTCACGTTCTGGGGTTTAAATATTCTCCGGCGTCCCGAAAAGGTAAAAGTAAAAAAGAATTTCTTATCGAAAATGTTCGGTATAATGATGCCTCGTGGGATAAAGAAGCTGCCGATTTCAAGAATGAATATGGGTGGTATGGGTGCAAAAATGATCCGCAGTGTCATGAAAGCGAAAAACGTAGACAGTCCTGAGTTTCTTCTCAAACAAGCACAGGAAAGCGGCGTTGAGCTGATAGCCTGCTCGATGAGCATGGACATTATGGGGATCCATCCGTCAGAGCTGATCGACGGCGTAAAACTATCAGGAGCTGCGGCAATGCTTGCGAATGCGGAAGAATCCGATATGTCATTATTTATATAATTTTTAATATATATGTTTATTTATTTTGCAATACATGGTAAAATAAAAAACAAAAAAGAACGGGAATGATAAAGCTTGAACATCCAAGGCTTGCAGAAACTGACTCTGCTCGACTACCCCGGAGTTGTCGCCTGCACGGTTTTTACCGGAGGCTGCAATTTCCGATGCCCTTTTTGCCATAATGCATCGCTTGTATTGACGCCGGATTCAGAGAGCGGGATTACTTATGAGGATTTTTTCACTTTTCTGAAGAAAAGGAAGGGTGCTCTCGATGGCGTATGTATCACGGGCGGAGAACCGCTGATGCAGAGTGATATCCATAACTTTATTACGGAGATAAAGGCATTGGGTTATAAAGTTAAGCTCGATACAAACGGCAGCTTCCCTGAAAGGCTCATCAAACTCATAGATTCGGGCATGCTCGACTATGTTGCGATGGATATAAAAAATTCCCCGAAGTATTATGCAAAAACTGCGGGAAAAGAGATTATTGATATCGACGCCGTTAAGGAGAGCGCGAAAAAACTTATGACAGGTTCTCTCCCCTTCGAGTTCCGCACAACGCTTGTGCGGACATTCCATACCGAGGACAGTATCAGGTCAATAGGGTTGTGGCTGAAGGGCGAAGAAAAGTATTTTTTACAGAATTTTGTAGATTCCGGCAATTTGATAGAGAGCGGGCTCTGCGGTTTTTCTGAGAAGGAAAGCAGGTATTTGCTTGATATTTTAAGGATTTATGTGCCAAACGCTGCTCTGAGGGGCTTTTGATGAAATTGTACATCATGTACAAAAACACAATATATAGTAATTTTATTATTGACAGAGTCTAAATGTTGTGATATTATGTATTTACTTAAGAAAAGGAACGGAGATTACTATGTACCAGGTCATTAAAAGAGACGGTAATATTTCAGAATTCGATATTACCAAAATCAGCAGCGCAATTACAAAAGCATTTGATGCACAGAACAAGCAGTCTCATCCCAGCATAATCAATCTTCTTGCTCTCAATGTAACCGCCGATTTCGAGCCTAAAATAAAAGATAATCTGATCGCTGTCGAGGATATTCAGGACAGCGTGGAAGCTGTACTGATAAAAGCAGGCTACGCTGATATAGCAAAAGCATACATCCTCTACCGCCGTCAGCGTGAGAAAATACGCAACATGAAGTCAACAATACTCGATTACAAGGAGATTGTCGACAGCTATGTAAAGGTTACCGACTGGCGTGTTAAAGAGAACTCTACCGTCACCTATTCTGTCGGCGGTTTGATTCTGAGCAACTCGGGTGCGATAACTGCGAATTACTGGCTTTCGGAAATTTATGACGATGAGATTTTCAAAGCTCATAGAAACGCTGACATACATCTTCACGACCTTTCCATGCTTACAGGATACTGTGCGGGCTGGTCTTTAAAACAGCTCATAAAGGAAGGGCTTGGCGGTGTTCCCGGAAAAATCACATCCGCACCTGCAAAGCATCTTGCGACATTATGCAACCAGATGGTAAACTTTCTCGGCATTATGCAAAACGAATGGGCCGGGGCTCAGGCTTTCTCGTCATTCGACACCTATCTTGCCCCCTTTGTAAAAGTTGACAATCTCGATTATAATCAGGTTAAGAAGTGCATAGAATCCTTTATTTTCGGCGTTAACACTCCGAGCAGATGGGGAACACAGGCACCCTTTTCAAACATAACACTCGACTGGACTGTTCCCGACGATCTCGCAGAGCTCAACGCCATAGTCGGCGGCAAAGAGATGCCCTTCAAGTACAAGGACTGCAAAAAGGAAATGGACATTGTAAACAAGGCGTTTATTGAGACGATGATCGAAGGAGACGCGAACGGCAGAGGTTTCCAGTATCCTATTCCTACCTATTCCATAACCTCCGATTTCGACTGGTCCGAGACGCAGAATAACAAGCTGTTGTTCGAGATGACCTCCAAATACGGTACACCTTATTTCTCCAACTATATAAACAGCGATATGGAACCGAGCGATGTCCGCAGTATGTGCTGCAGACTGCGCCTCGACCTCCGCGAGCTTCGCAAAAAATCCGGCGGATTTTTCGGCAGCGGAGAGAGCACGGGCTCGGTAGGCGTTGTAACCATCAATATGCCGAGAATAGCTTATCTTGCGGCAGACAAGGCGGATTTCTACAAACGCCTTGACAAGATGATGGATATAAGTGCGCGTTCCTTAAAGACAAAGCGCACAATAATTACAAAGCTTCTAAACGAAGGTCTTTATCCCTATACAAAGCGTTATCTCGGCACATTTGACAACCACTTCTCTACAATAGGTCTTCTCGGCATGAACGAGGCCGGACTCAACGCAAACTGGATAAAAAAAGATATGACTCATACCGAAACTCAGGAGTTCACGAAGGAAGTCTTAAATCATATGCGTGACAGACTCGCAGATTATCAGGAAAAATACGGGGATCTGTATAATCTTGAGGCTACTCCGGCGGAATCCACCTCCTATCGTCTTGCAAAGCATGATAAAGAGCAATTTCCGGACATTATCACCGCTTGCGAGAACGGCGGAACACCTTACTACACAAACAGCTCGAATCTTCCCGTAGGATATACATCAGACATATTCACCGCGCTTGATATTCAGGATGATATTCAGACCCTCTATACCTCCGGTACTGTTTTCCATGCTTTTCTGGGCGAAAAGCTGCCGGATTGGAGATCTGCCGCATCTCTTGTACGGAAAGTTGCGGAGAATTACAAAATCCCCTATTATACTATCTCTCCGACCTATTCCGTTTGCAGAAACCACGGCTATATTCAGGGCGAGGTTCAAAAATGCCCGGAATGCGGCGAGGAAACCGAGGTTTACAGCCGTATAACGGGTTATTACAGACCGGTTAAAAACTGGAATGTCGGCAAAAGCCAGGAGTACAAGGACCGTCTTGTTTATGACATCGAAAACTCCGTTTTAAAACAAAAAGAAGCAAAAAACGATAAAGCAGATGAGGAGTCATCCTGCTGCTTGGAAGATATTGCGCTCCTTTTCACCTCCAAGACCTGTCCGAACTGTAAAATTGCCACGGCGCTTCTTGACAAGGCAGGTATTCCCTACAGAAAAATCATAGCAGATGAAAATGTTGAGGAAACCAAAAAATACGGAGTAAAGCTCGCACCTACCCTGCTTGTCGTTCGAAACGGACAGACCGAGAAGCACTCAAATGTATCCAACATAAAAAAATATATCGAGAACAGGTAAAATATTTATGCAGGAATATGACATTATTATAATCGGCGGCGGCCCTGCGGGGCTAACCGCCGCCCTTTACGCAAGGCGTGCCGGCAAAACCGTTTTGCTGCTCGAAAAAGCAACCTTCGGCGGACAGGCAACCTTTTCGCCTAAGATAGAGAATTATCCCGGTATCGCCGCTATTTCCGGAAACGATTTGGCAGACAAGCTAATAGAGCAGGTTCTCGCGCTGGGGGCTGAGGTAGAGCTGGAGGAGGTTGTCGGTCTTCATACCGAGGGTGATGAAAAGATTGTAATCTCAGAGTATAATAAGTACAGGGCAAAAAGCGTTATTATCGCTGCAGGAGCGAAGCATCGCAGACTCGGGTTACCCGGAGAGGATAATCTTGTGGGTGAGGGTATATCCTATTGCGCCACCTGTGACGGTGCGTTTTATGCGGGACAGACGGTCGGAATAGTCGGGGGTGGAAATTCCGCACTGCAGGAGGCGATTCTGCTCTCGGAGATATGTAAAAAAGTCTATATCATACAAAACCTCGATTATCTAACGGGCGAATGCCGCCTTGCCGAATTACTGAAAACAAAGCCGAACGTGGAGATTATTCTCGGAACGGTGGTAAAATCACTTTTGGGCAATACCTCTTTAAACGGTGTCATACTAAAACGCGAGGCAGACGGAAGCGAATTTCGACTTTCACTTGACGGACTGTTCGTAGCAATAGGGCTTGCTCCCGAAAACGATGTATTCAGGGAGTGTGCACGGCTTGACAAAACCGGGTATATCATATCCGGCGAGAGCTGCGTTACCGACACGCCGGGTATATTTGCTGCGGGTGATTGTCGTACAAAAACCGTAAGACAGATAACAACCGCCTGTGCTGACGGTACAGTTGCCGCTATTGCCGCTTGCAACTATATCGATAGAATGTGATTATAGCAGGTTATAAAAGATTCGTTTGGCATAAGCGTTGACACAGTTATCTTTATATGCTAAAATATCCGTGTTACGTAATAAAAATAATCTATTCGCACATGGTTAAGAGAATTTCGGTGAAAATCCGATGCAACCGCCATTACCGTAAACAATAAAAAACGACGAAATTTTTTTCGCCGGAGTTTATTAAAGTCGGATCGCTTGCCATGAGGCGAGGCTTACGTTCGGCAAATACACTTTCACAGCGTTGCCGCAACGAACGCTTTTGGGTAAAAGAGTGTTTTTCTTTTGTATACAGGAGAAGGATACTTATTGGAAGAGCGCAGCCGTTTTATTCGGGCATGAAAGTTTTTATTCTTTTAATTGCCTGAATGAGATAGTTGCGCTTTTTTACATTCGGTGTAAATTTCTACACTCAGTGTAAAAAAGTGTTTTTTTTAGGAAAGGATTTAAAATGAACAGATCGGCAAAAAGGCTTTTCTTTATAACAGTATCAATAATTATGCTGTTCGGTGTACTTGCAATAAACACGGCGGCAGAAGACAAATCGGTTATGAGCATCACTCTGCGTATCGAGGGGATAGACGAAAATATATATTACAATACACTTGATATACCGTATACCGATAATCTGACCCTGCAAACCGCGCTCGCATATATTGACGAGCAGGAGGACAGCTTTGAGATTACAGGTGTTGATACGGCTTATATTACCGACATAAACGATCAATCCGCTTCAAGATTCGGCGGTTGGGACGGCTGGATGTATAAAGTCAACGGATTGGAACCGGCCGTGGGAATAGACGGCTTTAACCTGAAAGACGGCGACAGAGTTCTGCTGTATTACGGTGATCCTTACGGTGTCGGAATGCAGTTCCCCGAAGCGGACACGTCAAGAATAGCCGACGGCATTATTAGATTCACAAGCCGGGATACAACATTTAATGACGATTACAGCGCAATCGTTTCCGAAAACCCTGTTGCAAATGCAGAGGTTCATTGGGGATTTGGAAGCGAAAAAGCGATTTATACCACTGATGATAACGGTGAGATCAGGATAAGCAGGGATCAGCTGACCCCGGGAGTGCATAAGGTTCAAATATCAAAAAAAAGCGATAAAGGACTTCCGCTTGTACTCCGTTTCGCTTCCGATTATACCGTAGTCATAGATGACAAGGCCATTTCGGAGACGAACGGAAGCACAGATACCCCGCATACCGGCGACGGCGGTGAAATTACAGCACTTCTTGTGTTGGCAGCCGCTCTTATGATTATCATAAGCGCTGCTTTTTACAAACGCAATAAAAGCATATGAAATACAAACTAATCTCTTTGTTGCTGCTCGTTCTGATTGTTTCATCCGTACTTTGCATAAGTTCGGGTGCTGTAAACAACGCCTCTTTACTCGAAGAACATATTGAAGGTGTTTTGGATTGGAAGATAGGAGAAACGAGCAGCAGTTCCGTTCAGGATTTAATAGACAAGCATCTTACGCCTAACGCCGGCAGAAGCCCGAACGAATGGTATATAATAGCCATTAAGCAATACAAAGGCGGCTATGATTTTTCCGAATATAAAAACGCACTCGATAGCTATATTAAAACCGCTCCGGGCGGGAACGCGACGGACTTACAGCGTATCGCCATATGTTATTCTGCCTTAGGCACGGATAACGCTTTTATAAGAAAAACGCTGGCCGAAACGATCGGGAAGTTCGGTATTATGAGTGAGCTTTTCGGGCTTATCCTGCTTGATTCCGGAGAATACCCGGGGGACGCGAATGAAATTACGGAGAGAATTCTCTCCTTAGCCCTACCCGACGGAGGCTGGGCGTTGTCAGGAAAAAATTCGGATATCGATGTTACAGCAATCGCGATACAGGCGTTATCCGTTCATTATGAAACCCCGGCGGTAAAAGCCGCTGTGGACAGAGCGCTTGCGTTTATCTCTGAAAAACAACTCGAAAACGGTGATTTTGCGAGTTTCGGGACAAGAAATTGTGAGAGCACCGCTCAAGTCCTCTCTGCTTTAACGGCTCTGGATATCGACTTCAATTCGGATGAGCGTTTTATAAAAAACGGAAACAGCGTTCTGGACGGACTTCTTTTATATAAACTGCCCGACGGGAGCTTTTGCCATACCCCCGGAGGAGAAGCAAACGACTTGGCAAGCGTGCAGGTTATGCTTTCTCTCGTTTACGCATGGAGACAGACTAACGGACTGAACGGACTGTACGGTTTCGGAGATAAAAAGGCCGAATCTGATTATATATCCGAAACGGAAGGTGTTAAAACTGAATATACTGAACCCACAGATTCACTTAACACGCTCTTTCGCAAATGGGCTTGTATCGCCGTAGCGGTTCTTGCCCTGTTCGTTATCGGATATCTTTTCCTCGCAAAAAAAGCGAGTATAAAGAAAATCCTTATAGTTATAATCGTAATCGTTATCGCTGTTTCGGTAATATTCATAATAGAAGTACAATCGGTTGAGGAATATTATCAGGAAAACATTGAGGACATAAAACCGAACAGCAACACGGTTTTTATCTCAATACGCTGCGACACGGCTGCGGAAAAGTCCGATTCGGAGCATATTCCCAAAAATGGAGTTATTTTAGATAAAAAAGAATATGTCCTGCGTGAGGGCGACACCGTTTTTGATATTCTTGAACGCACGGTTAAACATAACAGAATCCAAATGGAGTATGATGGCGGGGATAATGCCGCTTTAGTTTATATTGAAGGGATCAATAATATTTACCAGTACGACTTCGGTGCTCTGTCAGGCTGGTTGTATAAAGTAAACGGAGTTTTCTCGGGCGATAGCTGTTCAGAATACGTTTTGTCGAACGGTGATTATATCGAATGGGTGTATTCATGCAATCTCGGAGAGGATGTGGGTGTCGGATGAGATCGTTTTTTGTTTTCCATCCGGCCGCTCTGTTTTTGTATTTTGCTCCTGTGATTTTTATCGCGATGTTCGTGAGCAATCCTATAATAACCTTTATTTCGCTGTGTGCTTCGGTCAGCTTGTATGCCGTTATAAAAAAAGAACGTTTTTTAAACGAAATTCTGTTTTTTTTCGTTATGTTTGTTCTTATTGCCATTGTAAACCCTTTGTTTTCACATAACGGTAGCACTCCGCTTTTTTTTCTGAACGGAAACCCGATAACCCTTGAGGCAACCGTTTACGGCGTATGCACCTCCGCTATGATTATTTCGGTCATATTCTGGTTTAAGTCCTTTTCGTTGATAATGACAAGCGAAAAGCTGCTGTATCTGTTTGGTGGTGCTCTGCCCGGGCTCTCGGTAATCCTGACAGCCGCACTACGTTATGTACCGCTTCTTCGCAAACAAACCGTAAGGATAAGTGAAGCTCAAAAGGCGATGGGAATGTACCCAGAGGATAGTTTTACTAATCGTATAAAAAGCGTAATCAGGGTTTTTTCGGTTTCGGTAACATGGTCACTCGAAAACGCAATAGACACAGCTGATTCTATGAGAGCGAGGGGCTATGGACTTGAAGGACGCAGTCGTTTTTTGGTTTACCGCTTCTCAAAAAAAGACTTATACCTGACCGCTCTATGCGTAATATTCGCGACGGCAGCTGTTGCCGGTATCTCTCTTTCTTATACCGGATTTACTTTCTACCCTGTTTTAAGCAGGGTGCAGTTTTCCGCTTATTCGGTAATAACCTATTCGGCATATGCTTTACTCTCATTTTTACCGCTTTTTTATTACATTAAGGAGAAAATTAAATGGCGTTGCTTGAAATCAAAAATCTGAGCTTTTCGTATCCTGATTCCGAAAAAAAGGCCTTGGAAAATATTTCATTAAAAATATATAGCGGTGAATTCATCGTTATCTGCGGAAAGACAGGGTGCGGTAAAACAACACTCTTACAGCTGATAAAACGTGAACTCTCCCCCGCCGGCAAAAAAAGCGGTAATATTTATTATAAAGGTACTGATACCGAAAACCTTGACGCGCGTTCAGCCTGCTTTGAAATAGGATTTGTAATGCAGAATCCGGAAAATCAGATTATAAATGATAAAGTGTGGCACGAGCTTTCATTCGGGCTTGAAAATATGGGTCTGCCCTCCCCCGTCATAAAGCGGCGTATTTGCGAGATGTCAAGCTACTTCGGTATTGAGGATTGGTTTTTCAGGGATGTTGACGAGCTTTCAGGTGGTCAGAAGCAGCTTTTAAACCTCGCCTCGGTAATGGTAACCCAGCCTAAAATACTCATTCTCGACGAACCGACTTCACAGCTTGACCCGATAGCGGCTTCGGATTTTTTCGCAACCTTGCAGAAGCTTAACCGTGAGCTTTCCTTAACTATAATCATGTCGGAACACAGACTTGAGGATGTTTTCCCTGCCGCAGATAAGGTGCTTCTCATGAAAGAAGGCGGTATGCAAAAATTTGATTCACCGGAGATAGTATGCAAAGCTCTCAGTAAAAGCGACCCGATGCTGCACTCAATGCCGGCGGCTGTGAGAATATATAACGGTCTGAATGTAGATGCTCCCTGCCCGATAAGTGTAAAGGAGGGGAGAAGGTTTATTGAGGAAAATTTCGCAAATAGAATAAAAAGCTTCACCGAGAAGCCTTACACGCATAAAAGCAAAGCGGCTCTGGAGATGAAGGACATCTATTTCAGGTATGGTAAAGACCTGCCTGATATACTTTGCGGAACAAACCTTACTGTTTATGAAAACGAGATATATTGCATTTTGGGCGGAAACGCTTCCGGCAAGACGACCGCTCTGGGTGTTTGTGCGGGAATTCTAAAAGCTTATTCGGGTAGAATAACCGTTTTCGGAAAAAAAATAGCTGACTACAGAAACGGCGATTTGTATAAAAACAATCTCGCTCTGCTGCCTCAGGATGTGCAGACGGTATTTTCAGAAAAAACCGTACGCGCGGATCTTGCGGAAATAGACAGTGATTTGATGTCTTTTCCCTTTGATATCACAGGGCTGCTCGACAAGCATCCGTACGACTTAAGCGGAGGAGAACAACAGCTATGCGCTCTTGCTAAAGTATTGATGCAAAAGCCGCGCCTGCTGCTCCTTGATGAACCGACAAAGGGGATGGACGCGTTTATGAAACGCAGAATAGCAAAAATCCTCGACAAACTAAAGTCAGAAGGAATGACGATTGTAATCGTTACCCACGATCTGGAATTCGCCGCCGGATGCGCCGATAGATGCGCACTGTTCTTTGGCGGTGAAATAGTTTCCTGCGATGTCCCATCGGCATTTTTCTCGGACAACAGCTTTTATACCACCTCCGTCAACCGTATGACAAGGGGTATATATGACAATATCATAACAGCAGAAGCTGCAATTGAACTTTGCCGCCAAAACGGAGTGAAAAATGATAAGGAAGACTCTTAAATATTTCCTGCTGCTTTTCTGTGTCCCCGCCGCTATTTTTATCGGGACGCGGGTTTTTAAGGATAAGCAGTATGCGTTTATTTCCATAACCATAGCCATACTTTCCTGTGTGGGATTTTTTCTTACGTTTGAAAAGAAGAAATCGAGCACCCGAAAACTGATACTAATATCGGTAATGACGGCACTTTCAGTCGGTGGACGCTTTTTGTTCACGCTTGTTCCAGGCTTTAAACCCGTCACCGCCTTTGTCGTCATCACCGCAATTCACTTCGGAAGCGAAGCGGGCTTTTTATGCGGTTCCTTTTCCGCACTTATATCCAATATGTATTTCGGACAGGGACCATGGACGCCGTTTCAGATGCTGACCTGGGGCATGATTGGATTCGTTGCGGGTATTTTCTCAAAAAAACTGAAAACGAACAGACTGCTCTTATACCTGTACGGGGCTTTTGCCGGTGTGGTTTATTCTCTTCTTATGGATGTCTGGTCGGTATTATGGATTGACAACACTTTTAATGCAGCTCTATATCTCGTTACACTTACGGCATCCCTTCCCTATACGGCGATTTATGCGGTTTCCAACGTAATATTCCTGTTTTTGCTCTCACGGCCGATAGGAGAAAAGCTTGAGCGTATTAAGAAAAAATACGCTCTTGATGAACAGTAAATATTTTTCGGTCAAAACAACTAATTATGCGGTGATTATTTCGTCAGTTAAGATATTGAGAAAAAAGCGAAAAAATATTATACTATAATAGTATGATTAAACCCTTTACACAGGTATATCAGAACCAAATCAGAAAATTGAGGTACAAAATGAAAAAGAACGGAAAACTCGCATTACTGTTGTCTTTACTGCTTCTTGTTTCCACCCTGGCATCCTGCGATCCCACAAAAGAGGAAAACTCTGACGCTGTTTCGGAGAGTATGTCCGAAACATCGGAAGAAATAAAAAGAACGGAATATTTAAAAGCAGATATCGACAATCTCTATACCGGAAAAGTCGATAGAAGTCTTACAAAAACAAACTTACTTAAAAAAAAGAACTATACAGTCTCCTACAAAGCCCATGAGGATTATCCCGATACAGCTGATGTGCTTACTGACGGTACGTTTGCCGACTCATGTTACGGCGGCACAAACAAGGAACTCTGGGCAGGTTTTTACAACCGCCTGAACGGGGATTTGACGATAGAAATAAATCTCGTTACAGCTACTGCGGATATTGCCGATATCGGGGTATCTTTTTGCAACAATATTTCGATGGGAATAGCTATTCCCGATAAGGTAGAATTCTATATCGCCAACGGCGGGGAATACAAATATCTGGGAACCAGCACAAGCCCCGTAAGAATCGAGGCAAGCGATCTCTATAAAGCCGAGCTGAAGTTACAGGAAAGTGTAACCGCTACAAAAATAAAGATTGTCTGCATGCATCCGAGATCAACATGGTTATTCATTGATGAGGTATTTGCTAATAAATATCAGGAGGGTGTTACCGAAGGCGTACACCCGGATAGTTATTACGGCGACATCGATATTCCGGTTATCAGCGAGAGCGAATACTGGAGTGAGAGCGACGAGGATTATAATACTCCAAAAAATTTGTTATCCGGTCTGACACAGCAGATATACACTCTTTCTGCTTTAGACGGCGAACATGCAAAGGAAAACTATAATACATCGGTTAACTCAAAAATCCTTACCGATGGGATTATCTCAAAAAATGCTACCTATTCGGCATCGCAATGGTTCCGTTTTACAAGAGGAATAGGCAGAGAGATCTACTATGATTTAGGTAAAACCTCCGCGGTTTCGGGGTATTCCTTCGGTTTCCTAAAGGAAAAAGCCACAGGAGTTTACCTGCCTGTCTCTGTTATTGTTTCAGCGTCCGAAAACGGTAAGGATTGGCAGACATTAAAAGAAATAAAGAGTATCACAGCTTCCAAGGACAGCGATATCGTAAGGGTCAGCGGGACCTTTGGTGGTAATTACCGTGCGAGATATATAAAAATCTATATACCCGTGGCGACTCATGTTTATGTCGACGAGATAGAAATAACGGGCACAAAGAAGGTCGGGAACGCTAAAACGATTATACCGGACGAAGAAAAGCAGACTGATTTTCCGAACAAATATGCCGCTCCTGAGGATTATAACGGAACACGGGATGTGTTACTCTCTTATATATGCCATCCAAACGTAGCTCCGATAACAAAGGAGATTTACCTCCCCCATACAGCGTATATCGAAGACGGTGTAATAAAGGATACCCTTTTCGATTCGTTCATGTTTCTGCCTTACACCGCGTTTCTTTATGAAGGCTCGGCGTTAAGAACTCTCAAAAAAGATGATTGGCAGCTTTATATCAACACCCAATTCACCGAGGGGAAAAATATGGATGCGCTTAACGAGGCGGTAGGAGAGACAAAAGCCGCTCTCGGGAAAGACGATTACAAGGCAAGCGTGTTCCTTTCCATATTTATGCCTGTTTCATCTCAGACCTCTTTTGGTGAGATAAACGGCAGGAACCTCGATTTTACAAAACTTGCGGACAGAAAAGCCGCAGTAAAGTGGCTTATAGATGAACAGCTGAGAATCTTTAACAGCAGAGGCTACGAGAACCTTTATATTCAGGGTTTTTACTGGTTTATTGAGGGTATCGATTACTCCGACAGTCAAATAATCGAGCTTATTGACTATACGACCGATTATGTACGTTCTCTGGGCTATATAACCTCGTGGATTCCCTACTATCAGGCAAGCGGTTACAATGAATGGGATAAACTCGGTTTTGACCTCGCCTGCTATCAGCCTAATTTCGCATTCAACTTTGAGGTTCCCGACAGACGCTTATATGATGCCGCCGCTTCGGCGAAGCTTTTGGGAATGTGCATAGAACTTGAGATAGGCGGTGTCGCCACCGGTCATGTTGACAGACTGAAGAAATATTATGCGGCAGGTGCCGAAACAGGATTTATGACCGACGCTGTCCATATGTATTATCAGGGCGGCGTTCCGGGTTCTATTTATGAAGCATATAAATCGAATAATGCGTATCTGCACTCACTTTATAAGGATACCTATAATTTTATGAAGGGAAAATTCAATCCTTCAAAACCGGCTGCTGAAAGCACCTCTGTTTCCTGCTCCTCCGAGGAAAAGGCAAACGGAAAAGTCTCGGTCGTTTCCGATAATATGATAAAGGGCTTTACGCTCGGCATTTCGCCCAAATACGGAACAGTACAGCTCAATTCCGACGGGAGCTTTGTATATACTCCGCTTTATGGAATAAAGGGCGAGGACTACTTTGAAATATCGGTTGATTACGGATATGGCACCAGCGAACCGGCGCGCATAACAGTTAATATCGAGTAAAAACAACATTAATACAGCGGTAAACTCTGCAAAATACGGCAAATATTTTGCAGAAATACCGCTGTTAATTTTTTATCGAATTATGATGTGGACAAATATATAAAAAGGTGTTATAATAATTAACATTACATTATTGCATTCAACGGAGAGATTATGGGACTAAAGAGCAAGATAAAAAGCAGGATATTCAACTGCGAACAGGACGGAAATCGCCGTTTTAATAAATCTTTTCGGGCGATAATTGTCTGGTTTTTTATTCTTTTATTTCTGGAAATTTTCGTTTTCAACTTCAATTCCTATCATTTGCTGTTCGGGGACTACGAAAAAAGAGATTATTCTGTAGACGATGTTTACTTAACGAATTTTAAAGTAAATGACGGTGTTGCGGAGACAACCAAGGGTGCAGGTAGAGCGATAATTGAATTGAGGGATATAAATATCCCTGTCGGAACAATTACAGTTAATCTTGTATGTCCGGAAAAGCTTCCTGAAGTTACTGTTAAAATAGACGCCGCGGACGCAACTTATCGTGAATACCGCGGTGGAATTGCAAAGATAACGGTAATTAAGAATGACGAACGTAGCCAGACCATTCCGCTGCATCTTTCGGGCAATGTCAGCAAACTGCGGTTGAACATAGATATGTTGGCCAGTGATTCGGTTAAAGTCACCGGTATTTCCGTTAACAATCCGATAGCGTTCAGGTTTTCCGCCATTCGTTTCTGTCTTTTATATGCTGTTATAATAACGGGGTACTTCCTTTTATATTCCGCCGAGATGAAAAAGTCCTACTCGGATAACCAAAAATACTGCGATAATAAGATCATTATTATTACCTGTTTGTTCCTTATCGTAGCGGTACTAATGTCCGCACTTTACAGAACCGATTTTGGCGGTTCTCTTGCTGAGGATTTCACATCGGATAATGGCGACCAGATTACAAGCGAGCTTGTCGAGGCGTTTGAGCAAGGTCAGATAAAACTGCTTGCCGAACCGCCGGCGGCACTTGCCGAACTTGATAATCCTTATGATCCAAGCCAGAGAAGAGAAAGCGGGATATCATATCTCTGGGACCATGTTTATTATGAGGGCAGCTATTACTCCTATTACGGAATCGCACCGGTAGTTCTTTTGTTCCTTCCCTATCATCTTATTACCGGCTATTATTTTCCCTGCTTGTGGTCGGTTTTACTTTTCGGAATGATCGGTATTCTGTTTATGTCGAAGTTTTACCTTGCAATCATACGAAAATGGTTCGGTAGTTTACAGATAAATTATATCATCATGGGTCTGATAATGCTGCAAATCTCATCGGGCATATGGATGTCTATATGTCGGGCAGCGTTTTATGAGATTGCGATTTCTTCAGGATTTGCCTGTACGCTCGCCGGCGCTTATTATCTTATAACATCAAACGTTGTCGGAGAAGGAAAGATATCAAAGGCAAGAGGAGCGCTTGCGGCAACCTTCCTTTCTCTTGCTGTGTTGTGCAGACCTACACTTGCGGTTTACTGCATAGCATCACTTCCGTTTTTTTATTACGGTTATAAAAAGCAGAGAAGCGAAAAGGACTGCAACTGGTCAAAGACGGTTAAATATCTTTTGTGTTCTTTACTGCCCTTTATCATATTCGGCAGTATACAGATGGCGTATAATTACTCCCGGTTCGGTTCTCCGCTCGATTTCGGCATTAAGTACTCCCTTACAATAAACGATTTTACCCAGTCGGAGTTTCATATACAGTTTGTTTTGATGATCACATATGCGTTTCTTTTTGCTGCTCCGTATTTTCAACCGCAATTCCCATTCGTTTATTCGTCATTTCAGGAGTTCGGCACAAACGGGTATTATTTTGTAGATGATAAGCATATCAGCGGTATCTCAATCGGGCTGTTTTTCCGTGCGTTGCCTATGTTCGGGTATTTCCTGTCTAAAAAAGCATATTTTCTGCTTGAAAGCACTAAAAGAAAAAAAACGCTCATTTTGGTATTGCTGCCCTGCGTCATCGCACCGCTGGTGATAATTTTCTCGGTCTGGGAGAGCGGCTACGCCGTAAGATACAACGCCGATTTCTCATGGCAGATGTTGATAGGTGCGCTGCTGATTATATTTGTTTTATTAAAATACCTCGGGAACGAGAGCGTTCATAAAATCGCCGGAGCAGCATTTGTTATATCGACATTTTTATGCCTGATCGTCAATTTTGGTCAGTATTACAATTTTGTTATCGGCAGATATATTTCCGACGACTTAACACCGACACTATATTCTCTTGAAAGATTGATTGAATTCTGGAGGTAGAAATGAACAAGCTGTATTTAGTTGTTCCATGTTATAACGAGCAGGAGGTTCTGCCCGAGACTTCAAAAAGGCTCTTGAAAAAGGTAAGCGACCTTATCGTAGAAAACAGGATTTCTCCCGAGAGCAGGATCGTATTCGTTGACGATGGCTCAAAGGATGATACCTGGAATATTATCGAGGGCCTTCACGGACAAAACCCTGTTTTTCAGGGAATAAAGCTGTCAAGGAACAAGGGCCACCAGAATGCACTTCTTGCCGGTCTGATGACCGTAAAAGAGCATTGCGATACTGCAATCTCACTCGATGCGGATTTACAGGATGATACCGACGCTATCGACGAAATGCTCTTGAGGTATGAAGAAGGTTGTGAGGTTGTATACGGAGTCAGGAGTTCCCGTAAGACTGATTCCTTTTTTAAAAAAAGCACAGCGCTTCTTTTTTACAAGCTGATGAGTTGTATGGGTGTCGAAACAGTTTACAATCACGCCGATTACAGGCTTATGTCAAAACGCGCACTTGAGAGTATGGAGAAATTTAGTGAAGTAAATTTGTTTTTAAGAGGTATTGTACCGCTTATCGGATTCAAAAGCACCACGGTATCCTACAAAAGGGAAAAACGCTTTGCCGGAGAATCAAAATATCCTCTTAAAAAGATGCTTTCGTTCGCATGGGACGGGATAACATCCTTTTCCGTAAAGCCGATAAAAATGATCTCCTTTGTCGGCGCATTGTCTCTATTTGCGGGTATCTGCATGCTTTTGACTCTCTTTGTTTTATTCTTATGCGGCAGAGAATTCGGAGACAAAATTTTTTATACGGCATTGGCATGTGCGTTTTTCGGTTTTCAGTTCCTATCTACCGGTATTGTCGGCGAATATATAGGAAAAACCTATATGGAATCAAAGCACAGACCGCGTTATATAATAGAAACATATTTAAAATAAGCCAAAAAATACTGTAATAAAAAGCCACTTACCTTTGTATGCAAAGATAAGTGGTTTTATTCTTTTGTAAAATAATGCTATATGTTTTTTGCGATATAGAATACCGCAGTCACGCTTTTTAGCTCACCATCATCCACTTTTTCGTCAATAGCCAAGAAACGGAGCAGCTCTCTATAATAAATTAAGTATCTATTTTTGTGAGAAAAAAAGCTGTTTCCTTTATACTTTGACAGCCTGCAATAACCCATACTATTTCAGCGGCGAGTGCAACGCATATAATTTAACCCTTGATAATCAGCATCTGACCGGCGGTTTTTTACGTATATATTTTACGATCAGAAGCATCCTTTTGCCTGATAAGGCTTGGTTTTTTATTGGTGCAGCTCCCGATAAACGAAAACGCAGCCCGTTTTAAGTTCCACGTTCTTTTCGCATGCATTATCGCAAGGCTGTGGAATTTCGTCTGCCAACGGACTCGCCCCCCTTCTTTTGCATACCGACAAAATCCGGCGTACTGCTCCCTGTTTCCTATGTCTATATTATATAGTATATACTAAAAAAAGTCAAGTGTTTTTGTGGGACGAAACAAATATTTTTATCGGTTTTATATATTTTTGTGCATTTTACCCAATAATCATATATCCACGCTCCAGATAAGTCGGAGCGTGGATATCTGTTTGGGGTTATTTTATTAATATAGATATCTGTTCTGCTTTAGTCGCAAACAATAATATGCTCAAGGTCGCTCCTCTTATCGAGGTGAAACTCGGTATGTTCTTCCCTGCCGTTATATATGTATGTAAGGTCGTAAATGCCGAAAAAGCCTTTAAACTTCGCTCTGTCGCAATCGCCCGTATTCAAGTCAAGCTCGGTATACCATTCGTTTTTGATCAGGTTTCTCAGCATCAGAAAAGCCGGTTTTGGAGTCATATCGAAACGAATCAACCCGCCGCCGTAAATGTTTTCGCCAGCATTCAGGTCGCCCAGCGTGTCCTTACCGCCACCCGGAACATAAGAGTATCCGTCGACAAGATTCCAGTAAACGATAGAATCGGTCGCTCTGTGAGCAAACCAAAGGCTGTAAAGTGTTTTCAGTTCCTCCGCCTGAACCTCTTCATCCTCAACACCGCCGTTGTATGACGGTATGGTCAGCTCCGATATCTGAATCGGCGAACCGAATTTTTCATAGGCGTCGAATACATCATACATTTTTACGGGATTATAATACTTGCTTATAAAATCCGCTTCATGCTTACGGTCGCAGAAAATATGCGCCTGCATTCCTATACCGTCATAATGTACACCTTTCGATGCGAGCGACTCAAGCTGATAATAATAATGCGAACGGGTAAGCCTGTCCGAAAACGCCTCGCAGGGGCCGGCATTTATCAAAAGATTATTTATAGGGAAGTTTCTTCGTGCGGCGAAGTAGCTCCATGTCTCGTAATCCGCCTCCTGAAAAAATGCAGAGGTCTTCAGACGCGAATAGCCGTACATCTCCCAGTTTAAAGTTTCGTTGATAATTTCCCAATCATCGATACGCGCAGAATACCTTGCGCTCAGCTCCGCCATATGCTTGTCGTACTCTTTTTTTATAAGAGGCACCTCTCGCGGAAGCCAGTCGGGCGAAAAAGCGTCGTAAACTATGCAGTGCGCCTTTACATCAATGTTTTTTTCCTCGCAGTATTCGAGTACGAGATCAGGTGCGGGACGGCGGTAAACTTTTTGACTGAACTTGTCGTAACGGGGTTTTCCCTTTTCCGGCTCAAGATCCCTCCAGTAAAACGGAGCAGTCGCGTAATTAAAAGTATCCCCGAATAGCTTTCGGTACTCGGCGTTCTTATCTTCGTTTTCAAACTCGTCAAGCATGAAAATATTGCATCCGAACTTGTAATCGTGCTTTTTCAGCTTAATGCTGAATTTTACATTTGTAACCGGATTTCCCTCTTTGTCGGTAAACCTTATCGTATTGTAGCCCTTGCGGTAGAGTTCTATGCCGTAATTTATTCTCTCCCGCACAAAATCCTCATTTTCCCTAAACGGCTTCATTACCGCGTCCATTCTTTCAGACATCGCTTTGCACCATCCCTTTTATTTATTCTAAAGACTTTTTCCCCCGTCGACGAAAATGCTCTGACCTGTTATATATCTGCTCTCCTCCGAGGCTAAAAACAAAACAATTCCGGTACAGTCCTCCTTCTCGCCGAAAAAACCGACGGGTATGGAAGACGCAACACTCGACGCATATTCAAAATCACTGAGAGCTTCTGTGTTCCTGTCGGTCAGAATAACTCCCGGAGCTACGTTGTTTACCGTTATTCCGTCTGAAGCAAGCTGTCCCGCAAGAGATTTTACCATATTTGTCTGTGCCGACTTGGATGCCGAATATACGAGCATATCCGGATGCGGTTTAATCTCCTGTACGCTCCCGATAGTAATAATCCGCCCCCATTTCCGCTCGCGCATATGAGGAACGAGCTTCTGCATCAGCAGCATCGAGGAGAAAAGGTTGCATCTTATCTGCTCATCAAATTCACTCGCCGTTATCCTGTCCCACTTTACCCGGTATTGCAAAGAGGCGTTCAGCACGAGAATATCTATCTCACCTGCCGCTTTTGCAAGCTTTTCTGCTTCGACGGCATTTGTCAGGTCTGCGCTAATAATATCAGCGACCACACCGCCTGCTTTTTCTATCCTTTCCTTTACTTCCTGCGCTTTACGTATATTATGAGAACAATGCAGTACCACCTCAGCTCCCGCTTTCGCAAGCTCTTCCGCTATCGCAGAGCCTATTCCCCTGCTTGAGCCGGTAATGAGCGCACGTTTACCGAATAGAGAAAAAGTCATACAGAGCCTCCTAAAATCTCGTTTATATCATAATTTTTATTAAAAGCCATCTCAAAACCGCGTTTTACCTTTGAGATGTATTTCCCCGGGTCCTCAGTGTTACTTATGAACATTCCGTAATGCGTTGGAATACCTACTCTGGGACCGATTATTCCGGTCAGCCTGACCGCTTCATCAACATTCATGTTCCCGAGCCTGCCGTTTATGCAGATGAACATCAAATCGGGTTCGAATTTCTTTATCTCAAAAAGCCGCTCGTCAAAAAGCGTATCTGAGGAAAAATACATCCGCACGCCGTTATTCTCCACAATAAGCCCGATCGCTTCCACGGTGTGAAAAGCACTCACCGCCGTAATAGTAAAACTGCCGACGGTAATACTATCACCCACGCTCAATGTCTTGATTCTTTGGCAGCCGAGCCCCGAGAGCCGTTCTTTACAGGACGGCGGAGATATAAAGAGCATACTCTTATTAAAGCCTGAAACAGCGTCGGGGTCAAGATGGTCGAGATGGTTATGAGTACATATTACAGCGTCGCCCTTAAAACTCTCCGGCGAAAACGGCGGCTCTACCATACGGGAGCGTTTTGAAACACGGTTCACGATGTCGGAAAGGTATGGGTCGATAAGTATCCTCGTAGTTTTGTCATCAAGCAGATAGCCGCTCTGTCCAATCCATTTTATTTCCATTTCTTATCCCCTGTTCAAAGCGCAGTTTGGGTGTCGTTCGGGTCACCGTTTATGGCAAGATCATATTCCTTTGACCAATCAAGGTCACGATATTCGGCTCCGCGCGGATCATTTTTTATAAAACCCATAAGCATATCGAGCATTTCCTTTGTCCAAGTGTTCTTGTCTATCTGCGCAGTTGTAAATTTGTTCTGCCCAATCATTTCAAAACCGAAATCGTCCTTAACATGCGTCTTTGCAGCTCCTTCAACCACATCGGCAACAAGATGCGAGGGAATAAACAGGACGCCGCCGCCCGCTCCGAACACTATATCTCCGGGCAGACACACAGCATTTCCGATTCTTGTTACGCTGTTAAAACCGGTCATCACAAAATCACGAATTGGCGTCGGATCTATCCCGCGGTAATATACCTGCACTCCCGGAACTTTTTCCATCTGCTCCACATCACGCACTCCGCCCCAAATCACACCGCCGCCGGTTTTTGTCTTTGAAGCTATTGCGGTAGTGAGGTTTCCGCCCAAAAATGTTCCCTTGTATATTTTATCGTACATATCGGCGACGACAACGTCCCCCTCGACAAGGCTGTCGATAACCCATTGATTGTAATTACCCTTTCTGCCCTCCGATGCCCCTATGCCGAACATAACCTCATGCAGGTCGGGACGGGTCGGACAAAAGGAGCAGGTAACCGCTCTGCCGATGAGCTTTCTGCCGTCGTTATGCAGTGTTTTCAAGCGACCCTCGAACTGACTTTCATATCCGAGCACAAAAATGGGCTTCCATACCTCTTCGAGTGTCATACCCCTGAGCGCTTCCAGATATTTATCTGCAACATATGGTCTGCCGTCCTTCATTCTTTCGCCTTTCCATTCAGGCGTAAGTGCGATTATATCATCCTTATTGTTAAAACGCATAAAACTACCTCTTTTCAGCTCCAAATTCTATCGTTTGAAAATTCTATATCCCACATTTCAGTCGGCAGCCAAAGACCGGGATCGGAGGGATTTATATGCTCTGCTATAACCTCGTCGCATAACCCGTCGATACTCAGACCGGGCTTGTCCGGCACGTCAACAAATCCTTCTTTAAAAAATTCTTCCGGCAGACCGGTTACGATATCTTTCCACCAAGGGCAGTCAACAGAATGGAACTCCACGGCAAGATTATTGTGCATAGCGGCAGCAGCATGAACCGCTGCCATACAAGCGATTGGGCTCTCAGCCATATGTATGGCGACCGCAACACCGCGGTCGTCCGCGTAATCAGCAATCTTTTTGAGCTCCATCGCTCCGCCGCAGGTAAGTATGTCGGGGTGGATAATGGAAACGGCATCGGCGTCAATGATTCTCTCAAATCCTTCTTTTAAATATATATCCTCGCCTGTGCATACCGGTATGGCAGTCGAACGCTTAAGGCGGGCAAGCTGGTCGGGATAAATCCAGGGAGCCATATCCTCAAGCCAGGCTATATTATACTTCTCCATCCTGCGTGAAAAGCGTATACAGTCTTCTATGCACACATGACCAAAGTGATCTAATGCGATCGGGATTTCGTACCCGACGACATCACGGGCTTCCGCAACATAATTTTCAAGAAAATCGAGCCCCTTTTCGGTAATATGTATTCCGGTAAACGGGTGTGCTGTGGTTACTATATCGTAGCTCCTGCGGCGCACCATATCCGCACTCACCGAACCGGACTGCACATTGAGGATATGGGGAGCGTATTTCTTCATCTCGTCTATAAAACCGAGCGGCGCACATATCGTTCCCGGCTCGTCGAGTAAAAGACCTATGCCAAAATCCATTTTCAGTAATGTAAATCCCATCTCCATACGCTTCTTCAAAGCAAGACCCATATCATGCCCGGAATGATTTCCCTCAACATCGGTATCCCCGTAGACGCGTACCCTGTCGCGGTACTTTCCGCCGAGCATCTGCCATAAAGGCACGTTCCATGCTTTACCGGCAAGGTCCCATAAGGCGATCTCCACGCCAGAAACACCGCCACCCTGCCTTGAGTCGCCGCCAAACTGCTTTATTTTACGAAAAATCTTGTCTACATTGCAGGGATTCTCGCCGAGAATGCGGCTCTTCAGCATAAGAGCGTATGTCTTGCTCGAAGCATCCCTGATCTCACCATATCCGACAATTCCCTGATTTGTCATAATCTTCAAAAGAATACAGTTTTTAGGTGCGCCGGTTATGTGCGCCGTGCGTATATCCGTGATTTTGAGTTCGGAGGGTGACGAATAGGTATTAACATTTTCACATATTAAATTCTCTGGCTGTATCATAACTCTTATTTTCCTTTTTATTGCTTTTTTTATTTAAACACTTGACAAAGAGTGAGAATAAGTTATAGAATTCCTTATATGTAATATACCACAATGTAAAATCCATGTCTATATACTTTGTAATTATTACCTGCACTTTTACACTATTTTTTAAAGAGGGTTTTAAAATGATAACATCGGAATACCGTCTACATTCCGGCGCATCCGGATATGATTATGAAGCCATAAGGCTCTATAACTCCTCCGTACCGCCGCAGAACAGATTTCTTCGCAAACATTGCCATACCTGCATCGAGCTTTCGCTTTTTAAAAGCGGACGCGGTTTTTACAAGACCCGTAACCACGAATATGAAATAAAACCCGGTGATGTTTTCTTTTTCGGAACAAACGAGGAGCATTATATCACACGCATATCAGAACCCGAAAATATGCAGATTTTGAACATACATATCGATCCCCGCTTTTTATGGATGTGCAATAACATAATACCTGTAAAACGCATAATGGAAATTTTCCTTAGCCGCAGCAGAGATTTTGTTAACCGCCTTCCTCAGAAATCCGAATCGGCGGAACGGATAACGGAACTTATGTTAAAAATGGAGAACGAATTCCGTGACGGAAAAGATTCCTATGAAACTATGGTTAAGCTGTACCTCTTTGAGATACTAACCTGCTTTGTCAGGCAATTTGACACAAAAAGAAGTAAAAGCGAGGTGATTCTGCTTACTTACGAGAAATTTTTGTATATAAACCGCTCCGTCGAATACATTGAACAGAATTATGCAAAGGACCTGACACTTGAGGAATTATCAGCCACCGCCGGCTTCAGTCAGACCTATTTCGGAGCGTTGTTCAAACAAATGACCGGAATGTCCCCTTGGGAATACATTAATATAAAACGCATCAGCCGTGCGCGCGAGCTGCTTAAAACAACAAACAAAACCGTTGATAGTATCGCTGCCGAATCAGGTTATAACAACATCACTCTTTTCAACAGGATATTCAAGAAAATAACCGGTCTTACTCCATCTCAGGTAAGAGGAGATTTACAGTTATAATTTACTATAAAGCTACCCTTTTATTGTGGAAATCGCACAATAATTTTAGCTTTTCAGGGCAAAACACTTCATATGCGTGCATAGCCGCAACCTTGACACTGATTGCATATTATGGTATAATAATAGTTGAAAATACACGGATTTATATCCCTGTTTTTTTAGTAAAATGGTTAAATTAAAATCTAATTATAAAGGGAGAAGAGAACAATTCACACGATGTGTGGATAATCGCAAAAATGAGAAAAAAAATTACTATCCTCGGTGCCGGAAATGTCGGTGCCACAATCGCATATACTCTCTCGTTAAGGGCTTTATGCTCCGAAATCGTCCTTATTGACATCAACAAAGACAAGAGTGTCGGGGAAGCCCTTGACATAGTACAGGGAACACCGTTCGGTAACCCTGTCAAGATTTTTTCGGGAGAAGCCGCTGATGCAAAGAATTCGCATATCGTTATAGTTACTCTCGGTATCGCAAGAAAACCGGGACAGTCGCGTCTTGACCTTGCACAGACAAACATCAATATCGTTAAATCAGTTATTCCCGAAATCAAGGAGGTCTGCCCTGATGCAGTTTACCTTGTTGTCAGCAATCCGGTTGACATAATCACATATACGCTCATTAAAGGCTGCGGTTTATCCGAAAAGCAGGTAATAGGCTCCGGCACGATGCTGGATACCTCAAGATTGCGCACCGCTCTCGGCGACAAGCTTCATATGAACTACAAGAATGTGCACGCATATGTATTCGGTGAGCACGGGGATTCCTCAATGATTCCATGGTCACTCACCGCCGCTGTCGGTCTGCAGATCGACGAGGGCTTCAAATATCTCTCTGATTTGGCGGACGAAGGCGTAACTTTAGACCGAAACGCGATAGAACAAGAGGTAAAAACTGCGGGCGGAAAGGTTATCGCATATAAGGGCGCTACATATTACGGTGTTGCTATGTCGGTCGCACAGCTTGTCGAGAGTATATTTCAGGATCTCAATACCTGCGTTACGGTTTCCGGCATGATAAAGAACCGTTACGGCATCAACGATGTATGCCTCAGCCTTCCTTTCGTAATCGGAATAAAAGGTATCAGACGTGAGGTAACTCCCCCGATTACTCCGGAGGAGGAAGAGAAGCTCAGAGAGAGTGCACGGGTATTGAAGAATCTTTTAAATCAGCTTACAATATAAGACAGGAAAGGCGAAAATAAAATGAACTATGCAGAGGAATCCTTAAAAAAGCATTATGAATGGAACGGTAAAATTGAGGTTGTGTGCCGCGCTCCGTTAAACACAAGAGATGATCTTTCACTCGCTTATACGCCGGGAGTAGCGCAACCCTGCCTTGAAATACAGAATGACGTAAACAAAAGCTACGAGCTTACAAGACGCAATAACCTTGTAGCGGTTGTTACCGACGGTACTGCCGTTCTCGGATTGGGTGATATCGGTCCCGAGGCGGGTATGCCGGTTATGGAGGGCAAATGTGCGCTTTTCAAGTCCTTCGGCGATGTGGACGCTTTCCCGCTTTGTATCCGCTCAAAGGATGTCGATGAGATTGTAAACACCGTAAGACTGCTTGCGGGAAGCTTTGGCGGAATAAACCTTGAGGATATTTCCGCACCTCGATGCTTTGAAATTGAGAGAAGATTAAAGGAATGCTGCGACATTCCCATATTCCACGACGACCAGCACGGAACAGCGGTGGTTACGCTTGCCGCTATGATAAACGCTCTTAAGCTCACCGGCAAAAAGCTCGACGAGATCAGAGTTGTCACAAGCGGAGCGGGTGCAGCAGGAATTGCGATAATTCGCCTTCTTATATCTGTCGGCTTGAAAGATGTCGTTCTTTGCGACAGGACCGGTGCGATTTATGAGGGCAGAGAGGGCTTAAACGCCGAGAAGTTCGAAATGGCAAAGATAACAAACCGCCATATGATAAAAGGTACGCTTGAGGAGGTTCTTGTCGGCGCAGACGTGTTCATCGGTGTTTCCGCACCCGGATGCGTAACTCCCGATATGGTCAAAAAAATGGCAAAAGACCCGATTCTGTTCCCGATGGCAAACCCGGTACCGGAGATTATGCCCGACCTTGCAAAGGCAGCAGGTGCTGCTGTTATCGGAACGGGAAGAAGCGACTTCCCCAACCAGATAAACAACGTTCTCGCGTTCCCCGGTATTTTCAGAGGTGCACTTGACGTCAGGGCGAGCGAGATAAACGACGAGATGAAGATCGCCGCCGCTTACGCTATCGCTTCATTTGTTTCAGAGGACAAACTAAACACCGAATATATCATTCCCAGCGCACTTGACAAGAATGTCGCCTCCGCTGTTGCAAGAGCTGTTTCGGAAGCCGCTATCAAAACAGGTGTGGCAAGAATCACAAAGTAATAAAAAAGTTTATTTATCAGACGGGGTTGTTTTTACAGCCTCGTTTTTTTTCGTTTATAATTTTTCCGAACATTGAAATTTCTGTTACTATGTGATATACTGATGATGATAATATTTAGACAGGGGATGTTTATAATGAGTAAAAAACATATTTTCGCTTTTTTAAGCTGCTTTATTTTTTTTATCGGCGGATGTAAAAATACCGTCGTGAACGATAACTCTGATTGCGTTATTAGCGATACTGAACCATCCGAATACTCCGGCATCCCCCTTATTTCCTCGGTTGACGATGGCTTTGATTGCTCGGAAATAAAAATCGGAAGCTCTCCATATGCGCTGACCGGAATATTGTGCTTACCTAAGGGAGTTGAAAACCCTCCTGTTGTAATTATGATTCAAGGTTCCGGGCAAAGTGATTACAACGAAACCATTTATAAAAATACGCCGTTCAAGGATATTGCGGAAGGCCTTGCCAAACAAGGAGTTGCCAGTATTCGATATAACAAGCGTTATTATCAATACCCCGAAACCGCTCCGAAAAACATCACGATAGAAGACGAGGTTCTTAACGATGTGTATCAAGCAATAGATTTTGCGCAGCAAAACAAAGCGACAGAAAACAGCAAGATATTTATTCTCGGACACAGTCTCGGAGGAAAACTCGTGCCCTATATCTCACATACAATAAGTGAGGTTTCCGGCATTATTTCAATGGCCGGCACACCAAGAAACCTTGAGGATTTAATATTGGATCAAAACATAGCGGCAATCAACGCATTGACCGACAAAACAGATATTCAAAAAAAAGCAATGAAAGACGAAGTAGAAAAATATATTAAGATGGTTAAGGATATTAAAGAGGGCGACCCATCATTATTTTTATTCAATGTTCCCTCAAGTTATTGGTTAAGCCTTAGAAAAATTAATGATATTACAATTTATGAAAAACTTGATAAACCTATGTTAATTTTACAGGGTGATGCTGATTTCCAAGTATATACCGAAATCGATTATAAAGCATATCAGGATATTTTTGCAGGGAAAAGTAATGTCAGTTTTATATTATACAATAATCTTAATCACCTATTTATGCAATCTGCTGGGAAAACAGATTTAACGGAATATGAGAAAAAAGGCACAGTTGACGAACAGGTTATAGCAGATATTGCGGAATGGATTTTACAGATAGAAAGAGGATAACAGTGATCGATATTGATGAATTTATATCAGAAAACCTAAACAGTGTTATGCAGCTGATAAAACAGCTTGCCGTTATCCCCTCCCCGACGGGTATGGAAAGGGAAAAAGCATTGTTTTGCAAGAACTTTTTACAGTCGAACGGTGTGACGGATGTATTAATCGACGAGGCGGATAATGTAATCTGTAAAATAAACTGCGAAAACGGCAGGCAGAATATTGTTTTTATGGCGCATACCGATACTGTTTTTCCGATAACTCAGGAGCTGACTCTGATTGAGGAGTCGGATATTTTGCGCTGCCCCGGTATCGGAGACAATACTGCAAATCTTGCCATTATGCTCTGGTGTGTTTTATATCTGCATAAATGCGAAATAAACAGCGATTACGGCTTTATATTTGCGGCAACCTCAGGCGAGGAGGGCTGCGGCAATCTGAAAGGCAGCCGGAAGCTCTTTGAGGATTACGGAAAAACGGTCAGGGAGGCTATCGCATTCGATCTGTACCTTGATTCCCTGATTTACGAAGCTGTCGGTTCGGAAAGATACCGCATTACATCGAGAACCGACGGCGGACACGCTTATTCCGATTTCGGAAAGCCGAATGCGATTGAGAGGATTTCCCGCATTGTGAGCGAATTGTACGACCTGTCGCTCCCTAAAGCATCGGGTTTTCATACCACACAGAACGTCGGCATGATTACCGGCGGAACAAGTATAAACACGTTAGCGTCGGAAGCGTCGATACTTTACGAATACCGTTCAAACAACCATGTTTTTTTAGAGATTATGCGTGAAAATCTGAACGCAATTATAGAAAGGTATCGATTATTTGGTGATGTCAGTGCCGAACTCATCGGCGTTCGTCCCGTAGGTATTAACTGTAACAAGAAAAAACAGAATGCACTTTTGGAGCGCTTACTGAACGCATACGTGAATGTATTACCTCTTCCAAAGCTCAAAAGCGGCTCTACCGACATTAATATTCCGCTCTCAATGGGGATACCCGCCGTCTGCTGCGGCTTGGTTTTGGGCGGCGGCGAGCACACGACACAGGAATATATTATTAAGAGCAGTGTCCAAAAGGGTATGAAAACCGCTTTGAATATAATAAAATCTTATTCATCACAATAAGCAGCAATTCCTACTGCTAAGTAAGGCCTTTTTTCTTTTTTTATTTACTCCAAAGCTGTAATTCAAAGAAGTATTATTAAATTAAAACAATACTTATGTTGTAAAAATCACTAATATCGTTTTTTCTATCTGATTAGGTTAGCAACTGTATTTTTGCTATATGGATTCGCCTGTAAAAAGCAAGTATAATGTGTTTAAAATGCAGCTGCATAATATTTTAGGAGGTAGAATATGTATACAATCGGTGAAAAAATAACTGAGTTGCGAAAATCTAAAGGTATGACACAGGAAGAATTAGCTAATTTAATAGGCGTTTCCGCACAATCGGTTTCTAAATGGGAAAACAACGTTACAATGCCTGATATTATGCTGTTACCAGTTATAGCTGATATTTTTGGTATAAGTGTTGATATGCTGTACGGACGTGATGGGTTAGAGGAGAGAGTACAGTTTACTGATGTATATGACATGATAAAGGATCAATTTCTAACAACGATTTTAAAAGCTTTTCATGATGAATACGATAAAGTGTCTTTCGGCGATCGTTTGGAAGAATGTAAAACGAATTTATCTAAAATGCCGTCCTCCCAGATCGGTATTATTAGCGGCAGAAACGGTGCTGTTTATTACTCAGAGCCAACGGGAGGTATTTTTATACCCCACAATTGCATCGAAAGCAAGCTCTTAGAAGACGA
Source organism: Eubacteriales bacterium (assembly GCA_028702135.1). Classification (GTDB taxonomy): domain Bacteria; phylum Bacillota; class Clostridia; order Oscillospirales; family CAG-382; genus UBA1049. Next base: position 18,380 of record JAQVPJ010000010.1, on the reverse strand, counting down.
AAGCATTGAAAAAATACTGGAGTGTCTGCAAAATAAGAGTTACCGTACAATATTACAATATATATCAGAGAACAAGAATTCGTCGTTTACATCATCCACTATCGCCATTAAATACTCGCTTGACGAGAATGGTGTATGCGATATTTTGGACGAGCTTGTAACACAAAATTTTCTTGTTCGTGAAAACATCGATACGGGAGACGCAAAAATCAACATTTATCGAACGGTTACAGAACTAAAATCCCGATTTATTCTTCTTTTTGCCGCAATGACCTATTTAAAACGCTTTTTTGAATTCAAACCGAATTATTATTCCTGGTGTGGCTGATTTTAGGCGGTGGCGAGCACACGACACAGGAATATATTATTAAGAGCAGTATCCAAAAGGGAATAAAAACCGCATTGGAAAAACAGAGCGATACCATTTCGTTTGTTAAAGCATTCGCGAATGATACCACGCTTGAAGATAATATTGCGGATGTTGTTGTTTGTTCGCAGTCCTTCCATTGGATGGAGCCTGCTGAAACTCTTGCTGAAATTAACAGAATCCTGAAAAAAGGTGGGATTTTTGCTGCAATTGACTGCGATTGGCCACCTGTATGCAACCGGCAAGCCGAGGAAGCGTATAATCAGTTATCGGAAAAAGTCACCGAATTGTCTGTCGTTTGTAAGGAAAACGATTCTTACCACTGGGACAAAGATAAGCACCTCTATAATATCCGAAAAAGCGGTTATTTTAGTTATTGCCGTGAGATTGTTTTTTGCAACCGCGAAAAGTGCAGCTCAAAAAGGTTTATAGAATTAGCAAAAAGTCAGGGCGGTCTGCAGGCTATATTAAAAATAGCACCCGAAAAAATAGAACCATATATAAAAAAGTTCGAGGATATAATATCAAATGTATTAAAAGATACTTTTTGGCTTGATTTTTGTTATAGAATGAGAATTGGGATAAAATGATCTCAAAAATAAAATTTATTAGAGCTCGTAGAAAAATTTGCGCAAAAGTGAATAAGCATCTTCCTTTTAAACAAAAATCTGTATAAGGGATAAAAGTTTGATATGGTTTTTTGTTCCGAGAGAAATCAATTTACTAAATTTTACGCAGTGCCAAAAATTTTGCATAGTGCCTTAAAAATTATATAAAACCGCCGCTTTTATTGACAAAGCGGCGTTTTCTACAGCTAATATTTTTTAACGAACTAAGGAAAATCAATCATTTCCAACCCTTTTTCTGTCATTCTGTATACAGTATCGCACACCTCCGATATAAATTTTCTATCATGCGAAACGCAGATTATCGCACCCTTGTATTCCTTTAGCACTTCACGGATGACGGGGTTGGATATCGGCGAGAAGTTTCTTGTAGGTTCATCGAGAATCAAGACATTGCTTTTTTCAAGAATCATCTTCATGAACAACAGCTTTGCTTTCTGACCGCCAGACATCTCGGAAACCGTTCGCTCCATTTCATCTGTCGTATACTTGACACTACCGAGATAATTTTTTATTTTTGTAACTTCATACTTTTCTCCGGTAACAGACAGAAATTCTACCGGGGTTTTGTCATAATCGAGTATTTCCTCATAATTTTGAGGCATATACGAAGCTTTAATATCCCTGCGTTCAAGCAGCTCCTCTGCAATTTTCTTTAACAGGGTTGTTTTACCCACACCGTTTTTACCTACAATACAAATTTTTCTGCCGCCAACAATATTAAGCTCAATATTCTCCGATAATAACCTTTCTCCCAAATATAACCTGTCTTTTTTGAAGTCCAATATGGTTTTCCCATTTGGTACGCCGATATCGTCATCGAACATTATCATTATCGCTTCCTCGGTATCGGGAATCTGAGTTCTGTTCTCAAACTCTTTTTCAAAACGTTTTTCAAGAGATTTTACGTTTTTCATTTTCTTTTTCAACATTCTCCCGCCATGCGGATCCTTGCGACTTATAGCGTTTTGATGATGCTCGACTTTTTGCATTATTTTTTGAAGCTTCTCCTGCTGCTTTTCAAAATCGCTTTTTTCTTTAACCGCAACCTGTTTTTGATGTGCGAGTTTGGATAACCTTCGTTCAATGTAATGACCGTAAAGCATCCTCGCAACAGTATTTCTTGGCAAGGTTTTGCGTCTTACAAGCTCTATGTGGATAATCATATTAGCGGTTTTTTCGATCAGAGTTTCATCATGAGAAACATATAACACGGGTTTTTTGCAGCTGATAATAAACCTCTCAAGCCATTCAAGAGTTTCGATATCTATATCGTTAGAAGGCTCGTCGAGCAATAAAACGTCGGGGTGTTCGATTAGTATTCCTGCCATTTGCAGCTTGATCTTTTCACCTCCGGACAGCGTCCTTATACATTGGCCGGAATAGAAAAACTCCAAACTCAGACCAATCTGACGTGCTATTAGCGACAGATCCGCCGGTGTTGTTTCAAAACAACCCTGAATTTGCGAAAAATAAGCACTGACGCTCATGTCTTTTTGTTCTGACGTCAATTCCTGCGCCAAATATCCGAGTTTTGTGTTGTTTTTTACTATCTCTCCGGTATAATCTATATAGCTTCTGACTAGCTCTTTATTATAAATAAGTTTAAGCAGCGTTGATTTTCCGTTTCCCTCCTCTCCGATTATTACAGCCCTATCCCCCTCGTTTAATGTGAAGTTAAGGTCCTCTATTAGTATTTTTAAGTTCTTTGTATGTGTGATGGTTAGTTTTTTTACTTGTAGCAAATCAATTCCTCCCCGATATAAAAAAGCCTGTTTCCTCACGAAAAATCATGCCGAAAACAGACTTCAAATATTACAAGGTTTTACAGGAAAAAACGCATAAATACATAGCTGTAAAATCCCCGGGTTGAATAAATCCGCATTTCGGCAACAGTTCAAAGTCCGCGATATTTGCAGACTTTTAAATGATCTTTACTGTTATTACACGAAAAACAGATTATTTGCGCATTTTTTCACCCATCTCTTTTGTTTGTGTAAGTATATAACATTTAGCTGATATTGTCAATACAAACAACTCTCAAAAATAATTTTATATACGCTTAAACTCATTTTTTCTTTTTTATACTTCCTTTTTTTAGTATAAAGAACAATCCTGCACCTCCGGCGATGAAAATAAGAATAACGATTATCCAAATTTTCGTCTTATCCTGCCGGATTTCCTGCTCTGAAATCTCCTGCTGCCCCGATTCTTCAGATGCTTTGTATTCCGCAATTGACTCCGCAAGCCTATCCCTGAGTGCGTTTATATGCGTGGTGTAAATCTCCTCGCTGCCCATATACCTCTGTAATTCCTTCTTTGCACTTTTTATCTCAGATGAGTATCGATTGTCTGCAGAAGCAGCATTGATAATCGATTCGGCTTCCGAAATAACTTCATCATATATTTTTTTATCATAACCGTAAATCTCAAACTCGCTTATTCCGCCGCTGTAATAAGCGTTCCATTCCGAAATATAGAATCTCTTTAGCTGCAGATATTTTACATACCTTGCCTTAACTGTATCAAATATCACCTTATCTGTTTTTTTATCACGCTCCGAGCCGTTCTGCTCGTGGAATACCTCGGTAAAATTCGTCCCATCGGTCGATGTAAGTATTTTATACTCCTTGATATGCTCGAAGAAACTTATAACAACCGTATTTACATCCTTTTCGCTGCCAAGGTCGACAATAAGCCACTGCTCGTCACTATCCCTCGCAAATGATAATCGTGTCCCGATGTCTCCGTCAACAGCAAGCGGTTCGTTTAAATCGCCGGTATTTACCTCAAGCCCGCTTACGGTTACAGTTTTACCAAGAGCGAGGTTTGCATTTATTTTAAGGTCGTTAAAGGATACTGTATTCTCTTCAATAAGTAAATCGGAGATTGTCCCTTTCAGATTTAACGCAGATTGCTCAAGAGGAAAAACGAAGGTCGAGCTCTCGTTAAGAGAAGGGTTCCTTTTATTTATCGGATTGTAATAATATGTATCGTCAACAATTAGAAGGGTTCTTTTATTGTCGGCAATCAGTTTAAGCTTGGTGTTCCTGCCTTTTGGAATATCGCATTTATACAGGAAATCATAACCTTCTCTTAACAAACTTATCGTTCCGTTTTTATTAAGCCTGATTTGCCCGTCAGAGCCGTCAAACAGAAGGCAATTATTCGTATAATCCTCAATAAAAACATTAAATGATGCTATGTATGGAAATCCTATGCTTTTTATACCCGCTTGATTTATCTCACTAATAGGAAAATTTTGTGTTCTGCCCGGGTTGGTATTGCCGGCTTTTTTGGATAAAATATCGAATCTATGCAAAAAGTCATCGACTCGGATGCTTTTTGTCTGCTCACCGCACCAGGTCTTCTCCGAAATAAGGCAGATCATACCTTTAAGCCTGTCGAAAATATCAAAAGCTGAAAATCCACCGTAAGCCGTGTGTCTGTCGTTCCAGAGAGCGAACGAAGCACCCTTGAGCTGATCATGGTCGGGTGATACAGAAGCGGACTCATTATAACCCATGTAATTTACAAACCAGTTCTTATACATCGACTTAAGGTTATAATAGTCAGGAAATCCATAGTTGCCGCCCGGAACTACATAGAGCATTGGGGCGCAGGTGTTTATGACATCGTAACCCATATCGAAAAGCGTGTTATAATCGGAGAGCCCGACTGCCCAAAAGTTCGTTTCTGCTTCATTTGAAACGGGAGTTACGCCGTTAAAGCCATTATTTCCGAAAGCACCCCAAAAACGGGGAGTATACCCTCTTGAATTTATATGCTTTATAAGCTGATCGGTATATGCGCGCATCTGCTCGTTGTATTGTACGGGATACTCGTCGGTTCCTATATGTACCTTTTTATTTACAAATACAGGATCTTCACCTGTTATGTATTCGTCAAAGAGCCTCTTGACGAAATCAACAGCATCGGGGTTGGTTATATCCAGATGGTTCTCGTCGAGCATATATTCATCAGGCACAACGCCGTAAAAACATTTTGAATGTGCCGGAGTATCTATCTCTGTAAGGACTGAAATACCGTAATCGCACATTCTTTTCTGATAATCGCGATAATCGTCTTTGGAATAAAAGCCGTCTTTTGCGGTCAGCCCGGGTACATCGCTTTCAAGCCTGAACGCACTGTAATTATTCTCTCCGCGGTCGTTTATATGCAGATGCACCTCATTGAGCTTGAACCATGCCATGTACTTTGTTATTTCCTCGACATATTCAAGCGGCAGGTAAGCACGCGCCACATCGATCATTCCCGAGCGAATCTCGTATTCGGGATAATCCTTTGCAGTACCCTTTGGAACAAATCCATCGGCGTACAGCGACTGTAAAACAGTTATGCATCCGTAAAAAACACCCTGTTTGCTCGCTGCGGTAATGGTGATGATATCATTTATCTCCAAAAGATAGCCCTCTGTGCCAATATCTTTTTTCGAGCTGTCCAAGACGAGATGAATGTCGCCGGATACGGGTTCACCTTCCTTTAATTGAATATCATATGAGAGCATATCCTTGAAATAGCTCTTTATTATCTCAGCTCTTTTACTGAGATCGGGGTCATTAAAAACGATATTTGCCCCTTTTTTAAGCTCATACCTTCCCTGTTCCCCCTGCCATTCTCTAATGGCGGGTATTACATTCGGTGCTTCATTTGTGCTTTGTGCGAGTATGCTTTGTGTGAAAAAAGGCACCATTACAATTACTGCGATAAGAATAACAAGAAATTTTTTCATTTTTTTCCTCATATCATCATTATGTCGTGATTTTGTGTTTGTCGTATACCAAAATCGATTTTTATGCAAGAAAATCCACTAATATGATTATATCATAAAAAAAATGATATTCAAATAAACACCGTAAAAATAAATAAAAAAATTTCATTCGGAAAAGAATTTTTTCGGTTTTTTATGTATGATTGCATTTTAAAACAGCAGTTTTTTATAAGTTTCGTTCTTTTAAGTCCTTTACAATATCAACATAGAATTCCCTGACATCAAATTGATTGATATTTTCCCTATACAAATCAATAACATCGGCGTGGGAAATACCTCTTTTACTGTCCGTTGTTATAATATTAAAGCGACTGCCCCATTTTGCGGATTCAACCGATACAAGTCCATCGTTTTGTTTGTTAAAATGACGAATCAATAGATATGTAATATTTAAAGGGAATTTTGCGCTTGACCAGCGGTTCATTATTGAAGTAAAGCTCTGATAATACACATTGTCCTTATCAATTGCTTTTTTGTTGATAGCCGAACAGCTTTTTTCTGTAAGACTGTTTACCGCACCGAAAAAATCGGGGTTTTTGTCACCCAATTTCTTCAAGGCAGAGTTATAACTCTTTGTAATAAAATTCAAAATACATTTAGGCGCTTTTTGCAGCAGATAATCGGCATAACCGCATCCTCTGTGCGGTGTATTGATTGTTGTCAGTGAAGCGACATATTGATCCATCCCATAACATGAAATCGCAGTTCTTGCATCAAGACCACCCTTTGAATGTGCGATTATATTCAGCTTTTCGCATCCCGTTTCTTCGATTATTTGTGTAATTCGGCTTTTTAGTTCGATAGCGCTGTTCTCCACAGTTGCTGCAGATTGATGATTTCCGTAATAAATAACAGCACCGTTTCTTATCAACTCACCCGGAATTCTACCCCAGTAATTAAAATATACTCTGTCACGGAAAAACACCCCATGGATTAGCAAAAGCGGATATTTCGTTTTGCAAAGTTCGTTCTCTTTTCTGACATAATTATTCTCAAGCTTTTGTGTTTCAAAGTCATATTCATCACGGACAATTCTGCAAAGTTTCCAAAGTAGAACAATATTAACAATGGGAAACCAACAGAGAAATGCGAACATCAGCCGCCATTTTATTCCTAATTGAACAGAAGTAGTATAGATTCGTATTAAGCCGTTTATAATCAAAATAGCTCCTGATATAATACAAAGTATACAATTAATTATAAAAGTTACCCAACTGATTTTTTCGGGTACAAAACATATGCCGACATAGATATTAAGTATTGTATTTATTGTAAACGTAAATGCAGAAAGCAGAACCAACTCATACCCGTCAAGCATTATTCCCTGCCTGATGGGTTTTGAAGTCTTATATCGCGGAAATACATTAAGCAATACAAAGAGCATTAAAGTGAGCGTGTAAAAACCAATTATATTAACCACTGAAAAAATGCTAAGCGTTTTAGCGAGTAAAACGAAGTTGGCAAGCAGAGTAACGAATATTATATTGATAAATCTTTTTATATGCTTCATCTTGTTTCCTTCAAGTATTTGTAATACTTCAATAATAATGATAGATATTGAAATTGTCAATGTTTTATTTTAACGAGTAAAAATAAATATAAAAAAATTCTTCGGGGTGAAACTTTTTCGGTTTTTTTCTCCACTATTGATATAAAGCAGTATTTTCCAAGAAAGGTGAGTATGATAATGAAAAAAGCAATCCTCCTTTTTATATCATTGTTTTTGATTGCGGCGTTTTACTCCTGTGTCGAACCGGATAATAATTCAAGCGGGTCGTCAGAAGCATCGGATAATCTATCGGAGAATGATGAAAGCACGATGGAATCCTCTTTTGAAAAAAGCGAGAATGAGGTTTCGGTATCAAGTGAGGATTCAAGCAAAACAAATTTATCAATAAACGACATAGAGGATATCGAACAGCTCGGACTTACAAAAGAAGACGAAAGATACTTATTGATAAAAGCATTTTTGAACGGTGACACTGCAGTAATGGAAGAAAAAGGTTGTCTTGAAAAAGGTGTTCTTGATGATTACAAAACACTCAAAATCGGTGCGTACACAATTTATCCGAGAGACGATTACACTGTTATTTTTTCATTCGATATAATAGAAAGCGGTTTGGATACCATGCCGGTTGGTGAACACACCGTTTTAGTTGAATCGCCCTATGATACCTATTTTACAACTTATAATAAGATTTATGATGAAGCATCTGCTGCACAATACGCGTTATTTGAATGGGACGTTTTTTACAAGATATGTGATTACTCCGATCCGGCTTCATTAACCGGAGAACAAAAGGAAGACTATATTTCATCTTTGACCGAATATGTTTTATGGTCAAAAAGTGAATTCACTTTAGATGAATTTCAGGAATATGCCTATAAAATATCCGGTTTAAAAGATATAATTCCGAGCGATGATTACTTATGTGACGGTTTGTATTCAGTACATAGATGCGGAGGAATTATGTACTCATACGAAGTAATCGATGAAAAAACAGAGAACGGTATAACTACGGTTACCATACAGTTTTATGCCGACTGGGCGGAGACAATTAAATCGCATGTGATTGAATACAAACTGAAGCAGATTGATGAAGATTTGATTTTCCTATCCTCGGATTATGTTTATGAATCAGATCATGAACCTTTAATATACTAATTAAAATATAAAAAAGTGATAGTATGCTCTGTTAATATAGAGCATTGAAAATCCGCTGTTAGGGTCGTCAGACTTCCGAACAGCGGATTTATTATAAAAAAATCACCGTAACACATCCTCTTTTGGGACGATATGTGTTACCGTGTTGCCACCCAATTACGTAGGTATACCGATTGTATACTGCTACCTCAGCGAAGTACATGCATACTTCCTCACAGTCACGCTGGAAACGCGTCGGAAACTACTCTGAAAAATCTCATTTTGCATCCGCCCTCAACAGTCCATTCACTTAAAATCCGATGTTTTGTCGCACCAAACCAAAACTCTCTGATAACCTCAATTAAGATACTTCTCTGTTTCAACAGTTTATTGTATTAACTTTTAATATAAAATATTACGTTTTTTTCTGTTTGTCAAGTGTTTTTTTCTCTGAACAAAAATAATTTATCCGTCGGGGGAAGTAACTCATTCATATACGTTTCATATAATGTATTGAATCTATGAAACTGGAGGAAAATATTTGAACAATCTAAATATGCAAAACAGACAGCAAAATCAAGGAACTCCAAGACAGATGCCGGGGCAAATGCCGGGCCAGATGCCAGGTCAGATGCCGAGCCAGAAGCCAGGTCAGATGCCAGGTCAGATGCCGGGTCAAATGCCGGGGCAGATGCCGGGACAGATGCCGGGACAGATGCCGGGACAGATGCCGGGGCAGATGCCGGGGCAAGTAACACCTAACCGCTCTCCCGCACAAAATATGCCGAGAGAGGAAATGCCGGATCTACAAAGGATTTATCCTGAAATATACTATAAGATACAACCTTATATTCTTATGATATGCGATCAGCTTGATACTTATTACGGAGAAGAAGCGCCGGGTCCGGATATTTTAGATCAGATTTCCGAGGATTTATATAAGATAATTACCGAGGTTTACCCTGAACTTACAAAGGCAAACGAGAACGGTACCAGCCAGATCGCAGAACCGACAATAACACAAACGATTTCGCGTTATCCGTTTTTTTTCAGCCGCCGTAACAGAAGAAGAGGGTTGTTGGGTGATCTGATAGACATTTTATTCCTTTCAGAGTTCCACCGCAGGAGAAGAAGAAGGTATTATTAAAACGAACACTATACAATAAAAAGCGGACTATTGTTCCGCTTTTTATTGTTTGTCAATTTATATTTATTGTTTTTCGATAATTTATTCTTGACATTCAATAAATAACATGATATAATCATTCGCAGTAGATTCACATAAGAATATTTTAGTAAAAAATATGAAGGAGAGAGTCCAATGCCTGTAATCGGTAGAAAAAAATCTATCCTGTTATCAAAAATCGTCTGCGTTGTGATTTTTATTTTTCTTGTCGCGAGTATCTTTTTAATACCTACCTATATCAGTCTTTTCAAGGCTAATACAAATCTTATCGAGGATAGTGTTCTGGTCGCGTATATTGTTCTGTACGCCTCTCTGTTACCTGCGATTGTAGCCGATTATTTTTTGTTCAGGCTGTTATGCAGTATTGAAAAGGAAGAGATTTTTGTTTCGCATAATGTCCGCTGTCTTCGTATCCTGTCATGGTGTTGTTTTCTTATCGGTATTATCTATACCGCTACGGGTTACTTTTTCAACACGGCTTTTGTAATCGCTTTTGCCGCTTTTTTCATTTTTCTTATCCTAAGGGTTATAAAAAATGTATTTGACGCAGCGGTCGCCATGAAGGAAGAGTACGACTATACGATTTAGGAGGGTAAAAAAGTGCCGATAATAGTAAATTTGGATGTTATGATGGCAAAGCGGAAAATATCTCTCGGCGAGCTTGCGAAACGGGTGGATATAACTTCCGCAAACCTGTCTATTCTAAAAACAAACAAGGCTAAGGCAATACGCTTTTCCACTTTGGAGACGATATGCAGGGAACTTGATTGTCAGCCCCAGGACATATTGGAATATGTTCCGAAAAAAGAATAATTACACTACGCATAAAAATATAATTCAGAAACGAGGTATATTATGGACAACAACATTACCAGCAGTAATGATCATCCTGCCGTACCGCCTTTACAGGACACAAACAGGGTTATAGAAAAACCCGTTTCGATGGTCGACTTTGTTTTTGCGATCCTCGCATTTATATTAGGTTTTTTGTTTATAAAAAATGGAGTATGTTCAGATCCGGGTATCGGCATGACTGTTTTTTGCCTGCTTTTTGTCGCTATTTCGCTGATACACGCAAAAAGAAAAAATATACCGATTGGGTTCTCCGCTTATTTCGGAGCGGGTTTTATATCACTTTTTTCTTTGGTATTTGTGCTTTCAGATAATACTTTTATAAAACTCTGGACTCTTGTTTTTATATTTGTTTCGGTAATTTACTGGTATTTATGTATGTTCGGACACCTGGGAGGAAAAAAAATAGACGATATTTTTATCGTCAACTTATTGAAAAGCATTTTTATACCTTTCGAAAGTATGGGGCAGATAGTACGGGTTATCCCATCTGACCTAAAGAAAAAAAACGGTGCGTCGCGGATATTATATATATTAATCGGTCTTTTAATCGCGGTAATACCGACTTTGATTATACTTACATTACTGACAAAAGCGGACAATGCGTTCGGAAACCTGATCAATTATATTTTTTCGGATATAGAAAAAATCATAAGCGTGAATATTTTGCCCCTGCTTTTTGGAATACCGGCTGCAATGTACATTTTCGGGATGATGTTTTCCTTTTCGGAGAAAAAGGAGCGTTTCGATACCGGTTTTAAAAAAAGCGCCAAGCTGATTAATTCCTGCCAGTCGGTATCAAATATCATCATCTGCTCGGCACTTACTCCCCTACTGTTGGTTTATCTGCTCTTTTTCATATCGCAGTCAGCATATTTTCTATCCGCTTTCGAGAGCATCGTTCCTGCGGGTATGAACAGCTCCCAGTACGCAAGAGAAGGTTTTTTTCAACTTTGTACCGTAAGCTGTATCAATGCATTTATTATAATTCTTACCGTATTTTTTGGAAAAAGAAACGAGAACGGCAATATAAGCCGCGTACAGAAGACCTACACAGTTTTGTTTTCGGTCTTTACCGTTGCTCTGGTAGTAACCGCAATTAGTAAAATGGTTTTGTATATCGATTTATTCGGTCTTACGCTCAAGCGTGTTTATGCTACCTGGTTTTTGCTTCTGATTGGAATTTTATTTATAATTCTGACTATAAAACAGTTCCGCTCCAAGATGAATTATATGAGAGCTGCGGTCATATCGTTTGTTATGATGTTCGGACTGCTTGTCTTTTGCGACGTCGACGCAAGGATCGCTCATTACAATATAAATCACTATGTGTCCGGTGATCTTGAAACGCTTGATACCCAAATGTTCGACCAGTTATCCGACTCCGCAATACCATATTTATTCGATGCATATGACAAGCTGCCGGAAACTGATCAAATAATGGTGAAAAATAAATTATTGCATCTTTCGAATAGATACCGCAGAGATGCTTATTCGAGAAGTTATCGCTCCTTCAATATACCTTCTGCAATAGCTATCGAGCTTTTTGATGATAAGGGATATGATTTACCGCGAATATTCGGCTGGGAATGGTAAAAACACTTACAAATTTGATTTTACTTTTATAAAAGCAAAAAATGATTTTCAACGTCAAATCTAAAGACCGCTAAAGAGCGTTGATGCTCTGAGGCGGTCTTTTTTAAATAAGTACAAAATTTACTGATAATTCAATGGGACATTATATCAGCTATCTTTAGCGCTTATGGGTGTATCACAAAGAGAGTTATTACGCTCTTTTAAGATACTCCTCCTTTGTAATCCTGTAACGGATGGTATTGCGGTTCTCTTTTTCCTTTTTCAGTCCCATTTTTTCGAACAGGTTGATTGAATGACGGTTCTCGTAATGTATATTTGCAATGATTTTATCAGCGCGCCATTCATAAAACACCATTTGAAGGCATTTATTGACGGCATTTCTGCCGTAACCACGCCCCCATATGCTTTCATCTCCGATAGCGATAACGATTTCGTATGAATTTTCTACTTCTGTTTCAACAAGCTTTATGAAACCTATCGGGAGGTTTTTATCGTCATCTATCATAAAAAAACGCCCCTGACGGTTAAAATACATGGTCAGAAAAGGAGTATTCCCTTGTTTCAAAATGGTGTGTATGTTTTCAGTCACCTTTGGAGACTCATTCATATACTTTGTTATTTTTTTATTTTTTAACCAATCAATCAACGCATATGCATCGCTTGCGGTTATGTCAGCACGCAAAAAAACAGAAGCGGCTCTCTTCATATCGCTTACCTCGCAGTAAAAAATATTTAAAAGCCCTCCCCTGTTTCATAGCCTTTTAGTAAAGACGTTATTAACAACGACGGTTCTTTTATTGCATATTAAATTTTAGTAAGTATGATTATTATTAAAACCCGGTAACAATACCGGTAATATTATACCACAAAATGTAATTATGTCAACCGGCAAAAAGAATTTTCGGCGTTATATACATAAAATCAACCCGATGTTTATGTGCTTTAACGATTACAGCCTCTTTTTTCTTGCGAATATAAATGCCACAATCAGGCTTAGCACCAAAGCTAATGAGATAACAATTAAAAAACCGTAAGGACTGCTTGCGAACGGCATACCCTCAAGCGCAACATTCATACCGTATGCGCTGAAAATCATCGTGGGTATCGACATTACGATAGTTACGACTGCAAGAAACTTCATCACGATATTAAGATTATTGGAAATAACAGATGCAAAAGCGTCCATCATTCCGCTGAGAATTCCGCTGTATATACTCGCCATCTCGATAGCCTGCTTATTCTCGACTATAACATCCTCAAGAAGATCAGTATCCTCGGGATATTTCTTTACGTTCTCGTTTCTAAGCAGCTTTTCGAGAACAACCTCGTTGGAGCGGAGCGCTGTGGTAAAATAGACAAGGCTTTTCTCAAGCTTCAGCAATTCTATTAACTCATGATTCTTAGTTGAGCTCTGCAGCTCGTTCTCTACCTGTTCGCTTTTTTTGTCAATAAGCCGCAGGTAATAAAGGAATAAAGATGAGTTCCTGTAAAGAAGCTGCAGGATAAATCTCGTCTTCATATGGGTATAGAAATCTTTTATGCGTCCGTTGGCAAAAGCATCAAGCACCGGAGTGTCCTCAAGGCACACGGTGATGATTGCATCCTTCGCTAAAAAAACTGAAAGCGGAATAGTATAATAGGTTTCCTCTTTATCGTTTGTGTCATAGGTGGGCATGTTCACAAGGACCATTGTGTAGTTATCCTCAACCTCTATTCGCGAACGCTCCTCCTCGTCAAGCGCGGCACGCAGGCTGTCCGCGTCGATATTATACTGTTCTGCAATATCAGTAACCTCTTTTTCGCTGGGGTTAATCAGAGATACCCAGCAGCCAACTTGTGGCTCTGTAATTTTCTTGACTACACCGTCTTCAGTAAAGTAAATTTTTACCATTTCTTTCAAAGCTCCTTTTAATCATCCATACAAAGCAGGATGATTAAAATTCGCATGCTTTATATGTAAATCAATATTTTCGTACTTCTAGGTTCAGGATTAGGCTCCATAAAAAACACTCCCTGTAAAATCAGATTTCATAATCTTACATTGTATAAATTACTATATTTATTCTATCACATAATAAAGAAAAAATCAATATATCATCGATATGTTTCAGAATAATACGGGAAACTCTTTATGTAAGTAACGATAAAAACGCAAATAAAATAAGGTATAAAAATACCCAGAGAAGCAGTAAAAAGCTACTCTGGGTATGATTAACCTAACAAAACAATTATATCGCCATCATCAGGTATTCCCATTCACCGGATTCAAATACTTTTTTAAATCCAAACGATTGCATAGCCTTGGATTCCTCTGTGTTTTTGTTCTGCGGCGATATGAGGGTTGTGATGCTTAATTGTTTTGCGTGGTATCTCATCCCCTCGACAAGTTTTTGCATAATAATGTCTTCATCGCCGCCTGTAAGGTTAAAGTTATTGTCCCAGACAAAGCCCAACGGAATCCATGAAGGTTTTGACATTGCAAGCGACATGACGACCTTGCCGTCAACCTCTGCTACAAGAAGCAAGCCTGTTCCCGACTCATAATCTTTTATCGCAGGCTCAATTTTATCTTCGGTTATCTGGCGAGGTGTCATCGCACTGTATACATTTTCCCATAAATCCTGCACATCATCCCTACAAACATGGCGTATTTTGATTTGCGTAGAGTCCATGATAATAATATTCCTTTCAATTGTTTTCATTTTTTGTGAATGCTCTTGATATTCTTTCGGTGTACAACCGAATACCGAAGTAAATGCTTTTGTAAAACCTGCGTGTGTGTCAAAGCAATACTCCATAGCCGTATCGCATACACTGAGTCCGGCATCAAGTTCCTGTGCTGATGATAAAATGCGTTTTTCACGAACATAATCCATGATAGAAACGCCTGTCTGCTGTTTGAATTCCCGAGCCAGATGAAAAGCAGAATAGCCGACTGCTTTTGCGAGATCATTAAGTGAGAATTCTTCTTTCAGATGAGTATCTGCGAAAGCTTTCACCTTTATAACAAACGATTCATCCATAAAAGCTCCTTTCTCCGTACGGTGATTACATTATAACGGATATGTTTGCTTTTTTCTTATCTTTGATTGCTGATTATATTTGATACAATAAATATACCATATGCAAGTCATATGGTTTTGTATTTACATTTCGTGGATTATTTCATCTGCGTTAACGCAACCAACGGAATTAATTGAGTCCGGAAAGTCTTCATCTACAACTTATTGTTTGTTGAAAAACTTGAGCATATTGGAAGTGATGTCATCAAGAGATTAAAACGATATTCTTAATTATTTATAACTTTAGCGGCGTTCCAAGCTGTAATCAATTCGGAAACCGTTTTATACCGTTCGCTTCGGTCTTTTGAAACCGCTTTCAATGCTACGTCAAATAAAGCTTTTGTCGCGCTCCATGTTCCAAAGGAACGGCTTAATTTTCCGTCCTCCCACGCCTGATAGGATTCTTCAGTATCGTTGGCGAGAAGCTCAAATGCAGTAGCTCCCAAGAGGTATACAACAGTCTTTTCGTCCAAATCTGCACCAAGCTCATACTCCTCCGGCGACATAAAACGGCTGGAACCCCACATTTTGCCCATATCGTTTTTTGCAGGAGTTTTGCGGTAAAAATCGATATCGCAGATATGAAAATCATCAGTATCAAAATCATATATCATAGAACCACCGTAAAAATCAACCGGTACATATCCCTTATCGACAATGTGCTTATGAAATTCCATAATTTTATCTACCACCGCAATACGCTTTTGGGTGGGAAGGTGTCTGAAACGATAATTTGGCGAAGCTTCACTTTTCCACATAGGTTCTCCAACAAAATTCCAGTAAGAACGAAGCCCCTCGCCATCCACCCAATCGAAAACAGCAATATAACCGTTGCCGACAGTATAGTGATCTACCAAATGTATTAAATACGGATGATTTAAATTCTCATATACTTTAACGGCATTCTTTAAACGAATAACCGCATCTTCGATTTTTCCTTCATACTCCTGCGTTCGTACTCCCGCATATTTGACAAAATACCGTTTGCCGTCACGCTCTACGACAAAGCAGATATTTCCTGAATCCATAGCATCAAATACACAGAAGACTTTGCCAATTTTACTGATAAAAGAAAAATCATGTGGTTCTCCGATGTAAAAGGTTACACCGTCAATATTCATTCTGACGGCGTCCAAATGATCGCGGTGAAATGATAATCCAAGCCGCTTTACACCGTCTCCGGTAATGCATTCTGCTTCATCGTGAATATGGTAACCTAATTTTTTATAGCAGTTTTTTGCAGCAATATTGTCAACCGTTGTGTGGATGCCAATTATATTTATGCCTTTTGACCTAACAAAATCTTCCGCATACTGCACAGCAAAGCTGCCGATGCCTTGACGGTGGAATTTTTCATGTACCACCAACATAGAAATCCATGCCCAACTACTTTTCAAACTGTTCACTTTCAGCCAAGCAACCGGAATGATACCTTTTTGAATAATGAAATTCGTTTCGTCAGGGTCAGCGAGATTTTTCAGACACGCTTGTTTCCATTCATCCAAAGTCATGTCACCACCATGCAGCGCAGCTTTGTTGCAAACACAAGATTTAATTTGGTAAACAAATTCAATATGTTCGATTTTCATGGGAACAACATTCAGTATTGAAACTTCTTTTTCATATATAACCATGTTATTTTCAGGGGACACTTCATCTGTTGCGGTAAATCCCATTGCGGTCCAGAATGGAACACCAGTAATAGGGTCGGTGTTCAAATACATCTGTTTCGCTCCATCAGTTGCAAACAGCGATTCAATTCGTTGGAACATTGCTTTTCCGTACCCTTGCAGTCGGTATTTTGGCAGAATAAAAAACTCCATAATATAACCGAATCCCGGTTTAATGAAACCTTTATGTCCTTCTCGATCAACCTTACCATAGAGAAACCCAATTAGTTTCTCATTATCATAACACAGCTCAAGGTGACGATCATATGGCCCCTGCATTTTTAAAATACTGTGCGTAAACTTAAATACAAAATCTTCTGGAGTTACTCTGTTCTTGTGCTCGTCAAGTTCTTTCATATAAGGAATCATAAGATTTTCAAAAAGTTTGCAGTGCTCGTCATTGTCTTTTTGCAATTGAATAAATTTTAGTTCTTTCATAAACATACCTCTTTCAAATAAATTTGGCTGCAAAAATCGCCCCTGATAAAATCAGAGGCGACTAAATATCCGCATACACATTTGAAAAAGGCTCAAATGTCTTTAATCGGCGAACAAAATGGCGTTCTGTTTTATCAGTTTTATAATGATTGTCATTTTGTCCACCTCACTTTCGTATTTCTTTGGTAAATTATAACATGTAAATGTATGAAAGTCAATGTTTTTATATTTTATTTTGTGACTTCAAAATAAATACAATCATAAATATCTTTAGTTTATTGTCAAAAATCGAGAGTTGATTTTATAAAAAAGCCTTGACAACGGCTCTTCGCTGTGATATAATTCATTTCGTTGCCGATGAGATACAGCGAGTATTGCTATATGCAAAGCATTTATCAAAGCGGCAGAAAAACGGGGGTTTAGCTCAGCTGGGAGAGCATCTGCCTTACAAGCAGAGGGTCACAGGTTCGAGCCCTGTAGTCCCCACCAAAAATAAACGACAATTTTTCTGTAAAGAGAGTTGTCGTTTTTTTATTTTTACGTTTTTTTCTTTTCGATTTTCTCTACTCAAAAAATAACGTTTCGGAATAAAAATGAAGTACAATAGACAGAATCCGGAAGTTCTGCTTACCCTCATTACAAAAAACAGGAGTTTAAAAGCTCCTGTTTTATATTCCTGTATTAATTACGCTATCCAATAACGGATTATTCGGTTATCAATCCGAAGTATCCGTAACAGATGAATCGTTTTCACTCTGTTCCTGTGAGGTATTCTCGCTGCTCTCTCCCGCAGTATAATTATTGAGCAGGGTAACCCTCTTCATTCTCTGTTCCGTAAGCGGCTTATTATTCTTGTTTACTTTTACTGCGGCTATACGGTCAACTACATCCATACCTTCGAGCACTTTACCGAAAGCAGCGTACTTTCCGTCAAGCCCCGTATCATCCGCATGCATTATAAAGAACTGACTGCTTGCCGAATTGAAGGGATCTGATCTTGCCATCGAGATAACACCCCTACTATGGGAAAGAGTGTTTTTTACACCGTTTGCAGAGAACTCTCCCTTTATTGTCACGCCTGACCCGCCTGTTCCGGTGCCTTTCGGGTCGCCGCCCTGAATCATAAATCCGCTTATTACCCTGTGGA
>JAQVPJ010000025.1 GCA_028702135.1 Eubacteriales bacterium | reverse complement strand
TATACTTTCGGTCCGCCGATGGCGATATCGCCCATACAGCCGGTAACGGATGTTGTTGAATTCGCGGTGTCGCAAATAGACAGCCGCAAGATTTTTCTCGGAGTATCCAATTACGGTTATGACTTTGTGCTTCCCTTTGTCCCCGGCGAATCAAGGGCGGAATCTTTATCATTTATTCAGGCAAATGAGCTGGCGGTGCAAATGGGTTCGAGGATTGAATATGATGAAAAAGCGCAGGCTCCGTTTTTCCGTTATTCTGCAAACGGCGAACAACATGAGGTCTGGTATGAGGATGCACGCAGTTTAAGCGTGAGGATGAACTTATTGAGAGATTATAACCTGCGCGGTGCTTTGTACTGGAATCTTATGCGTCCCAATCCGCATAATCTTGTAGTGATAAACAATATGCTCGATGTACTGCCTTTTAATCTGTTTTAATAAACACTTAATTTGCGTTAACTGCACCGTTTTACGATGATTATATAAAATCAAAGTTAATACTTAAATATATAAAAAAAGCCCCCGAAGGGGCGGTGTTGTTTGTACTAGCGTCTTTTGCGTTTATATAAATAAACTATAAGTGCGGAAATGCTGTACAATACAGCGAAAAGAATAGCGGTAATGAAAATCAAAAGTACAAGGTCCGCAGGGTCGCTCTTACTCCCCGTCATGACATAACCCATAAAAGTAGCACCGACGTAAAGAATAAAAATGTGCAGGGACCACTTTGCGGGATTAGGAAGCTTCTTCAATCCGAAAATAAGAAAAGAGAAGCCGAAAAGCAGTGAAAATGCGAGTAAAACCGCAAGATTTTTAAGGAGAAGCAAGGCAAAACCGTCATTTGCCATCGCTTTGCTGCTCGTGTTGAGCGCAAGTGCAGCGACATACGCTAACGATACCGGAGTATAAAACGCGAACGCTTTGAAAAAGCAGCTCTTAAGTTGATTTTTATTATCTGCAATCTTTTTTTCCATAATTAATGATTTATTTCCTTTACCAGACCTGCGATAGAAGCGGGCAGCTTTTCGGGAGCAATAGAAGCTGTAATAAGGCAGGTTATGTTGTTTTTTCGTGTGATTTTATCAGTATTAAGGATAAATTCCTCGAAGGAGGCGATATCATCCTGACAAATTTTTAGAGCACTGTCAATGAACAGCTCGGAGACATCGTAGTTTGCGGCAAGTATTCCGCAGACAAAGCCATAAAGCTTTGAAGCGTCATTTACATCATAATCCTTGGCGTCTACAAGACGTGCCTGATATTGTATGTTATACGTAAGCTTTCTACCGTATTCGATACATACAACAGCGCCGTGAGAACTCTCAGCCGCTTTGTTCACCTCGTCGATAAGCGCCTTGGTCTTGCCCGTACCCTTAAGACCGACAATTAACTGCACCATAATAAAAACCTCCATTATATATATTATTTCGGTTTGGCAAAAAGTTAAATATCAATCGGAATCATTCTATTCCGCTCCAAAACCGCATGGAAATATTTACATTATTCATATCTGTATTTTACTTTATTTTCAGAAAAAAATCAACCCAAAAACAATATATTTAACAATAAAACATATTTTTTGAACTATATGTCAAAAAGTGTTAGCTTTTTCTCAAGTTCCGCTTTTCTCTCCTCGCTTCCCGGTTTCCCGAGCAAAGCGAACATATTCTTTTTATAAGCTTCGACTCCGGGTTGGTCGAAAGGGTTGACTCCGAGTATATATCCGGACGCGGCGCAGGCGATAAAAAAGAAATAAATCAGCTCTCCGAGCGAAAACTCGTTTTTCTCCGAATATTCGACAATGATGGTCTCCGTACCCCCGTCAGCGTGCGCAAGCAATGTACCCAAAAACGCCTTGTTGTTGATGGAATCCATAGTTTCTCCCGCCAAATAGTTAAGCTTGTCGGTGTTTTTTTCATCATTTGGAACAACAGGGTTTTTTGCTGAAACTGATTGCCGGCAGACAGTCTCGAATAATACCGGAGAGCCGTCCTGAATGAACTGACCGAGTGAATGTAAATCGGTAGAGAATATTACGGATGCCGGGAGTATTCCTTTTTTTTGTTTGCCTTCGCTTTCTCCGAAAAGCTGCTTAAACCACTCTCCCATAAATCTGAACGAAGGATCATAACTTGCCAGCACTTCGACGAATTTTCCTTTTTTTAAGAATGCGTTGCGCAGTAACGCATATGTATAAGCATTGTTATAAAGATTATCCGCAAACAGATTTTCACGGCATGCAGCAGCGCCCTCCATCAGAGCATCTATATCTGCGCCGCTTACGGCGATCGGAAGCAGTCCTACCGCAGTAAGAACCGAGAACCTTCCTCCGATATCGTCCGGAATGACAAAGCTCTCATAACCCTCCTCGTCGGCAAGTGTTTTAAGCGCTCCCGATTTTTTGTCGGTTGTGGTATAAATACGCTCTTTAAGCTCCTCTTTTGTGTAACGGCCCTCAAGATATTTCCTGACAAATCGGAAAGCGATTGCGCTCTCAGTGGTAGTGCCGGATTTTGAAATAACGTTGACACTCACCCGCTTACCCTCGCAAAGGGATATCACCTGATTAAGCTCGTCACCCGAAAAGGAGTTTCCGATAAAATATATCTCCGGACTGTCCTTTTTCGTCTGATTATAATAGGAAGAATACAAAAACTCTATAACTGCTCTTGCACCAAGATATGATCCTCCGATTCCGATTACAAGCAGCACATCGCTGTTTGTTCTGATTCGTTTTGCGGCGGATTTTATGCGGGCGAACTCCTCTTTATCATAATTCACGGGGAGGTCAATCCAGCCTGTATACTCAGCGCCCTCCCCGTTTTTATTTCTTATTTTTGCATCCGCTTTTACAAGCAGCGGCATTAATTCATCAAGGTCAGTTTTATTGATGCTTTTTATATGCGTATATTTCAGGTTTATCATGCTTTTACTTCCTTAGCCGTTATTCTGTCCTTAAATCTTTTTTCCTTATTTTTATTATAATTTAAATCAAGTGTAAAGTCAATAAAAAACACCCGACTTTAGAAAAATGCAAAGATGCTTTTAATAATCCTGCCCAGTATTGTAAAATATCCAATTTTATCCACATCCTCTGTTATTATAACCGGCACTCTTGCGACCTCTGCACCGTCAATCTCATATATTATATATCCTACCGTGTCCCCCTTTAATACAGGAGCTTCGGCGGATAGCTCGATATGTGCAGTTTGCTCTATACTGGATTTTGTCCCTTTTTCCAATAACAAAGAGGCGGGAGTGTAATCGATTGAAGCAGTTTCTTTTACACCCTTTATAATGTCCACGGGTTCAAGCGACAGTTTCTCAGGAGTTACTAATGAATAGTTGGCAAATCCGAAATCGAGCATTTTCTTGACTGTGGAGAATCTCTCCTGACTTGTTGATGCTCCGAGAACAACGGAAATAAGCTGCATTCCATCGCGTATTGCAGTTCCGGACAAGCAGAACATAGCCTCGTCGGTAAATCCCGTTTTCATTCCGTTTGCACCTTTGTAAAACCTGATGAGCTTGTTTGTATTGGCAAGCCCGAAACTTCCGTTTCTTATGGTGTCCATCCAGATAGTAGAGTATTCGAAAACCAGCGGGAATTTAAGCAGCTCACGGGTCATAATCGCAACGTCCTCTGCCGATGAATAATGATTTTCGGCAGGAAGACCGTTTGTGTTAACAAAGTTTGTGTTATCCATCCCGAGAAGCTTTGCCCTTTCGTTCATAGCTATTAAAAACGATTCCTCGCTGCCGTAAATATGCTCGGCAAGAGCGAGGGTGGCGTCGTTAGCCGACACTATAATAAGCGCTTTTAGAAGCTCGTGGACGCTCATTTGCTCGTTTGCTTCGAGATAAACCTGAGAGCCTCCCATAGACGCGGCGTACTCGCTTATGACAACCATGTCCTCAAGCTTAATTTTTCCGCTGTCGATAGCTTCCATAACAAGCACTGTACTCATTATTTTAGTAACAGATGCGATAGGCAGATGCTCTTCTTCATTCAATGAGTAGAGGACTTTTCCGGTTGAAGCTTCCATAAGAAACGCGCTTTTAACGTTGAAATCTCCGGTCAGCGTAGCAGCTTCATCAGCTTCCTCATACCAGTATTCTTCCCACGCATATTCATATGGATACAAAGAGTATTCTTCGGTAGCCGAAACCGAGAGCGGGAGTAATATAAACACTAATATAATAATAAACAGCTTTTTCATGATCCAAATCCCTTCTGAAATGAAATCCCGGCACTGTAAAATTATATGAAAAAAGCGATTTATTTATGACTTTAATTTTCAAGCAATTATACCGAAACATATTGATTTTTTAACGAATATGTGATATTATATTAATGCTTGGGTCATTCTAAAAAAATTATGTGAAGAGAGGACATGAGAAAATGTTTTGTTCAAAATGCGGAAAAGAGATTCAAGGTAATGATAAATTCTGCCGTTATTGCGGTAAACCCGCAGTAAAACCCGAAAACAACGAGCCGGCAAATAACACAGTTGTTCAGCCTAATCAGTACGAACAGTACCAATACAATCAGCCTCAGTATGCAGCACCGCAAAGGAAGGGAAATGCCTCTAAAATCGCAATTATTTCAATAGTCGCCGTAGTCGTCTTAGGTGCTTTGATTTTCGGTGCGGTAAAGCTGTTCGGAGGCGACTCACCGCAGAGTGTCGTCGAGGATGCATATAATGCAGTTTTGGACAATGATGTGGATGGATTTATAGAAAATACAATCTTAAACGAAAAAGCATATGAAATGCTGTTTGATAATGATTACAACGAGGATTATGTTGATGGTATTAAACAGGTAATGGAAAATGTTGATGAGGAAGAGAGAAAAGACACTTATTTCGAGATAGTGGACTATGAGATAATGGATGAGGAAGATTACGAGGAATACTTAGAGGGAAAAAGAGGGTATTTCAAGGATGAGGATATAATCGAGGAAGTCGCTGTCGTAACCGTTAAGTTTTTTAAGGATAAGGATGATAAGGGTCAAAAAAACAAGATTTACTGCTACAAAATTGACGGCGACTGGTATATGTATCAAGATTTAATGGACTATTAAATATAAACGGACTGCTTTGCAGGAGAGCAAGGCAGTCCGCATTTTAACCCTGTATCTTTCCGCCTTGTAATGCAAACTTCTCGAAACGCCCGAGAAGGTCGGTTATGGAGTATTCGGGTTTTCCGTTGAAATAAGAGCCGACAGTATCCCCGAACGGCTTGTACCAGTGAACGTCAAGGCAATCCATCCCATAGCATGCACCGGCTACTGAACCTGCGGTCGCAGCGGTACAGTCGCAGTCATGCGCCATTGCGACGGCATTTGCGATTGTTTTTCCGATATCCCTTTTTCCGAGAGCGAGAGCAAAAATAGTCAGGCAGGCATTGTTTATCGTATGAACATTATTCATTCCTGGGTAACGGGCGTCAACAATTTCAACGGCGTGACGGTAATCCCTTACGGAGTCGTAATTATCAAGAGCCCAGCGTACTCCGTTGGCGAGTTCGCAGTCGTCCGGGATATATTCAAGTCCTTTGGTGAGAGCCTTTTTCGCATCGGACAGACAAAATCCGGCTGAAATAACTGCGGAAAAGTACATAGAACCGTATATGCCGTTGTTTCTGTGGCTAATCATTGCGTCGGTCTTTGCCATTTTTGCTGCTTTTTCCGGATCGCAGGGAGCCATATAGCCGTATCCGTCACAACGGATATCCGCGCCTATCCATTCATCATATGGATTGTCAATCTCCGCTGCTTTGGAGGGTTCTATGCCCTTTAAAAGGTTGTCAAGAGCAACACGTTCCGCGGTATAGGCATATGTAATATACTTCTTCCAAGAGTTGGCGACATCCTCAAGCGTAAAGTTGAGCCCTCCGCCCTCCTCAGCAATAAACAACGACAGTAAAGTATACCCGATATCGTCATCGCACGGAATACGCGTTATATTCTGCTTCAGGTAATTTTTAAACATCTCGCAGCCATATCGTTTCTCCTCGGGAGTAGGGGTATCCGTCCAGTAATCATTAAGGGGGTATTCAATAATACCCTTTTGTTTAGCGTACTCCTCCATCTGCTGCAGGGTCCAGCCCTCGACAGGCGCACCGAGAGTACACCCCGCCGCTCTTCCCAAAAAAGCAGCTTTCAGCTTGTTCCTGTATTCCTCTAAAGTTATTTTGCTGTTCAAATCAATCACTCCTCGTATAATACTGTTTTATTCATTATACAGATTTTTCCCGAAAAGGGTAGATTTTTTTATTTTTTCATATATTATGTTTTTCAGGGTGATAACAATTGCAAATTGCTGATGCATTAAAAGAGCTTCCGGATCTTTACGAAAAGCTCGCAGAGGAAAAACGTCCCGTTTTGCTTTATGGGATGGGGGACGGTGCGGAGAAGATATTTAACCACCTTCGCAATAAAAGAATAGAAGTAAAGGGCGTTTTCGCAAGTGAAGGCTTTGTTAGAGGACAGGAGTTTTTGGGATTCCGCGTTATGAGCATATCCGAAGCGGAGGAAGAATTCGACGACTTTGCTGCAGTTCTATGCTTTGCGCTGGAAGGGGAAAAAGCGCAAATTCTAAAACTTGTTAAAGCGAAGCATACTCTGTATTCACCCAATCTGCCGGTATACGGCAGCGGGATTTTTGACAAGAAGAGAATTTTTGATAATATAGAAAGGGTACAGCGGCTTTACGATTTCCTTGCAGATGAAATTTCAAAGGAGATTTTCTTATCTGTTCTGAAATATAATATTACGGGCGAATATGAGCTTCTTTGTTCAGATAAAGGTATCTTTTCGTATCCTGAGGGATTTTTCCGTCATAATAAGCGTCATATTGACGTAGGAGCATATGACGGGGATACGGTTATCGAATTTGCTTCACGTTGCAAAGACTATGCGGACATCGTCGCTTTTGAGCCGGATAGACACAGCTACTGCCGCCTTCTAAGCAATACCACCGACTTAAGAGCGATTATATGCGAAAATGCCGCCGTTTCCGACCGTGACGGAAGCGGAGAGCTTGCCGGAAAAGGAAGTCGCTCCTCATTTATAAAAAGCGGTGGAGGGAACACGCGGGTTGTCAGCATCGACAGCTATTGCAAGCAGCATAGCATTGGTGACTGCGGGATTAGTGTGGGCAGCATTAAAATAGACGCTGAGGGCGCCGACAGACAGGTTTTACAGGGTGCGGTGAATACAATATACAACAACAGTCCGGACATTATGGTTGCACTGTATCATCGCGCGGAGGATTTTATTGATTTACCGCTGCTCATACGCAGCTATGACTACCGGTACAAGCTCTATTTACGCAAAAAGGATTATATTCCTGTCTGGGATATTTTTTTGCTCGCATCAAAATAATAACGGAAAAACACTTTTATTTTATATAAAACTGTGATATTATAACATATTAAATCTAACTGTAAAGAGGAATAACTCTGTAATGGTAAAAAGAATAGCTGCAATAAATGATATCTCTTGTTTCGGAAGATGCTCGATGCAGGTCATATGGCCGGTGCTTTCTCATTTCGGGCATCAGGTTTGTCCGCTTCCGACAGCCCTGCTGTCTGCTCACACCGGTGGTTTTGATGGATATTCCTTCTTTGATTTGAGCGAAGAGATGGAGAAAATAGCCACCCACTGGAGAGAGCTTGACCTAAGCTTCGATGCGATTTACAGCGGTTTTTTGGGCAGCGGCCGGCAGATAGAGATTGTAAAGAGCTTTATTAATGATTTTGAGAGAGAATCCACACTAGTACTCGTTGACCCTGTAATGGGGGATAACGGGATGATCTATCGTACTTACACAAAGGAAATGTGCGACGGAATAAAAGTTTTATGTAAATCAGCGGATGTTATAACCCCCAACCTGACCGAAGCGTATCTTCTGCTCGGAATACCCTACGGAGGGCAGCCGGATTCCGGCAAGCAGAAAGAAATGCTTGATGCTCTCTTGAAAATAGGGAACAAAAAAAGACACGCCGTTATAATAACCGGAATCCATAATGCGGCTCAGGGGACAATCGGCGCAGTCTTTGCGATAAAGGACCACGACGAGGTTATTTATGGGAGCAGCTATGCTACTTATTGCGATGTGTTTTTTCCCGGCTGCGGCGACCTTTTTTCCTCGATTCTCTTGGGGGAACTCCTGAACGGCAGAGGAATCTACGGAGCGATTAAGGCAGCTGTGCAGTTTATATCAAAGGTATCTTCCTACACAAAAAGAACCGGCTCGCCGCCAATTTACGGCGTCGAGTTCGAACAAATGATAAGGGATTTGTAGAAAAATGAGAAAAAAGAGTATAAAACGACTTGCGGCAACAGCTCTCGCTGCTGCGCTTGTATTCATATTCACAAGGTTTTTTATGATGCCGATAGCGGGAGGTAACGGGTACATTCATCTCGGAGATTCGTTCGTTTATTTGTTTGCCTGCATACTGCCTTTACCTTATGGACTCTGCGCCGCTTCAATAGGAGCGTCGCTTGCCGACTTAACCTCCGGATACGCCATTTACTGCATACCGACAATAATAATAAAAGCGGCGATGGCAGTCTGCTTTTCCTCGAAAAAAACCGTGTTTTCACTAAGGAACATTACTGCACTTGTCGCCGCAACGGTAGTTTTGGTACTCGGATATTATATCTTTGAGCTTTTTTTGTACGGTCATGAAGCGGCAATGGTAAACTCGGCGGGAACTGCTGTTCAGGGTGTGGCAAATGCGTTGTTGTTTATTGTTTTTTCTGTTGTGCTTTCAAGAGTCAGGGCATATAATACCTTAAAGGAGGAATTGAACTGATGCTAAAACAAATATTACCCGAGCAGTTCGGAAAAAATGTATTTGATGCTATAGGGAAGCAAAAAATGCTAATAACTGCGAAAAAACAAGACGGCAGCTATAATACGATGACAGCGAGCTGGGGCGGGATGGGAGTTTTATGGAACAAGAACGTGTTCATGTGTTTTATCCGTCCGCAGCGTTACACCAACGAGTTTGCCGAGCAGTCCGATGAAATTACACTTTGCTGGCTTGAGGATGGATTCAAGGATGCATATAAAATCTGCGGCAGCAAGAGCGGCAGGGATTGCGATAAAACAGCATTAGCGGGTCTTACACCCGTCATCGACGGTGACTTTGTTTATTTCGAACAGGCGGAGGCGGTACTCTGCGGCAAAAAGCTCTATGTAAATAAAATAAAGGAAAGCGGTTTTATCGGGCTTGATCCCGCACTGTTCTATAAGGATGATTATCACATAGTATATATATATGAAATAAAAAAGGTACTTGTAAAATAAATTTTGCAGAGGTTTTTATGAAAGCAACAGGGCTTCTCAAAGAATTAAAATTTAAAGGTCTTGACAGAAATCTGATAGAGCTGTATGGTAAAGAAAAGTTGAGTCTTCAAAAGGAGCGTTACATTAGAATCGTAGGTAATTTTATCGACCTATATGGTGATCTTGATGTAACCCTTTTTTCAGTTCCCGGCAGAAGCGAAATATCCGGCAATCATACAGATCATAACAACGGTAAAGTGCTCGCGGCAGCGATTGATCTTGATATAATCGCAGTCGCTTCAAAATGCGCAGATAGTGTCATCAGGATAAAAAGCGAGGGGTATCGGGAGGATGCTGTCGATATAAGAGAGTTGGATGCGTCAAAGGTGCGTAAAAACAGCTCATCCGCCATAATCTCGGGTATCTGTGACGCTTTCGGGAGAAGCGGATACAATTACGGAGGCTTTGTCGCCTGCACTACAAGCGATGTTCTCAGCGGGTCGGGGCTTTCCTCGTCTGCGGCTTTTGAGGTAATTTGCGGAAACATACTCTCTCATTTCTATAACGGCGGCAAGATTACGCCGATAGAGCTTGCAAAAGCGGGTAAATATTCGGAGAATGTGTATTTCGGAAAGCCCTGCGGACTTCTCGATCAGGCAGCATGCGCCAACGGCGGTTTCTCATACATGGATTTCAAAAAGAACGATATGCCGGTTATTGAAAAGCTCGATTTTAACCTTTCGGACTGCGGTTATTTGCTTTGTATTGTCAACACGGGCGGAAACCATGCTGACCTTACCGATGATTACGCTTCCGTTCCCAAAGAGATGTACGACTGTGCGACGCTGCTTGGCAAAACCGTGTTACGCGAGGTTGATGAGGATGAGTTCATCTCAAGGATCGCATACCTTCGTACACTTGTGGGTGACCGGGCGATAATGCGGGCGATGCACTTCTTTAGTGAGAACAAGCGTGTCGAGCTACAGCGCAAGGCTTTAATAAACAGCGATATAGACGGATTTTTGAAGTATGTAACCCAATCGGGAAACTCGTCCTTTAAGTTCCTTCAGAATGTATACACAAATAAAAACGAAGCCGAACAGGGTCTCTCACTTGCGCTTGCGATATCGGAGCGTATCGGCGTTGTCTGCCGGGTACACGGCGGCGGTTTTGCGGGTACTATTCAGGCTTATGTTCCCAATGAAAAGCGGGAGGAATACAAAGCAGCACTTGAGAGTGTTTTCGGAGAAGGCTCCTGTATGTTTCTGAATATCAGAAAATACGGTGCTGTAAGGTTCGACTGTAACTGCATTTATTAGTACAAAAAAACGGCTTGTAAAAAGGAGCAGCTTATCAAATGGGCGAGAGCGATTTAAGGGCATATATGCTGTATTCCTCATCAAAGGGGAATGTCGCTTATGTAAAGTGCGGCAGCGACGAGATTCTTATAGACGCCGGTGTTTCCGCCCGCCGGATATGTAAATCCCTTGATGATTTGGGGACAAGCATAAAAAACATAAGGGCGATATTTATTACTCACGAACATTCCGACCATATCGGCGGTTTACAGACGATATCGAAATATTTTAATATACCTGTTTATGCTCCCTATCTCTGTGCTAAGTATATTGCCGACTTTCAGCCGGCAACATCAGAGCATTTACACAGCAACGATGCAGGCGGGTGCGTGGAGCTTGACAATATGCGTATACATACTGTAGCCACCCCGCATGATTCGCTTGCAAGCGTGGGTTTCAGAATAGAATTAGGTAACAAATCCTTTGGCTATGCCACTGATATAGGATATTTAAGCACCGAAGTCGCCGAAATGCTTGACGGCTGCGATTATGTTGTAGTAGAATCAAACCATGATGTCGAGATGCTCCGTCAGGGTATTTACCCATATTACCTGAAGCAGCGGATACTCGGAAAAAGGGGTCACCTTTCCAACTCTGATTGTGCGGATTTTCTTCCTGAGCTGGTAGAAAGTGGCGCAAGGACAATCGTTCTTGCGCATCTGAGCGAAAACAACAACAGACCGCAAATCGCTTACGGCGAATGCAGGGGCAGGCTTGCCGCCTGCGGTATAAGCGTTTCCTCAAACGGGACCTGCGGTGATGTGTGCCTTTCGGTCGCTGCACCCTCCGGTGCGGTAAAAATAATATAAAAAAACAAATTTTGGAGGCGTTTTTTATGTTTAAGTTAGGGTTACAGATTTACTCGGTAAGGGACTCATATGCCGCCGATGTAAAAGAATGCTTTAAAAAGGCGAAGGAAGCCGGATACGAGGGAGTCGAGCTCTTCGGTGCACTGGCAACCCATCCTGCATCTTTTTTGCGTGAATGTCTTGACGAATGCGGCTTGGAGCTATGCGGGTATCACTGCGGCTGGCAGGAGTTCGATACTGAGGAGAAGGTGGAATTTGTTATCAGCTATATGAAGGAACTCGGATGCCGTTACGTAGTTATTCCTTGGCAGCCTCTGTTGAGCGCCGAGCAGTGGAAGGGAATAATTTGTTCTTTCAATAAGCTCTGCTCACGCTTCCGCGAGGAGGGTTTAAGGCTTGGATACCATGCCCATAAGCAGGATTTGCAAGATCTCGAAAATGGCAAATGCGGATGGGAGATGCTTGGCGAGCATTCTCCGAGCGATTTTATAATGCAGATAGACATAGGAAACACCGCCAACGGCGGAAAAGACCCTGTGGAAATGTATAAAAGATTCGCATATAAGGGGGTAACGGTGCATTATAAGCCGTTCTCAAACAAAAAAGCATATGACTGCGTCATAGGCGATGAAAATGATAATATTGACTGGAAATCGGTCATAGAAATATCCAAAAACACACCGGAATGCGTCTGGGCAATTGTTGAGAAAGACGATCAGGACGGTTTCAATTTGGTTACAAAATGTCTTGATAACTTGAAAAAAATGCTATAAATCCGGTTTTATGCATATAAAAACGCTCCCGGCGTACCGAGAGCGTTTTTGGCTTTTTATTTTGTTATTTTTCGGCGGTTTCAGTGTTTTTTCTCTTTACCGCCATAGCAAAAAATACCAGAACACAAGCTGCGGCGGCAAAAATAAGAATGCATATAAACACAGCCCTTCAGCCTTGAAGGAAGCCAGCAAAAAAATATAAGCAAATCAGAGCTTTTTTTGTTCAGATATGTTCCCATATATGTTTTAGTGTCCACACTTTTTTATAAGTTTTGTTCAGCAGATTCATTATAACAGCATCTTTTTAAAAAACAATATTTTTTTAGGTTTTTTTATCAGATATCAACGTAATTTACCGTACTAAAAAAATCCACCGGGATTTAGCAGTTATTAACAAAAAATTAACTAAAAATATTCCTCAAAAAATCATTGACAAATGTATATTTATATGATAAAGTAATAAACTGCATTACATTACCCGATAAAACCGGATAGCAAAAAAAATCGTGCAAAAACGGTAAATTTTTGTTGCGCTATCTGTATCATTTTTGTAAATTTTTACAATTACGGGTACATGAAAAAAATAAATACGACTGTAAATATAAGACATTTTGTAAAAAATGAATGGAGTGATTGGTTGATATGTTAAAGGAACAGCATCTTGGTAAAGTCGTGCGTATGTCCTTTTCCAAAAACGAAGAAGTTTTGAAAATGCCCAATCTGATCGAGGTGCAAAAGAAATCCTTCAGAGATCTTATAGAAAGGGATATAAAGGATATACTTGCCGATATTTCCCCCATGACGGATTATTCGGGAAATCTTGTTATTGAATTTATTGATTATTCACTCAACGAAACGCCAAAGTATTCGGTCGAGGACTGCAAGGAAAGAGACGTAAACTATGCGATACCTTTTAAGGTTACGGTTCGTCTTTCCAACAAGGTAACCGGAGAAGTCAAGGAGCAGGAAATCTACATGGGTGATTTTCCGGCTATGACCGACAGTGGCACGTTTATTATTAACGGTGCTGAAAGAGTTGTTGTTTCTCAAATAGTGCGCTCTCCCGGAATTTATTATGAAATGACCGACGACAAGACAGGAAAGCATCTGTTAGCAAGCACGATCATTCCGTACAGAGGTGCCTGGCTCGAATTCGAAACCGATTCTTCCGACATTTTTTATGTAAGAATAGACAAAAACCGTAAAATACCGGTAACCGTGCTTTTGCGTGCTTTCGGTTTGACATACAATGATGATATTATAAACAGATTCGGCGATGAACCTCTTTTGAAGGCTACCTTTGAAAAGGATATTAGCGTTGCCGAGGCGGAAAAGAACATCAGCGAGGGGAATATGTCAAATCCCACCGATGAGGCATTAAAGGAGATTTACAGAAAACTGCGTCCCGGAGATCCGCCGGTTGTAGAGAGCGCACAGGTTTTGCTCAACAATCTGTTCTTTGATCCCAAGAGATATGACCTTTCGCCTGTAGGCAGATATAAGTTCAATAAAAAGCTGGCACTTGCCCGTCGAATAACCGGTCATGTGCTTGCGAAGCCTGCCATCAATCCTTTTACCGGCGAGATAATTTTCGAAGCCGGCTCAAAGCTGACGAGAGTAGATGCTGAGGAGGTCGAAAGGGCGGGCGTTTTTGAGGTTTATCTTGAAAACGGCGAAGATGACAGAGAGATTAAGATATTATCAAATAAAATGGTCAACGCCGCCGCAATATGCGGTTACACTAACGAGCAGCTCGGTATAAACGAATACGTAAGTTACGAAACGCTTGCTGATATTATCGGTAAAGTCGGTTTATCGGATGTAAACGAGCTGAAAAAGGAATTTCTCTTAAGAAAGAATGAGCTTATACCCAATCATATAACTGTCGATGATGTTTTCGCAGCTGTGAATTATATGATAGGACTTTCATATGGAATAGGAAAAACCGACGATATCGACCATTTGAGCAATCGTCGTCTTCGCTCCGTTGGCGAACTTCTGTATAACCAGCTCCGTATCGGATTCTCCCGTATGGATAAAATCGTCAAGGAAAAGATGACCACACAGGATATAGACACGGTTACACCGCAGTCTCTTATAAATATCCGCCCCATCGTATCCGCTATAAGGGATTTCTTCGGCTCCTCGCCGTTATCCCAGTTTATGGATCAGACCAACCCGCTCTCGGAGCTTACTCACAAGCGGCGTTTGTCCGCGCTCGGTCCCGGAGGATTGTCGAGAGACAGAGCGTCTTTTGAGGTGCGTGATATTCATTATACACATTACGGAAGGATGTGTCCGATAGAGACCCCTGAGGGTCCTAATATCGGTCTTATCTCCTATCTTGCTACTTATGCAAGAATAAATGATTTCGGTTTTATTGAAGCTCCCTATCGTATCGTAAAGAACGGCGTTGTCACAAATGATGTTATATATCTTACCGCCGACGCTGAGGACGAATATGTCTGCGCAACTGCAAACGAACCTATTGACGAGAATAACCGTTTTGTAAACCGTAAAGTCGTGGCCCGGCACAGGGACGAGATAATGGAGTTTGAGGCGGGCAAAATCGACCTTATGGACGTTTCGGCGCAAATGGTTGTCTCCGTTGCCACGGCGATGATTCCGTTCCTTGAAAACGACGATAATACCCGCGCACTGATGGGCTCGAACATGCAGAAGCAGGCAGTACCTCTTATGGTAAATGAAACGCCGATTGTTGCGACCGGCATGGAGTACAAGGCAGCTTACGATTCCGGAGTTCTTGTAATCTGCAATAACGACGGCATTGTGGAATCGGTTTCTTCAAGTGAAGTGGTCGTAAGAACAGACGCAGGCAGAAGCGACATTTATAAACTTATTAAATTCAAGCGCTCCAATCAGGGAACCTGTATCAACCAAAGACCTATTGTAGTAAAAGGACAGAGGGTTGAAAAGGGCGATATTATTGCCGACGGTCCGGCTACTGACCACGGCGAGATTTCACTCGGCAAGAACGTTTTAGTCGGCTTTATGACATGGGAGGGCTATAACTACGAGGATGCCGTTTTGATAAACGAGCGTCTTGTAAAAGAAGATATCTACACCTCAATACATATTGAGGAGTATTATTGCGAGTCCCGCGATACCAAGCTTGGTGCGGAGGAGATCACAAGAGATATTCCCAATGTGGGTGACGATGTATTGAGGGATCTCGACAGGGACGGCGTAGTACGCATCGGTGCCGAGGTTCGTTCCGGTGATATTCTTGTGGGCAAGGTCACGCCAAAAGGTGAAACCGAGCTTACCGCCGAGGAGAGGCTTTTAAGAGCTATATTCGGTGAAAAGGCAAGAGAAGTCAGGGATACCTCGCTTAAACTGCCCCATGGGGAGGCAGGTATTGTTGTTGACGTAAAAGTGTTCTCACGCGATGATTGTGATGTTCTCCAGCCGGGAGTTATCAAGGTTGTCCGCGTTTATGTAGCACAGAAGCGCAAAATATCAGTAGGCGACAAAATGGCGGGACGTCACGGAAACAAGGGCGTTATTTCACGCATACTTCCCTCCGAGGACATGCCTTTTCTTCCGGACGGAACACCGCTTGATATAGTTTTGAACCCGTTGGGCGTTCCCTCGCGTATGAATATAGGTCAGGTTCTTGAGGTGCATCTCGGTCTGGCAGCGAAAAAGCTGGGCTGGAAGGTTATGACACCTGTGTTTGACGGTGCGAGCGAAATGGATATTCAGGAATGCTTAATAAAAGCGGATCTTCCGTCAGACGGAAAAACCATACTTTATGACGGCAGAACCGGAATCGCTTTCGACAACCCCGTAGCGGTCGGATATATGTATTTCTTAAAGCTTCATCATCTTGTTGATGATAAGATACACGCACGCTCGACAGGTCCTTATTCCTTAGTCACGCAGCAGCCTCTCGGCGGCAAAGCGCAGTTCGGCGGTCAGCGTTTCGGAGAGATGGAGGTATGGGCGCTTTACGCTTACGGTGCTGCATATACTCTTCAGGAGATACTAACTGTCAAGTCGGATGATATCAAGGGACGCGTAAAGACTTATGAGGCGATTGTAAAGGGCAATAATATTCCCACACCGGGTGTTCCCGCTTCGTTCAAGGTTCTTGTAAAGGAGTTGCAGTCACTCGGTTTGGATGTCCGTGTTAGGGATAAATTTGACAGCGAAATAACGATGAAGGATTACTCCGACGAGGAAGGCGAGGACGAGAGGAAGTTTTCGGACAGTGAGCTTGGCGAGAGTATTATTGAGAATCCCGATCAAATGATGCACGACGATGAAGAGGGAGTATTAAGCAAAGACGTTGACGAGGATGAAGATAACTTCGAAGACGAGACTTACGAATATAGCGATCGTTCCGACGACGACTCTGTCGATGACGAATAGCGAAGGGAGATAATAATCAATGATGGATAATAACAATATTGAATTTGAATCTATACAAATCGGTTTGGCATCTCCGGAAATGATACGCAAATGGTCATATGGCGAGGTTAAGAAACCGGAGACGATCAATTATCGAACCCTCAAGCCGGAACGCGATGGTTTGTTCTGTGAAAAGATTTTTGGCCCTACAAAAGATTGGGAATGCCATTGCGGCAAATATAAACGCGGTGTTCGCTACAAGGGAAAAATCTGTGAAAAATGCGGCGTTGAGATTACAACAAACAAGGTAAGGCGCGAGCGTATGGGTCATGTTGAGCTTGCCGCCCCCGTTTCGCATATATGGTATTTCAGAGCGATTCCGTCAAGAATGGGGTTGCTACTTAACCTGTCTCCCAAGCTGTTGGAGAAGGTTCTATACTTTGCACAATATATAGTTATAGATCCGGGTGAGGACACACAACTGTCAAAGTATCAGCTCCTGACCGAGCAGCAATATAGAGATTATTATGAGAAATATGAGAATGACTTCAAAGCCGGTATGGGTGCGGAGGCTATAAAGGAACTGCTCTCCGAGATCGACCTTGAGAGGGAAGCGGAGGAGCTTAAAAAAGAGCTGCTTACCGCACAGGGACAGCGCAAAATCCGTGCCATAAAGCGTCTTGAGGTTGTAGAGGCATTCAGAGTATCGGGCAACCGTCCGGAATGGATGATTCTTGATGCTCTGCCGATAATTCCTCCCGAAATAAGACCGATGGTGCAGCTTGACGGCGGCAGATTCGCCACCAGCGACCTTAACGACCTTTACCGCAGGGTAATAAACCGCAACAACAGGCTGAAAAGACTTATGGAGCTTGAGGCTCCCGATATAATTATCCGCAACGAGAAGCGTATGCTTCAGGAGGCTGTCGACGCTCTTATCGATAACGGCAGAAGAGGCAGACCGGTCACGGGTCCCAACAATCGTCCTTTAAAGTCTCTCTCGGAGATGCTCAGGGGCAAGCAGGGACGCTTCAGGCAGAACCTTTTGGGTAAGCGTGTGGATTACTCCGGTCGCTCGGTTATCGTTGTCGGACCTGATCTCAAGATTTATCAGTGCGGTCTTCCTAAGGAAATGGCACTTGAGCTGTTCAAGCCGTTTGTGATGAAAACCCTTGTCGCAACCGGAAAGTCTACCAATATAAAGGACGCAAAGAAGCGTGTGGAGAGGGCTAATGCCGAGGTATGGGACGCGCTTGATTCGGTAATCAAGGAGCATCCTGTACTGCTTAACCGCGCGCCGACGCTGCACCGCCTTTCCATACAGGCATTTGAGCCGGTCCTCGTCGAGGGCAGGGCGATTAAACTGCATCCTTTGGTTTGTACCGCTTTTAATGCGGACTTTGACGGCGACCAGATGCCCGTTCATATACCGCTTTCTGCAGAGGCACAGGCGGAAGCGAGGTTTCTGATGCTTTCTGCGAACAACCTCTTAAAGCCTGTCAACGGCCGCGCCGTAACCGTTCCCTCTCAGGATATGGTTCTCGGTTCATATTACCTCACGCTTGAAAAAGAGGGTGAGAAGGGAGAGGGTAAGTTTTTCCGTAATTATGATGAGGCTGTTATGGCTTACGAAAACGGAATCATTTCGCTGCACGCACGGATAAACGTAAAAATCCAGAAAGAGATCCGCGGTGAAATGCGCGAGGGAATCACCACCACAACCCTTGGAAGACTTATTTTTAACGATCCTATTCCACAGGATCTCGGCTTTGTCGACAGAAAAAACCCCGAGAACGATTTCAAGCTTGAAATAGATTTCGTTGCAAAAAAAGAGGAGCTTGGCGTAATTGTAGACCGATGCATAAAATATCATGGCAATACTGTCACCTGCGAAGTTCTTGATAAAATGAAGGCGCAGGGCTTCAAGTATTCCACCATAAGCGGTCTTACAATATCGGTTTATGATATGACCATCCCTCCCGAGAAGAAAACACTGCTTGAAGAAGCGGATAAGAATGTTGACATTATTACTGATTACTACAAAAAAGGACTTTTATCAGATTATGAGCGTTCATTAAGAGTAGTATCCATATGGGATAAATGTACTAAGGATGTTGCTACCGCTCTTCAGGATAACCTTGACAAATACAACCCGATCAACATGATGGCTGTATCCGGCGCCCGCGGATCAATAAAACAGATAAGACAGTTGGCAGGAATGCGAGGACTTATGGCATCAGCAACCGGTAAAACCATAGAGATCCCGATCAAAGCAAACTTCCGCGAGGGCATGGCGATACTGGAGTATTTCACAGCTGCCAGAGGAGCGAGAAAAGGTCTTGCCGACACCGCTTTAAGAACCGCCGACTCGGGTTATCTTACCCGTCGTTTGGTCGATGTTTCGCAGGATGTCATTATCCGCGAGTTCAACTGCGGAGATAAAAGAGGTCTGTGGATACACAAAATTGTCGATAAACTTTCCGGCGGTAAAGAGGAAGTCATAGAACCGTTCGAGGACAGACTTTTCGGCAGATATGTTATCGGTGACCTTGTAAATCCCAATACCGGCGAAATTATTGTTCCACACGACACTATGATTACCGAAGAGCAGGTTAAGGAAATCTGTAAATCCGGTATAGAGAAAGTGCATATACGTTCTGTAATAAACTGTAAAGCAAAGCACGGTGCCTGTGTCCATTGTTACGGAGCCGATCTTGCAACGGGACTTCCTGTCAGCATAGGTGAATCAGTAGGTATTATTGCTGCTCAGTCTATCGGCGAGCCCGGTACGCAGCTTACGATGAGAACCTTCCATAGCGGCGGTGTCGCCGGCGGTGATATCACGCAGGGTCTTCCGCGTGTCGAGGAGATTTTCGAGGCGAGAAAGCCCAAGAGAACCGCTGTGCTCTCGGATTTCAACGGAACTGTTCGCATAGAGGAAGCAAAGAAACTCAAGCAGATCATTGTCACCGATGACGATACTGGTGAGGAAAGAAGCACATCCGTACCGATACTGACAAAGGTTATCGTGGAGGACGGCGCTCATGTAGAGAAGTGCCAGAAGCTCACCGACGGAACCGAGAGCCCGGCAGACATACTCAGAATCAGCGGGCTTGACGAGGTATATGAATACATCATCAAGGAGATACAGCGCGTTTACCGTTTACAAGCGGTCGAAATCTCGGATAAGCATATAGAGGTAATCGCTCGTCAGATGACAAGAAAGATAAAGATTGATTCGACGGGAGATACCGGTTTGTTGGTAGGTTCGGCGGTCGATGTTTCGGAGTTCTTAGCCGAGAACGAGAATATACAGAAATATAACGAGAATCATCCCGCAGAAACACCGAAAATGGAGGCAGAGGGTACCCCGATGCTGCTCGGTATTACAAAGGCTTCGCTTTCGACCGAATCTTTCCTGTCTGCGGCATCCTTCCAGGAAACGACCAAGGTTCTTACCGAAGCGGCTATAAAGGGTAAAAAGGACCCGCTGCTCGGTCTTAAAGAGAATGTCATCATAGGTAAGCTTATACCCGCAGGTACCGGAATGAGCATCTATAGAGACACCGTTGTGGATACCGGAGAAGATTATGAGCGGGTTTACGGCGATGAAATACAAGAGCAGATTATATAGAACAGCTGTTGTTTACATCAAACAAGGCTCATAATCGACAGCGAACAATTTGAAAGGAAATCTTAATATGTCAGATAGCCCCGACGGGCGAAGTTGGGTGATAGGAGTAAATCAATCACTTAAACTCATTCGCTCGGGAAAAGCAAAAAGGGTAATTCTTGCAAAGGATGCGGACATTATGTTCGCATCCAGAGTAAAGAACGAGATAAAAAAAGTCGGCAACATAGAGATTGACACCCGTTTTACAAGCCTTCAGCTTGCTGAAAAGGCGGGCGTGGAGGTGCCGACAGCGATAATTACCGAATTTTGATATATGTATTGGTTAAAACAGTTCGCAGGGACTTTTCAGAGCGTGTAATATGCTAAATGCACCCGGTGACTGTGCTATTTTTACAACGAAACGCACATTTTTCGGTGGTTTTTGATAATTCTTAAACTATTGACAAAATAAAGGCGTTAGAGTATAATCTTATCGTTGCGAAATTTTTCGGAAAGGAGGAAAATAATGCCTACATTCAATCAGTTGGTAAAGCACGGAAGGCAGAAAAGTGTTTATAAGTCAAAAGCTCACGACTTGCATAAGATCGTCAACACGATCAAAAAGGTCACAATTGAGACAGCTGCTCCGCAAAAAAGAGGAGTTTGTACAAAGGTTGCTATAAAAACCCCAAGGAAGCCTAATTCTGCGCAGAGAAAAATAGCCAGAGTCAGACTTACAAACGGTATAGAGGTAACCTCGTATATACCCGGAATAGGACACAATCTGCAGGAGCACTCGGTCGTTCTTATCAGAGGCGGCAGGGTAAAGGACCTTCCCGGTGTTCGTTATCACATCATACGCGGCACGCTTGACACTCAGGGTGTTGCGAAGAGAAACAAGGGACGCTCCAAATACGGTGCAAAGAAGCCCAAGGTAAAATAATTGATTTAAAGGCAAGAAAAGGGACAGAAATATATAGTTCGTGCTTAATGTAATATATGTTTATTGTTCAATGGTAAGCATATAATAAAAAATGAGAATTTTTGCGTTTAACGCTTATAATATACTATACATTATTTAAGTGTTCCCGCCATTAGCACTAACGGAAAATTATTTTCGAGTACCTGTGAGCTCATTGAAGCGTATAAATCGCCGATGATATTTTCCGCTTATCGCGGATATGTTCGACGATACGCTATCTTTATGAAGGAGGGAAGTACAGTGCCAAGAAGAGAGCATGGTTTTAAGAGAGATGTATTGCCGGATCCGCTTTATAATTCGACATTGGTTACAAAGCTTATAAACAACATCATGTATGACGGCAAAAGGGGTGTTGCCCAGAGAATCGTTTACGATGCTTTTTCAATCGTAGAAAAGAAATCCGGACAGGATCCGCTCGAGCAATTCCGTAAGGCAATTGAAAACATTATGCCTAACCTTGAGGTAAAAGCGGTCCGCAGGGGCGGCTCTAACTATCAAGTTCCCATGGAAGTTCGCCCTGAGAGAAGACAGACTCTCGGCTTGCGTTGGTTGATAACTTACGCAAGAGCAAGATCCGACAAGAGAATGTCCGAACGTCTTGCTGCAGAGATACTTGATGCCGTAAACAACGCCGGCGGTGCGGTCAAGAAAAAAGATGACACGCACAGAATGGCAGAGGCAAACAAGGCTTTTGCACATTACAGATGGTAATTTTTATTAAAAATAAGGGTTGATTGAAGGCAGCCCGGATGAGAATGGATATAAGAAATTTATATTCTCCCAAGAACCGATTTTTCAACGACGAAAGGTTCTTGGACTCAAGAATATTCTAAGTCGTTCGAGAAATGGATTTTAGTATGCCAAGAAAATTTCCGCTTGAGCGTTACCGTAATATCGGTATTATGGCTCATATTGATGCGGGCAAGACCACCACAACAGAAAGAATATTATACTATACGGGAAAAACGCATAAAATGGGTGAGGTTCACGAGGGTGCAGCCACGATGGACTGGATGGAGCAGGAGCAGGAGAGGGGTATAACAATAACCTCTGCAGCTACAACCTGTTTTTGGAAAGAGCATCACATTAATATCATTGACACTCCCGGACATGTGGATTTTACGGTTGAAGTTGAGCGTTCTTTAAGAGTGCTCGACGGATCTGTCACGGTTTTATGCGCAAAGGGCGGTGTTGAGCCGCAATCCGAAACCGTCTGGAGACAGGCGAATAAGTATAAGGTCCCTCGTATGTGCTATATCAATAAAATGGATATAACCGGTGCGAACTTTTATCACGTTGTGGATATGATACGTGAACGATTGAAGGCAAACGCCGTTCCGATTCAGTTACCGATAGGCGCCGAGTCCGATTTCAAGGGTATCATAGACCTTGTAAAAATGAAGGCATATATCTACCTTGATGATATAGGGAACGATATCCAGGAGATTGAGATTCCCGATGATATGAAAGAAAAAGCGGCACAATACCGTCAGGATCTGTGCGAGCATCTTGCCGAAGTTGACGATTCGCTTCTTGAAAAATTCCTTGAAGGTGATGAGTTCACCGAGGAGGAGATCAAGAGTACGATACGAATATCAACGATAGAAAACAAGATGGTTCCGGTAGTCTGCGGTACTTCGTACAGGAATAAAGGTGTTCAGAAATTGCTTGATGCAATAGTTGATTATATGCCTTCACCGCTTGATGTTCCTGCAATCAAGGGAACAAATCCCAATAATGACGAGGATGACGAGCGAATTGCAAGTGACGATGCACCGTTTTCGGCGCTTGCTTTTAAGATTATGACTGACCCGTTTGTAGGCAGATTATGCTTTGTAAGAGTCTATTCGGGCAAAATATCAACAGGATCGGCTGTATATAATACAGTAAAGGGAACTCGCGAGAGATTCGGGCGTATACTGCTCATGCATGCAAATCATCGCGAGGATGTAGATGAGCTTGCCACAGGAGATATAGGTGCTGTTGTGGGTATCAAAAACTCAACAACGGGAGATACGCTCTGTGACGAGAAGAACCCGATAATACTGGAATCCATGGTATTTCCCGAGCCGGTTATCAGAGTAGCCATTGAACCAAAGACCAAGGTAGGACAGGAAAAGATGGGCATAGCCCTTTCAAAGCTTGCCGAGGAGGATCCGACTTTTAAGGCTTATACTGATGAGGAGACCGGGCAGACCATCATCGCCGGAATGGGTGAGCTTCACTTGGAAATCATTGTCGACAGACTCTTACGTGAGTTCAGGGTTGAAGCTAATGTAGGAAAGCCGCACGTTTCTTACCGTGAAACTATTTCAAGACCGGCAGAAGAGGACAACAAGTATGTTCGTCAGTCGGGAGGTAAAGGTCAATACGGTCATGTTAAAATCAAAATCGAGCCCAACGAACCGGGCAAGGGTTATGTCTTTAACAACAAGATCGTGGGCGGAGCGATTCCCAAGGAATATATACCCGCAATTGATGAGGGTATTCGGGGAGCGATGCTCTCGGGTGTCGTGGCTGGCTATAACGTCGTCGATGTAATAGTAACGCTTTATGACGGTTCGTTCCATGAGGTCGATTCATCCGAGATGGCGTTCAAAATCGCCGCTTCTATGGCGTTTAAGAATGCTATGCGCAAGGCTGATCCGATCCTTACCGAGCCTATTATGAGGGTTGTCGTCACCGTACCGGATGATTATATGGGAGACGTTATCGGTGATCTTACCTCACGTAGGGGAGCCATTAAGGAAATGACCCCGATCGGCGGGGGACAACAGATATTAGCAAACGTCCCACTGTCTTGTATGTTCGGTTATTCGACCGACCTGAGATCAAAAACACAGGGTAGAGGAAACTATACAATGGAGCCCAGCCACTATGCGCTTGTACCCAAGTCTTTACAAGAGACAATTACCAACACAAAAACCCGTTAAAACCAAGTTTAAGGCAATAATTTTAAAAAAGCCTTGACAGAAAATAAAAAAACAGTATAATGAATTTATATCATTTTATAACAAAAATTAGGAGGAAATATAATGGCAAAGGCTAAGTTTGAAAGAAACAAGCCACACGTTAACATTGGCACTATCGGACATGTCGACCACGGCAAAACAACATTAACCGGCTATAACAAAAACACTCGCACTCGCAGATAAGTCTGTTGAATTTCTGGCATACGACCAGATTGATAAAGCTCCCGAGGAGAAAGCG